>NZ_AP026945.1:3527500-4185771 GCF_026000695.1 Limnospira platensis NIES-39
AGCGGTATTAAACTCCTGTAGAGGTGCTTATAGTAATCCCCTAGCCGATGCTAATGATACAGCAAAACTTAACCTAGCAGAAGCGTTAGTGCAGCGAGGAGTTCCGGGGGTGTTAGCCATGGCTGAACGCATTCCTGATGAGGTGGCTTTGATGCTAACGAGCCTATTTTACCGCCAACTAAATCAAGGATTACCAATAGATTTAAGTTTAAGTCGGGCTAGACAGGGGCTAATTTCTGCCTATGGTTCCCATCAAATCTATTGGGCGTTACCTGTGTTGTACTTACACAATGAGTTTGATGGCATTTTAATACCAGGTAGCAGGACAGTTAGCAGGACAGCTTTAGGTAACTACTGGGAGGATATAGAAGCGAGTAGTCCAGATCTGTGTGGGGCTAACTATACAGACCCTGGGGAATCAGCAGACATTGATGACTGGTCAGATGATGAGAGATTTGATGAGACTTTAGAGTTAGAAGGAAATGGGGAGGATGTGGGATTTATTGGGGATACTCTCCAAGAACTACAGACACCTGGAATAGTTGGTGTTAATCATAAAAATAGTCGTTCTAGTTTGCAGACACTGCCCCCAAGCTATGATAGATACGTTGAGGATGAAAAAAGGTGGAAGAAGGAGTCTGATAGTCCTAGAGGTTCCCAACGCCAGAGCAGTGGTGTGTTAGGAGTGATGCTGGTGGTGATTGTATTAGTGATCACTTGCGGGCTGTCAATTTTCGGCGATCGCATTACTGCCATGTTACCCTATCGCGCTTTGATGTCGAGTAATCAACCAATCAGGAATAATATTAATTCTTCAGAAGAAACGTTAGCCACAGGTTTGGAAGATGCTATGACTGACCAAGTTTCAGGAATTGCGATCGAACAGTTTGATCGGGCTAATCTGGAAGCAGGGGTGCAGGCTACGGCAGAATTATTAAATCGTGGGGCGGTAGCTGAAGCCCGTGCGGCTTTGTTTGTGGTTCCGTCTCAGTATGAAGACGAACCTGCTATCAATTTTTTACGGGGACGTTTAGCTTGGCAATCTATTGAGAGGGGTAGTGCTAATTATAGTCTGGATGATGTGCGCCGATTTTGGGTGAGGGCAGTTGATGGGGAGCCCAATTCACTGGAATATAACACAGCATTAGGATTTGCTTACTATAGGTCGGGTGATTTACAGCGGGCTTATCAAACCTGGTATCGTAGTTTGGAGTTAGCAGAGCCTATTTTAAGCTGGGAGGGAGGTTCTTTTAACGATCAATTAGCATCAGTGAATACAGAAACATGGACTTTGACTGGGGGGGATGTTCCTAGTACAGAGACAGAGGACAGCCAAGAGGGGGCTAACTTGGATAATTTGGATGGTGCCACCCTGAAGAATATGGATATGTTAAATGCCTATGCAGGTTTGGGATTGGTATTAATGAAATCGGCTGAGTCCCTAACTGCTGATGAACAGGTGACACAGTTAAGTAAGGCGGTTAAATTCAGAGATAAGGCGCTTTCAGAAGCACCAGAAGCGTTTAAATCTCATGCCCTAGGGTCAAAATGGCTTTGGTCAACAGATATGATGCGAGACTGGGAACTACTCCTACGCATACAGTCTGGTGGTGTTTGAAAGCGGGTAACGCGATTCGAACGCGCGACATTCACCTTGGCAAGGTGACGCTCTACCACTGAGCTATACCCGCATTTGACTTGACTTTGATTATAGTCTCATAAAAATTTGAGTTTGTCAAGATTGTTTGGGAAAAAATTTGAGGAATCTTTAAGGGACTAGAAGGGACTAGGGATGAGACCGGGTGGCAGAGTTTGGTGGTCTGGTGTGTGGGAATCGGATCATATATGGTGAAAGGGGACGCATATGAACTTCAGGTGGCGGGTGGTCTGAAATGAAGGGGATTTGATATGATTATTGGTTTTTGGTCCCTAGGATTTTTTGGATAAATGCTTCCAACTCTGGTGATAACTGGAGGGGAAGGTGGCCTCGAATATGTAGATCCCGCTGAGGAAAGGGAATTTCAATATGGCGTTGTCGGAAGATGGCGTCGATTTGATAGTATAAATCGCTTTTGATGATAACTTGGCGGTTGGGATAGCGAGTCCAAACGCGGAGTTCAAAATCTAGGGAACTGTCGCCAAAACCTTTAAATAAAACTTGGGGGGAAGGAATGGTTAATACATCAGAATTTGCTTGAGCGACATCGAGGAGGCTTTGGCGGACTAATTCTACATCGGAACCGTAAGCGACCTTAATGGGAAGTCGTAAACCGGAGAGGGAATTATCATGATCCCAGTTAATTAATTCGGATTCTAAAAATCGGGAGTTAGGAACAATAATAGAGACGCGATCTAAGGTTTTAATGACGGTACTGCGAGCGCCGACTCTTTCAACGGTTCCTTGATATTCTCCAACTTCAATAAAGTCTCCAATTTGAATTGGTCGCTCGAATAATAAGACTAAACCACTACCGAAGTTTTTGGCGATATCCTGAAACCCAAAACCAATCCCGACACCTAATGCACTAGCTAGGATGGTGAGAGAACTAAGGTTTAAGCCCCAAACTTGGAGGAGAACAATAGTACCAATAGAGATTAAGGAATATCGGACTACTACGGCGATGACTTCCTGAGCGCCTCGACCAATTCCGGTGGCTTGTAAAATACGCGATCGCAGAACATCAGCTAATACTTTTGCCCCCAAAACCAAAGCCCATAATAGCAGTAATAAAAAGAATAAATCTGGGAGGGAGTAAGATTTATTGTCGAGGTTAATAATATCGGAAGTCAGGGTAGCCAGGAGAGTTCCCCGAATTTGATAACTCCATTGTCTAGTTATGGGGAATTGATTGGCTATATAGATAATAATAGCCAGCCATAAGCCTAATCTGACACTACCCAAAGTCAAATTTATAAATAGTTCCAGACTATGATGATACTTTTTTTGGTCTTCTGGGGATAACTGAGATTGGGGTAAAAAAGATTCTAAAATTGGGCGCAAATAACCTCTCCAAATTTTTCCTAAAACCCAATGTAAAAATATAGCCAATAACAAAATAGTTAAAGAACGTAATAAGGCGCTTCTAAGAAACTCGCGGGTGCGCTCTCTTTGACCACGATTAATAGCTAACTGGATTTGACGTTGCCAGATTTGTGCTTGTTCCTGGACATCGTTACCTGCGTCGGTATCTCGTTCGGTAACAGTCAATAAATATCCATCATTTAACCAGAGAGTTGGTAAAATATCATTAGTTCTAAGTGTGACTTCTATGGGAATAGGTGAACGAGCGGCTTCTAATATTTTGGATTGAATGAGATTCGCCCTAAATTCAGCGGGATATCCTTCAGCATTACTAAGTTGAAATATGAGTCGTCCATCAAGTATGACGGGGGCGGTTTTAGACTCTAAGTTAATCCCAAACCTATCTTGGCTATGGGCTGTATGTGCTGGGAAAATGGCGAGTAATACCGCGATTATTAAACCGATAAAAAAACCCAATATATAAGTACGTTTACGGCTGCAAGAGTTATTTAGCACGGCTTTTAGAGAATAATTATGAGACTGGGTAAGAACAGGGAACCCCTGTAGTAAATATTAGCGCTAATTTTCCAATCTGGTTGATGGTGTACGATCGCCACTAGGTTGGCTAAGGTTGCCAGGTGGCGGAAAATCGGTATGATAGGGGAAGTTTTTTTGACATTACTACCCTAGTCATGACTCAAACCGTTTGGATCGCTAGACACGGAAACCGGATTGATTTTGTCAATCCTGAATGGTTTAATACCGCAGAACGTCGTTATGATCCCTATCTGTCCCCGGATGGCTTGGTTCAGGCTAAACAATTGGCTAGGCGACTGGTGGGGGAAGGAATCACCCAAATTTTCTCATCGCCATTTCTGCGGACGGTTCAAACTGCGGAGGCGATCGCCAAAATCCTAGACCTACCCATCAAATTAGATTGGGGACTGGGAGAATGGCTAAATCCTGAATGGATGAAGGAAAGCCCGGAAATTCTCCCCCTGGAAACTCTGATGGCTCAATTTCCGCTGATTGATAGCACTTACCCCATGGGAACATCAAACTATCCAGAAACTTGGGAGGAATGTTTGATGCGTACTAAAGAGGTGGTACAGCGTCTGGTGGCGGCTTATCCAGATGATAATTTATTATTAATAGGACATGGTGCATCAGTGATAGGGACAGCAATGGGGCTGATTCCTACCCTAAGAGAAACGGATATTCATGCGAGTTTATGCTGTTTGGTTAAATTAGTGCATCAACAAGGGGAATGGATGATGGAACTTAATGGGGATACTTCCCATCTGAGTGAAACTGAAGAGGATATCCGTTTTAATTAATACTGAGTTTGTGAGATTTGGAAAAATTGTTGATTAGCTATGGCTGGACACAGTAAATGGGCGAATATTAAACGCCAGAAAGCTAGGGTTGATGCGGTTAAAGGTAAGGTTTTTACGAAAATTTCTCGGGAAATTATTGTGGCGGCGCGACAAGGTGCTGATCCGGGGGGGAATTTTCAGCTAAGAACAGCTATTGAGAAGGCGAAGGCGGCGGGTATTCCTAATGAAAATATCGAAAGGGCGATCGCTAAGGGATCGGGTACTTTTTCGGATGGGTCGCAGTTGGAGTCTATCCGATATGAGGGTTATGGTATCGGTGGGGTGGCGGTTTTGATTGAGGGATTAACGGATAACCGTAACCGGACGGCGGCGGATCTGCGATCGGCTTTTACTAAGAATGGGGGAAACCTGGGGGAAACTGGTTGTGTGAGTTGGATGTTTGAACAAAAGGGGGTTGTAACTTTGGCGGGTCCCATTGATGAGGAGAAGTTGTTAGAGGCTTCTGTGGAGGGGGAGGCTGAGTCCTACGAGTTGACTCCTGTTGATGATACTGATGGGGTGGAAGTGTTTACGGTGGCGGAAAATTTGGAACATTTGAATCAGGTTTTAGATGATTTTGGGTTTCGGGTGGTGGAAGCTGAATTGCGTTGGATTCCTAGCAATATTGTGGAGGTTGATGATGTGGAAAAAGCTAGATCGCTGATGAAGTTAATGAATGCTTTGGATGATTTAGATGATGTGCAAAATGTGACGGCTAATTTTGAAATGTCGGATAGTTGCTATGAGATGCTTTATGGTGATTAATGGGCAATAATTAAGGGCCTAAAATGTGGGTTTGGGAGATGGTAAATGGGTAAATTATGGGATGGTTTGGGGGTAATATGTATAGTGGGTTTTACTACTGCTACGGTGGCGGTGGGGGCGGTTTTGCCATCGTTAAAATATGGGTGGGATTTAAGGGCGATCGTGCAGTTGGAAGGGCTGAATTTACCTCGCCCTAAAACTACGGGAGAAAGCCGGGTTTCTCTGCATCCAATCGAGGGTAGTCAGGTGTTTGCGGTTGATGTGGAAATCGGGGAAAGTAGGGGGGGATTTTTGTTTGATACGGGGGCTTCTACTACTATGGTGGGAAGTCCCTTAGTGACAGATTTGGGATTGGTGGGAGAGGAAATTTCAGGCGATCGCGTTAAGTCAGCAGTAGCGGGTGATGATTGTCCAGCGATGGATGCAACTTTACATCGTCTTCCTACTCTGAAAATGGGGGAAGCGCAGGTGATGGATTTACAGGTTTTGGAATTTGCTAATAAGACAATTCCTGATGGCTTATCTGGGGTTTTGGGAATGGATGTTTTGGCGGAATTTGATCTGATCGTGAATCCTGACACTAGACAGCTTCAGCTTTTGTCGCCTTCTTATCTTCCCCCAGAGTTATCGGCGGCGGCGATACCTTTAAAAAGTCGTTTGGGGGTGATGTTAGCAGAGGTGGCGATCGCTGATCGGGGGTCGTTTACTTTTATGTTGGATACCGGGGCTGATACTATCTTTATTTCCGAAGATTTAGCCGATCGCTTAGAAATTGATCCAGCATCCCGCAGTCCTGTCCAGGTTTTGGGATTTTGTGGGTTGGAGGCGGCGACCTTATCAACCCTCGCCACGGTGGAATTAGGAACCCATAAACTCACCAATTTAGAGGCGGTGATTTTATCGTCTCCCTCGGTTTTGGATATGTTGGAAGTTGATGGAATTTTAGGACAAACTTTTTTTAATAATTATCAACAATATTGGCGGTTTGATAGGCGATCGACATCATCAGAATGGGGCGGTAGTTTACTATTAAATCCCCATAGATAGATTCAATGCCGCTATAGCCTTGTTTTTAATAATTGTCTGAACATCCATAGAGACCCATAGAGACCCATAGTATTATATCCCAAGTTTGTAGTAATTGCTAATATTTGGCGTAGATATGACCCCCCAAAAATTGGCAAGTTTCAGATAATTTTAAACAAGTTCCGCTACAATATCTTGAGTAATATCATCAATAGGGAATGCAATTATGACCCAGGCTAAAATTGGCATTATTGGCGGTAGTGGTCTTTATCAAATGGAAGCCCTCACCGACTTAGAAGAAGTCCTAGTTGAGACACCCTTTGGGTCCCCCTCCGATCTGATTATTTTAGGAACCTTAGAAGGAATGAGGGTAGCTTTTCTGGCCCGTCATGGACGAGATCATAAACTTCTTCCCAGTGAGTTACCTTATCGGGCGAATGTTTACGCCATGAAAAGTTTGGGAGTTGAATATATTATTTCCGCCTCCGCTGTGGGTTCTCTGAAAGCCGAAGTTAAGCCTTTAGACATGGTAATTCCTGACCAATTTCTTGACCGGACAAGAAGCAGAATTTCGACTTTTTTTGGTGATGGAATTGTCGCCCATATTGCTTTTGGTCATCCGGTTTGTAATCAGTTGGCTGCCGTTGTCGGTGATGCTATATCGGCTTTGAATTTGCCAGAAGTAACCCTACACAGAGGCGGAACTTATATTTGTATGGAAGGACCCGCTTTTTCCACCCAAGCTGAGTCTAATTTGTATCGAAGTTGGGGGGGGACTGTAATTGGTATGACTAATTTAACAGAAGCCAAACTCGCACGGGAAGCCGAAATAGCCTATACTACATTAGCCTTAGTAACTGATTATGATTGTTGGCATCCCGACCATGATCATGTTACCGTTGATTTAGTGATTGATAACCTCAAGCATAATGCAGTTAATGCCCAAAAAGTTATTCAGGAAACGGTTAAACGACTATCTAAAAATCTGCCAGAGTCGGAGGCACATTCTGCCTTAAAATATGCCATTCTTACTCCTTTAGCCAAAGTGCCACAACCTCGTAAACAACAGCTTGAGTTACTCTTGAAAAAGTATCTTTAAGTTATCCCGAATACCTTGGGGCTAAATTATTCAGAGTTTTTTAGCCCCCCATAACTTACTTATGGTTAATTAAGAACCGGGATTAAACACTTGAGATGCTGTTAACTCAAGCTGTGTGAATTGGGGTGATATGACTAAATTATCTCCCGCAAAAATACCGATTTCTGTATAGCCAGTGTCGGTGATTTCTAATACTAGGATGGTTTGAGTTTGGGGGTCAACTATCCAATATTCGGGAATGGCTAAATCTTGATATTGTATTCTTTTGGCTACATAGTCTCGGTCTCTTTGTAACTCTCCAGGACTGACTACTTCTATGACTAATAAGGGCGGTAACATCGACAGGCGGATGGTATTACGTTGGGAGAGTTGCTCAATATGTTCTGGTCGAATAATGGTTAAATCTGGATAACGATTTCTGGGTTCGCCTCTGACTTCTAATTCTAATCCTTGACCTCGGACTCTATCTGTTCCTATCATCAAAGCAAAAACCAAAAACAGACGATTGGCAATTTGGATATTTAAACCTGATTCTGGTGGCATTTCTATGAGTTCTCCATTGAATAATTCATAGAGTTTTTCGGAAGCATCATGATAAGATAAATATTCATCAAAACTTTGAAATCTGGGTTTGGCTTGTAGCATGAGATGAATTCCTTTAACTAATATGGTTAATTAAGAAGCGGGATTAAATACTTGAGATGCTGTTAACTCAAGCTGTCTGAATTGGGGTGATATGACTAAATTATCTCCCGCAAAAATACCGATTTCTGTATAGCCAGTGTCGGTGATTTCTAATACTAGGATGGTTTGAGTTTGGGGGTCAACTATCCAATATTCAGGAATGGCTAAATCTTGATATTGTATTCTTTTGGCTACATAGTCTCGGTCTCTTTGTAACTCTCCAGGACTGACTACTTCTATGACTAATAAGGGCGGTAACATCGACAGGCGGATGGTATTACGTTGGGAGAGTTGCTCAATATGTTCTGGTCGAATAATGGTTAAATCTGGATAACGATTTCTGGGTTCGCCTCTGACTTCTAATTCTAATCCTTGACCTCGGACGCGACGATGGCCGACAATGGCAGCAAATTTAATTAGTAAAAATGTGGCTATTTCAATATTTAAACCTGATTCTGGTGGCATTTCTATGAGTTCTCCATTGAATAATTCATAGAGTTTTTCGGAAGCATCATGATAAGATAAATATTCGTCAAAACTTTGAAATCTGGGTTTGGCTTGTAGCATGAGATGAACTCCTTTATATTTGTAGTGTTAAGCATGAATGCTTCAGGAGGATTTGAGGATAATTTCGCCCTAGGATAATTATAACAGGTTAAATGGTGTGGTTCACTTGATGAGACTAGATTGGGGAAGCACAAATATCTACATTTATGGCACAATAGTTATAGCACCCTGTTTGAAGATTCTGCATCAATGTTATCAACTGAGACTATTCTAGCCGATCGCTTTCAACTCCGGGAATCCCTAAACAGTAACCCGGTCCGCCAAACCTGGTTAGGACGAGATCTAAAACGGCGCGATCGCGTGGTAATTAAACTATTAGCCATGGGAAATGGTATGCAATGGGATGATGTGAAACTCCTAGAAAGGGAAGCACAAGTCCTCCAACGACTTGACCATCCTCGTCTCGTGCGTTACCGGGATTATTTCTCGGTTGATGACCAGAATTTATGGTTTGGTTTAGTCACAGAATATTTACCTGGTGTTTCCCTGAAGCAAAAACTAGAATCTGGATACACTTTTAGTCGTCCAGAAGTTATGTGGATCGCGACAGAAGTTTTAGAAATTCTCAGCTATTTACATCAATTTGCGCCGCCAATTTTGCACAGAGACATTAAACCGAGTAACTTAATTTGGGGGGAAGATAACCGCATATATTTAATTGATTTTGGTTCGGTACAGATTCAATTTCCGACTCCTGGGGCGACTTTTACGGTGGTGGGAACTTTAGGTTATACACCCATTGAACAATTTGGCGGTCAGTCAACCACGGCTTCTGACTTTTATGCGTTAGGGATGACCTTAGTACATTTATTAACAGGTTGTCCTCCGGCTGATTTTCCCCAAGAAAGTTTTCGGGTGAAATTTCGCGATCGCATTCCCCCAAAAACAGATATCCGTTTAATCACCTGGTTAGAACGTTTGACAGAACCCCTACCAGAAAACCGTTTTTCTAGTGCAGATGAGGCATTATTAGAATTACAAAAACTCAATTTTCGCGCGGTAATTGCACCCGCCACAGAGTCGAATATTAACTTATCCCAAACTGATGATAAATTGACAATTCAAATTCCCTGTCGGTTTTCCCTGCAATTTATTCGCCCTATGCGCCACACGGCTAAATGGTTAGTAGCCACGACTAAGGAAAAGTTAAGTAATCTGAATATTCTAGTTAAGTCGGGGGTATTTGTCTCGATAATTATTACCTTAATCATCCTGCAAAAGCTACCCATATCCACCGGAAAAATCGCCCTATTTTTATTAGAGGTTATCGCGGCAATTCCCCTAATTGGGTTAATTTTAGCTATTCCGGGAAGTCTGATATTTTTAATGGCTATCCTGACATCAGGGGAAAAATATTTCGAGAGAATTAGCCTCAACTTCGATAATGAAAACTACGAGATATGCTGGCATTCTTCGGCTTTCACCCGCCGCCAGCAGGGGAAACTCTCCTATATTCAAGAAATTAATCCTTTATGTCTACAGGACAGCCAAGGCAATTTTCACCACAGCTTAGAGATAGTCACTCAAGAACCTTTATTATTTTTATTTTCCCGCCGTCGCACCTACCGCCTCGGAGACCAGTTAGAGGAAGCAGAAGTTAAGCATATTCAACAGGAAATCAGACATTGGATAGGTAGTAAAAATCAGGGATAATTGAGGATGGTAAATAAATATAGCATTTTTCATATCCATAAGGTACAGCCCACTCAAAGAGAAGCCGCTGCGCGTCTACACCCCAAACCCCTCTCCCAATAGGGGAGAGGTTTGTCCTGAGCTTGTCGAAGGGGGCTTTGAAAAGTACCTCACCAATTCACCGAACCGCTATAGTGCGTCAGAAGTGCGTCAGATGGATATTTACCGAGTCTGACGCACCGTAGGAAACTCAGGAGATTAAACGGAAGTTTCGGTCATGGCGGGACATCCCACACCAGTACCACCTAAACCACAATAACCATTGGGATTTTTGCCTAGATATTGCTGATGATAGGCTTCAGCATAATAGAATTCTTTGGCGGGAGCGATTTCTGTGGTAATTTCACCGTAACTGGCGGCGGAGAGTGCTTGTTGATAGCGATCGCGAGAAGCCAAAGCCTGGCGTTGGTGTTCGTCTGAATAGGTATAAATAGCGGATCGATATTGAGTTCCGGTATCATTACCCTGGCGCATTCCCTGGGTGGGGTTATGGCTTTCCCAGAATAGTTTGAGTAAATCAGCATAACTGATCACCTGGGGGTCAAATACCACCAATACCACTTCTGTATGACCAGTCATACCGCTGCAAACCTCTTCATAGGTGGGATTTTTGGTATATCCTCCCGCATAGCCTACAGCGGTGCTAAACACGCCCTGCTGTTGCCAGAATTTCCGTTCAGCGCCCCAAAAGCAGCCCAAACCAAAAACGGCTTGTTCCATACCTTCAGGAAAAGGGGGTTTAAGGGGGTTCCCATTGATATAGTGGCGATCAGGAACTGACATGACTCGATCGCGTCCAGGAAGGGCTTCTTCTGGCTGAGGGAGAGATTTTTTCTTGCCGAATCCGAATAGTACCATGATATTTTGTGGATTTTGTCTTAACGTTACTTTACATTTTAGGGTCATTCGTCAGCAAGGGTAAGGGCGAGTTGATAAATTTGGCGACGGGACAGTGATAAATTTTCGGCTAACTGGCGACTGGCTTGCGATCGCGACAGTCCCTGCTGTAGTAATTGTTGTAATTGGGCTAGGATATCTTCCTCTGACAGGGTGGGGGTTGTGGGTGTAACTGGTGCGATCGCAATAGTTAATTCTCCTCGGACTTCCCTGTTTTGGTAATATTCGAGCGCACCCCCCAGGCTACCGCGCCAAAATTCCTCATGGAGTTTGGTTAATTCCCGCGCTATGACGACACCATGATCGCCGCCTAAAACATCGATTAAATCGCTCAAAGTTTGTCGGAGTCGGTGGGGAGACTCATATAAAATCATGGTCCGACACTGGGAGCCCAAGGCTTGTAGGCGTTTTTGGCGGTCTTTACCTTTGGCGGGTAAAAAGCCTTCAAACACAAAGCGATCGGTTGGTAGTCCCGACCCACTCAATGCGGTTAAACAGGCGCTAACACCAGGAATGGGAACCACAGGAATACCCGCATTGATACAGCCTTGTACTAACTCGGTACCTGGGTCAGAAATTCCCGGCATTCCCGCATCAGTTACTATAGCGATCGCACTTCCACCTAAAAGGCGATCGATTAATTCAGGAAGGCGACGGCTTTGGTTATGCTGGTGGTAGCTAATTTGGGGCGTTTCAATCTGAAAGTGATGTAGTAATTTCCCCGTGTGGCGGGTATCTTCCGCCGCAATGAGATCCACTGATTTTAAAGTCTGCAAAGCCCGAAATGTTATATCATCTAGGTTCCCTATGGGAGTACCAACAACATATAGGGTTCCCATTTGTAGGTCTGTCATCGAAGGTTATAGTTATTTGGGGAGTCGGTTAGAGATATTTGGCAGGCAGGTCAAACACGCCCAGATTACCACTTACTCTCCTTGGCTGAAACTATTGTACTGTGATTGTCTCCATTGTGCTAGAGTTAGTCATATTTTAGTTAACTCTTCTACCGGAGCAAAATTACATGACTTCAATTGAAACCCCTACGACTCTAATTGTTACCGCATATAATAACAAAAATCAAGCCAAGGAAGTTCTGAAAGTCCTTAAAGACATGGAGCGCGCTGGCATTATTTTTATTGTTAATGCGGCGGTCATGGTCAAAAATGAAAAGGGCAAGGTTTCCATTAGTGAAACCGGAGACACCGGCCCCCGTGGTGGTGCAATTATGGGGGGTATCACTGCTGGATTAATTGCTTTATTTAATCCCATTGGTGCTTTAGGTGTAATTGCCATGACCGCTGGTGGGGCAGGTGTTGGGGCTTTAGTTACCCACTTTATTGATTTGGGTTTCCCCCAAGAAGACCTCAAGGATTTATCGGAGTCTTTAACTCCCGGTAGTTCGGCTTTAATTGCTTTGGTAGAACAAACTTGGGTAGAGAAAGTATGTGAGGAATTGGCAAAATTTGAGGGCAAACTTTATCGCCGTGCTATTAAAGAAGAACTGGCGGCTCAGTTAACAGAAACAGCTAAAACTGTTGAGGTGGAACCGGAAACCGAGTCGGAGTCAAATCAGTAAATTATCGATGCCAACCAGAGACTTTAGAAGTTACCTAAAAGTTAACAGTAAATATGATAAATGTTGAGATGTTGACTCGCAACTTAATGTTTTGATATATTTACTGTTGCCAAAATTGTGCTATAATTAGTAGCAGGGTGTGACTGGATAGGTTAGACTAACTTTAAAATTATCAGATAAATGTGAGGTTCTATGGCTCAGTATATCCTCGCGCTATTGATTTCGTTAGGCATTGGGTTTGGGGTAAATTCCTCAATTAGAATTATCAGTGATGGAGATGAAGCATTAGTGGCTCGGTTAGGTAAATATAACCGAACTCTGAAGCCGGGTTTACAGTTTGTGATCCCGGTGATTGAAAAAATCGTACACTATGATACTTTGCGGGAAAGGCTGTTAGATATTCCCAAACAAGAGGCAATTACTAAAGATAATGTTCCCCTAACTATTGATGCTTTGGTGTTTTGGAAAATCCAAGATATGCGAAAATCTTTCTATGATATTCAGGGAGTAGAAGATGCGATCGGGAATTTAGTAACTACGACTCTGCGGGCGGAAGTGGGATTAAGAAATATGGAGGATATGTTTTCGTCTATCAATGAAATTAATACCGCACTGCTTCACAACATAGCGGAGAAAACGATAAATTGGGGAGTGCAAGTAGTACGGGTTGATTTACAAAGCATTGAACCTCCGGCTAAGGTGAAATTAGCGATGGAGGCTCAAAGGGCAGCGGAGAGTCAAAAAAAGGCTGATATCAGTATAGCAGAAGGTAAAGCGGCATCGATTAAAGTTTTAGCAGAGGTGCTGAACCTAGATCCAAATAGTCGAGAGTTTTTACAGTTTTTGATTGCTAAACAGTTCGTAGACGCTAATCAACAAATTAGCATGAGTGAAAATGCCAAAGTAATATTTATGGACCCGTCCCAATTAACGGAAGCCCTGACGGGACTCATAGACCAGGATATGTCGAGAGTTGAGTCCCAGGCGGCTATGAGAGCAAAACTATTCTCGAAGGGAAATAGTCAGCCGAAAGACTAGTAATCATGAAGCCGGGAAATTAGGCGTTAATTTTCTGCCAAATTTCCTGCAAATATTGGCACCACTTGGCGGCGAGGGAAAGTTGCGTAAAGGGAACACGGATCGGGTCAGGTTCATCTTGCAGGATAAATTCTAACTCGACGGATTTTCCTTTTTGGGGGAGTTGGTCGAGGCTGACAGATTTATTATCCACCAATAGCCATATTGACTGAACATCCCGGAGAGAAAAAGTTTGTAAGTTAACAGGACCCTGGCGAGTGGGTTTACCCCAGGTCAGTTGGTCGCCACTGTGACCTAAGACGGCATAGATATCATATTTGGCTTGATCAAATTTTTCAGCCCACAGCTTATAGGCTTCTAACTTCTGATATTCATTCCACCCAGACCAGGCGAGTCCAATAAACACAGCCAGCAGGGGAAGCCACAGTAATCCTCGTTCCATAATTTATCTGATTTGAGCGTTTAATACGAATTTAGAATCTTCGAGATACAATAGAATCACCAATTTGATGATTTGTCTGGTCGGTAACTGACCGTTGGACGAATTAGCCGTTAACTATGGCGAAAACACATGAAAAGATTTCTACTACTTTGCCTATTCCTGCTTGGGTTGGGCTGGGCGGTGTCTAACTTCACTGGCTTGGCTACCCAAGGCACATTTGATTCGATTGTACTAGATTTTCGGGAAGATTTGACTCAAACGGAAATAGCCGATCGCATTAGAACGATCGCCGATCAGTATCAAGTAGTTCCTCAGTTAAACAGTAAATTCTCCAAAGACGATAACATTTATGTGGTTCGTGGCGATCGCGATCTACTCAGATCCCTAAGAAGGTCTTTGCGCCAAGACACAGAAGCGATCGAACCTAACTTTATTTACCGCATTGACACTCAACCCATGAATGTCGCGGCGATTATTTTGGGTGACTCTAACAACTTTCCCAATGACCCCCTCTACGGTAAACAGTGGAATTTACGCAGTATCAATATAGAGGAAGCCTGGAAAGAAACCCAAGGAGAAGGGGTGACAGTGGCGGTCATTGATACCGGAGTCAGTCGGGTTCCCGATTTAAAAGATACCGAATTTGTCCCCGGTTATGACTTTGTGAATAACCGCCGGGAAGCCTCCGATGATAACGGACATGGAACCCATGTAGCGGGCACTATTGCCCAATCTACCAACAATGGCTATGGGGTGGCAGGTATTGCCCACCGCGCCAAAATCATGCCCTTAAAAGTCCTCTCAGCCGGTGGTGGTGGCACAATTTCCGACATTGCAGAGGCGATTAGATTCGCGGCCGACAATGGCGCTGATGTCATTAACATGAGTCTCGGTGGTGGCGGCGAAACTCAATTGATGAAAGATGCGATCGACTACGCCTATAACAAGGGTGTAGTAATTATTGCTGCCGCTGGTAACTCTGGAGAAAATGCGGCAGCTTATCCCGCCCGTTATCCCAGAGTGGTGGCAGTTTCTGCCCTCGACTCTACCGGAAATAAAACCCCCTACTCCAATTTTGGCGCAGGTGTCGATATTTCTGCCCCCGGTGGCTTGACCCAGGGCGACAATGAAGATGGAGGCATTCTCCAGGAAACCATTGACCCGGCTACAGGCGGATCAACCTTTGCCGCTTTTCAGGGAACCAGCATGGCTTCCCCCCATGTGGCTGGAGTAGCAGCTTTAATTCGCGCCACCGGGGTTGATAGCCCTGATGAAATTGTGGCGATTCTCAAAGAGTCCTCCCGTCAAGTGGCTGAAGACCCCTTTAATCATTTTGGCGCTGGTCATTTGGATGCTGCTAGTGCTGTACAAGTGGCGCTGCGGGGACAAATTTCCTTCCGTGACTTTTTCCGCTGGCTGCGGGAGAGTGGTTATCTGAGTCCGCGCTTCTGGATTGATGGCGGCGCGGTGGCTTTATTGCCCAAAATTGCTATGGTTTTGGGGTCCTATTTATTGGCTTGGTTCCTCCGCAATTATTTCCCCTTCCGCTGGGGTTGGTCTATGGCTGGCGGTTTGATCGCCGGAAGCAGTGGTCTATTTTTCTTGCGGGGTCTGTACATCTTTGATTTGCCTCAATGGCCGATGCGGGTTATGGGTAGTTCTTTACCTGAACTTGGCGGCGCAATTCAGGGTAGCAGTGTGTTGAATCCTGTATTTGCTAGTGTATTGATTCCGGCGGTTTTGGTGGTACTATTCCTGGGTCATCCAGAGTGGAAGTGGTTGGCGATCGGTACTACTATTGGCGTGGCTAGTTTTTTGGTGATCAGTGCCTTTATTTCCCCAGCGGTTTGGGGTCTGGGAAGTGGGGCGATCGCCCGTGGTTTCTTGGTGATTAATGCCCTATTATGTATGGGTTTGGCGAGTTTAGCCTTGAAGTCGGAAACGACGATCGCTTAATTATTAGCACGTTGACCTCTATTTCCCCTCTGCTATGTCGGTGGAGGGGAATTATTCCGAATCTATCAAGTATTTGACATAATGGGAGAGTTATAAATATGACTATCACTGTTGAAGGGGTTGTGGAAAAAAAAGGTTTTGGGACGGGGACTTGGGCGCTGGTTAGTGCTGAACAAACCTATGAGTTGAAGGATGCACCCCCGGAGTTGCAGCAGTCGGGAAAAAAGGCGATCGTCCAGGGGATTATTCGCGAAGATGTGATGACTCTGGCGATGATTGGTCCGGTTTTACAGGTGGAGTCTTTTCAGGCGCTATCTTAGGGTTAATTTAGGAGAGATGACTAGACAATGAAGCGACTTTTAACGTTAATATTGCTGTTTTCGCTGGGTGTGATTTTGCCTTGGGGTTGTGCTGCTACCAGTCCTGATGGTTCTCTGACTGGGACAGGTTCACAGAATGTTCTGAATATCTATAACTGGTCAAGTTATATTGCTCCACAGGCGATCGCTCAATTTGAACAGGAATATAACGTTAAAATTAACTATGATACCTACGATAGTGGGGAAAGTATGTATGCCAAACTACAAGCCGGAAATCCTGGTTATGATGTGGTATTTTCCCCCGATTATATGGTAGGAATTATGATTAATCAGGGAATGTTACAACCTCTGGATTTGGCGATGATTCCTAATATTATCCATCTCGACCCGCAGTTTGCTAACCCTCCCTATGACCCCGGAAATCAATATAGTATTCCCTATCAGTGGGTGACTTTGGGAATAGGTTATAATATTGATAGAGTCGGGGAAAATATTAACAGTTGGTCTCAATTATTTGACCCTGATTTTGCCTCCAAGGTTTCCCTATTAGATGATATGCGACACACTATGGGGGCGGTATTAATTTATTTGGGTTATGACCCTAATACTACCAATCAAAATGAAATTTTTGCCGCTAGGGATTTCTTAATTCAAAATAGTTCTCATATCACCGCCTTTGTTCCTGATACTGGTCAAAATCTCCTTAATCAAGGTGAGGTTGATATGACTATGGAATACAGCGGCGATATCTTTCAAGTAATGCAAGAAAATCCTAAGTTGCGTTATGCAATTCCTCAAGAAGGCACAATTATTGGTATGGATAATATGGTGATTCCTACAGGCGCACCTAACCCGGATTTAGCTTTGACATTCATTAATTTTATCATGGAACCGGAAATTAGTGCCCAAATCTCCAATTTTATTAACTATGGTTCCCCTAATAAAACGGCGATCGCTGAAAAGTTGATTAAACCAGAAAATTTGGCAAATCCTGGTATTTATCCCCCTCCCGAAGTTTTTGCGAAACTCAGATATTTGGAAGATGTCGGAGAAGCTACTATCTTTTATGATCAAGCCTGGACAGAGGTTAAGTTGGGTGTAGGGTCTTAATTGAGCGACTATGAATCATGCGGTTGAACTGGTCAATGTTTCTAAGACTTTTCGGGGGAGTAAGCATCGAGATTTTTTAGCAGTCAATGGCTTAAATTTACAGATTCGAGATGGGGAGTTTTTCTCCCTCCTCGGACCTTCTGGCTGTGGGAAAACTACCACATTAAGAATGATTGCTGGGTTTGAATTACCTACCACCGGAGAAGTTTATATTCACGGTCAAGCTATGGGTCAGCGACCTCCCTTTCACCGTCCGGTTAATACTGTATTCCAACATTATGCTTTGTTTCCTCATTTGACTGTCGCCCAAAATATCGCCTTTGGACTGGAGATGGAAAATTTACCCTCTGCGGAAATTAGCGATCGCCTCTCTCAGGTGTTGGAGTTAGTCAAATTAACCGAAATGCGCGATCGCTATCCTCGTCAGCTATCCGGGGGACAGCAGCAGCGCGTCGCCCTAGCTAGGTCTCTAGTTAAACAGCCAGAGGTTTTATTATTTGACGAACCTTTAGGCGCTTTAGACATGAAATTGCGGAAACAAATGCAACTGGAACTTAAACAAATGCAGCAACGTATCGGAATTACTTTTATTTATGTTACCCACGACCAAGAAGAAGCCTTAACTATGTCCGATCGCATTGCTATTATGAACCAGGGAGAGGTTCAACAGGTCGGAACTCCTATCGAAATTTACGAATATCCCAAAACTCGATTTGTCGCCGATTTTATTGGGGATAGTAACTTCCTCACCGGACGGGTTATAGCAATTAATAATGACCAGCAAACCGTGTTAGTTGATGAATCTCTACCTATTCAAATTGTCGCCGAAAATAGTCTTTCTGTAGGACAAATTGTAACATTAGTAATTAGACCCGAAAAAATAACTCTATATCCTGTCAAGTCTGCTCATATCCCCAGTTGGTCTGGACTCTTGGAAGAAAGGGTTTATATCGGTACGGATACCCGCTACAAAGTTAAACTCTCCCCCAACTGTTATGTTATGGTGAGAGTCCAAAATTGGCATCGAGATGACCTCCAAAGATACCAGCCAGGTCAACAGGTTGAAGTGTTTGTATCTCCCGAAAGTATTGGGGTTCTCGAATCTTAGTTATTTGCACCTCCTCTTGAGGAAAATAACCCCAGTATCGGCGCAAGAATTATACCAAAAATAAACCCTCCCGCATGAGCCCAATAAGCTACCCCGCCGACTTCTTCTCCCGTAGCTGTATCTATATTAGGCGTAGAAGTCCCGGCAATAAATTGGAATGCAAACCATAAAATCAGGAAGAAATAAGCCGGCAGCCTTATAGGAATAAACGGAAAAAATGGGAAGATTACTAATAATTTAGCACGGGGAAACCGAATTAAATAGGCTCCTAAAACTCCGGCGATCGCTCCACTTGCTCCCAACAATGGTATGATAGAATCAGGGGACGCAAACCCTTGAATCAATGCGGCTGCTATTCCACATAGTATATAGAAAATCAAAAATTTAAAATGACCTAAACAATCTTCAATATTGTTGCCAAAAATACTCAGAAACAACATATTCCCCACAATATGACCAATACCACCGTGCATAAATTGCGAGGTAATTAGAGTCAACCAAGCTGGAAAGGTAAATGCTGCTGCTGGCATATCAGACGGACAACTTTGGGCGAGTTGACAGGGTATAAATGCACCAGTATAGATGATTTGTTCTACTTGTTCTGGTTCGGAAACTATCACCAGAAATTGTAGCGCAAAAACTATCAGATTGATAATAATTAACACCTTAGTTACCCAAGGGTTAATCTCAGTTGGGTTATCATCGCGAATGGGAATCAGGGGAAAGTACCTCTTTATTGATATATAGCACATCTGCGATTATACCATTTTTGACATCTGACCCGGACTCTATCCCCAGGGGTATAAGTGGTTAACCAGACTTAACCAAATAATGGACAGATAACCACTTAGCCTCCCTCAACCTTTATCGGGTAGGGGTTACAGCTAAGTTAATATCTAATGATATGGGCACAATTTCAGTTGGACAGATGCAAGTTTGGGCGAAAATGCAACCGATCGCATTTTTTTTGACAATTTGGGGAGCAAAAACTATCCTGGTGTAGTCAATAAACTTGGGATTCTACAATCTGTAGAATGGAATATACATCGGGCTGTCGGTCAAAGCGATCGGCGGCTTTTCTCCGGTTATAGGGTAAATAGGAAGCGTTTATACGAGTTAACTGACTTGGCTGGCGATCGCTTTAGTTTTTCTGTATGATGATTGTGGCCATGAGTAATGGCTACTTGACAACCCGTTATTCGTTAGGGCCACAGACAACTCTACTCCCAAGTCCTAACGGATTCTTGTGGCTTTGGCTTGATTGTGCGATCGCGTTTACCTCTTGTCCCTGGCTGTTCATTGCTAAGTATTTTGTAAATCAACTTCATCAATTCATTGTCTCTTGAGTTGACCTCTGCTATTAACTTTTGGTTTTGCTTCATCAAAGACCACACTAAAAATATCACTACCCCATCACTTCCTACCCGTAATAATTCCGGCAAAACTTCAGTCGTCATAATTTTTGTATTTATCGCCTTGGATATTTAACGGAAAATAATCTTGATTTTTGGTTAAGTATTTTTCCATGTGGTTGATGTTTATCCATACAAGTTTATTATGGTCTTCTATTTCTCGCCTAAGCATTGACGATATTCTGTTTAGCTCTTCTCTGTTTCTGTTGACTTGTACTTTAATTATTGTGTATTGAACTGATACATACCATACCGTACTAATGAGTGAAAGTATCCAACTTATGATTATTGTGATTTTTTCGATTTCAATATCCACGGTGGAATTAACTCCTCTGTTGATGTGGATTTTTAATCACATTTTACTTGGGTTAATTTCAAGACTTTGACCAGATAACGCAGATAGAATCCGAATTATCTGGCAGCTTTAAATTTTCGACCAACTAACTTTCGATTTTCGGGACAATTACAGCATCTTCATACTTTCTAAAAAAAGCTAGAGTTCTTTGTAATCTCCTAAAAAATGTCCCGTCTAAACTTTCTATTACAGGCCCAAAACTTTCTTCTGAGACCATACTAATTGCTTGATTTCCTGGTTGTTGGTTGTATACTTGCTGTGCTTGATATAATGCCCCTACTAAATGACAAAATTCTACGGTAGCGTCCACACTATCACCGTTTGTCCCCAATGTTTCTAGTAAAGTTTTAAACTGTGAATCATCTGGGAGATGGTCGATTAATTGATTAAGAGAGATGTCCATGTTAGTCTACAAAAGCCTCAATTGTTACGTTAAACTTTAGATCCATTGTAGGATGATTTTCGATCCATGTTGCGTTTTTGAAAAAACGGCGGCGGACTCCCAACCTTCTAATCACCGAGGGGTTGTCTGTAAATTCTTGAACTGGTGGATAGTTAATCAGTTGCGGTTCTTCTGTAACGTATACAGTCCTTTGCCCTGTTATCCAGTCAGAATTTCCAGAACCATTAGAATAATGCCCTCTAATAAGCAGCATTGACCTATAGCCATCATAGGGATTTTTCCACCGCCCCCAATCAGTTAAAAATTTAAACCTCAACAATGAGTATTGAGTAACTGGGGGGCTGTGAATTATCCATTCTTGAGTTGGCTGATAACTTGACGCTATCACCTCCCATGTGCCATAAGCATCCGTAAAACTCATGCTTTACTTGATAACTTGACGACGGTCTAGACTAGCTCTCAATACTGTTTTACCGTTTAGGGTTTTACCGCTACTATTATAATGATGTAAAGCAGCGTTTACGTTTTCTACGTCGCAAAATAGTCTATATGTAATTGGTGGTTTATTGGTTCCATTGTTGCAACTAACGCAAAGTCTCACCAATACACCAGCTCGCATTAATTCCCCAGTATCATAAACTGGCTCCTTTTTATTCGAATCAGCGACTGGACCTATTCCCAAAGTTGCTACAGTGTTACTGTCATACATCACACTACTAGCTCTAAATACTCTAACCTTAGTGCCATCTACTAATTGACATAGTTTCGTTCTAGCCATTGATATACTCTCCTTTTGTTATTAACGGTAATCAACTCGTACACGATCGCGACATGAAGTTATCACTCCCGTACCATCCCATTGCTTGTTAGGTAGCACTTGGATGGCTTCAGTAACCTTGTCTGTAGGCACATAAATATCCGCACCATAATACTTATTGTCTTTTCGGTAGTTAATTCTCATTTTCATTAAGTAGCCCTCCTGCACAGCTTTATTTGGCTTAAGCATATGGGCGTTTACTTCAGTTGGATTTGTATGGGCGGTCATTCCTAGATGTGTAGCAATGCCATCGTACCGACTGGAAAGCCTTGCTGCCACTCTAGTGGTTCCTGTACCCCCTGGCGAGGGTGAATTCCAGCTATAAATTTTTGAACTATTTAGACTGGGCATAGAATACCTGCTTTGTTGTTTAAAAACTGATTACCACTACATTCATAACAGGTATTTTTAGGGTGTGCAACAGTTACGGAAACCTATAGGGTTTCCGAACATACAAGGGAGTTTGTTTGATCTAAAAAAATCGTTGGGGTTGTCTTCTAATCGGGATTATTGTATATATGCCCGTTGTAGTCACAGAGAAGGATAGGCTCGTTGAGCATCTCCAAAAACAATTTCGCCTCTCTAAAATAGACGTGCCCGACCGGACGGCGGCGGGGTGGTTTAATTTTGTTACCCAATATCGTCACCTCTGGGGGCGTAATAGGAAACGCTTGGGTTGGATTTTGGTTGCTCGATGTAAAGACCTTTGAGTTATCAAATTCTATTTCCATCACCCGACAGATTCGCTGATAAAGATTAATCCCCTCTGATGCGCTAGTTGCAAAAACAAACGACTCTAACCCTTGGTGCTTGTCTCTATAGCTAACCGATTCTCTACCCTTGTGAAGACGAAATTGTTGGGGTTGTAGAAAGTTCTGGACAATTCTCTGAGCCAAATTTCTGATGTTAGCCTTAGTTAACAAGTCGCCAGTTCCGTTCGGGTTTTCCGTTTTTCCCACCAAACGGAAACCAACTCTCGCCTCTAGTTGTCGGTAGCCTTTTTCCACATCCTCGATCCGTTCCAAAAAGTACAGCACAACCTTGGGAGCGCCCCGGTAACTAATACCCGTTGAGACCGTGCTATCCATTCCCTCACTGCTACCCCCACCCTCGTAGTGGATTTGCAGGATTTGCCTAATTAGCTCCTTGTCGTTCCCCGTCAAGACAACTGATTTGTTCTGAGAGCGATCGGGAAAATATTCTATTGTGCGGTGAAGCCCAACATCTTTTGCTGTTTTTCGGGCTGAAGGTTTCCATTCAATGTAAGCCGGGCGAGAGCCTACCTCATTTCTCCATTTGCTTATTGTTTCCCCAGTGGAATTACTCACATTCGACGCGGGATAGTTAGTTCTTAATGTGGGGAGTTTTGGGTTCACTCTGTAGCGTAGTTCTGGATAACCCGCCGCCCAAACATCAAACCAATCCTCGAATTTTAGATCGCTGGCATTGAGAAGATGATCGATCATCTTCTCCATCCATCCCAGTTGTGACAACTGCAATGCCAAGGCTGACTCAGAGCCAGCCATCAGCAGTTTGTAATCTGGGTTTTTTCTGTCTGGCTGTAGTTGGTAAACGTTCCAGTTAGGTTGTAACTCTATTCGGACTCGTTCCGGGCGTTTATCCGATAGCTTCGTGATACGCCTTTGACGAGCCATCATGATGTAAGTTTGCTGGGTAAGTCTTCCAACGTCTGCCATTGACATCCCTCCTCTCAGGTGATGAATTTATACCGGTATCCACTCCTCATAAGTTCCCTGCTCTGACAACAAATCACCGAGGGTTTCAAAAAACGTAGCCGCCATTGTTTCCAACCCCTCCCATTGTTGCTCATTCACCCAATCAAAATATTCATCTTCTTTAACTTTCGCCCAAGTTTGTTCTACTTTCTCCGAAACAATAAAAGGTGATTGCCCTTCCTTGCCCCAAGTCTCTTCCTTATCCAACAACCTGGCTGCTACTTTTCTGGCGTTAATGTAAGTCATAACAAACAGTGCTTTTTTAACAACCTCTTGCACCGCATACCTCAGCGAGGATAACGCATCCACCAAAGTCTCTTTAATAGTCGGGTTAATCATACACATAGCGGCGATCGCACCTTCCCGAATCCTTAAACTTGTTGCCGCCGCACTACCCACCTTGCCCACCACTAAAGCCGCCAAAGATTTCCCGACTGTTTCCCCCAAGGGAACATATAAAGCATTAGCCGCTTGTTTTAAATCGTCCATCATTTTCTTGTCAGATGCTGCCCAATCAAAGTTATAGGCTTGAGAAACCCCTTGGGTCAATTTGCTCATCACTGTAGGTATTGTTACCCCTAAAAAACCGCCAACAAAAGCCGGATGGGCTGCTACTAAACTCCCTACACCCGCACCAACAAACCCTAATGCTTGTCCGCCAACAATCAGCACAGTCCCAGCAATTAAACCACCCGCTACAATCCCGGCTATTTTAGGAACCAGAGGAGCCTCTTGTAGCCATTCTTTGAAAAAACCCCAGTTCCCTTTTTTGATGTTTTCTGCAATAACTAAAGCTCCGCCCTTGACACTACCCGCCCACTTCTTAAAATCAAAGGCTTTTAAACTTTGAATCTGCTGATAAAAAGGGGTCGAAAAACTATTAAACCACTGTGAAGACATTGCACCGCCAGCTATAGCGGTTGAAGTTAGTTCTCTCTGGTCTATCCCTACAATATTAGACATAGTTTTAACCTATATTATCAGAATCGAATGGTAACAAGTCTCTACTTCGGCGAAATTCAGTTAGATTTTCCCTTGATGACAAATTGTCGGATTTGATTTGGCGATTCATCATCAACTCATCATTAGTTTTTAAGAGACGTGCCCGTTCCTCTCTAGTAGGAGGACTTTTGGGTTTGTCTTTAAACCTCGGTTCCGTCATCGCATTATAGTAATTCATCAACCAAGAACGTTTAAACTGTTCAAAGTCGCCGCCCCCAAGGGCTGATACTACATTTAAATATTCTAAGTGTAGCCGAAAATCCAAGACAGCGATCGCTTCCTCTATTCTGTTGTTTGTATCAGTTCTTAACCCCGCTTTTTTCTCTCTTTCAGATGGTGGCTTCTTACCACTACCCGAATCGCTTGGGGGACGATTGGAACCACGGGGGGGATTTCTTTTGGTCACGATTATGTCCTCATTTTAGCTGCCATATTCAAAATTATCTCATAAAGGTCAGTGCTTTTAAACCTAAACTCATCAACCTCTATTTCATAATCATGAATCTCTAATAAATCGGGCAACATAGCCTCTGTCGTGTCTTCATCGTTTAAATCAAGTTTAGGCTCATGACCCTTTTTACTATCCTTACCGAATCCCTTACCAGCTCCCCAGTGTTTTTTACCAAACACATTAAACTCAATCGGTAAAGTCACCACCTTCGAGATAATAGGAATTCCCAACCCGTCCAAAATCGCCGACGTTCTGTAATATAACTTAGCTAAAGTCCGATACATTCTCGTCATTATATAAGCTAGGCGAATCTGAATATTTAACCGGTTAGCACTATCACCTTTCAACTCAATCAACAGTTCAGTCTGAGCCTTTAATATAGCCCCCAGCGAGTTAAACTTTAACTCTATAGACTGGTCGCCTTTTTGGGCTTTATTCGTATCCTGAACTTTAACAGTAACCGGAGCATCAAAACCATAATTGTCGATGGTTTTCAACAGGTCAGACATGATTTCCAGATAATCCTTATTTGCATGATTACCTTTACCTTCTGGTATCATCATATTAGACGGAACCTGGAAACTCTTGTCTAACAACTTCCTGACCCCTAGGGCTTTATGTATTTCCCGAGTCATCTTGGTCAAATCTTCACAGCATGATTGAAGCATATCACTCCTTAATATTGGTAGACTTGGCGGTGGCTCTGGTTGATAATTCTCCACCCATTTACAGGGATAAACTGGGTGATATCTGGAGTACGATCCTATTTGATGAATGTGTCTAATAATCCAGTAATGTTCATAAAGTTTCGGTTACCCTTCCGCATTTGGATTAGCAACCCAGGGAGCCGCAATAGAATCAACGGTATAATACCCGTCATGACCTAGGTTGGTAGATGTAGCAAAATAGCGTGGAGAACTCTCTTTAGCGAATTTCCCCAGTTTTGTTACTGATATTCTCTCTTTTATTGTAGTAGAAGAATGTAAGAACCCCTCTTCCTCCTGCAGTTTCCTTCTAAACGCGGTAATGGAGCCTGGATTTGTATAACCTAAATTGACTAAAGGGGCAGAAATATAAGGGGCGCTATACATTGAAATGTTCAACTCTATGTCAGATCCGAAATTTTTAAAACTTTTCCCGGCGAATGACTCAACTAAATCTGCATACTGGCTTTTTATAGGATCTGTTTGAAAAACCCGAATATGTGCCCAGTAAGCCATACAAAGCCAACCAGTATAACCTGGAGGGGGACCGGAAATGCCTAAATCAACCCTACCTGCATCGCTTTCATCTCCTTTATCTTCATCACCGCCGCCTTTATTATCGTCTGCTCCCTCGTCTTTATCATCTTCACAAACATTTCTAGCAAAAGTAACCGTTTTCCCCCCAATAGTTACGCTCATCGATTGCTCGCATTCCCCAAGGTAAACCGAGACATTTGCATCATTGATACTGTCAATTGTTCCCCCAAAACCTTTGGGGTTTCCATCTTCATCAAGGTCTACAAATCCGCGAGCCGTGCTGCCAATCTTTTCGGTTTTTATCCCTCTCCTAGTTCCACCATCCTGTAAATCCTCAGCTTCTATGCTTGCTTTGGGCAACATCGACCGGGCAAAATCAACCATTCCTCCAACGTCTATATCAATATCCCCGTCATCACGGGGAATCCTTACTCTAGCCCTGGGTTTGTCGTCTGCTTCTAATCTTTTGACCTCTCTTTCTATTACATCTACAGCTTGCCGGTAGTTGCGATTCCTAACAATGTCTTTCACCCTTCGGCTACGCTCTTCTACCTCTCTCATTACAAAGATTCCTCATCCCAATTAATAAATAATTGCCTCCATCCCTCCTCAGACAACACCCGATTATCAGTCAGACATTCTGGATCCATCGCCTCGATAATGTCCAAAGAAACCTGCTTAATGGTTTCCCGTTGTTTTAGCATCACATAAGCATTAGGCAGATATTGGCTTTGCCAAGACCTTAACAGGGCAGAGACTGGCAACACTTCTAAAAAGTCAAAAGTTTGGCATAGATACTCAATTCTCTCTAACCATTGCTCAACGAGAAAACGATAGTCGTTCCTGTTTCTTGAATCCGTTTTATCCGTTTGTCGATCCGTTTTCGGAAATTCATTAATTGTTCTGTATTGTATGGGGACATTGGCTAAGGCTTTTAACTCTCGAATGATAGGAAATCCATCAGAGGGGAAGCCGGGGAGTAAAAAGTGGCGTTTGAATATCACCTTTTTAGCGTAAAGCATTGATGACAAGTTACTATCCCACAAATTAACTGCAGCCAGTTCATATTGTCCCCCTGGTAGATGAGTTAAATCCTGGGGTTTTTCACTGCTATATAAAGCTGTGGTCATTGATAATAACTCTCCATAATCAGAACAGTTGTCGTTCCCTCTTTTACTTTTGCCCATATCGCGTCAGTTGGTATAAATCCGGCTACATTACCTGGATAATAAATCTGGCCGGGTGGCATTTTGAATGGATTGCTTGTCGCGTCACTTCCCAATGTGCCAAAACCCCAAAGGAGCTCAATTTCTCCCTGATTTTGAATTTCAAAATAAGCACGGCTTAGATTAGCGGGGGCTATTAACATGGGATTAGGGCTTACAGTGACTGTGTTCATCACTGTATTAGCCGGACGTTTAGCCATCAATATTAAATCTAATTCTACTCTATGTTCTCCCTCGATGTAAAGAGTGTCATAGATGCGATTACTGGCTATTGAACCGCCCCCTAATATGCCGTTGCCATAATCCTTAAAACTTAAACCTAGCCGGTCAAACCTGCCAAATATTTTGACCTCGTTTGCTGTTAAGTAAGGATTAATTAGAGGAACATAAAACCGCCTCCCTCGATTTTGAATGATAGGACAAGCTGCCTCGACCCATGAACCGGTAGCGCTTTTTCTTCTAAGCAATTGCCACCCAAATTTAGGATGATTGCTCTCTAATTTCATTAATTTGGCTGCTCTTTCTGCCGCCGAATCCTCTGGGTAAAATTCAGGATAAGGAGACCGGGGAAAACTTGGACACCAAACTGAGGCGGTGAGACTTTATAGGAAGGCATTAGCCCGCCATAGCCATCTAGGGTCAATATTGGCAGATATTGAATTAACGGCACTAGAAACAGCCCCAAGTGTTAATGGGTCATTAACATAATTACTGGCATTACTTTGATTAATTTCAAATGAAAATGTGTCGGTTTATGATCAGCGATTTTCTGCCATAGTTTAAGGTGTCAATAAGTATGGTTGTGCGGTTGAAGTCATACCATTAGTGTAGTCAATGATTACGGGATAGTCTGTTAAAGTGATGGTGCATATTAATGGATAAGTTCCATTTCCCCTAACGTTAGGTCGGATAGAAAAATCACAATGTTGTTTGGCGGGTTCGGGGTTTAGCTCGAAACTAAATTCTGCTATGTGTTGATGTACAACTAAATGCAGTAAAGCACTAGCTAAATTGGTTTGGTTAAAGGGGTAACTGCCTATACCGGGTTCAAAGGCATCAACAACGGATCTTGGACTTTAATCGCACCGTCATCAATAAAACCTTCTAACTCGTCAATATCCAGATTAACAACAGAAGCCTCCTCATCCAGAGACAGATCCATAATATCTTTCCCGGTGATATTAACGACTAAGTTTTTCTGCCTTTGCAACAATTGCCGCCCCATTGCTAAAACTAAGGCTTCTAAGGTAGTTTCAGAAAAATCGGGATAAAGTCCCGGCGTGATGTTCATATGCGACAATAGAGACAACTCATTCCATTTTACTATAAATGCCTATTCGGTTTGAAATGCGTCCTACCGGTGGCGGGGGCGGCGGCGCTTATTATCGCCATATTAAGTCAGGTTATTTTCAACTCACCGCAGGGGAAGAGATTGAAATAGTCCCCGCCACGCCATTATTAGTCCGTCGGGAAATCACCATCCAAGCCGACAATCCTTTTTCTATTCGGTGGGTAGGGTCTGATTTATCCTTACCTGTTTTTGAAAATGGCTTCTATTCCGATGGGAGTGATGGGGGGATTGGTGTTTTAGCAAGCAGCCCCACAACTCAGATTCTCTCTATCTGGGTGCGCCAAGATACGGAAATTGACTACAACATAGGAAGCGAAATCGAGGACGATATGCCTATCCCAGATTTATCAATTAGACCGTTTATTTCCTTAGATTCCAATATAAACAAACTTCCATCGTTTATAAGTTCTGATTCTCAAGTTAATTATGATGACGTAGATACTTATAATAGGTTCTGGGGAACGTGGACTACAACAGAGGGAGCAGTTAGAGCCTGGCAATTTGATGCTTTTTTGCCCGGTAAACAATATGTTTTTAATATTACCCATAATCTTTATGCCTACATTGGGAATGACGGAATTTCTACGTCTGTTATCAAGGAAGGAACTAATATCGAGATTTTACTATGTCCTCGTGAAACCATGTGGATGGCAATATCTCAAGTTGCATTGTTTTCTAATGTTTTGAGTTCACATATTGACATAGATAATCTTGAAAAATGGATAACAAATCGATGCTCTGTTATTACAGTTCCTGACACAGGGGGAGCTTTTAATCTGACTCCTACTCTGTCTCGCTATATTTTGCTGTTTAAAGCTGAAGGTTCTTTTTTAGCTCCCGGATTAGGACTTTGCCGTTGCATTTACACGCCCAACAGCACAGACCCAAAACAAGGGGGAGAATTTGAGATAACGCAGTTTTTACCATGGGAGGATTGGTAAATTCACAAAAATAGGGGAGAGTATTACCGGTTAGTAAACAAATATAGAGAAGGCTGATCCGATCGCTCGCCGCCAAACTTTCCCCCAAGTCGGCGCGAAAACTAATATTCTCCCCGCCCGAACCCTACAATAGTCATATAGGTAAGCCGATCGCTTTACCTCGTCGGCTAGGCAACTGGGGGAAATTCCCTACAGACACGAATTCATGAAAAAAAACCGCATTGGTAAAGCATCAATCATTCCTGATGCGATCGCCGACAAGATAATCAAACGCTGTAAATATCCCTGGCAGCAAACTTTACTTGCCATCTTGATGTACACCGGTGAACGAGTAGGAGCGGTGAGGTTACTACGAGTCCCTGATGTTTATGTTTCCCCAGCTTCCCACATTGTCCTGCCAGAAATAACTTTTCGGTCTGAAACTAGAAAGCGATCGGGCGGGAAAGATGGGGGAGTCCGCCAAGTTCCCATCTCCCAAAAACTTAGAGAGATTCTTGGAACCTACCGCATCGGTGGCGGCGATTTTCTATTTCCCAGCCCATCTGATATATCCAAGCCCGTGACAGTTCAAGCGTTCGACTCTTTTCACCGGAAAGCGATCGCTCAACTGGGTTTACAAAATGAGGGTTACTCGCTTCACAGTTACCGCCGCACTTTCATTACCAAACTTTATAACAAGGGAGTCAATACCAGAACCATCATGGCTATCACAGGTCACAAATCTATGGCATCTTTGCAGCGCTACATTGATGCTGATCCTCAAAAAATCCGAGACGCGATCGATGAAATCTAAGGCAGTCGATGACTTAAGGTTGCCAGACATCAGAGGAAAGTGGGTGCTACTAGCCAAACACAGATCGAGAAGTAACTGCCCTAGATTCCGCCAATTTTAGCACTAAACCGGGCTGCTTGGTATTTTGTCTAAAACATCAAAGACTCTTACACACAGCCAACGGCGCTAACCATTTTACAGTAGCAAATAGCGCTGTTTAGGGTTAAAAAATGCTCATTGATTTTTCTGTGAAATCATAAAATTTTTCGGGGGAGTAAAGTCTCCCCCTGTGGAAAATTTAGGAGTTGCTATCTGGGGATTTCCAACCACCCGATTTAAGTGCGGGAAGTTTTTCTAGGATAGTTTCGAGAGATAAGCCGGACTCGATCCACTGTTCTATTTGGTCGGCGATCGCTTTAGCTTTTTCCGATAGATGGGGGCCGGCAAGGTAACAAACCTGCTTTTTTCCCCTATATAGGTAAGCATATTTATTCCCGTTGGTGTCTTGGGCGGTTGACTTAGCTTTCCAGCGAACAGTTAGGCGATCGCTCTGAGAAGTGTTCACCGGGGATAAATTTTCGTCACCCAGGGTGACGGCTATCCATCCCAAATACTTAACCTTACCTTTCTCGCGTAACCTTTCCAGAGACTTGACTACACGAGATATCGGGATATCAGTGGATTGGGCGAGTTGTTTGTGGTCTTGATTCGGACATTTGTCCAGCGCCATAAAGACATCCATATCATCCCAAGCCGGATCGAATGGTTCTACACTTTCAGAATCCGTCACCCAGGGTGACGATATTATGACGGAAAGCTGCCTCGGTGACTTAGATTTTTCCCTCATCGGCCTGACCCCCTGTTATCATCTTCCCCAGATCTCACTCGACTATTTATAGCCAAAATGTTGCCGTAGGATTGCTTGGCTATATCACGAGCCAACCGGAGCTTATGGGCACAAGGAAGGTCGCTAAAATTTAGGGCGATCGCCACATCAAGATAACGGGCGACTTGGCGGAAAGCTGCATAATTCCTCCCGATAAGTTCTCGTAGTTCCAGCACTTCGGACTGAAGTTCCAGCACTTTGGACTCAAGTTCCAGCACTTCTGAAGGAACGCTTGGGATTGTGTCGGTCGGGTTATGAGCGATCGCGCGTAACGGCGCGTTTAAATTTTTAACTTTTGCGTCACCCAGGGTGACGGAATCGGTGACTTTATTAGCGATCGCCTTTTCACCGGTGACAGTTTGAAGGTTAGAAAAGTGTTGTGCCATAGTCCATTTGTTTCTTGAGGGTTTAGCAGCGTGCCAAAATAGAAAGCACCCTTCGTGGACACGAAGGGCGCTTAATTTATTTAGAAACCTGTTGGAGAATCTCCTGTCGGATGTTCTCCATTTGTTTTTTCATTTGAGATTGATAGTCTCGGTTGGCTTGCAGTCTTTGCTCTAATCGAGCCTCATGGCTTTTGACATACTCATGGAAACCAGCAAACAACTCCTCCAACAGGTCTAGAATTTTCCCGCCTGTTCCGGGGACACTTTCCCCGCTTGACTGGAAATTATCCCCCTGGCAATCTGTTCCACCAATTCGGACCGATTCAGATTTAGCTCCAGAGCCATCTGATCCAGTAGCCCGACGGCTGTTTCCGTTAACGTCATCGAGACTGACTTCTTGTTTTCCCCGTACAGCGTGCTGCGGGTCTTCCATTATTCGAGCGCGATAGGTAAAAAGCCGGATGTTGAGAGCGGGGAAGCTGGTAGATTGATGCGATCGCCTTGGGGTTGGTCAGGCGATCGCAAAAGCACACCCTATATATAGGTAAAAAGCCTATGGTCAAACCAAAAGCCGAGGCCGCCAATTTGCCTAGCGGGTTTCACCGCTTGGACAAAAAACATCAGCGGATTTTCCTGGTCACTTGTTTGGCTTGGATGCTGGCAGATCGACAAGTCGCCGCCAACGGGCAGCAACAAATCGGACGGCATCTAAGACGGACAGCTCAAAGGTCTGTGTTCAAATTATCAGATGAGGAGGTAGCTCACTACATAGCAGAAATTGAGGATTCCATCCAACGGAATCCCCAAATAGCCGGACCTATTGGTTTGGTGTTCAAAGTTCACAAGTCTTGATTCCAAAAGGAAAGGGAAACCCCAACGTTTCCCCTTCCTCCCCATCATCCTTAGCAAAAAGGAACTTAAAGATGAGCGACGTGAATCTACCTCGTTCAGTCATCAGCATAACATCTGAGACTGCTACGGGTCAACTCAACTTGTCCGAATCACTAACAGCAGAGGAGGTTTTTGCATATCTAAGTTTGTTCAACAAATTACTTGAGTACACGCCAGAGGAACTGGAGGAAATTCTATGGAAGCACCAGACAGAAGAGAAATTCCGCTCTCCCATTCTGCCGTTTCCGACACGGCCAAATCCGTCCTTTTAGCACTACTGCAAAATCCTAGCCTGGTTCAGGAGTTGCCATTAACAACTCAACAGGTTGGTCGCCTGCTAAAGGAAAGCTGGTATCTCGCCAATGAAATGCTGGCGACTTACCAGAGGAGCAATGGGGATGAACTGAGAGCGATCGTTTTAAACGGCCGCCCCAATGAGAAGGTGAAAAACTACGATGTCAACCGACAACAGAAACAACCCGTTCACACAGATAAAACTCCAGGCGGCGACTACTTCAAATGAAGAATTAACCCGTTGTCTGCAAACAGTGACTGCCATTCTGGAATCTAAAAACCCCGACTACAGGGAAATCAGAGCCCAATTGCTTAGGGCCACTTGTTTGAGTTATGAGGTAGTGCGACATCTCGATGCTGCGAACATGAGTATCGGTCACTAAGTCAAAAAACTTGGGGCGGCTTGACCAAAGCCACCCCTAAGCAAGTCATTTAGGAGTTTACTATGCCCAAGTCGGGAGAAAACTCAAGCTCTTTTATCCTTAACCGTGGCTTAATAATAGCACTCCTAGAGGTTGACTTGCTAAATGTGCGATCGCGGCGGCGGGTTATGCGATCGCTCCTTCCCAAAGTTCTATTTAGGTGCGATCGCTCCCCATCGCCGCCATAGTTAACTAGTCTAACCACTAATAACGGCGCATTGGCGATGAAAAAATTAACCAACCAACAGAAGGCAGATCAGCTTAGTGTCTTAGTTCAACACTTAACCCCTAGCGCCTTAAACACAATGCACAAAGATTTGATGTCTCATTTTAATCGAGACATCGATACCAACCTCCAAAAGCAGGATGTAAAAAAAATACTTGAGGCGATCGAGAACGGGGAACTTCCATCAGAGGATTCCTCTGCCGCTGGCGATCACCTGTTGATTTCCATGGCTTGGCAGATTTTCTCTATCAATTACTACGTTAAAGAAAGGCTGTCATTTGATGATATTAGCATCCAAAAATTCCAGCAATACGCTGATGCAGCCTTACAAAAAACTAAGCTGTTTTTAGAACAGGCAAAAATCTTTATCACCGAGGAAAATGGAGAATCTTGAGTCAGAGATTTACCTGGGTCGCCTAACTGACATCGCGACAAGCATCCAAGACTACGGGGAAAGGATTAGCGTCAGACTTGACCAGTTCACCCTCGAAAAAGACGAGCATTTAGCCGAGGTTATTGGCTACCTGCATCTAATTAGACAACTAACCAATGAAGGCATGAAGGAGTTGCGAAAACTGTGACCAATGACCGCGACCATCTGGATGAGCAATTGAGGCGATTGCCAGGGTTTAAAGAAGAGGTCTTAGATGTCAGCTACATGGTAAGGAAACTCTACTATGACATCGACCAACTTTATAACTACTGCTTCACCGACAAACTCACTAAACCCTACGCCCAAAAGCAATTTCTCAACCAACTAGAGAAATTTGTTACCAACACCCAGGAAGCCGGGAAACTCATTCCCAAACTCATTGAAAAAATTGGAGGCTCTGATGATGAATAGCACAAACCAGCAAAACCCACAAACCCAATACACCACACAGCTAAAAAAGGATATCTTAAAGTCCATTGAAAATATTAGCGTACAGGTTTCCTCTCTGTGGTTAAAAGTTCAAGTCCCGAACCCCGATGAACCCTTAACCAGGGAAAACATCAGTAACCACTTGGAACAGCTAGCACGGGCTGTGAAAGTAGAAGCCAATAACTACAGCGAAAATCCTACCGACGATGATTCCTATGATTTGCTAGACAATTGGATATATATGGCTGATAAATCTACCGAATTTACGGACATCTTGATAGACATAAAAAGAATGGTTGATAATGCCATTTGCGAACTGGTTTTTATCAATGGTTTCTTTTGTGTTCAAGAATGTCAAGATATAGACAGATTCCAGCAGTCAGTTATTAAATGCCACGACGCTCTCTTGTATAACCTACAGAGCCCATTAAGTAATTAAAAGATCTAGATTTCACCGCCTGATGAGTCCTAGCCGGTAAAGGACGAAACTTTCCCCTTACACCTGGGGGGAAGTCGCGGATAACCGGGTGATTCCCGCCGCATTGATAACTAGCCCCCCCGAGGCGAAATGGGAGCATGATTTAATCTCAAATTAGGTTAATATTTTAGGGCAATATGGTATAATAAGCGATAAGTGCGAGACGTTTAGGAGTCAAATAAGGCTGCAATGCCTGAAATAACGTCCTAGTGGGACTTGCACCCCTTGGTGGAATATAAGGGATTCGCACCCCTGACCATCCCATAACTGTTTATATGTCCCGACGCTTGGAGAAATCTAAGCAAGGCAGGGGACTCAAGGTCATAAACCAACTGAGAAATCAGGGCGTTGAGAGTAACGGCGATAGCCACCCCCAGTTTGAGGAATCACAACCCGTCAGATTGAAGCGGGGAACGGAAGGCGTGAGGGAAACCTATTCCCAATAATCCGACCACTGCCAACCATCCATGACTAAGGAAATCTGAATGTTCCGGCTTGAACCATCGTAATTATTAAGTAGCGAAATAGGTTGATACGCTGCGCTCAAAAGAGCAAGGGGAAAAGTAGGAGTTTTCATCCACTACCTACACAGACCTTTAAAATTACCCCGGTGGACAGGACAAGTCTAAAGATGGAATGCCCGTATAAACGGAACGTTTAAACCCCTCATAGGTTCTCAGCAGGATGTAACTGCACAGTAGTGAAAAGTGTAAGCGTATGCCTTTAAGGGGAAAGGATGTGACTGAAAGCTAATGCCTAACTGTAATGGTTAGGATATGCCCACTAGTCACGGTGTGGATATAGAGACTGCGACAAATAAGAGTGTTTATGACGAGAGCGAGTTTAAAGACTACGATGTTGTATTTAGCTCCAAAAGTTGAAGTCACAAAGCAGGGAGTTGTTGCCCTGTTCCCGATGTCAAAAGGGGTATCTACATCAGGAGCCGTATGAGGTGAAAGTCTCAAGTACGGTTTGGAATTGGAGTTGGGGAAGGTGACTTCCCTTTCGACCATAACGTTGAGGATAAACCTATTGCCAGATATGTCAAACCCAAGGAAGCGGCCTAAATCCTTGGAGTCCATGAAAGAACACTCCGCAGATGGGACGAAAATGGCTCAATCGAGACCATCAGAACCCCCGCTGGGCAACGACGATACAACGTTGAGTCATATTCTGATGCCATCACGCAGTGACAAACGCAAAGTCGTTATCTATGCCAGAGTTAGTAGCCGCGCCCAGCAGTCCGACCTCAACCGACAGGTGGCCGCACTGTCCAACCTCTACCCCGAAGCAGAAGTCGTCTCCGAAATCGGAGGCGGGCTCAACTTCAAGGGAAAGAAAATGCTGGCCTGACTGGGACAAGTCTTGTCAGGAGATGTCCGCATGGTTGTCGTTGCCCACCCAGACCGATTGGCCAGATTTGGATGGGACTTGTTTCGATGGCTCTGTGAGCAAAACAGGTGCTCACTCATGGTTCTCAACGAGACAAGTCTCAGTCGAGAACCAGAAATGGTTGAGGACATCCTCGCCATCCTCCACTGCTTCAGTTCCCGATTATACGGACGGAGTCAATATAAAACTCAGGTCAAAGAAGATCCGGATTTACCCCAGCCTAGAGCTAAATCAAGTCTGGCGCAAATGGCTGGCTGCTTGTCGGTATTGCTACAACCAAGCAATTGCATTATCCCGGAGTGCTAAACGACTAAGCAAGTTAAAGTTACGCTGCGGAAGTGATGCAGAGTGACTTACCCGAATGGGTCAAAGAAACACCCGGCCATATTCGGCAAAATGCCATCTTTGATGCCGATCAGGCTTTGACCGCCAGTCCTGATGCAAGGTTTAGAAGTTGTCGTGACAGCTCTCAAGGGATTAAGTTCAATAATACTAATTTCTCTTCAGGGAGTTGGTATCCAAGACTCACGAAAGGATTAACTTTCATGGTTTCCTAAGCTATCCCTAAAACTTGCGGGCAAGGGACTCAGTTGGTGTTTACCAAAGGTCGATGGTTGGCGATTTTCCCTGAACCAGTTGCCGTTACCCCAACTGAAGCGAATGGCGTGATTGCATTAGACCGGGGTGTCCGAACTTTCATAACTGGGTTTGATGGCTCTCGGTTTCTGGAATTGGGCTCCGGAGATATAGGACGCATTACTAGGTTATGTCAACATTTGGATGATTTGATGAGCCGAATCGCCAAGGAACTTAATCGTTCACGGCGATGCCGGATGAGGCAAGCGGCTCAACGAATGAGAACTAAAATCCGGAATTTAGTGGATGAGGCCCACAAGCAAATTGCTCATTACTTGACTAATGACTACAGCATAATTTTTCTGCCGACCTTCGAGACTTCCAACATGGTTGCCAAAGCCAAGCGGAAAATCAAATCCAAGACTGCCCGAGCCATGCTGACATGGGCGCATTATCGATTCAAACTAACCCTGAGACATCAAGGGGAAATAACTGGAACCACAGTTGTAGATGTGACGGAAGAATACACCAGCAAAACCTGTACTCACTGTGGTAATATGCATTCCCAGCTAGGTGGCTCAAAAGTGTTCCGATGTCCTGAGTGTGGGTTCACTCTACCCAGGGACTGGAACGGTGCTTTTGGAATCTTTCTAAAAGCTTTGCGGGATACCGCCTCTGTTACCTTAACGGGTAATAGTGCTATCGTCGCATTGTCAGGCAATAGCCGGATAAATGTCGCGTAAATGTATTAGCAATCCAATTTTCCCCGGTACTTTGAGATAGTCTCCTTCAAACTTAACGTTGGCAGGATAACTCAAAGCCTGCCGACCATGCTTTGATTTGAAACGGGGTAACTGCGCCCGTTGTAGCCACGGCACAGATTAAGTCTTCAACTAAGGCCATAATTTGGAAATAGTCAGCATAGGCTTGATAGACTTCAATGGAGGTAAATTCTGGGTTATGGGTGCTATCAATTCCCTCGTTACGAAAGACACGACCAATCTCGAAAACTTTTTCCATACCGCCACAAACGGCACGTTTTAAGAACAATTCGGTAGCAATACGCAAGTATAAATCAATATCTAGGGCATTGTGATGGGTGATAAAGGGTCGCGTCGCCACGCCGCCATAAATACTCTGGAGGACGGGGGTTTCAATTTCATCAAATCCGGCATTCCATAGATAGGTGCGAATGCTGCGGATAATGCGGCTACGGAGTTTAAATCGCTGTAGGGATGTGGAATTACTAACTAGGTCTATTTCCCGGTGGCGGCGACAGAGTTCGGGGTCATTGATGCCATAGTAGGAGTCGGGGAAGGGTATGGTAGCTTTGGAGATCACGTCAAGGCGGGATACTTGAATGGAAAGTTCCCCCCGGTTGGTGCGGCAGCCAATACCCCCAACTCCGATAAAGTCGCCAATATCGAGAAGTTTTTTAATTTGGTTGAATGTTAAACCTGGGTCGCCTGTGACGAGTTTTTTCTCGATTTTGAGTTGAATGGTTGCTGATGCGTCGGTTAAGCCAATAAAGCCAATGCTACCGCTATCACGTTTGAAGGTGATGCGACCACAGACTCGCAGGGGAAGTGCTTGGGGGTCGGCTTCTCCGTTGGCGAGTTGGTGTTGTGGTTGGGAAAAGTGATCGTGAATTTCTTGGGCGAGGTGCGATCGCTCAAAAGCTACGCTAGGATAGGGTTCAATACCCTGACTACGCAATTCTTGGACTTTTTGGGCACGAACTTCTAATTCGTTGCGGGTTGGATTCTCAGGCATTTCGGAAGTTACATTATAGATTAGAGTCCTAGGATCTCATATCATAGCGATGGTGAAGATCAGAAGAACCGGATATTTATCAGTTACTGTGGTTAACACTTGTTTATCCCATGAGGAAGGTTAAACCCAAAGTTAGGCTCGTTGTCCTGGGTGCTATTATACTGGCATTAGGTGCGATCGCTATTGGTTTGGCGTTCAGGCCTGATGCTGAAAAGGATTTGAAGGCTAATGGGGATGATCTGTTTGAGCCGATAGTGGGGAATCCTGGCTTTGAGGGGGAACCGCCGCCACAGGTGAGGCGCAATTTTCCTGATGGTGAGTTTCGGGGTGCTGATTTTTACCCGCGAGCCAAGGCTAGAATTAGGAGTAATCGGGTAAATGTTCGCCGACTGGCTACTCTCAACACTGGAAGTATTGCTAGGTTATCGGAGGGGACGGTGGTGGAGGTGGTCGATCGCATTGATAGTTCTGAGGACGGTTATATTTGGTATAAGGTTGTCCTTCCCGAAAGCGATCGCCAAGGATGGGTTCGCGGCGATTTACTTACCCAGATATCAGATTAAACATCACATCCCCTCTCCCCCTCTTCTCTGGGTTGTTTCTGGGTCTGTGGTTGCCCATCCCACCGCTAATGGTAAATTAGAGCATCTCTAGATCTGTTTATTGGTGAACCATCGGTAAACTAACCGACTCACCAACCAGCCGGATAAGATACTTAAAACAATCGTCGCTAGTCCCCCCCACCATAGGCTACTCACCGACGGTGGCTGGTTGGGATCTTTGTCGATATACTGGGAAAGGCTGAGGGTGATAGCCGGAGTCAGGATTTGTCCGACTGCGATCGCAGCACAAGACCCGGTGAGCAACTGACCTAACTTTTGTTGCTGGTCACTCTGTTGTTTTTGGATTCTTTCATCATCAATACTCACTTGAGTTTGCACACTCAACATCAGTTTATCATACAATTGCAGACCCGGACTCACAAATCCAATAGTGGTTTCAATCTGCTTTAAATAATGCTCCGCCTCATCGATAAAATCCCCCAAAAATCCCCCTAATTTCTCGCCCGTATGTTCTTCGATTTGTTGCAGACGTTTTCGATAATTATATAAATTCACTCGCAGAGTTTTCTCTTGGTCGGCAAGGAAAGAGAGTTTCTTATAAAACTCTAAAGACTGGTAAGGTAGCTGCTTGAGCGATTCTTTATTCCACTTCGTCTTTGAATAGTCCTCAGTTTGCTTTTCAATGTCTTTATATTGTTGACTGATTAGATTTTTCAAGGCCCGACTTTGGCTGTAGAAAAAGTTGATTTTATGATAGCTAAGTATCATGTTTTGTAGGATATTATAAAATTCATCTGCTTTTTCCTCAGTTTCAACATCTTGGTAGAGAATCACTCCCATGAGATGAGTGGATTCAAGAGACAAGTTATTAATCGTCTTAACTTTCACCGATTTGGGATAAAGATAGAAAGGACTTCCTAGAAAATTACATTTTATTAAATCATCCTCCGAGATTGTTTCGGGATAGTATAGCCTTAAACATTGAGCAGCAATCTCACGACTTCCCCAGCCTTGATAGTCTTTTTCTGATATAGTTGCTGCCAGAATAGTGGTTTGTCCGAGTTCAATATTGAGCGTAGAAAGATGTTCGCTGAGATTGCCAAAAGTTTTTAAGTCTTGAAGACCTTCTTCGGAGGGGATATAGCTAGTGAAGCGCAGTAAATAGGTATCATTTAGGCGATATAATGCCAAGCGACTGGTAATAATCCCGGTTTCTAAAAATAAGAAATTTTCATTTTCTTCTTTGCATTCCTCGGGAATTTCCTGCCACTTTAAATCCAGCAAATTCCCCCAGAGTGACACATCTTCTTCCGGGGGAATTAAGCGGACGAACCCGTCCGCATATTTATGGGTTTTGCTAGTTAAATGAGAAGTGATTTTATGCAAATTTTCAGTAAAATTATCACGGCGTTCCTTTAGTTGTTCATCAGAATCATTCAGACCATTTCGCAACACATAATGATAGAGGTGGAGGGTTGGGCAGAGAAGTTTAGGAGGCTGGCTGGTTGTCATTTTTGATGGCTATCTTTATTGGGTTTAATTTCAGTTGCCCACTTTTGGATGTCTTGGCAAGCATCTCGACCTTCATTCTCAATATCTCTGCCTGTAATAGGGAGGCCATACGCTTTCTTACCAGGGTCGCCCGTTTTTTTCACCAGTTTATCGATACCATCTTCATCCAGGCGATCGTAAATTTCTCCAAACCATTCCTTTAGCTGTTCATTCCCCGGTTGCTGGCAGAATGCGGTGATATGATTTGCCATCGCGGCGGGGTTAAGTTTATCTTCCGGTGGGAGTTTGGTTAAATAATCGGCAATAGAAATAGCAGTTTCGCGATCTAGTTTTTGCTGTTCTTCTGTACCGGAAAGCCCCAGCATTTCGTGAAATGCCACACAGATAAAAAAATCGCTCTCACTCATCTGGATATCGCTGTTACTCATGGTTTAAACTCCAGTCACAATAAACGCCGCCCAAAAGTAAGGATTCTCAAAGGAAATCCCCTGTAAACGCTTCAGCGCCCTTTCCAAGCGAAACTGCTCTTTAGGTTCTAGTTTACTCAAATCCCAGTTATTTGCGCGGTTTCTCAACTCATCTGCCGTGCGAGTTCGCAACCAGTTTTGAGCATTTTGCAGCCCCACGGCTTTATCTGGGGTCTGTTCTAGCTGACGGTAGAACTCATCCAGGAGAAAGGCAGTGGCGATGGAATTGACTTTCCACAGACTGCTGACAACCGCTTTCGCACCCGCGAGGAGGAACCCGGTAGCAATCCCCAAACACTCATCCGTGGGTTGAAAGGCATCCACCACTCCGGTACAGCAGGCGGAAAGGGTCACTAAGTCAGCGTCGGGGAGGTGCAAGTCGGCAAATAGGGTACTCAGGGTGAGGTTTTCTTTGTGGTCTTCCGATAGCATCAGATAGGAATCTAGGGGATTCTTAAAATTGTACTCAGCATGACCGGAAAAGTGGAAGCAATGGTAATTTTTGGCCGATTCCAAAATCTTGGATTTTCTGGCCTCGCTGCCGGTGAAAACTTCCGGTTTGGTAAAGTTGCGACCCTGGCAAATACTAGCCATTTCCGCCTTAGCAAAGATTAAATCTTTGTCGTCCGTGGGGTTTTCAATACCCAGAAACGAATCGCGAGACCTTTGGCGGTTTTGACAGATTTTCCAAATTTGCAGGTTGGGGAAATAGCGAACTGAAAAACGGTCAATCAGGCGCTGAGTTGGATTCAAAGGGACCGCATGAATGGGAAATAGATGTAAACTGTTATTGGGAACGATGATTAACTGCTGAATCTGGCGCGGGAGGTATTTCTCTAATTCACTGAAATTGAGCAACTCTCCCAGATGGTCAATGCGCCTGGGTAACTCTTCCCGAGTCGTCTGGATTGCGTCATTTTTAGATTTGCTTTTGTCCGCTAAATCTGCCACCCAGTCTCGCGCCAACCTTTCAAAAGGATTCTGGGGTTTGAGATTGACTCGCAGTTTTTCAGGAATTAAGGGGGATTCCTGTCCGGGGAGAATCAGCAGAGTGATGAGTTCGTTTTCGGTGAAGAAAAACTCAATAATTGCTGTGTCTGAGGGCAGTAATTTTTTAACTTCCTCGAAAGAAATGGGGTAAACTTTGGTTTTTGCGATAAATTCCGGTTCGGTTTCCGCAACTTGGCGGTAAAGGTTTTCCAAGGTTTCTTTAGCATTTTCCCAGTCGAGACTGAGGGTTTCTAATTCCACTTCGGGGAGATGCTGATTCATGTTGTCCGTATAGGCTTGTAAGGTTTGGCGTTCTCTTTGTTTGGCGGTGTTGATGTTTTGGGCGAGTTGCTTGGAGATAGTAGCAGGGAAGGATGCATCTTGTTGGGCGATGCGTTCTACGAGATAACGGTTTCTGAAGAGTTCGGTGTAAATAAAGGCGCGTTTGTTATCTTTAAAATGAATAGAAAAAGAGACAATTTGTTGATACAGTTGTAAATAGGATTGCAGTAAAGAGCGGCGAGTCAGAATATCCCGTCCCTGCTGCATTCGGTCTAGGCAAGCTAGAATCCGTTGATAGCAAAACTTTTTCTTTTGATAGGAGTTGACGGAAAAATAGCGATCGGCTGTTTCTTTGAGTCGAGTCGTGGTGAGAAACAGCAGCAGATTATCTTCATCCTGTTCCCGTTCTTCTGACTGCCGAGGGTCGAGTTTTTGCAGGAGGTTTTTGACTTGCTGACGGGTATAAGCCGAGGAACTTTTATGCAGCAGTTCTCTCAATCCTTCAATCGTGGTAGAGTTTCCGGGACAAGCTATTTTTTCTAGGGTTTCAGCAATTGAACGTAGGGAAGAACTGTTATCTAGCCATTCTATTAGTTTTTTAATAGCCATCTCATTACCTGTGGCAATTTGACCCAAAGTTTTTAAATCTTGGCTGCGATTTTTTTTATCTTTATTAGTTTCCAAAAGCTTGACTAAAGCCGAAATTGCCCTTTCGTTACCTGTGCCGATTTGACCTAAGCTTTCTGCCACTCGTCTGCGGGTGTACCAATCAGTAGAGGTTTCCAGGAGATTGACTAACGCCGACATTGCGGTTTCGTTATCTTTGCCGATTTGACCTAAGCTTTTTGCCGCTTGTATGCGGGTAGACTTATCGGTAGTAGTTTCCAGGAGATTGACTAAAGCCGAAATGGCAGTTTCGTTATCTTTGCCGATTTGACCTAAGCTTTCTGCTGCTAGTATTCGCGTAGACTCATCGGTAGTAGTTTCCAGGAGATTGACTAAAGCCGAAATGGCAGTTTCGTTATCTTTGGCGATTTGACCTAAGCTTTCTGCTGCTAGTATTCGCGTAGACTCATCGGTAGTAGTTTCCAGGAGATTGACTAAAGCCGAAATGGCAGTTTCGTTATCTTTGCCGATTTGATTTAAGCTTTTTGCCGCTTGTATGCGGGTAAACTCATCGGTAGTAGTTTCTAGAAGCTTGACTAAAGCCGAAATTGCCGTTTCGTTATCTTTGCCGATTTGACCTAAGCTTTCCGCTGCTTGTCTGCGGGTAGACTCATCGGTAGAGGTTTCCAGAAGATTGACTAAAGCCGAAATTGCGGTTTCGTTATCTTTGCCAATTTGACCTAAGCTTTGTGCTGCTAGTATTCGGATATCCTCATCGGTAGTAATTTCTAGAAGGTTGACTAACGCCGAAATTGCCGTTTTGTTATCTTTGCCGATTTGACCTAAGCTTTTTACCGCTTGACTGCGGGTAGACTTATCGGTAGGGGTTTTCAGAAGATTAACTAACGCCGAAATTGCCGTTTCGTTACCTTTGCCGATTTTACCTAAGCTTTCTGCCGCTCGTTTGCGGGTAAACTCATTGGTAGAGGTTTCCAGAAGCTTGACTAAAGCCGAAATTGCCGTTTCGTTATCTTTGCCGATTTGAACTAAGCCTTGTGCTGCTCCTATGCGGGGACCCACATCAGTAGAGGTTTCCAGAAGCTTGACTAACGCCGAAATCGCAGTTTCGTTACCTTGGCCAATTTTACCTAAGCTTTCTGCCGCTGGATTAAGAATGTAAAAATGAGTAGTAGTTTCGAGAAACTTGACTAATGCCAAAATTGCCGTTTCGTTACCTTTGCCGATTTCACCTAAGCCTTGTGCTGCTCGTTTGCGGGTATCCTCATCAGTAGAGGTTTCCAGAAGCTTGACTAAAGCCGAAATTGCCGTTTCGTTATCTTTGCCGATTTTACCTAAGCTTTCTGCCGCTAGTATGCGGGTAAACTCATCAGTAGAGGTTTCCAGAAGCTTGACTAACGCCGAAATCGCAGTTTCGTTACCTTGGCCAATTTTACCTAAGCCTTGTGCTGCTCCTATGCGGGGACCCACATCAGTAGAGGTTTCCAGAAGCTTGACTAACGCCGAAATTGCTGTTTCGTTACCTTTGCCGATTTTACCTAAGCTTTCTGCCGCTGGATTAAGAATGTAAAAATGAGTAGTAGTTTCGAGAAACTTGACTAACGCCAAAATTGCCGTTTCGTTACCTGTGCCGATTTGACCTAAGCCTTGTGCCGCTCGTCTGCGGGTATCCTCATCAGTAGTAGTTTTCAGAATATTAATTAACTCATCAATCCTCTTATCTTTCATTTGGCTTCAAACGAGTTTAGGGTAGACACCAAGGGGACTGGAAAATAGGGAGAAGTCTCCAGCAGTCGGGTTAGGGGACTCCTCTGGCAATATCGCTCTTAACTTGCGGTATGCTGATTATACCCTGGACAACGACTTTAGGCAGGACTTCCCCCTGGGGATGTGTTGGTAGAACCGCAGACAAAAGACTTGGCAGGAGTTAAGGAACCATGACAAAAGCCCCCGACTGCGAAATGTGGTTTGAGGAAGGGATGGTATGGCAAGAGCAGGAGAACTATGCTCAGGCTTTGGATTGTTTTGAAAAAGCGATTGACTGTAACCCTCATTTTATTCCCGCTTGGGTGTACAAAGGCATCATTTTGGAGCAATTAGAAGACTATGAAGCGGCAATCCGGTGTTATGAACAAGCGATAAAAATTAATCCGGATGTGGCAGATTTATGGTACAATGAAGGGGCGACGCTGTGTAATTTACATCGGTATGAAGAGGCGCTAATTTGTTTTGATAAGGTGCTGGAAATAGATCCCTATCATGCCATTTGCCAGACTACTCGCGCCCTGACTTTAGCAACTATTCCCAATCCGATCGCACTACCAAAGGGTAAGTATTCGGAGTCAGAAATTAAGCCCCTGGAAGCTGAAGCATCGATCGCACTCAGTTTAAGAGAGGAAAATCAAATGGCTGGGGAAATATGCCAGTCAGAATGGGAGCCAGAATAACAAGAGAAATTAGCTACCCTTCACTTCAATAGCTATAATTAAATAAAATATCTGCCCTTTTACTAGCGGATAGACATGACTCAAAGCCTAGACCCGACAATAGTACCGCCCGCTTTTCCCGATCACACTCAATTACCTGAATCCGACGGCACGTTTGTGAAAAACTTTCAAGAACATCCCCAGAGTATTTTATTGACCGATTCTCTGGAAAGCACATTGCAAACTCTCCACCCCGACGGACAATATGCGATCGGGCAAGATAGTGGCATTTATTGGCGGGAAACTGACCCGCCTGAACGGGGTGCCGAAGCCCCAGATTGGTTCTATGTTCCCAATGTTCCACCGCAATTAGATGGTCAATATCGCCGTTCTTATGTATTATGGCGGGAGTATACGGCTCCTTTTGTTGCCATTGAATTAGCCAGCGGCGATGGTTCTGAAGAACGAGACAAGACCCCCCTCTCTCGTTTGCCAGAAGGCGGCAATCAAAAACCCGGAAAATTTTGGGTTTATGAGCAGATTATTCGCATTCCTTATTATGCAATTTATGTAATTAAAACCCATGAGTTAGAGGTTTATCACTGGGTGGATGGTCGCTATCATCGGTTGGAACCGAACGATCGCCATCATTATGCGATCGCCACTATGGGAGTCGAGTTGGGGGTGTGGTCAGGTAGCTATCAAAATCAGACTCAGCAATGGTTACGTTGGTGGGATAACCAGGGTAATTTATTGCTCACTGGTAGTGAATTAGCTAAACTCGAACGCCAACGGGCCGATCGCGCCGAACAAACCCAACGAGAAGCCATTCCTAAACTGCTGTCAATGGGTTTAAGTATAGAGCAAGTAGCTCAGGCTTTGTCGTTGTCGGTGGAAGATGTGGAAAGACTGCGTTAGAGATTAAAATGAACGGCGATCGCAGATAGGCGCGATCGCTATTCAAGACTGTGGCGATAATTCCCAAGCCGATAAGGTTGCCAAAAGTGCATCAATTTAGAGGATGAAAATCACCTCAATAATCACGACCATCCCCATTAGTTGCTACTGGGAAATTTATGGTTTCCCAAGAAATGAAGTCTTAGCTGTTGGTATTAAGTTTAGTAACAACTCTTGAGCGATCGCTTTAACCACCGGAATGGTCACCGAATTTCCCAACTGACGATAAGCCTTATTCTGATTGGGGTGAAGTTGGAAAGAATCTGGGAACCCCTGTAAACGCGCCGCCTCACGGGGAGTAATTCGACGGACTCTTCCCCGATGATATACCCCCAATCGGTTCGCATCACTAGCCACCAAAGTCACCGATATTTTATCGGGGTCGAGAAACTTATAGACTTCAAAGGAAAAATTACCCGCCACTGGCTTATATTTATCATCAATAATTTGCAGATAGTTTTTGTCAACCAAAGACCCTAATAATTGCTGTAAATTTGGATGGGGATAAAAACTGGCAATTTGAGCCTGGGTGAGTAACTTCCCATCTTGATGTTGACCAAAAACCTTATGGCGGCGTTTAGTAATCAAGCGATTCATCAGGTCAATTTCCTGGGGGGTACAGTCTCCCCGTAACCCTAACTCCCAAGAGTGAATCGAGTTTCCTCCCCGATAGTCAATCAGTCTCACCCCATGTAATTTCTCTAAGTCCCCCTTCAGAAAAGTTCGTAATGCGGTGGTAAATTCCGCAGAACAATCATAATGTTGGGGGGGATTATCCTCTAAAATATCTCTGACTTTACAGGGAGTTTGATACGCCGAAAATAAAGACAGTTGACCGGACTGATAAGAGTGAGAATCCTTAGCCCCCAAATCGGACAAAAGGTTAAAGTGAGGGGTTTGATTCAGAACACCCATCATATAGGCTCGGACACGATTTTGGGGGACACCATAATTGGAGCTATTCAGTAAAAATAGGTCAAAACTATAACCCCGCTCTTGCATTTTTTGGCGAATTGTGTTAATAGTTTTTCCTTGGTCATGGGTGACTAAACCGCGAACATTCTCAAAAATAAAAGCCTGGGGTTGTTGGCTATCTATGAGGCGTAAAATCTCAAAAAACAAGGTTCCCCGCGTATCTCCAAATCCGGCTTTTTTTCCCGCGTATGAGAAACTTTGACAAGGAAATCCAGCCAGCAAAATATGATGAGGGGGAAGGGAGGAAATGGTCTTAATATCCCCTTGGGGAGTTTCGGAAAAGTTGGCTTGATAAACCTGTCTAGCATCCCTATCAATTTCACTACTGAGGAGACAATCAGGGATGCAACCGAAGGAGTCAACCGCCTGTTCAAAGCCGAGTCGCAATCCCCCAATTCCGGCGAATAAATCTATAAATTTAACAGTTTTCATTTTCTATAAAGTCGAGAATAAAGTGGTTTAAGTAATTCAGTTCTGACTCAGAAAATACCAAAAGCAAGTGGCTATACTCATCAATAGTATTCAGAGCAGATTGGCGTTGGAAGTTACCGACTCCATCAATGATATAAATAATCTTGTTACCCAAGCCATCAATCTGCTCAAATCTTGATTTTGCTTGACCCGCTTTCCGCTCAATTGTGCTATTTGTGGTTTCCTGAAAGCTAATTTCAATTGCTATATATTTTTCACCTTTATTCAGGACGATATCAAAGTTGGTTTCTCTTTTTCCGATTTGCTTATGGCTGACTCCAGGAATGGTAGAATTGAGGTTGATATCAATATCCTTGTGATTTAACTTTTTGGCTAAATATTTATATATATGACGTTGCAAAAGCTGACCCAAATCATTACTTTTAGCTCCTGCAGTAATACGGCTTAGATAAATATAACGCTGGCTTATAAACTCGGAAAGTTCATCGTACTTACCCATTAATTCTCCAATTTGACATCCCCAAGTCTTAAAAATGCCAGAAATTTTAGTATTTGTTGAATCTCCAGCAAACAGGATAACAACAATAATATCTTTATATACTTCAGACAAAGCGTGTTTTTTAAACAGCGATTTCTGGCTGGAAATGTTAAGTTTTTGGTTTGATAATATTCCTGATATGGGTAACGCCTGAAAACGATAACAAAATTGAGTATTGTTCCAAACATACTCTAATTGTCCATCGGGGAACAATAAATGAAACTCTTGATTTAAACGTTGTAGTTTTTCCCCTCCAAAATCTGCTAAAATTAGAAGGTGTTTGAGAAATAAATTAGCGGAGAGCTTTGATATTTCTAAAGCGGTAAAGATATCTAGGGGATTTTCTAATTCCAAGGCAAGAATTGAGAGAAACTGCTGTTGGGTTTCAATCAACACCGGGATAATACTCTGTTTGAGTTGTTGTTGAACCAAAAACTCTGGCCAGAATAAAGATGCTGACTGATGCAATTCCTCAATTGTTCGTTTTTGAACCATAGATGATTAAACAGTTTTCCTATCAGGATTTGTGAAGCCTTGACTAAATTTGGGCATCCCAAGGTAAATCTACCAGGTCTTAGAGGCTAAACTAAATTGGGGAATACCCAGGGGACGCAATATGCTATTAAGATAAGGTGGGATGGAGACGAGACGGAAAGTGGGGTAAAGTATGATTATATTGGGGCTGTTTTGGCGGCGCTGCAAACTGTAAACCTTAACATATAGCGCTGGCAGACTCGTTGTCAACCCTTTTTTGACCCGGTTTCTTTTTTTAAGGTATCGTGGGGAATTAGAAACCCGGCTTCTGGAAAAAAAACCGGGTTGGTTGGGGAGATGTTAGAAAGTATCGCTAAAATCTCTCAAATTCTACCCGTTTAACGCCATGGTTTCTGATTCCAAAGAAGCGGCTATTTGTTGTTGATTAAGACTACGACCAATAAACACCAGTTGAGTTTGGCGAGGTTCGTCGGTTTTCCAGGGGCGATCGAAGAAGGCCTCAAATCGGTTTCCGACTCCTTGAACTACCATCCGCATTGGTTTATTGGCGACGGCTACAAAACCTTTAATCCGGTAGATTTCAAACTGCTGGGCGATCGCCTTTAATTGATTGACTAAACTAGCCGAGTCCCCAACCGGATCTAAGACTAAATGCACAGCATTGATATCATCATCGTGTTCGTGTTCCTCTTCCTGGTCATGGTGACTTGGGCGACTGTCCAGATGGTCTTCTACGGCTGCATTAAAGCCTAATAATATGTCAGCCGAAATTTTACCTTGCTGACAGGAAACCATCTGCACTCCTGGGGTTAACTCCTGTTTTAGCCATTGGTGAACCCGCTGCTGAGACTCTTCATCAATGCGATCGCCTTTCGTCAAAAGTACCAAATCAGCACAGGCTAACTGATCCTCAAATAACTCCTCAATTGGTGTTTCATGTTCCAAGGTTTCATCCGCTTGGCGCTGCTGTTCTAAAGCCTCTAAATCTCCCACCAGTTGACCATTAGCTAAGGCTTCACTATCAACTACCGTAATCACACCATCCACAGTGGCTTTAGTGCGAATTTCCGGCCATCGGAACGCTTGCACCAGTGGCTTGGGTAAAGCTAAACCAGAGGTTTCTATTAATATCGAATCAATCGTATCCTGGCGTTTAAGTAGTTCTTGCATAGTGGGCAAAAACTCTTCCTGGACGGTGCAACACAGACAACCATTGGCTAATTCGATGATATTAGTTTCCGTTTCTTCTTCGTCACACACTTGGCAAGATTTGAGGATTTCGCCATCAATACCTACTTCGCCAAATTCATTGACTAATACCGCGATACGACGACCTTGGTTATTTTGTAGTAAATGGCGGATTAGGGTGGTTTTTCCAGCCCCTAAAAATCCGGTGATGATGGTTACAGGAATTTTATGCACGGTTTTTTGACTCCTCCGAAATTATAGCGATTGGCTATCTATATAATGTTGAGATTTTCTTAGGGTTTAGATGGGCGATCGCTATGATATTTAGATTGTGAAAATACTAAATCAACCATCATCCATACCTCGCAGATGAATCAACAATAGGTTACTTATCGGCGGGCATTCTGACTGAGAGACCAACAGAGTCCCATCACAGTTGCGGGACAGCGCCGGACTTACACCGGACTTTCCCCGTTTCCTCTAAGGGCTGATTTCCCTTAGAACCGATATCGAGAATATCTTATCACAGGTTGGGCTAATTCGGGGAAAAACTAAAAAAAGTCCCTGCTTATTTCTAAACAGGGACGGTTTGTTATTAGTGACTAGGGAGAGATAGGTAAATTTGATGACTTAGGCTAAGTTAGTGAAAATCAAAGCCCCAATAGCGCCGCTAACGGCGATCGCCATCAGTAAATTTGTAAAAAATCTTCCGTATTCTGCATTATAGCCAAGGGCTTTATCTTCCTGACCACCTGTGAAGAATAAAGACCAGGCTTGGTTAGCGGTAATCACTTCTGAGGGACTGTTAAAGTCCGGTCGAAAGATTACGGGTCCCATCATGTATTGGTTAGGAAAGTTAAAATCTGTTTTCATACAATTCTCCGAAATGCTACTGAAATTATAGGCTGAGAAAATCTGGGTTTTACAGGCTAGTTAACCAGCCGATTAAACCATGTCCGGTTAATACTTCTAAGGCTAGGGCGGATACAAACCCGATCATAGCTAGTCGTCCGTTGAGTTTCTCTGCGTGTTTGTTGAAACCGAATTGTTGCGCTTCCTCTACATATACTTGGGGTTCGATCGCATAAACGTTTGCGCGTCCACCTTCTTCCATAATTTGTCCACGAACCATAATATTTTTGCCTCTTTGACTTCTTGTAAACAAATGTAACACACTACAAACAAATATTGCAAGTAGTTGACAAAATTAATTTTTGTGGTATAATTTTTGATTTTTCTAAACAAGGGGGTTTGTTAAAAATTTATTAACAATGGGATTTTTAACCTAGTTATATGGTATTAATTAAAATTAATTCTCAATTAGCTCAACAAGAGCCAATAGATTATGGACAATGATAACTACTGTGCCGATGTATCCGTGAACTGCTTTGATGGTGGATCAAGCTGGTCAGGATTTACTTACCTCAAAGACAACACTGGTCACGATCGCACCATAAGTGAATCACCAGAATCATTGGTTGTAGTGGGCAAACCATCAACTCCGGGAGCCTTTGCTTTGTCGGAGGCGAAGGTAGGCGATCGCTTATATATAGTTGCTCTCAACTGTGCCGGAGGCAATACCCGTCTAATGGGAATGGGGTTAATGCCCGGTGTAGAATTAAATGTCATTAGTTCCACAACCAGTGGATCAGTGATTATCGCCCTAGGCGACCATCGCTTAGGACTGGGGGCAGATATGGCTGAGAATATTCAGGTCGCCACAGAAAACCTCACCCAGTCCAAAAGGAAACTCTCATCAATGAATAAAACTAATGTTGTGCAGTTGCGCCATGCGGCGATCGGTTCTCGGTTGCGGGTGGTTGGTTATGACTCTGGTGCGGGTAGCTACAAACGGAAATTATTAGCCATGGGATTAACTCCAGGGGTCGAATTTACAGTCAAACGCCACGCCCCTTTAGGAGACCCGACCCAAATTGAGGTCAGGGGATTTAACCTGAGTTTACGCAAAGACGAAGCAGATGCCCTCCAGGTGGCATTAATCGACCCATCCTAAACGAGGAACAAAATTGTGAGTCAGTCTATGGAAGTGAACCGCCAAACCGATAACAAGGCGGCGGTGTCCTGTATTGCTTTGGTGGGGAACCCTAACTGTGGGAAAACGACCCTATTTAACGCTTTAACTGGTAGTAATCAGCGGGTAGGTAACTGGCCCGGAGTTACCGTAGAACGGAAAGAGGGAAGCTATCGTTATCAAAACCAGACCATCAAAGTCATTGACCTACCAGGGGTTTACTCTCTGGACGTGGAAGATGCCAGCACAGGATTAGATGAACAGGTAGCGCGAGACTATTTACTATCGGGTGAAGCCACCCTAATTATCAATATCGTAGATGCGTCCAACCTAGAGCGAAATCTGTATCTAACCACCCAACTACTGGAAATGGGTTTACCGATCGCGATCGCCCTGAATATGATAGATATAGCCAAGCAGCGGCAAATTACCATTGATGCCCAACAATTAGGCGATCGCTTAGGCTGTCCCGTAATTCCCATGAGTGCTAGTTCCGGGCGAGGGGTAGAACAACTGCGGGAAATTGTCCGAGATGCCATACATTTGGCAGACCGCCCCCAAGCCAAAGTCGCCTATCCAGCCGTTATCGAAGCCGCCCTAAGTGAAATTACCGAATCGGTAGCCCAACAATATAACTACTTACCCCCAGACCATCGTTGGCAAAGTCTCAGTTTATTGCAATATGACGATCGCCAAAGTTTGGTTAATCAAGATGTCGTTAAGCAAATTGCCACCCACCGCCACCGCATACACCAAACCCTGGGAGAAGATATCGACCTATTGATTGCTGATGCTCGCTATAGCTGGATTCATCAGATGTTACAGGGTATCACACAGCGATCGGATGTAGTACAACAGCACGTTTCCGATCGCATTGATCAGGTCATCCTCAGTCGCGCCTGGGGTATACCCATTTTTTTGGTAGTCATGTACCTGATGTTCCTGATTTCCATTAACTTTGGCGGCGCATTTATCGACTTTTTTGAGATCGCCTTTGGTACCGTATTTGTAGATGGCATGGCCCATGGCCTTGAGCAAATTAACGCCCCCGGTTGGTTAATCGGTACTCTCGCCGAAGGAGTTGGCGGCGGTATCCAAACCACCGCTACATTTATCCCCCAAATTGGCTTAATGTTTATCTGTCTAGCCATCTTAGAAGACTCTGGCTATCTCGCCCGCGCCGCCTTTGTTATGGATCGGTTTATGCGGTTTATGGGGCTTCCGGGTAAATCTTTTGTGCCCATGATGGTCGGTTTTGGCTGCAATATTCCCGGTATTATGGCAACCAGGACCTTAGAAAATCCTCGCGATCGCCTAATGACCGTCTTAATGAATCCCTTTATGTCCTGTGGGGCGCGCCTACCAGTTTATGCCCTATTTGTAGCAGCATTTTTCCCCAGAAACGGACAAAATATCGTTTTCTTACTTTACATCATCGGCATTTTAGCCGCCGTGTTCACCGGGTTAGTCATGAAGCATACCCTCTTACGCGGTCAATCTGCCCCCTTTGTCATGGAATTACCCCCCTATCATATTCCCACCCCCAAAGGTGTATTAATCCGCGCTTGGGAAAGGTTAAAAGCCTTTATCACCCGCGCCGGGAAAATGATTGTGATTGTCGTGTTAATTCTGGGTTTATTAAACTCTGTCGGAACCGATGGTTCTTTTGGGAAACAGGATAGCCAGGATTCTCTTTTGAGTGCCGTTAGTCGCACAATTACCCCAGTTTTTAGCCCCATGGGAATCACTCAAGATAATTGGCCGGCTACTGTCGGCTTATTTACCGGAGTATTTGCCAAAGAGGTCATGGTTGGTAGTATGGATGCCCTTTATAAGCAATTAGGGGCTGATCAAGCATCCGCTGCCGACTCCGAGGAAGAAGCAGAAGAAGAATTTAGTTTTTGGGGAGGTATGGCCGAAGCCTTTGCTAGTATTCCCGCTAACTTAGCTGATTTAGGTAATCAAATACTTGATCCGGTTGGTTTAAGTATTATGGAAAGCACTGATAATCAGGAAGAAGCCGCGACAGCACAGCAGGTTAGTTATAGCACCTTTGGTCAAATGTATCAACGGTTTGGTAGTTCTAGCGCCGCTTTTGCTTTCCTGTTATTTGTGTTGCTTTATTTCCCCTGTGTGTCTGCAATTGCCGCTGTTTACCGGGAAACTAATCTGGGTTGGACGGTGTTTGTGGCGCTTTGGACTACTGGACTAGCCTACTGGGTTGCTAGTTTCTACTATCAGGCCATGAATTTATCACAAAATACCGGAGAGGCTTTGGGTTTATTGATGGGACTTTGTATTGTCATGGGTGCTACTTTAGTCAGTCTCAAAGCTGTTAGTAACCGTCGCCATTCTCCCCGTTTGTAGTCGGGGTTGCACTTGCCAAAAAAGCAGGTTATCTCACCTGTTGCTATTAGCCTTTTTTGTGGTAGCTAGTCTCAAAGATTTGTGAAAATTCTGTTTCTCCGTGTTAACAGGTATATTCATGATAAAATAGAGACTAGCGATCGCAGCTTTATACGGTGGTAAATTATGCTACTTCAACAACTGCAAAATCATCTCAGAAATCATGGTCGCGTTTCTTTAGCAGAATTAGAACATCAAATGAAAATTGATGCGGAAACCCTGCGATTAATGCTGGGAAAATTAATTAGAAAAGGGCGGGTTTGTAAGGTGGAAGGTAAAGCCTGCGGAGGCTGTCATAGTTGCCCCCCAGAAGCGATCGAGTTTTACGAATGGATATCTCCCTAATTTAATGAGTGAATCAGGAGTTAATCAAGATGTCAAATAATCCAGAATTTGATGACCTTAAACAGGCTTTATGTGAAGCCATACAGGATGAATATAAAGCCTGTGCAACCTATCGGTTAATTATCCAAAAATTCGGACCGATTAAACCTTTTGTGAATATTATCGAAGCTGAAAAACGGCATATACAGGCATTAATGCCACTGTTTATCAGGTATAATATTCCCATACCAGAGGATGACTGGGAAACTCGTATAATTCCCCCCGACTCAGTACAAGAAGCCTGCGAACAAGGAGTTAAAGCCGAAATTGAAAATGGGGAAATGTATCAAAGGTTATTGAAGGCAACATCAAACTACTGGGATGTACAAAATGTGTTCTTAAATTTGCAACGTGCATCCCAAGAAAACCATTTACCCGCCTTTAAACGTTGTGTCAGCAGAGGTAGTCAAACTATAGCCATATCTAACCACAAAAACTGTGATGGTGGACACCGACATCGACACCGCAGAGGTTGTCAATAGTTATCCTAGTTATATGGTTGGTAAATTTCCATGGTATACTCTCCTAAAAATAAGGTAAATTGACGATGACTGATTCAGCATTATCTACAGAAGTTAAAACCGTAGAAAATCCCGATATTCTTCCCCAAATAGGTCGGTGGTTAGAAGACTATGAGGAAGTGGTGACGATTTTACCTGTGTTGGCGGGTTTATTAGTTACCAGTCGCCTGCAGCTACGGGGCGCGCAAGCCTTGATGGTTAACCTGTTAATGGCAGCAATTATTCGTCAATTAGTTAGACAATTAAAACAGGAGGCTAAGGCTAACTCTCCGGCTACTAATTCGACTCAAGCTGAAAGTCCTAACAACCATCAAGATAATAGTCCGACAGCTACCACAACTCAAACCGAAGATTATACCATTGTCCATTCTATACCCGGACGGCTTCGGCTGCGTATTCCCCGTTTAATGACTGATGTTCTCTATGCGAAACGGTTAGAAAAACTTTTGTCTGATGAACAGCGAGTTAAATCGGTACGCATTAACCGGACGGCTGCATCTTTGATTATTCAATATGACCCGGCTGGGGTTTCAGAATTGGAATTAGGTATGTATTTAGTTAGTATCCTAGAAATTGCTGAAACTACTGCTAAACCAGATGAAAATTCCGTCCCCGATGATTCTGAAGCAACATCATGACCACTGCAATATCACCATCATTATCTAATCAAGAATGCCAGGTTATTCATCAGGTGGCTGGACGGACTCGGTTTCGGCTTCCCCTATTAGCTAAACATCCCCAATTAGCTACTGAAATTCAGCCGCTTTTAGAAAAACACTCCGGTATTACCTCTGTGCGGATTAACCGGGTAGCCGCCTGTATGGTGGTTCAGTATGTCCCTAATCAATTGGCGGCGGTTGACTTATCAAATTTGGTGATTAATGCAGTCAAAGACTTGACAAATCAAGAGTTTTATGATAAGCCAAATTTTAGGGTTAATAATGAGCCGGAAACCCCGGAAGAATCAGGGTATTTAGAGGAAACGGAGTCGAGTCTGAGGCTGCCAATTATAGCGACGGCGTTGGCGGTTTTAAGTCGGTTTCCGCAATTAACACGATTGCGATCCGTGGCGAGAATAGCGTTTATTCTAGCGGCTTTTCCTGTGGCTAAACGGGCTTTTAATAGCTTGATTAATCAGCGACGGTTGAATATTGATTGTCTGGATTTTCTCGCCCTGAGTTTAAGCGCGACTCAGGGTAAGTTAGTTACCCCGGCTATGGTGATTTTACTGCATGAATTGGGGGATGTAATTCGGGAAAAAACGGCGCGGGCGACGGAGGTACGCACGGCGAGTTTGATGGATGCTATTGGTAGGTTTGCATGGGTGGTGGTGGATGATTTACCCCCTAAACAAATCCCAAGCGATCGCCTTCAGGTGGGGGATAAGGTCGTGGTTTATCCGGGGGAACAAATCCCCGTAGATGGTACTGTTTTAAAAGGGGAAGCCGTTATTGATGAACAGGGTTTAACTGGGGAAGCAATGCCATTAGTTAAACGGGTGGGAGAATCCGTTTTAGCTTCTACTTTGGTGCGTTCAGGACAGCTTTATTTACAAGCCGATCGCGTCGGTTCCCAAACTAGGGCAGCTTTGAGTATAGAATTATTACAAAAGGCTCCCGTCTATGATACCCGCATGGCTAACTATGCCGAAAAAGTAGCAGATAGGTTAATCTGGCCGTCTCTACTATTGGCGGGTATTGTATTAGTGACTAGCCGAGATTCCGCCAGGGCTGCCGCTATTCTTACCCTCGATTTTGTCACCGGAATTAGAGTGTCAATCCCTACGGCTTTTTGGGGTGCATTAAATCATACAACCCGCCATGGTATCTTGGTTCGCAGTGGTCGGACTTTGGAACAACTCGCCGAAGTTGATACCGTGGTTTTTGATAAAACCGGAACTCTGACCGAGGGTGAAATTGCGATCGCTGCGGTGCGGACTATTCCCGGAGGAATGTCAGAAACCGAACTGCTAAAACTGGCGGCGGCGGCGGAAATGAGGCTTAATCACCCCGTCGCAGAGGCGATCGTTAATTATGCTGCTCAACTTGACATTACTATTCCCCCACGGGGAGAATGGTTCTATGATTTGGGCTTGGGAGTACGAGCCGAAATTGAAAGCCATCAGGTATTGGTGGGAAGTCAACGTTTTCTGGAACAACAGGGGGTTAATTGGGGTGATAATTCCCTGATTGCTCAGATGACAACTACCCAAATGACCCAAATTTATGTAGCTTGTGATGGCAATTTTCAAGGGGTGATTGAATATACTGACCCCCTGAAACCCGAAAGCGATCGCCTCCTACAAGCCCTACAACAAAATTATGGTATTCAGGTACATTTACTCACCGGAGATAACCCCCAACGCGCCGCCTTCGTTGCTGAACAATTAGGGATTCCTAAATCGCGGGTTTATGCGGAAGCCTTCCCCGATGAAAAAGCTCGTATTGTTCGTGATTTACATCGCGCCGGTCGGACTGTCGCTTTTGTCGGAGATGGGTTAAATGATTCCGTAGCTTTAGCTTATGCGGATGTTTCCATTTCCTTTGAACATGGTTCTGATATTGCGAGAGAAACCGCTGATGTAGTGTTGATGAATAATAACCTCTTAGACGTTTTAGAAGCCATTGATATCGCCCGTCAAACTCGCAATTTAATTGACCAAAATATCGCTCTCGTCGTAGCCCCGAATTTAGCAGCTTTGGGGTTGGCTTCCACCGTCGGACTCAATCCTTTAGTGGCCACTGCTATCCACAATGGTTCAGCGATCGCAGCCGGAATGAACAGTCTCCGGCCCCTGGTTGAACATCAAATGGACAACGGATAATTGTAGGGGCGCGCCTCCACCGTCAATTATATTTAGTCACCAGAAGACTAATAAACCCGCCCCCGATAATTGTAGGGGCGGGTTCCACCGTCAATTATATCTAGTCACCAGAAGACTAATAAACCCGCCCCCCACCGGCTAATTAATCGATAGGATAACGGACAACCGATAATTGTAGGGGCGGGTTCCACCGTCAATTATATTTAGTCACCAGAAGACTAATAAACCCGCCCTCTGGGTTCCACCGTCAATTATATTTAGTCACCAGAAGACTAATAAACCCGCCCTCTGGGTTCCACCGTCAATTATATTTAGTCACCAGAAGACTAATAAACCCGCCCCCGATAATTGTAGGGGCGGGTTCCACCGTCAATTATATCTAGTCACCAGAAGACTAATAAACCCGCCCCCCACCGGCTAATTAATCGATACACTAATAAACCCGTCCCCTGGGTTGGGCTAGTTCCTAGCCGGATAAAAATTGTTGCAAATAGTTATCAGTTATGTGCAAAATCCTGCTAACCTGATAAATAGCAGAATGTTGATCTTATTATATTTCAGTCGAACAGGTTATGTCTCTGATTCATTTGGAAAAATCGGTACTCACCTTTCATTTCAAAGAGATGATCGAGGATGGACATGGCAATCATCCCTTAACTTGGGTGGGCCTAGGGGTCTTGGTCTTAGGGCCGAAACTCCTGCCAGCTATTACTAAAATTTCTCAAACAAACACCAAGACAGTTAGTAAGCCCCGGTTATCATCATCACGTCGTCGAGAAATTCCACTCTCCCAGTGGATAGCAGAAGCTAAGGAACGGGAGTTACCCGATTCCATCTATAAGCCTATGATTGCTGAGGCTTTCAACCATGGGAATGCTCACGAATTATCAGTTATGAATTAATCACCATAGATCAACAGGTGGCTGATAGAATATTCAAGCCACCTCTAAACTATAGCCTACATCCTCCTTTAGCTTATTCCTGGTTTGGGGAGAGTTGCGGCGTGGAAATAGCCGACTTTAAACTCGCTCTCTTTTGAGCTTCTGTCAAGGCTTCCGCTTTGGCTTCTGCTGCTATGTCTGCCACCATTTCCCCAGTTTCAGCCATAGCGACTTTAGCTTTTTCAAACAAAGTCACACCCGATTTAATCGTAGCCTTCAGAACTGGCTTAACCAGGGGCAAAACCACCGGAGTCAGCGCTACTGCTGTCACTCCAATGGCAATGGCTTGAGCATTAGGATTTGCTGATAGCTGGGCGATACGTTGTCGCAGTCCCGTTGCCCCCTGATACATTTCTTGCATAACTTTCTCCTATTTCAGGTGAGGATATTTAAGGTTAATATCCCCAGTTCAATTATACAATAAATTTGCCAAAACACCAATTTTTTTTGTGACTAATTTTGCCAGCAATTATTGACATTTGCCTATGTTATCCACTGTTGATATTTGCGAAATATAATCAAGTTTAATGATTCCCTAATTGTTGGCCCAGGTGTGGGCTATCTCCACAAAAGTCTTAAAAAAACCTTAATTTTTAGGGGCCTGGGTTGACAGTGAGGTTTTTTTTTGCCACCAGTGTTATAATCTCATGCTTGTGATCAATAAAATTTAGGTTTAATGACATCAACAACGTCAAAAGTAACTTTTGGGAAAAGTATTGGGTTCCGCAAAGAACTAAATCGTCGAGTAAACGCTTATTTTGAAGCGGAGAATATTTCCCCCCGTGATAACCCCGCCATGTACCTCAAAACGGCAATTATTCTGGCTTGGGTAGTATCAGCTTGGACCTTCGTGGTTTTTGGCCCTGATGTGCTGTGGATGAAACTACTGGGTTGCATTGTGTTAGGTTTTGGAGTTTCCGCCGTCGGTTTTAATATTAGCCATGACGGAAATCATGGCGGTTATTCTAAATATCAATGGGTGAATTATCTATCTGGATTAACCCATGATGCGATCGGAGTTTCTAGTTATTTATGGAAGTTTCGCCACAATGTGCTTCATCATACCTACACCAACATTCTAGGCCATGACGTAGAAATTCATGGGGATGAATTGGTGCGGATGTCTCCTAGCATGGAATATCGCTGGTATCATCGCTATCAACATCTGTTCATTTGGTTTGTCTATCCGTTCATTCCCTACTATTGGTCTATAGCAGATGTGCAAACTATGCTATTTAAGCGCCAATATCATGACCATAAAATCCCCACCCCAACATGGGTAGATATAGCAACCTTACTCGCCTTTAAAGCCTTCGGTGTGGCTGTGTTTTTAATCATCCCCATCGCCGTTGGTTATTCTCCCTTAGAAGCCGTTATCGGCGCTTCTATTGTCTATATGACCCATGGACTGGTCGCCTGTGTGGTATTTATGTTAGCCCATGTCATTGAACCGGCGGAATTTTTAGACCCCGACAATTTACACATTGATGATGAATGGGCGATCGCACAAGTAAAAACCACCGTTGATTTTGCCCCCAAAAACCCAATTATTAACTGGTATGTAGGGGGATTAAACTATCAAGCCGTCCACCATCTATTTCCTCATATCTGCCACATTCACTATCCTAAAATTGCTCCGATTTTAGCAGAAGTTTGTGAGGAATTTGGGGTTAATTATGCCGTACATCAAACCTTTTTCGGTGCTTTAGGTGCTAACTATAGCTGGCTCAAAAAAATGTCCATTAACCCCGAAACAAAGGCGATCGAACAGTTAACTGTTTAATAATCACTCACCTACCTGTTAAAGATTCAAGAGACCAGGGGCGCATTTCATCTAAACTGATGCGCCCATTTATTAGCCTTTCAATTAACCAAGATAGAAACCAACAGCAGCCATTAATAAGTCTTAGAAAAAATGCGGTTACTCCACTTATTCAAATGAGACTCAGCCAACATTGCCAAACTCTGCAACTCCTGAGTTCTTTGTTGTAAAGCAGAAATCGCCCGCGCCTGTGACTCTAATTTTTGCCTAACTACACCACAGCATTTAACCAGACCATCAACAGTTTCCAGTTCACCCAACTCTAGGTTATGGTCTGAACTAACCAAATCCCACAACTGTTTTTTCATGGTTTCAACCATATAGCGCTGATGTTCTGATTGTATTTGTAAAGCGCTATACTTATCCGCCGGAACAGTTTGTGATAGCATCCCTTCCAGTTCCGCAATGCGAGTAAGTTTTTGCTGAACCTCAGTGATTTCGGCTTGTCGATTTTCTAACTGTTCTTGTAACTGATTAATCAGATTTTTGTGTTGTTCTGCTTCCTGTTCTAGTTTCTGATAGCTGTCTCTGGAAACACTTGCAGATAACTGTGATTGTAAATCAGCCACAGTAGATTTCTGCTGTTCCAATTGCTGTTGTAGCTTTTGGTGAACCTCAGCCGCCACAGTTTGTTTTAACTGTGATTGTAAATCAGCCACAGTAGATTTCTGCTGTTCCAATTGCTGTTGTAGCTTTTGGTGAACCTCAGCCGCCACAGTTTGTTTTAACTGAGATTGTAAATCAGCCACAGTAGATTTCTGCTGTTCCAATTGCTGTTGTAGCTTTTGGTGAACCTCAGCCGCCACAGTTTGTTTTAACTGTGATTGTAAATCAGCCACAGTAGATTTCTGCTGTTCCAATTGCTGTTGTAGCTTTTGGTGAACCTCAGCCGCCACAGTTTGTTTTAACTGAGATTGTAAATCAGCCACAGTAGATTTCTGCTGTTCCAATTGCTGTTGTAGCTTTTGGTGAACCTCAGCCGCCACAGTGTGTTTTAACTGAGATTGTAAATCAGCCACAGTAGATTTCTGCTGTTCCAATTGCTGTTGTAGCTTTTGAGAGTCACCCAGTTGGCTTTGGAGTTGATTAATAGTTTTCTGATTTTGCTGTTTCAGGGCTTCATGGTCTTCGAGTGAAACCGTGTTCGCCAGTTTACTCTCAAGTTCTACAATCCGTTTAAGCTGTTTTTTAAGGTCAGTAATTGAGTCTTTATGTTGTTGGAGTTCTTGCTGAACGTCATGATACTCCTTAGCCGGAACACTATTTTCCAGTTGCACTTGTAATTCTGGCAACTGACCTAGTTTTTGTTCGAGTTCAGCGATAGTATTCGCCTGTTCTATAACTTGTTTTTGCAGGGTTTCGTATTCCTGCTGAAGTTGATCATATTCAGCCGATCGCTTTTCTAATTCTGCTGTAAGAGCCGGGCTATCATCTGATTGAGAATCAACTTCTGTTTGTGTATTGGTGTTAGCCAGGCTAATAGTTGTGCCTTCTTCATCCATAGAGATATTAAAGTCACCCCTAGCAATACGTTCGACAAATTCCGAACGCGACAGACCCAACTCCTTAGCAGTTGTGCTTAATAATTTAGCTCCTGTTGGTGTCAGTGACACCCCAATTTTTACCTTAGTTTCTGAATACAAAGTCGTGACTCCCCGTTTTTTCTTTCTTGGCATTACCCCCTCCTCAGCCGTTATACAACTTAGCTGGTCTAACCAGATCTTACCAAAAATCGATCACAATTCAACCTATAGTTAATCTTTGTGATCAGAACCGGAAAAATTTAAAGTTTTGTAAAGCAAAATTCGGGGGTACTACCCTAATGGGGAACCGAGACATAAGCTGATGTCCGAGTCTCAGAGCCGGAAACAGCGGGAAACACGCGCACCGAGTCTTGAGGAAACATCACCTGTACCCGCATACCGACAGGAAGCGATCGCCCTCCGAAGGGAGTACGAGCAATCAGTTCACCTCCAGAAGGAACCTGTAAACAATAATGAAGTTCGCGACCCAAAAACTGGCGATCGCGAATCACCACCGAAGCCGTTTCGTCAGGTTTGAGGATAAAATCTTCTTGTCGCACCATCAAATCTGCTTTTTCAGTTATATCGGAATCATCATTAGAGGCGATCGCAAAACAACCCACCTCAGTTTCCCACAAATTCCCCCGGCGTTGAGCTGGGATAAAATTAGCCTGGGTAACAAACTCCGCCACAAACCGAGAAGCCGGTTCTAGGTAAATTTTCTCTGGAGTCCCCCACTGTTCCAAATGTCCATGGCGCATTACCGCCACCCAGTCAGAAATTGATAAAGCCTCTTCCTGGTCATGGGTAACAAACACCGCTGATGCTCTTGCTGCTTTCAGAATTTGGCGCAATTCCTGACGCAATTTCAGCCGCACTTGTACATCTAAATTACTCAGGGGTTCATCCAATAACACCAACGTAGGACCAGGAGCCAAGGCTCGTGCTAAAGCCACCCGTTGCTGCTGTCCCCCAGAGATTTCATGGGGATAGCGATCGGCATATCCCGACAACCCCACCAATTCTAACACTTCCGCCACTCGCAACTGTAGTTGTTTGGGGGATTTTTTGCGGAGAATTTCCAAACCAAAAGCAATATTTTGGGCTACTGTCAGGTGAGGAAACAAGGCATAATTCTGGAACACCATACCCACCCCCCGACGTTCTGGGGGAATCCACTCTTTAGACCCAGAAACCACCTGTCCCGCAATCTCTACCACTCCCCTATCTGGCTGTTCAAACCCTGCAATTATTCGCAACAGAGTAGTTTTACCACATCCAGACGGACCCAATAGACCCAGGATATCTCCGTGGTTCAAGGTGATGCTTATATCCTCGACGGCGGAGGTGTTAGTATTGGGATACTGCTTTGATATCCCTACCATATCCAAGATAGCAGACTCAGACATCGTTAGTTCTGTTAACCTTCCTTTAACTGTGTGCCGGGTTTATTGATAAACTTTGTAATCAATACCCCCTACCATCATAGGGCATTATTCGTATATATTCTCACTAAGTCCGTGTCAAGTCTGATGGAATTTTTCCCATAGCCTGATTTTACCTGGTCTCTGGGGAAACCATCAGGGGGTCATCGCTAGAAAATAAACCCCTCTCTAGGTGGTCGCCGCCATGTCTCAGGTTTTCCTAGTGAGTTGCCAGTGAACTCCATGGGCTAATTTTGTATTATGATCATCCCAGTTATTGTGGGCGGGAAAATTAACTAATGATAAAGACTCTCAATAACTGTCTAAAAATCAGTAGTTAATTCGTAGCAATTTTGACGGCTATTTTAGGAGTAGTTAATTATGCTGAAAACTCCGCACCCCAAATCACAAATCAGGGAAAATGACAACGAATCCAAATCAACCAAAAATCCCCCTTTGGCGAGACGATCGCTTTGGGAAAATTGCGTTTCAGGTAATCATCCTAGTAATTGTGATCGCGATTATTAGTATATTTACCATGAACCTGAATCAGAACCTACAAAGAAGCGGAATTAGGTTCGGATTCGGATTTTTAAATAGTACCGCCGGATTTGCGATCGGTGAAAGTATCATCCCCTACCAACCGACGGACCCTTATAGACAGGTTCTCCTAGCGGGTTTAGTAAACACGCTGCGAGTGATGTTTTTTGGGATTATCCTAACTACCATTGTCGGAATTATTGCGGGAATTTCGTATTTTTCCAGTAACTGGCTAGTGCGTCAAATTGGGTTAGTATATGTAGAAATAGTCAGAAATACACCCCTACTGCTACAACTACTATTCTGGTATGGGATATTTCTACAACTACCCTCAGTTAGCGATCGCCTGGGGGTTTTTGATGCGATTTTCCTAACTCAGCGGGGGATTTTCATTCCTTGGCCATCTAGTTCTTTAATCTGGGTGTGGTTAGGGTTTTTGGTAATAGCGGCGATCGCCTCATTTTGGATATGGAAACAACGCACTAAAATAATGGTAGAAAAGGGTGCTTCTGGTCAACCGCAATTAATCGCCCTAGGTATCATCGCCTTAGTATCGTTGTTAATCATCCTGTTTGGTTTTGGTTGGGAAGTTCCCGCCATCACCGGAACCGAAAATAATCCGGTTTTACGAGGTGGTCTCAGGCTAACTATTGAATTTAGTGCTTTGTTAGTGGGGTTAGTATTTTATACTGCCGCTTACATTGCCGAAATTGTTCGCGCCGGGATTCAATCTGTAGCCAAAGGACAATGGGAAGCCGCCCGGTCTCTAGGGTTAAAACCAGGTTTAGTCATGCGTCTAGTCGTATTTCCCCAGGCTTTGCGGGTGATTATTCCTCCTCTCAATAGTCAATATTTGAACTTGGCAAAAAATTCCAGTTTAGCGATCGCCGTAGCTTACGCTGACCTGTATAATGTTGCCAATACCACCTTTAACCAGAGTGGGAGGGCGGTAGAGGTCATGGTAATTATTATGGCAACCTATCTAACCATCAACCTGATTATTTCCCTATTTATGAACTTCCTTAATCGCCGGGTTCAACTTCAGGAAAGATAACTACAGTTAACCAAGACTACCAGGGGGGTTTAAGAAACTCTCAAAACCCCTCACCTTTCCCCACCATGACAGTTAATAATTACCTATTCTGAAAATGACAGCCAATCCTCAACCTACCTTAACCCGTCAAGCCCCTTCCCAGTCAAGAGACTTTCCCCAATGGCTGCGTGATAACCTGTTTAATACCTGGTATAATGGCTTATTTACCATGGCGATCGCCAGTTTCCTGCTGTGGATGTTAATAGGCTTTGTATCCTGGGCGAGAGTGACCGCCAAATGGGAAGTAATTCCCGCCAATTTGCACTTATTTATGGTCGGTCGGTTTCCCAGTGATCAATATTGGCGCTTGTGGTTATTGTTGGGAATAGTTAGCATTTTATCAGGTTTGACCTGGGGATTTTTAGCCCGCCGCCAAACCATCCTCTTCAGCCAAAATATTGTCATTTCCCTGAGTGTGGTCGCCATGTTAATGGCTTTAGTACCAACTCCGATACCTTATCGTATAATGGCGATCGCCCTATTATTTATCCTAGTAGTTAGCAGTTGGGGAGGGCGCAAAATTGCCAGCCGGAAACCGCAACTAGGAAAATGGCTGCCATTTTCTTGGTTTATGCTATTAATTATCAGCCTGTGGTTAATAGGTGGCGGCTTAGGATTAAGGGGAGTTTCCACCGACCTATGGGGAGGATTAATGCTAACCCTGCTGATGTCAGTAATTAGCATTTTACTATGTTTTCCCCTGGGGGTTTTATTAGCTTTAGGTAGACAAAGTGATTTACCAGTAATTAGAGGATTATCTATCGCCTATATTGAAGTTATCAGAGGCTTACCCCTAATTACCATCCTGTTTATGGGTCAAATTCTTCTCCCCCTATTTTTACCAGAAGGAATGCGACCCGATCGCATTTTGAGGGCGATCGTAGGTTTGACCATGTTTAGTTCAGCCTACCTAGCAGAAAACGTCCGAGGCGGACTACAAGCCATCCCCAGAGGTCAATATGAAGCAGCAAAAGCCCTAGGTATTAATGCACCTTTAACTATGGCTTTAATCATCTTACCCCAAGCCTTAAAAATCTCCATCCCTTCCATTGTCGGTCAGTTTATTAGTCTCTTTCAAGATACCACCCTATTAGCCATAGTCGGACTGGTAGAATTGCTAGGGATCAGCCGTTCAATTTTAGCTAACCCGCGATTTTTGGGACGCTATGCGGAGGTTTATCTATTCGTGGGTATCCTCTACTGGCTATTCTGTTATTTAATGTCTTTAGCCAGTCGGAAATTGGAGAAACAACTCAATACGGAAAATCGCTGATTTCCCCGATCATAGATTAATGCTGCATCGGCGAATCAGATTAAGTTCGCAGATACAGCATTATCAGTCTATGAGACTATTTAGATCAGTTTTACCAGTCGCAGGGTGAACATAATGCCAGCCGCCGCACCGATAGCTACTACATACAGTAAAGCATAAGCGATCGCACCATCAATGGTCATGGTCAATATCTCCCGATAAGTCAACTTTTGCATCTTCCATTGAAACACGAGGTGCGCTAGAATACAGCCTCATAGGGGAAATTAGCGGAATTTACGAGGAAGCCATCATGTCGTCTGTAATTCGGGTTAATTTAGGGCCAATGTCCTATGATATTTCTGTGGCGGCGGGGAATTTAGACCGCTTGGGGTCTTTGATGTCTTCCCTGAAGTTAGGAAAAAAAGCCCTATTGGTATCTAACCCGGAAATTTTTGCACATTACGGAGAAAGGGCGATCGCCTCAATAGAGAATGCTGGCTTTCAGGTGTCCTCGGTAGTCCTTCCCGCTGGAGAACAGTATAAAACACTCTCCACCGTCCAATCTATCTATAATAGCGCCCTAGAACACCGCCTAGAACGTAGTTCTACTATGATCGCTTTGGGGGGGGGAGTCATTGGAGATATGACCGGCTTTGCTGCTGCTACCTGGCTGCGGGGAATTAATGTCCTACAGGTTCCCACGTCTCTATTAGCCATGGTGGATGCTTCTATTGGTGGGAAAACAGGGGTAAATCATCCCCAGGGTAAAAATTTGATTGGCGCTTTTCATCAACCCCGTTTAGTGGTAATAGACCCGGAAGTTTTGACAACTCTACCAGTCCGAGAATTTCGGGCGGGAATGGCGGAGGTGATTAAATATGGGGTGATTTGGGATAAACAGTTATTTGAGCGCCTAGAAGAGGCAGATAACCTCGACAGCATTGATGATTTGAGCGGGGAACTACTGACAGAAATTATAGTCCGTTCCTGTCAAAGTAAGGCTGATGTGGTTAGCAAGGACGAAAAGGAATCGGGACTGAGGGCGATTTTGAATTATGGTCATACTATCGGTCATGGGGTGGAGAGTCTGACAGGATATTTGGAATTGGTACACGGGGAAGCGGTGGCTATTGGGATGGTTGCTGCTGGTCAAATTGCGGTAAAGATGCAATTATGGGGAAATGATAGCGATCGCCGCCAGGAATTACTGATTAAAAAGGCAGGTTTACCTATTCATCTTCCCCAAGGATTAAAGATTGATAAAATTATCGATATCCTGCAAACTGATAAGAAGGTGAAAGATGGTCAAGTCCGGTTTATTCTCCCTCGGGAAATTGGCACAGTCACTATTAGCGATCGAGTCCCCTCCCAGACTATTGCTGATGTATTAGCCACAATGGACAATTAACAATTAATAATTAATAATTTTAGCCATGTAGGTTGGGTGAAACGCAGTGAAACCCAACATGATGGAGAGATGGTGTTGTTAGGTTGACCGTGGAGGGGGGCGGGTTTATTAATCTTACTGCTGGGAAATGTGGTTGACTGTGGAACCCGCCCCTACAGAATATCGGAAATGTGGTTGACTACTTCCCAAAACCGCAGCCATGTAGGTTGGGTGAAACCCAACATGATGGAGAGATGGTGGCGTTGGGTTTCGTACCTCCACCCAACCTACTCAAATTGGGGAAAAAAGACTATTGCTGGGCTTCCATATACGATCGCAGTAAACGATTAATCTCAGTCTGATAACTCTGACCTTGCGATTTAAACCAGTCTAAAACATCACTATCAATACTTAAAGTCACTTGTGTTTTGGTCTGATAATTAGGTGAACCTCGCCTAACTACTGCTTTAGTAACCATTTCTGGCGTAATTTCTGGACAATCAGAAAAATCAATTTCTTCATCAGTCATCCGGTCTAGGCGGTTCCAGTCAGTTTGAGAGTTGCTCGAAGTAAATTTGTTGTTCATATTTAGTAGCTTTTCTCGCAGAAATAATCCGAATATATTCTTCTTGTTCTGTATGGACAATAGCGACCACTCGCCCTTGTAACAAACCCAAAGTCACAAACCTCTGCTCTCCATAATTGGATCGGTCATCTTCAAAGGTTACGATATCTCCATCAAAAACAAGGGGAACATCAATAAAATCAATGCCATGTTTGCGGAGGTTCGTCAGACGTTTAGTTTCATCCCATTCAAATTCCATGCCTTGACTGTTACTACATATTGTAACTAAATTTTCCCAAAAATTCATATTAACAGAATCAACGGTGGTAATTTTCTCTTACTCCCCAAAACCGCAGCCATGTAGGTTGGGTGAAACCCAACATGATTGAGAGATGGTGGCGTTGGGTTGACCGTGGAGGGGCGGGTTTATTAATCTTACTGCTGGGAAATGTGGTTGACTGTGGAACCCGCCCCTACAGAATATCGGAAATGTGGTTGACTACTTCCCAAAACCCTAGCCATGTAGGTTGGGTGAAACGCAGTGAAACCCAACATGATGGAGAGATGGTGGCGTTGGGTTTCGTACCTCCACCCAACCTACTTCCCAAAACCCCAGCCATGTAGGTTGGGTGAAACGCAGTGAAACCCAACATGATGGAGAGATGGTGGCGTTGGGTTTCGTACCTCCACCCAACCTACTTCCCAAAACCCTAGCCATGTAGGTTGGGTGAAACGCAGTGAAACCCAACATGATGGAGAGATGGTGGCGTTGGGTTTCGTACCTCCACCCAACCTACTTCCCAAAACCCTAGCCATGTAGGTTGGGTGAAACGCAGTGAAACCCAACATGATGGAGAGATGGTGGCGTTGGGTTTCGTACCTCCACCCAACCTACTTCCCAAAACCCTAGCCATGTAGGTTGGGTGAAACGCAGTGAAACCCAACATGATGGAGAGATGGTGGCGTTGGGTTTCGTACCTCCACCCAACCTACTTCCCAAAACCGCAGCCATGTAGGTTGGGTGAAACGCAGTGAAACCCAACATGATGGAGAGATGGTGGCGTTGGGTTTCGTACCTCCACCCAACCTACTTCCCAAAACCCTAGCCATGTAGGTTGGGTGAAACGCAGTGAAACCCAACATGATGGAGAGATGGTGGCGTTGGGTTTCGTACCTCCACCCAACCTACTTCCCAAAACCCTAGCCATGTAGGTTGGGTGAAACGCAGTGAAACCCAACATGATGGAGAGATGGTGGCGTTGGGTTTCGTACCTCCACCCAACCTACTTCCCAAAACCGCAGCCATGTAGGTTGGGTGAAACGCAGTGAAACCCAACATGATGGAGAGATGGTGGCGTTGGGTTTCGTACCTCCACCCAACCTACTTCCCAAAACCGCAGCCATGTAGGTTGGGTGAAACGCAGTGAAACCCAACATGATGGAGAGATGGTGGCGTTGGGTTTCGTACCTCCACCCAACCTACTTCCCAAAACCCTAGCCATGTAGGTTGGGTGAAACGCAGTGAAACCCAACATGATGGAGAGATGGTGGCGTTGGGTTTCGTACCTCCACCCAACCTACTTCCCAAAACCCCAGCCATGTAGGTTGGGTGAAACGCAGTGAAACCCAACATGATGGAGAGATGGTGGCGTTGGGTTTCGTACCTCCACCCAACCTACTTCCCAAAACCCTAGCCATGTAGGTTGGGTGAAACGCAGTGAAACCCAACATGATGGAGAGATGGTGGCGTTGGGTTTCGTACCTCCACCCAACCTACTTCCCAAAACCCTAGCCATGTAGGTTGGGTGAAACGCAGTGAAACCCAACATGATGGAGAGATGGTGGCGTTGGGTTTCGTACCTCCACCCAACCTACTTCCCAAAACCGCAGCCATGTAGGTTGGGTGAAACGCAGTGAAACCCAACATGATGGAGAGATGGTGGCGTTGGGTTTCGTACCTCCACCCAACCTACTTCCCAAAACCCCAGCCATGTAGGTTGGGTGAAACGCAGTGAAACCCAACATGATGGAGAGATGGTGGCGTTGGGTTTCGTACCTCCACCCAACCTACTTCCCAAAACCCCAGCCATGTAGGTTGGGTGAAACGCAGTGAAACCCAACATGATGGAGAGATGGTGGCGTTGGGTTTCGTACCTCCACCCAACCTACTTCCCAAAACCCCAGCCATGTAGGTTGGGTGAAACGCAGTGAAACCCAACATGATGGAGAGATGGTGGCGTTGGGTTTCGTACCTCCACCCAACCTACTTCCCAAAACCCTAGCCATGTAGGTTGGGTGAAACGCAGTGAAACCCAACATGATGGAGAGATGGTGGCGTTGGGTTTCGTACCTCCACCCAACCTACTTCCCAAAACCGCAGCCATGTAGCCATGTAGGTTGGGTGAAACGCAGTGAAACCCAACATGATGGAGAGATGGTGGCGTTGGGTTTCGTACCTCCACCCAACCTACTTCCCAAAACCGCAGCCATGTAGGTTGGGTGAAACGCAGTGAAACCCAACATGATGGAGAGATGGTGGCGTTGGGTTTCGTACCTCCACCCAACCTACTTCCCAAAACCCTAGCCATGTAGGTTGGGTGAAACGCAGTGAAACCCAACATGATGGAGAGATGGTGGCGTTGGGTTTCGTACCTCCACCCAACCTACTTCCCAAAACCCTAGCCATGTAGGTTGGGTGAAACGCAGTGAAACCCAACATGATGGAGAGATGGTGGCGTTGGGTTTCGTACCTCCACCCAACCTACTTCTACTTCCCAAAACCCTAGCCATGTAGGTTGGGTGAAACGCAGTGAAACCCAACATGATGGAGAGATGGTGGCGTTGGGTTTCGTACCTCCACCCAACCTACTTCCCAAAACCCTAGCCATGTAGGTTGGGTGAAACGCAGTGAAACCCAACATGATGGAGAGATGGTGGCGTTGGGTTTCGTACCTCCACCCAACCTACTTCCCAAAACCCTAGCCATGTAGGTTGGGTGAAACGCAGTGAAACCCAACATGATGGAGAGATGGTGGCGTTGGGTTTCGTACCTCCACCCAACCTACTTCCCAAAACCGCAGCCATGTAGGTTGGGTGAAACGCAGTGAAACCCAACATGATGGAGAGATGGTGGCGTTGGGTTTCGTACCTCCACCCAACCTACTTCCCAAAACCCTAGCCATGTAGGTTGGGTGAAACGCAGTGAAACCCAACATGATGGAGAGATGGTGGCGTTGGGTTTCGTACCTCCACCCAACCTACTTCCCAAAACCGCAGCCATGTAGGTTGGGTGAAACGCAGTGAAACCCAACATGATTGAGAGATGGTGGCTAAATTTAATGGGGGTGAGAGTTGGCTAGACCTATGGCTTGGGAAATGTGGTTGAGTCCGTGGTCTTCTAGTTTGTGTAGGAGTCCGGTGAGAAGACGACGTACCATGAGAGGACCTTCGTAAACCCATCCGGTGTATACTTGAAGGAGACTAGCGCCAGCGGTGATTTTTTCCCAAGCGTCGTCGGCGGTGAAAATGCCACCAACGCCAATGATGGGAATTTCGCCGTTGGTTTGTTCCCATATATGGCGAATGACGGCGGTAGACCTTTCGCGTAGGGGTGCGCCACTAATTCCGCCGGCTTCGGAAGTTATGGGGTTTCCGGTTTGGGGTAGCCATTGGGTTTTTAGGTGGTCTCGACTAATGGTGGTGTTGGTGGCAATGATACCCGCTAGGTTATGGGTTCGGGCTAGTTTGATTATATCATCGATCGCCTCCCATTCTAGGTCGGGGGCAATTTTTACTAACAGGGGCTTCGATGGTGCTATGTTTTCCTGTTGTAGAACTGTTAGGATTTGATTGAGTTCTGTGCTCGCTTGTAGCGATCGCAAACCGGGGGTATTGGGTGAGGAAACATTCACCACAAAGTAATCACCTAGGTCTCGCAATAGCTGGAAACTCCCCAGATAGTCGCTGGCTGCTTCCTCTAGGGGCGTGATTTTCGATTTTCCTAAGTTAATGCCTAGGGGTATTGTGGGAGCTAGGGTAGAAGGGGTATAATTCTGTAAACGGTTGGCTAGGGTGGCAGCGCCTTGGTTATTAAACCCCATACGATTTAACACTGCTTCATCTTCTAGTAGCCGAAACAAACGGGGGCGCGGGTTTCCGGGTTGAGGGTGTAGGGTGACAGTACCTAATTCGGTACAGCCAAAGCCAAAACTTCCCCATAACCCCGCCGCCACGCCGTCTTTATCAAAACCAGCGGCTAACCCCACGGGATTAATGAAATTTAGCCCCCACAGGGTTTGTTGGAGTCGGGGGTCAACTAGGCTAAATCGAGGCTGTAGTTGGGATTCTAGCCAGGATAGGGGAAGGTTTGATTTGTGGGTGTCTATCCAATGGAGAAGTTCCAAGGTTTGATGATGGGCCCACTCTGGATCGACTTTCAGGCCTTTAAATAAAATCGGTTTCAGCAGGGATTGATACAGATCCACAAGCTACTACTACCCCCTAATTGACGACAATCAGCCAGATGGCTAAAATTTAGTGCATCTGCGACAGAAATTCAACCTCTGGTGGTATATGATTTTAAACTGAGTCGGGAACCAATCGGGTTGAAGGAACTGGGAAGGGTTGATTATGGACAATTTGCTACTATCGACTATATGTTGATATCACTGCGGATCGAAAATTTTGCCTTAATTGACCACCTGGACCTGGAATTGGGACCTGGGTTAAATGTGTTTACGGGGGAAACTGGGGCGGGTAAGTCGATTATTTTGGATGCAGTTGATGCGGTTTTGGGGGGAAAGGTCGATCGCCGTAGTATTCGTACAGGTTGCGATCGCGCGATTTTGGAGGCTTGCTTTGAGGTTAACCCGGATCTGATAGACTGGTTTCGAGAACAGGAAATTGACCTGGTAGATGGTTCCCTGGTGGTCTGTTGTCGGGAATTGGTGGTAAATCAGGATAAGTTTCGCAGTAAATCCCGATTAAATGGGATTTTGGTCAGTCGTACTATCATAGATGGTCTGCGCGATCGCTTTGTGGAAATTACCGCCCAAGGTCAGACGGTACAGTTGGGTAAACCTGCACTACAACGGGAATGGTTAGACTTGTATGGGGGAAGCAATACAATTGGCTTGCGCGAAAGGGTTAGCCAGGCTTATACGCGCGCTAGGGAGGTGCAAAACGCCCTCCAGAAGCGCCGCCAAGACTCGCAGCAACGGCTACAGCGTATAGATTTATTGCAATATCAAATTAAGGAACTGCAAAATGCTAATCTGACGGATGCGGGGGAGTTGGATGAGCTACAACAGGAACAACAGCGCCTCAGTCATGTGGTGGAGTTACAGCACCAGAGTTATGGGATTTATCAAGCCCTCTATCAGAATGATAAGGGAGAGGTGGCGGCGGCGGATCTATTGAGTCGGGCGGAAACTGTGTTGCGGGGCTTGGTGGAATATGACTCGCAACTGCAACCTATTTTGGCTATGGTGGAAGATGCTTTAGCCCAAGTGACGGAAGCGGGACAGCAAATAGGGCGCTATGGTGAACAGTTGGAGTCGGACCCGGAAAGACTCCAGGAGGTGGAAGACCGCATTGCTGACCTTAAACAGATTTGTCGAAAATATGGTCAGACTTTGGCGGAGGTGATGGATTATTATAGTGCGATTGAGGAGGAGTTGGTGCAACTGGAGGATGGGGAAAATTCCCTGGAAACTCTGGAGAAGGCCTATTCTGAGGCGCAGGGGGAACTTAAACAAGCCTGCGACCTTCTCAGGGGGGAACGTGAAAAAATCGCCCGTGGTCTGGAAATTCATCTGATTCAGGAGTTGAAGCCTTTGGCTATGGATAGTGTGCGGTTTCAGGTGGAAATTACGCCGACTTCACCATCACCAATGGGGGCTGACCAGATACAATTCTGTTTGAGTCCTAATCCGGGTGAACCGATTCAACCTTTGAGTGAGACGGCTTCTGGGGGGGAAATGAGTCGGTTTCTGTTGGCGCTAAAAGCCTGCTTTTCCCAAATTGAGGGGTCGGGAACTTTGGTTTTTGATGAAATTGATGTGGGGGTGTCGGGACGGGTGGCTACGGCGATCGCTCAAAAATTATACCAGCTTAGTGATTATCATCAGGTTCTGTGTGTGACTCATCAACCTCTGGTGGCGGCTATGGCGGATCATCATTTTCGGGTGGCGAAGGTGGTGATTCCTAATCCTAACCTAAGTCTGGGGGGGTCTACGGAGGAGGAGGCTGTTAAACAGCGGACGGTGGTGCGGGTAAGGGCTCTGGATACTCCGGGGCGGCGGGAAGAATTGGCTCAGTTGGCCAGTGGGCGATCGGTTCAAGAGGCGATCGCTTTTGCGGAGTCATTACTGACCCAAGCGGCTACCCTCCGTCAACCCAGGACACCACCTTTGACACCGACTCAAGCCCTTTGAGAGAGTCCCTAGGTTCTAGCAGTTTATGTTATCGTCAAGATTGTCAAGCCGCCCATGCGAATTTTAGTTACTATTCCCCACTTTTTTAACTCCCAGGGAGATGCTACCCACGGGTCTCTCAGCAAGGACCCGCGACCAAGGTTAATTGGATTAACGATGGGTTTAACGGCATTGCGGGCACTGTATGACCAACGTCAATGTATTATTGATATTGGTAAATGTGAGGCTTTTGGGGTTAATCATGCTCAGGATAATAGGGTTGATATTCTCCTTTGTACTACCCAGGATTGTCACCTGCTTAATCAATTGCAACTTCCCCCTGAGTTTTACCGCCATTGTCCGACGGAAGCGGAACCGATGAAATTGGGGTTTGAGTGTCAGGACTTACTGCGATCGGGTCTGGGAAAGTATGATTATTATTGTTATCTGGAGGATGATTTAATTCTCCATGACCCGTGGTTTTTTGTCAAGTTGGCTTGGTTTAATGCTTATGCGGGGGATGATTGTCTTTTGCAGCCTAACCGTTATGAAGTATCCCCCTACGGACTTATTAATAAAGCCTATGTTGATGGGGATTTATTACCCCATGTGACGGCGAAGTTTCAAAATATACGCGATCGCCCCCAATTGGTGGGTAAGGTGATGGAGCAACCCATTCAATTTAATCGCAGTTTAAACCCCCACGCTGGCTGTTATTTTCTCAACAATAACCAGATGGAACATTGGGTCAAACAACCTTATTTTTTAGACCGAGATAGCAGTTTTGTGGGTCCCCTGGAAAGCGCGGCAACTCTGGGAATTATGAAGAGTTTTAGGATTTATAAACCTGCCCCGGCTTATGCGAACTTTTTGGAAATTCAGCATTTTGGCTCGACTTTTTTAAATCTCATTGGTAAGCAGGTGAAGTTAGGAAATTCCCCCCACCAAACCCATGGAGAAGTGGAAGGTTAATTGATGGGAAATATCTTCTACTGACACTGTTTCCCTACCCTACCCCCTCATTAACAAGACTTCACCCTGGGGGCTTTTTAAGACTCGGTTTTCTCGCCTTTCCCTCCCCTTTTGGGGAATTGGTAGGGTATGACTTTGGAAAATCACAAAATGCGATCGGCATTCCCTAGCCGTTTCCGTCCCCTTGTGCTTAATTGGTAGGGTTGGACTCCCCTAACGACCTGAGACGTACCCTGGTCATCAAATAATATTATGTTTCCGTCCCCTTGCGGGGAATTGGTAGGGTTGGACCCCGTAGGAGGCGGAACATACTGGGTTCAGGATTTAGAAAATGTTTCCGTCCCCTTGCGGGGAATTGGTAGGGTTGGACTTTTATTGTTGTAATTTGAGGAAAATAAAATGGGCTTCAAAGTTTCCGTCCCCTTGCGGGGAATTGGTAGGGTTGGACTGAAAATGGCATAAACCTCCTTTAATCTATATAAAAGTTTCCGTCCCCTTGCGGGGAATTGGTAGGGTTGGACACAGTATAGTAAGCTTTTTAAAAGAAAAATTAGAATTAACAGTAGTTTCCGTCCCCTTGCGGGGAATTGGTAGGGTTGGACTAGGTCTGTCGTGGCAAATCTACGCCCCTCGGGGTATGTGGTTTCCGTCCCCTTGCGGGGAATTGGTAGGGTTGGACACCAAACCAAAGCAAAAACGCAAGCCCCAAAAAAAGCGAAACGTTTCCGTCCCCTTGCGGGGAATTGGTAGGGTTGGACATATTTTCCAACCAAGAGAGAGCGGCCTCTCTATTTTGGAGTTTCCGTCCCCTTGCGGGGAATTGGTAGGGTTGGACTGGTTCCCTGTGATGCAGCCACAACACGCTTTTTAGTTTCCGTCCCCTTGCGGGGAATTGGTAGGGTTGGACTGGGTGGGGTGGGAGTATGTAGAAGACAAACGGAAGATAGAGTTTCCGTCCCCTTGCGGGGAATTGGTAGGGTTGGACCGCCGGGTAAAATCGATGGGCTCTTCGGTGCTAAGACGTTACGCGCGTTTCCGTCCCCTTGCGGGGAATTGGTAGGGTTGGACCCTGGCAAACGCCAGAAGCGTTTCAGCATCATTTTCGGGAAGTTTCCGTCCCCTTGCGGGGAATTGGTAGGGTTGGACTTGATAGGCAGAGTGTTTGATGGGCATTTAGATACCGATGTCGAGTTTCCGTCCCCTTGCGGGGAATTGGTAGGGTTGGACCCTAAGTTTGTGTGCCGCATAAAGGACAGTAACAGTAAAAGATTTAATGTTTCCGTCCCCTTGCGGGGAATTGGTAGGGTTGGACCCTTCCAATTTTAAGAGGAAGGGTAGTCGGATTTTCAAAGGAGGGTTTCCGTCCCCTTGCGGGGAATTGGTAGGGTTGGACAGGCCCCCTTCTACAAGTGGCAGGAGAAGCAATTCTCGTGTTTCCGTCCCCTTGCGGGGAATTGGTAGGGTTGGACTAGGGGGCCAGCCGCCCCCTTGCGTAAGTCTTCGATGACTTCCGGGTTTCCGTCCCCTTGCGGGGAATTGGTAGGGTTGGACTTCTTCTTCATAATTTTTACTATTCTCTATGTTATATTTATTGTTTCCGTCCCCTTGCGGGGAATTGGTAGGGTTGGACAAGAAAAACTGCTAGGGAACTAAGGAGCTAAAAATAAAATAAAAGTTTCCGTCCCCTTGCGGGGAATTGGTAGGGTTGGACGGGGGCAATCGAAAGAGGAAAAGCATCAGTTGCATTCCTATCCGAGTTTCCGTCCCCTTGCGGGGAATTGGTAGGGTTGGACGATCCACGAAGGAGACTCCGACGGAGACGGAGATGAATTGTTTCCGTCCCCTTGCGGGGAATTGGTAGGGTTGGACTCCAGATAATGGAGCAGTTCAACCAGGCAGAATGTATATACTTGTTTCCGTCCCCTTGCGGGGAATTGGTAGGGTTGGACGCTGGTGACATGGATGAAGTACAAAGACTTCTGGGTAGTGATGAGTTTCCGTCCCCTTGCGGGGAATTGGTAGGGTTGGACAACGCGATCAAGGAAATACCCGAAATTGAAATGGTGATTCGTGGTTTCCGTCCCCTTGCGGGGAATTGGTAGGGTTGGACAACAGAAAATTTCATTTTAGCAACAGGCAAAAAAGTCACACGTTTCCGTCCCCTTGCGGGGAATTGGTAGGGTTGGACTTTTTGCACCACACACGATTATCGGTTGTTCCAGACGTTTCCGTCCCCTTGCGGGGAATTGGTAGGGTTGGACCAAAATATAGAAATGGCTATCGAGTCAGCACTAAGGGGAAGTTTCCGTCCCCTTGCGGGGAATTGGTAGGGTTGGACCCTGAAGCCGAACACGGCACGCGGGAAAAAAAACGTGCAGTTTCCGTCCCCTTGCGGGGAATTGGTAGGGTTGGACTTATTTATTTATTTATTTATTTATTTATTTATTTATTTGACAGGATTGTTTCCGTCCCCTTGCGGGGAATTGGTAGGGTTGGACCCTATACCTTTGGAAACCTTACAGTATGCGGTTTTCAAGGTGCGTTTGCGCGAGAACACGTAGAAGGTGCTTAACAAAACTTTACAGGCTTGTTTGGCGCGAGTAAATTCGTTTGTTTTGCGATGTTTTTATATTATCAGGAGTTGTGCGAGACTGTCAACCCCCCAAAAAACAAATTTCTCTTTTTTTAGCTCAAGTTTATATCAGGTTTCTGTTGTATCCTCGTCGCGCCATATTATTAAAAACTGCAATATAACTTTACATTGCTGAAAATCATTGACTCAAGGGCATTTCAGCCCCAAAGCCATCAAAATTGGGACGATCGCCACCCTTACAAAATGAGAAAGTCTGGTGGTTCGTAAGGAAGCGGTCCCCCGTAGACCTTAACCTGAGCTTTAGTCGAGGGATTGAGGGGATAAGCCCGCAGACTATCCTTTTCTAAATTCAAAACCTTCAGCCACCGCTTATTCAATAAGTCCTCCAGAATTTTTTCCTCCAGGGGACACTCAAACACCGAATACTGAACCCGCTGACACCGCGCCTCCAACAACTTCGCCAACTTGTTGCGGCGCTTGTCGTCTCTTACGTCGTAGCAAACCAACCAAAAATTCGCCATAATGATATCCTTCTAAAGACTTGAGAGTAGGGGATCTGATGCACCGATGATTTCACCGAAAAATAAAAGCCTCATAGTCCAAGCGAGTTTCTACCAAACAACGACCGAGCGATCGCCCCTGCTCCAAAAGGATCTGACTTAGTTTAAGTTTCCGATGTTGTGGGGGATATAGGATAGAATCCTGGAGTTGGCGTTCCAACTGTCCCAAGTACAGCTTTTTCGCCGTTTGTCCCAACCATATCCCCTCCTCCTCCCCTGGTGCGGGTTCAAAATCATTAGGATCAATCAACCCGCTGTTAATTAAAGCGATCGCCACCCGATCAACCACTACCGGGCGAAATTCCTCCATCAAATCTAGTACCAAATTGGGGCGAAATGGGGCGTTTGCATGGAAAAACCCCAAATAAGGGTCAAACCCCGCCTGAACAGTAGCCGCAAATACCCGCGCCAACAAAACCCCATAACCCCAACTCAATAGCGCATTAACGGGATCTTTAGGTGGGCGGCGGTTACGTCCGGTGAACTTCCACTCTGGGGGGAACCAGTGGGTTAGCCCTTGGAAATAAATACGGGCGCAGACCCCCTCAACTCCCATTAATTCATTGCGATCAAGGGGAGTTTCTGTCTGTTTGAGCCGGGGAAGGTAGGAGGCGATCGTGTCGATCGCTTCAGTTAATTGGGTGATTTTACCCTGAGTTTCGCGGTTGCGTCGCTGAAGAAGGTATCGCTGGTTACGGACTTTCCCCAAAATTAGCTTTTGGGCGATCGCCATGCTGAAGGTCGTATCGAGGGCGCGATATTGGGCGAGTCTTACCGTCGGGTTGGTGTGAAAGTGTCCCTGGAGACGGCCGCGAAACCGTCCGTCTTGGCGTAGAAAAATGGTTTCGATGCCACGATCAAGAAGTTGGGCGATCGTGCTATCGGTTAACTGAACCCCTGGAAGTATGACCACTAAATCAACTTCGGCTAGGCGGCAAGTTGTGGAACCTTTGGATTGCTGAATTATTACAGTTCTTTTGGTAATCATGCAATATGGTTTCCCAGTCCCCCCTCCCCCCTGGGATTCCGATTTAGGGTCAGGGTAATCTTGCCGGCTATTTCCCTGCTGTAATTATCGCACCTTTGGGATGATTTACTGTCATCACCTATACAGTCTTAATTGTCGGGATTTCTCTAGCCGGAGGAATGGTTAGCGATCGCGTCATTTTATCTCTGTTGCGGCGCAATGGTTGGGAAATGCTCATGTCCGATGATCCAGAATTGTATACCCAAATTGCAACCGCCAACGCCACCCCCCCTCTCTCCCAGAAATGATCAAATAAAAATCCCTGGGGTGGCGGCTGAGTCACCCCAGGTTAAATCGATGGGATTTACAAGGTAAATTTACTGGCTAAATTCCTGTTTGAGATGAATAGCAATGGTATTGGTTTCGGCGAGATTTCGTCCGGTGGTCTGGATGCAAATACCATAACCCGCATCTGTCCAAGTTAGCACAAATTCCACAATTCCCTTGGGATAGGTGCGGCGAATTGGTGTTTTTTGCTTAGGGTTAAAAGGCAGAGAGTTGACAATACTTTTTACATAGGGCGATCGGCTAACTTTTTGAGAAAAAGCCATCAATACATCTTTGCCATGGTCATCTCGCAAACTGATATTTTTTGCGTCGGGTTTAGTGTCATCTTGGGGAATTATCTCTAAAATTGTGGTTTGCTGTTTGGCGAATTGTAGGCGCGATCGCTCATTAAAGAGTACCCCCATGGCGGACAAACTAATCAAATCATCCTCCCGGTCTACCAAAGATGATAAATAGGGGTCGTCGATAGGAAATTCCAGTTGGGAGACTCCGGCGGTTTGTTCAGTTTCCAGACATTCAAACAGCAAATAGTTATTTAGCCAAAAAGCTAAATCGAGGGCGATCGGTTGGGGGGGTAATTCGATGACTTCGGAAAATTTCTCGAATAGGTAATAGACCGGAATTCCTAGGGCTTGTCCAATCATTCCCGCGAAGGAAATTTGGGCTTTATATCCACCAGTCGCATTAATGGCGATCGCTTCCGGGGAAAACGTGCGAACCTCGGTGCTAATTTCCTTAACCAAATTTTTCAAGCCTTTTTGTCGAAAATCCTGGACGCTATCATCACGCAGTCCCGTCAAAACTCGATATTCTACCTGTTGAAAATTGAGGGGATTTCTGGTATAATCAAAATACAGTTTAAGCAGATTTCCCATGGCTCTGCCATCATCAGTATCTGATACCAAAAATATCAGACGGTTGCGATCTGCCAAAAATCCTTTATCACAAATACTGGCGATCGAGTTAATTTCCGCCCCACAAAGGCGATCGGTATTCTTACGTTCCAGCAGCAGAAGCGATAACTGTTTCCAGTTTTGGGCTTTTAAAGCCTCTTGAATAGCCGCATCATCACAGTATTTAAGGTTATTCAGCAGGCTAGTTCCCACGGTGCAAATGAGTGTATTTCTCATGATATTCTCCAAAATTTTCAATTATGGATTATTATTGACATCTGGCTCTGTTCCATAGCGACGCAAAGTTAACTGACCATCTGACGATGTACAGCTTATGCGAATACCTTGTGTTACCCGAAAGTGAGCAATTCCTCCCTTGTTTGTGTAAACTTCATATAAAACTCCTCCATCTTGTTTCAACGGACCAGTGTTACCTTGATGCTTGCTCAATAAATAAGAAACCTTAGCCAAGGTTTCTTGCAGCTTGACTTTCTCTTTAGAATTGCGAATAGTTTGATAATCGCTGCGGAAAGAATCTTGGTAAATCAATCTTGGGAATGACAGTAAATCCTGTGAAAGCAATTCTGATTTAGACTGATTCCAAATCAAACGCCCCCAATTAGACAATGTGACTTCATCTTCAACCTGATAAAGTAATGCTTCCCGAGAATCGTTAATTTCAGACAATTTTATCCAAGCCCCGGCTGACATTAACGCAAACTGCATTGGGTCAATTCCTGACGTATCAAACTGAAGTGGAAGGCGAGGAATTTTGATCAGCTCTGATTGGGGACTTTCAAAAATATAAACAATTTCATCAGCGTAAAACATTCCAATGGTGTTCAAGTATGCTTGTAAGCTCTTAAATCCTCCCACCAAATTAAAACAAATCCGATCTTGAGCTTCCTTATGACCGGGAATCGTATTTTCGAGCCATTCAAGGATACTGTCAATGCCATTGCCAAATTCTTCTGTGTCGGCAGTCGAAAGTTTATCGGGGGTATAAATTTGGGCCAAAATTCCTTGGCTCTCTAAAAAACTTTTGACGACTTCAGACGTTTGTATTCCCTGGGCAGTATCCGTAGAAATCAGCCAATGTGAATCCATTCGTGCATCCGACAAATTGCCATCATAGATCCCATAAATTCCATTGAGTTCTGCACTGGCTCTTCGGATACCTGGAACTGTACTGCTTTGCAAAATTGCCGTCGCGCGATCGCTAAGTGTCTCAATAATTTGTAGAATTTCAGGATTCAAATTATCTCGTTGTACATTGGCAGAATCCCGTAATAAGGCATACCAATTTTTTTCTGCCTCATTACTCCGATCAATTTGATTAGTTAACAGACTGGTTCCAACGGTTGACAAAACAAAACGACGCATTTTTTTCTCCTAATTAACGTTTTCTTTTCTGTTGATTACTTTTTTGTTGGGAGGATTTAGGTTATGAAGGTTTTGCTCGTTCAGTTGCAGCAGATGTGGGGGCATTTCCCCGACCTTGTGCCGCTTTTTGATTTGTGCGAGATTTCAGAGGTAAGCTCTTGCCACTCTCTAAACTCGGCAAACTCCAAAGATCTCCACCTTCATTGTCTGTGAACCATTCATAGTTTTTGCCTTCGGGATCTATTTTGGCATTGGTACGGGGATAGTGAATGGGAGAACCATCATTAAAACCTGTAGAACTTCGCAAAAAGGCAGCAATGAAAGATACCTTTTCAAAAGATTTACCGCTACCGTATATTTGCTGTACTGCATTTTGATAGTCACGAATACAAACAGATGGATCTAGAGATGTCGGAGTGATAGGAGTGAGCGATCGATAAAACTCTCGCCAATCCTGACCTGTTCGCCAATCGCTATTTTCTAGATCGATATCGAGCCGTACACTTCCAAACCCTAATGGCTTACCGCCTCCCAGTCGATGATGAGAGTTGTTGGGTAAGCTGAGGAGCCACAATAAGCCACCCAGTTCCACATTCGATAAATTGCTAACATCGATATCAAACGTAAACTCAGTTCCGGGATTAACCCAACCTGTGATCGAGCGGTTCTGGGAATCTCGTTCATTCTCTCCACTGTGACGACGGTATTCTTGATAGTAGCCGTTGATATCATCTGTTCGATGTTTAGCAGGATTGTCCCAGTAGCCTTCTGGTAAATGATTGTGATGGGGATAAACCTTACGACCCCGCAAACCGCGATCGCGACTTTCGTAACCATGCTCTTTGTATTCTCCTTTCTCGATCGCCTTACCGTTTTTATCCTCCGCACAGTAGAATCGCGTTTGTGCCGGTTTGGGCTGTCCGAGAATAGCTAACGGAACTCCTGACTTGCCAAAATGAGCGATCGCTTTCTCTTTCGAGGTTTGACACTGAACGCTATGAACTCGAAGATGACCTTTATACGAGCCTTTGCCATTTTGTTTGACCCAGCCAAACACGCGATCGGCGGGTGAAAGTTCTTGTTTGTTTTCTGCGGGGTGCAAACTTTTAGGCAACAGGTCTTCCGGCTTAACATCGTAAAGCCGTCGAGAAATTGTCACCGGTTGAAGCGCAACAATATCGGTATGGTGTAAATTATCAAGATCGTAACCTTTTTGAAGTTCGACATAACAGAGAGTCCCCTCTTGTAACTTCGCTTCGCTCTTCTCGTAAACATGACGCGACCAAGCCGTTTCTCCCGGTTTATTTCCTAAATAAGCACTGGGAGATATTCCTTTTTTGTCACGCTCTGCCAGGTCTTTTTCGTGAGTTTTCTGGTAGTCAGCAATGAGATCTTCCCAAAGTTCAACAATGTTGTCGTTGACTTTTACCGACACATCAGAGCCATTTTGAATAAAGACTCGCTCATTCTGCTTTCCGCCAATATTCGCACCCGTCACGCAAACCCAGCCAAGTTTCCAATCACCACCCGGAATATTGTCATCCCACCGTTGAATTTGGGTAACTTTACCTTTGCTGAGTTGAACGCGAACGCGAACGCCATGTTGAGGTAAGCCTTTCGTTGAATTATACTTCAAGGCTTGATGCTTTTCTCCTTTATCAGGAGATTTTCCATATTTATCATAACGTGGTAATTTCGCTGCACCACCGACACAGCTAGATTCTTCTAAAATTCGCAAGTATAAATCATGTCCACGTTTCTCGACACGAGCAGGTTTTGCAGTCGTTCCTTCTGTCGCGGACATCCGATAAGCCAACCGCTTATCATGTTTAAAAAAGACTGAAAGCCGAGAATTTGTGACAGCCTCATAAGCCGATCGCAGCATTCCTTTAATCGAAGTGGGTGGCAAGTAAGGTTTACCATCTGCACCTAATCGCACCGGATAGGTTTTATGATCCTTGTTTTCAGTCATTTCCGAAGCATCAGGAATCAATAGTGGTGTGATCGTTTTGAGTTTGACTGAAATCCGTCCCGTCCAGCGATCGGAATGATAGCATCCGTGTCCGACTGGTTTGCGATCGCCTAATTCTGGATCGTCAGTTTTGCGAGGTGGTGCCGGAACAAAATTGTAGGGATTGTGGAAGTTCTTCGGATTCACATTCTTGGGAGCTTCTGAGGCTTCAGACGATGCTTCTGGGAGAGTATCCCGATCCCAAGGTTGACCTTCCTCACGCATTTTTAAGATGCGATCGCCCTCTTCTTCAAACAAGACTTTGACAGTCAATGTCTGCATCGTTGTTTTGACTTTTTGAAGGAGTGCTATGGAAATTTGTTCTTCAGGAATGCTGGTAAAAGGTTTCTGCACAAATTGTCCTTTTGAGTTTGTATAAGAAAACTCAAAACTTCTATTTGAATTTCCTTTTTTATTGATTTTAACTTTGACTTTGACGTTGCCAAGACTCATCATTTTGCCTCCAATTTAACTAAACGTTCTTCGATAACTGAAAAATTGCCAAAATTGTCGTCAATCTTAGCCAAATACTCCAGAGTCCAAAGGTAAACTCGTTGCTTTTCCTTCAGCTTCCCATCTAAAGGAATATCCAATTTACCAATCCGGGCTTCTGCCAACCGTTGCCAGCCTTGAGTTGTGACAGTATTAGTTGCTTCTCCCCACAGTAAATATTGCTGCTGGAGCCGTTCGCATTCGATTGGTTCATGGGAATAAAATCCTTGAATAGACTGTTCCGATTCCGACAAAAGCACCGCTTCCCCTTCACCATCCAAACGGTTTAACCAGCGCAACTCGCAGTTTTGGTTAAACACTCGCGCCTCAAATACATCCTCTAATAATTGGGAATCGATCGCACTCCCGTCAGACTTTCTCAACTGAGTCTCGCTCAATTTGGCAATCTGACAGCTACTCGGTGAGTACAACAGTGCGATCGCACCTTCGAGACAGTTTTGGCAAGATTCAACAGCTTGATCCAGCCTCATCGGTTGACTGCTGCTGTAACTATGTAATGTCGTTGTTTCTGTTTGGGTCATTCTCTCTCCTTTTATATATATTAAAAACTCAAAAACAGATGTTGGGTTTCGTTATCTCAATTCCACCCATCAAAGTCAGATGTTGGGTTTCGTTACCTCAACCCAACCTACAAAAGTTAGTGCGATCGCACCTTCGAGACAGTTTTGGCAAGATTCAACAGCTTGATCCAGCCTCATCGGTTGACTGCTGCTGTAACTGTGTAATATCGTTGTTTCTGTTTGGGTCATTCTCTCTCCTTTTATATATATTAAAAACTCAAAAACAGATGTTGGGTTTCGTTACCTCAATTCCACCCATCAAAGTCAGATGTTGGGTTTCGTTACCTCAACCCAACCTACAAAAGTTAGTGCGATCGCACCTTCGAGACAGTTTTGGCAAGATTCAACAGCTTGATCCAGCCTCATCGGTTGACTGCTGCTGTAACTGTGTAATATCGTTGTTTCTGTTTGGGTCATTCTCTCTCCTTTTATATATATGAAAGTCAGATGTTGGGTTTCGTTACCTCAACCCAACCTACAAAAGTTAGTTGGTTTTTATCCATTCTTGCCAAGCTACGGTTAACTCTAGCAGTAATTCATCATCAAGATTGGATATATCAAAATTTGACGAATCAGATTTCATTGAAATTTCTCCCTTTAAACCTGGTAAATTATTAATGTCGCCACTCGCGTTTAATTTCATGTCCGTCACTGCTACAGTTCCCATACCGCGATTTGTGCCGTAACCAATGGGAATCTTGCGATCGGCAAAATCGCGCAACACAAAAAGCAACAGTGCGATCGCCGGTTTAACCAAATCTTTGTGATACTTATTTAATCGCGCCAAATCCACCTGCAAACCGATCGCCTCCCACTCCACGCCAATCGGTTCCAAAACACTGTAAAGCATCCCGTCCGCTGCGCCTCCCGTCCAGCGATCGACCGCAACGTGCATAGCAGGTTGGAGCTTTTTATAGGGATTGTCTTTACCTCCGATCGCCTGTTTAAGTGGTTCTTTTAAATCCTTCGTCATATCCGTCGCATTTTCTACATTTGACCAAGCTGTTACCGACATCGGCATCGTGGCATAACAATCATCAATCGAAAGTATCCCGATCTGTCCGTTAGATGTCGCCTTTCCATTGTTAGATGTCGCCGAATTTTTTTCAGCCGAACCAAACAAAACATCGACCAAAGGAACTTGTAACTGTTTGTCAAACTTCAGGTCTTTTTTAGAAATATCGACTTGACAAACGGTCCGCACAATGCGTTCGGCGTGGGCGCGAAGTACCCCCTTAATAGAACTGCCAGGAATCACGAATCGCACGCCGGAATCCACCTGACTCACCAGGGGAAGCATATCGATCGCAATCCCATCACCTTCCGCTTTCACCATCACCGGATCGCGAGGTTTCCAGGCAATTTCAACGTTTAACTTAGACGGAGATTGATATTCATATTGAGCTTTTATTTCTTGCCAATTTTGGACTTCTCCCCCCTCAATCAAGGCAACAAACAGACCCTCTGCATTGTTGAGAGATTGTTTTTCAATCTTCAGGTTGTGCAGTTGAACTCGTCCGAGTCCCCGTGTTTTCGCCGCACCAATGCGGATGTCGCCCAGCTCCAGTGCTTGCAGTAGTTGCCAGAGTTCGGCGGGAGCTTCATCACTCTGAGCATCGAATGTAATATTGAGCGGAACTTTGACCCCTTTCGGCAAAATAGCGCGGCTGTATTTAAAGCGATCGGCTGCCGTTCCCGTTTGGCGATCGATTCCCACCCCTTCGCGGATTTCGACAGTCTTGTTTCCCGTAATTTCAGCATCGTCAATGATAATGAAACTCGCGCCGTGTTTGTCGCTTTCGTGGTCGCCCCAAATGTCTTTGATTTGTCCTTTATTCTCGTCGCCGAGTAAGCTATCCATCCATCCCCGAAAGGCTCCCGCTAAACTCGTCCCCGGAATGTAATAGTTGCCGCGACCGTTAACCGCTAAGGCTAAATCAGTATCCGCATCACCCCCTACACCACCCACATGGATGGGGGTTTTTGCTATTAATGTGCCACTAATTTTCCAGCGTATTTTAATTTTTCGTGCCATGGTTTATTCCATCCCCTTAGATTGTACTTTTTCTAGGTCACGTTTGTGGCTGCGAATCATGGCATCCACCAAAGTCCTAACCGCTTCAGCCCATAAGTCTGCTTGCAGTTTAGTTTTCCCATTTTCGGTGATCGTTAAGCCTTTCGATAATTCATCAACATCCAATATTTGCCAGATTTTATTGAAATCTGTAACAAGATTTTTGATATCATCAAGGCTCTTTCCTGGCCATTTTTCTTTTCGGTTTTCGACTTTTTGAATTGCCTGAATCCACTGATTAACGGAATTTGACTTGTTTTGATCCGTCAATTTCCCCATCACCGATCGCAATCCTCCTAATTGACTCATTGGGGGCTGACTGTCTTCGTCAGAAATGCTAATTCCGAGGATTTCTTGCCGTTTATTAGCCTCCGCAGCAATGGCGACAGCTTTGTTTTGAATCGCTTCTCGCCATGCCGCTGTTTCAATCATCCGAGCATAATCAAAAACTGCATTAGAAACTTTCTTGTTGTTACCAGAATTGGAGGACTTAGACAAAATGACTGAATTATTTTTGGTATCTTGGGATGCTTTATTCTTGCGCTTCAAATCCGACAGTTTTCTATTCAAAAGCGGGTCATTAAACAGAATTTGTCCGTACCCTTCCGCTCGGCGATCGCCTATTCCTTTTGCTTCTAATTCGGCGAGTTTTTGGGGAGCGATCGCGCCTTCTTTCACATCATAAACGATACAACTTCCAGCTTGCCAACCCACCATCGAGGGACGAGGTAAACCCCAGCGAACCTGCCAAGATTCCGTCCGACGCTGACGCAGCATCATTGATAATAAACCATCAATTTCACGTTCTTTTAGGTCTTCTGGTTTTAATCCCAACTCACCAGCCAAGGCATTTTTGAAATCATCAGGATCGACGGTTGGATTTAGTCGTTTTCCACGCATCAAAATATCAGAAACAAACCATACATAAAGGCTTGAATCACTTCCTGCCTGTTTTGTGATTTGTTCTGGAGACTCAACCTCAATATTTATCGCGCCATATTGGTCTTTTTTAGATTGTCCAATCCGAGTGTTTCCGGCTAATTTCTGGAACCAGTTCTTATCTTTTCCAGCGAGATGTTTTTGGACACTATCGGGAATCCTCAACTCGGCTCGAAATGTGAGTCCGGCGGGAATCGCTTCGTAACTGTAAATGCCACCCACCTCGCGAGTCGGACGTTGAACTTCATCCTTGATGGTGTTGTGGGTGTACAACTCGAAATCAATTTTTTGGTATTTCGGTAATTCGGAATTATTCAATTGACCGAGATAACCCCCCCGTTCGCCTTTTAATTGAGTGTCATTGGGTTCGGATTCTTGAAAACGGTTGTAAACATTTTTACCTTGACCCAGCCCACCATCGAGCTTTTCTCCAAACAAACAAAATGGTGTTGGACGGCTCGCCACATCACCAATTTCAATGGTGGCATTGGTAATAACGAGATGGTTTTGAGCGATCGCCTGACTGACATCGAGTGTGTCCCCGAGTTTTTTGTGCAGGTATCGCAACAGATACCGACCGGGAATATAATCGAGACATTTGACCACGTTTCCAACAGTTCGAGCGGGTAAAACTAGGGGCGATCGCGTTTTGATTTTGAGGGGAACTTTATACCAAATCTCCGTCTGTTGCAAGTTGGTTGTTGCTGTAGAACTCGGCAACTTGTCAGGTTTAACATCAGGACAGTCCTGTATACCGGCATGATTTTTCTGGAACCACTCCAGCCAATCTTTTTCTTTTTCATCAACTTTAATTTCACAGCTCCCGACTCCTCGGCGGCGTTTTCCTCCCAAGCGATTGACCATTTTTGCCCCCGCTATCAGCAGAGCGTAACAAACTTGTTGAACCCTTTGCAGTTCTGCTGGGTCTGTGATGGATGTCGTTTCAGAAAAATTGAGTTCAAACCCTGCAGTTAACACCGCATCCATGCGAACCACTTCTTCAAAGCGGAGACAGTCCGGTTTTGCCGAACCCGTTTTGGCATCAATGGAAACGCCAGGTTTGATAAATGCGATCGCCTGTTGCAGTTTGGGTTTTTCCCCCAAAGCATCTCTTAATGTGCGATCGAGATGTGCCGATCGAATCGAGAGAGATGCGGGACGAGGTTCCTCTTCTATTACTCCTTTAGCCAAAGCAGGCTGATCGCCAAATAGAAAGTTAACCCAGTCGTTCCACTTTCCAGACAAATCGCCATCTAACGCCTGGGCAACTTGTTCGCAGCCATCGCGCAAAATACCCGTCAATGTTTTCGCGGGAATGTAGGGTAAACCATCGGCATCCCGTTGCACGATGCTATCAATTTCACCTCGGCCGGAGCCGGAGCCAACGTGCCAATCACTTTTCATCGTGATGGTCAAAATCAAGTTTTGGGGTAAAGTTGGGATTACGTTACTCATTGAAAATTCTCCATTTTACTGTTCCGAGGGATTGGTTTGCTCGTTTTTCAAAAAGTCTTTGGCATCGAGAGCATCGAGAAACGACGTGATGTAAATCGGGCGATTTCCCTGCTTATCTTGGCTCTCGTAGAAAAGCGATTTATTGTCCTCACTCTCAGCAAAATCATCGAGGTTATATCGCTGTCGGATTAGCGCATATTGAGCGTCTGCTTCATCTTTACCAATAAACAAAGCGGTACGGATAGCATGGCTTTGACTGCTAGAAATAGGGGGGCGATCGCTGTTTTCTGGATCTTTGCGATTGAGTGAATCAACACGATTTTTCAACCGTTCCCACTCATGCTGTTTCGCCCAATCATAACCCTCTGCTGACTGAAGGTCATCCATGTCACTAACAATATAGGGGCGATTATAGAGCAGGGTATTTGAAGCAGATTTAAGGTTCTTGCGAATGCTGTCGAACTCGATACCGCTGGTGTCATAAAGAATGTGGAAATCAATCGCCGAACATGGAAATGGCGTTTGACTATTCGAGTTCGGTTTGGTGACTTTGTGTTTCACATCTTTTGCGGATTTAATAAGGCTATCGGCCAGTTCATAAGCAACCGAGAAGGGAAAATGTCGCTTGACAATCGAAATTCCCGCACAGGCAGAAAGGCGATTCACCTGAAAAGCAGTTTGAGCCACTTGAGCGATGTGTGATTTTGCTTGAGTTTGCTTTTCAAATTCTTGTAAAAAAACTCGCGTAAATTCGAGGGCGTGATGGCCATCACACACCACCGTCAAATCGTCGCCACCCACAATTAATGGCACGAGAGGCAAGTTTCCGTTTTTGGAGGGCAGCACCTCGATTGCCTGTTTAAAAGCTGCTTCGGTACATTCATCAAGTTCGAGGGAAAAATTTCGATACTTGTGAATATAAGCGCGATTGCTTTTATCGTTGCCGATATAATCTTCAAAATTCAAGAAAATTTGTCCCAATCCATTACCATCGGCATGAACGATCGCCAACCAAGATGTTTCTTCCCGCTCGAACAGCTTTTCTAGTTTGTTGATGTCTCCCATGAGCCGTGAATCCAGGTTTTGCAAACGCTCGATTGCTTTTGTAGAGGCTTTCCGTTTGACATCACTCACCTTAGAAATAGGAATGAGCTGGTTTTCGGGGTTTTTATCAAGTTTTGAAGCCGGCAAACCACTCACTGCACAGTCGGCTATAATCGGAAGCCGAAGAAAGCGAGATTCTGGAGACGGACGGCGCGATCGCGTTTTTTCAAAACATTTGTGAACTGCGCGAATTGCTTCAGCGAGACTGTTTTTTGCTTGCCAATTATCAACCGGGACAAACACACCGGCAATATCTAAACCTGGTGCTTCTATCAGTGCTTTTTTCGTGATGCTGCTGATAATTTCCCGTGCTTTATCTGCGTCTTTAGTTAATATCAGAGCTTTTCCTGAAGTGGCGATGATAATTTCGGCTTGGCACTCATTTTTTTCAATGGGTGGATTTTTCTTCTCATCGCAGAGCATCTCCCGTAAGCGTTGAGAATTTGTCCAAACAGACAACGGTTGCATCTGATTTACTTTGGCAACGGCTTCGAGAATCCATTGAGTTCCCGCTCGATATGTCACCTCAGACGCGCCAATATTTTCTTTGAGTTTGTTAGTCGAAAATATGAAACTCTGATTACCAGAGGTTTCTATTAAAACGAGATAATAGGTAGAGTCTAGTTGAGTCATTATTGTCAATCCTAATCATTTTATATCGCTGTATTGATGTCACTTAAAACTAGCTAAAATTATGATCTTCGTAGTCAGGTTAGCCAGTATGGCAGCCTGCTCGCCTCTCCCCACGCGAAAGCCCCAAAAAAGGCTGCTACAAAATGTGGGTTGATAGAACCTACAACCCTTGCGGTGAGGCATTTTTATTATTTTAAACTTAATGATTAAACACCATAAACTATTCCCTTATTATTAAACAAAAATGTAGCTTTTGACTGTAAATTTTTCTAAAGGTTATCCTCCCATTTCAGTTATCCTCCCTTAGAGATGGCCATCGTCTAGGGAGATCATCTATCTACCTATCAGCAGCAACCGATAAATTTACGCAAATTTAGAAAAATTTAATTTATCAATTACCTCTAATGTCAGTGTAGAAGCCATTTACAGCGGCGATCGCCCCCACTTGGGAGCCCCTTCAATTCCAGATGTTCAGAAATACTCAACCCTATTCAGTATAACCATCGCTGGAAGGGCCCCCTTCCATCCCTTATAATGGCAAATTTATAGCCTGAAACTTGGATCGCAAATCTTGGGCTTGCTGGGGGTCTTGGCGATCGTACAGTGTCACAGCCTGACGATAGGCTGCTAAGACCTCCCGGGGCGATTTAACTTGACCGTCTGTGGTTCGCAAATTCAACAAAACCCAGCCCAGATTTCGATAAGCTGCCGCCAAATTGCGATCGCATTTAACCGATTCTGCCAAATAAGTGTTGGCTTGCTGCCACTGACCAATCACAGCTAATACCGTCCCTAAACGATAACAAATCCAAGCATCTTTGGGTTGTTTTTGATATATTTTATTATACCAATCAGCAGCTTTTTGGAAATCTCCCAGATGTTCATAAATTAAACCTCCATTTTTCATCACCCAATCGGGTATTTCCTGACACTGACTTGCTAACTTGAGACTTTGACGACAAGATACATGATCACTTTTACGGTACTCATACCATGCTTTAAATCCTAAAGCCAAGGCATTATTGGGGACTTGTTGAGTGAAGGCTTGCAGTCGCCGTGTTATGTCACCAGACTTGTTGCTTGTCACTCGTTCTAAAGCCGCAATTGTGAGCGGATAAAGCCAGGATTTTAGGGCGATCGCCACCGAGGAGGGCTGCTGCTGAGATTTAAAAATTCCCTGGGTTCCCGCCTGAACTACGATTTTCCACTGGCGAAGATGGAAAGATATCCAAGCCTTAACCCCCAGAGCAAAACTAGAATTAGGATCTAGGTTTAATGCTTGTTGAATTGTCTGATCCGCTTTTTGCCAGTTTCCCTCTTTTCCCAATGCCCAACCTAGGTTAGTGTGCATCCAGGCTTGTTTTGGACTAAGTTTAATGCCATGCTGTAATTGTTGAATCGCTTGTTTCCACTGCTGGCTACGACAGCTAACTAACCCCAAAATGCCATAAATTCGACCGTCTTGGGGTTTAATTTTCTGGGCTTTTCTGGCAATACTATCAGCGCGATCGCTATGATGATATAATAATATAATCGCCAATTCTATGAGGGCTTCGGCGTTGTCTTGTTCTTGAGTTAAACAATTTTGATAGGCGGTGACAGCATCGGTTAACTTGCCTTTTTTAACCAAAGTTTTGGCGGTTTGATGAAGGGGAGAAATCAGTTTACCATCCAGGGCATCGATAAAATCTTGGGCGGTTTGTATGCGTTCATTTACCCGAAATTTTAACCCTGTTAATATTACCTTTTGAATGTAGGGGCTAATATTAGGGTTGAGTTGTCGGGGCGGAACTAGAGGATCGGGTAAGTTATGAGAAATAGCTTGGGCGCGATCGGCTGAGTCGGCGGGTAATTTTCCTGTTAATAATTCGTAGATAGAAGCACACAGGGCATAAATATCAGTGGAGGGATAGCGTCTGGCTTGGCAAGAATACTGCTCAAATGGGGCGTATCCTCGGCTTAAAATTACGGTCATATCTCCGGTTTTTCCAGCGATAAATTCTCGGGTAGTTCCAAAATCAATTAAAACGACACGATCGCCACTGCCAATCATAATATTTTCGGGCTTAATATCTCTATGCAATAAATTGTGCTGGTGAATAATTATGAGTGCTTCCGCGACGGTTTTGGCATACTTAATCACTAGAGGCTCATCTAGGGGTTGGTGATTATTCAATAACAGATTGGATAGAGTTGAACCCTCTATAAACTCCATCACCATATAAATAGTTGAATTTTCTTCAAAGCAATCATAAACTTTAGCAATATGAGGAGATTTACAACGACTTAAATAAATAGCTTCTAATTTGAACTGATGAAGTTGTTTGTTTCGATCAACCGGGGTAATTGAGAATGGCCAGAGTACAGATTTGCCTTGTCTGCATCCATTTTCTGGCCACAATTCTTTGATGGCTACAGTAGTAGAATTAGCGCAGTAAATCCCTTTGTATGTAATCCCAAAACCGCCTTGACTGATAAATTTTTTGATTTGGTATTTGCCCTGTTTTAGCCATGTACCTGTGGGTAAATACAGTCCTGAGTGAGTGGGAGTAGTAGTGGTGCTAGTGGCAGTTAAAGTAGCCCCGCAAACGATGCATAAGCGATCGCCTGGGCTGTTGTCATAGGCACATGATGGACAAATGTTACTCATAATTAGTTACTGTAAATTAAATTAAGGTTTTTCATGATGACTCAACTCAATTAAAGTTAACAGCAATGGGAGTAATACTACATCGTAATGCCAACAAAGTCGCGTTATCGGGTGCGCCTCGTTGTAGCACTAACTTAATTGCTTCATTAACAGCAGTTTGCAATGGTTGAGATGGGCTAAAAATTTCGATAAATTCCTCATTACTAATTAAATCCCAGACTCCATCGGAACATAACAAAATTAGATCGCCATCTTGCAATTGAATATCGCTTTTCGTTTGCACGTAACCCGGGGAAAGATTGGGTTTCGAGCCCAAGGATTTAGTCAAAACATTGCGATCGGGATGTTCGAGGCTTTCTTCAGCGGAAATTTGACCGCTGGCGACCAGCAGCGCCACCAAAGAATGATCCTCACTCAACTGCTCAATTTTGCCGTCACTCACCCGATAAATGCGACTATCACCCACATGAGCGATCGCCAATTTTCGGGACTCTATCAAGGCTAAACTTAACGTAGTTCCGCCATTATTTACCGCCTCAGATACCGCCGAGTTAGCGCGATCAACAATAGAAATTAACCACTGGCTGCTGTTTTTTGAAATATTTTCTTCTTCCTGGCGAAATCCATCAATAACCGTTTTCACCGCCAAACGACTGGCCACCTCACCCGCCGCCATTCCTCCCATACCATCCGCCAAAGCTGCTAAAATCACCTGGTCAGATGCTCCTTGATTAATTTGAGCAATTCCGTAGCTATCTTCATTTTGGAGTCGTCGGGGAGACAGTCCCAGGGTAGATTCACTGGCGATTTCCCAATTGACGCGATCGCCCCTCAAGATTTTGCGAGTTTCTATAACTAAACTCCGCAGTTGTGACAAGGAAAAACGCTCATCAGGAACCACAGATAATGAGGTGGTTAGCAGTTGTGAAACATGGGGAATATAGCAATTTTTAACATCCAGAATATCGCCTTCTGGATGTCGTCCATACAACCCATGATACAGTACAGCACCAATGGTATAAACGCTGCTTTTTTCACTAGGAATAGGATGGGATGCTAGTTCGGGGGCACAGTAATTTCCCATGACTCCAGAACTCATTGGGGTGTCTTCTGGGTAAACGCCAGTTAGGTCAAAACAGCGAATGGGTTGACCGATTTCTAACAAATCTGGGTCGATGTCGATCGCACACCAGTGACGTTGATGGAAATACCAAAATAATTGACAAATTGGCGTGATCGCTTTTAAAACTTCCAGGGTGTTCGGAGTATTTTTTAACCACTGACTTAATACCCGATCAGGATGGGGAAATTCGGTCAATACCAATAGGCGATCGCCTTCATCACCCGCTAGATTTTCTTCAGGATAATATTCGGGTTCCAGGTAATTTTCTCCCTCATCTGTCTCCGGATCAGAGCCTTCATATAAATCTTGATTATCCGTGATATTTTCCGCCGTATTTTCTGGGGTCTGATTTTCTTGGTTTTCGGTTATGCTTTCTGCTGTATCTTCGGCGGTTTCTGTTTCATTTGTTAACTGCTCTATATCCTCCGAATTTTCGGGGATTTCCACAGACTCATCAGGACTCGATAAAGTCGATAATTCGTGGTCTTGATGGGCAGTTAATTCCGGGGTGATATGGTCAGCTTCGATGGTTTCTTCTGTCGAGGGTTCTTGCACAATTTCAGACAGATCAGGAACCGTGATGTTAGCGAGTAGGGGTGCAACTAAACTATAATCCGCCAAAGTTTCCCGCAATTGTAGCTCTTGTTGTAACAAACCCGTTGCCGAACCCACTCGCAAAAGTCCCAGTTGAGGATGTTCACTATCTGCATTTTCCAGACTTACTTTAAAATAGTGAATGCGATCGTTGCGTTGACCCAGGTTGGCGGCAACTCTTACCACAAAATCTCCGATTTGTAAACAGGTATTTTCTGAAATCACGAGCCCATTTAATCATCCGTATAAGTTGAACCATAAGACAGGAGATAATCCCAGTTTTTTATCTCCTAATTGAGTCAATTAAAACTCAGAATCTGCCCACACAAACTGAACTTTTCCAAAAGCCACCTCATCACCGGGATTAAGACAAGTTGGGCTAGTAATCCTTGCTCCGAAGCGACTTTGACCCTTTGGTTTAATGAAAATCCCATTAGTTGAACCCAAGTCTTTAATCATCCAATTACCCGCTTCCGGGTAAATTTCTCCGTGATGGCGCGATACCGTTTCTCCCCCGGCAAAGTTTTCTAAATCGATATCCACCGGCCCCATATCCGGGTCAAAAACTCCCACCAGTGCCACACCATCTAAACGAAATTCAGGTTGAGGTGCGTTAGCTTGTTTGGCGACCAGACGCGCAGTGGTAGCCGTAGGGAAAGTGAGGGGTTCGTTTTTGGGGAAAAGATCGACTTCCTCAAAGGGAGTGAAGGGAAAAAGTTCGGGGCTGGAATTACTAACGGTATCAGAGGGGGCGGGCACAGATGTGGCAGTGTTCAATTCTGTACCACAGACCTCGCAGAATTCGGCATCATCCAGGTTATCATAGCTACAGCTTGGACAAGTAATAGACATGATTTTATCTCCTAATAAAGGGCTAATATTTTAGTGAGAGTTGGAATCATTTATGATCCGGTCAAATTGCGAATTTGGTCTTCGGAAAGACCCAACTCGGAATCGTTGCTCATTTTGACAGTTTTACCTTTGGCTCCCATTTTGACGGTTTTGCGGGTTCCAGAAGAAAGTTTGCGAGTTTTGCGGACTTCTTCAATGCCGAGGTTGAGAGATTCAACCATTGCGTCGTTGCCAATTTTAACGGTTAATCGTCGGGCGGTTTCCAGCAATTCTGCCGCTTGTTCGGGATTTTGATCAGCGAGGTTGGCGGCGCGATCGACAATTCCACTGATATTTCGCTGCTGCACATATCCCATGACTTCCGGGTTGGTTTGGGCGCTTCCTCCGTGTCCGGCTACAAACTGAAGGACCAGATTTTGGGGTGGAAGTTCGCCCCGCCGTTGCTGTCCCGGAATGTCGTAAGTCAGACCAAGTTGGGCAATGCGAACCTTTGCCTGGCTATGACTTTCCAGGTCAAATTCCAGCATAAAAACAGTGTCATCATTGGCGATCGCACTTCCAATTAAATAAGGCTTTTTATCCAGGGCAATTTCAGCACTATCGGGATAGACGCGACTAATTCGTGCTAATTTGACACCCTTGACTGTGCTAATATTTAACTTGAGGTTATTGATCACTTCCGATTGAGCTTGTTGAACTTCCTCAAAAATTGTATTAGGAAGTTCGGAAATAGGAATATCCGTGGTTCCGGTGTGCGTTTGTGTTTCCACAACATTAAAAACTCGGCCCCCAGTACGATCGCTCAAATACAGTAACAAATCCTCGTTATACTCGCCAACTCCCAAAGCTGTAATGGGGATTCCCGCCTCAGCGAATTGTGTCGCCAGGTCTCGACAATCGCTTTCATCAAAGGTCTGTCCGTCGGTGAAAATGAGAGTACGGCGACTGCTGAGATCGCAGTTTTTCAGGATGTTTAAAGCCTCTTCCATTCCCAAAGCCATGCGAGTGCCGCCGCTGAAATTTCGGAGTTGACCGATCGCATTTTTCAAAGATGCCGTATCTGTCGATGCAGTCAGGGGAAGCAGGACCGACGCGGAGTCATCAAACCGGACCAATGCAATGCGATCGCGGGAGTCAGCTTGGCCGGAACTGACCAGACGTTCGAGGGATTCGATCACCTGGTCAATTTTAGTTTTTCCCCCGGTGACTTGTGTATATTGCTTTCCATCCAGGAAATAACTATTACCTGTGGGTATAGTCTCCTCCCCTTCCAAAACTTCATACATGGAGCCACTGGTATCGATCACAAAGCTAAATGTGGTCGAGGGACGACTGGCGGACACCTCCGCATTAGGTCGCAGTTTCAGCATCACAAATAGCTTTTGTCCAGCTTTATCAGCATTGAGAAATTCTAAGTGGGGCGTGATAGTAACGTTCAGCATGGTTGGTGAAATTTAGGTAAAATCCAAGGGAGGTAAAGCGCCGCCTTGGGGTTCAATTTGCGAAAAATTGGGAGGGAATAAATCGGGAATTCGACGATCGCCCGAATCTTGTATTTGGTGGATCTCCTCGAATTCTAGGGCGGGTAAATCCAACGTTATAGATGTGGTTCGATAGCCTTCTCGGATATCTTCTAGCCATGTCTTTATGATTTTTTCTAGGTTAGCATTGTTAATGGCACAGGCGGTTTGTTGTTGCAATTGCGATCGCATTTTTTCACGCAATTTTGACTTAAAAATACTCTCCGGGTTGTTTTCCTCGTTTTCACTGATATTCAGATTATAGGATACCGGCTGGGAGTCGGGTTGACTGGTGCTTAACAGGTAAAGTGTATATTGAACCATTTACAGAAAATTCATCAAAGATCACCTCATTCAAAGCCGTTCTTGAACTTCCAATATAATATCTCCAAACTGGCGGCGATCGCCATCATTTAGTTCTTGTTTAAATCGCTTCATTTTCCCAAATTTAGGATGCTGTGACAGAGACGAGTCAAATTCTAGTATAACTTGACCATCTTCTATAAAAATTTGAGCGAATTGTTCCGGAAATCCTGCATCTTTGGGCAAATAAACATGAGCATTTCGGGAACTGCCGATTTCGATGGGCTTTTCTCCCAGAGAAACCATCGTACATTCTTGGTTATTCCAGTGAACCCACAGCAGCGCCGAACTGTACAATGAACTGTATAATTTTTCACTTAATGCGATCGCCAACCCGATACAAAATCCCAAAATTGTCGCCCCTGCCAAACGCGCTAAAATCACCCCTGTCACCGCTTCCAAAACCAGAAAACTTAAAGAACCAAAAACACCTCCCACAGCCCCCGCTATCATCGCATTTTTCCGAGGTAGGTTAGGCACAAATAGAGACATTCCACCACCGACAAGGGTTCCCAGTACCGTCCACCCCGTCAGTCGAGCCACCACCGACAAAACCGGAAGGTAAGCACTGGGAAGAAACACCACTTGACCCACAACTCCCCCAATGAATCCAGCCATCAGAGCCCCCCCAGCTCCTAAACTCCCTTCTTCCCAAGAGAGGAGGCGACGACGCAGGTTGTAATTTTGTCCGACAATCAAGGCGAGGGAAGTTCCTACCGCCAAAAATACCGTCCATACACCAATACGAAAAACACCGAAAAAGAAGCCATAATTACCGCTTTCATCCGACTCGACCAGTTGTTGTCCATATATCGCTTTTTCTGCCCCCCGGAAGGCACTGTCAAGGTCGCCAAAGTTGGCATAAAACACCAAATCTGGATCACCTGTTAAAGCTGTTAAGTAGTTAACTGGTGCGTCTCCCGTTCCCACCGCGACCAAATTAATTCCAGAGGCTCGGATTTGTTGGGCGATGGATGCGGCCATCCGACGATTGTTGGGTTCGCCGTCAGTAAACAGTAAAATATTGCCAGGGCGATCGCTATTTTGGAGGACAGAAGTTGCCAGGTTGAAGCCTTCGCTGAGGTTAGTTCCTCCCCAGGCGGAAAGGCGAGCGATCGCCTGTTGTAGTTCCCTTTCATCGCGGGTAAAATCTGCCACCACACTCGCCCGGCTGGAAAATTCCACCACAGCTAAATCATCGCGTTTCAGGTTTTGTCGGCTCACAAATTCCGATGCCGCCCTTTGCACCTCCGGCAGTTTTGATCCGCTCATACTTCCAGATGTGTCTATCAGCATAACCACCGCTTGAGGCTTGGTGAGAAACCCCGGAGGTTGTCGAGTTAGATACAGCCATATTTCACCGAAAATTAGCGCCCCCAGCAAACATCCAGCTCCCCCACATAAACCAAAAAGTAGCGGTTTATTGATTTTTTTGGTAATATTATTTAACTGAATTATCATGGTTTTTTAATGGTAAAAATGCACTTAATTAAATTTAAAAATCATTGGTTATGATTATCATTAATTGGGCTATCAATTGACGGCTTTGCCGTCATTAATTTTCCACCGTCCGTTATCCTTGACAAACCAATATCGATAGTTCCCTTGACTCGCACCAGATAGACGCGAATCAATCCCCGTTGGTGTGTGGAATGTTCGATCTTCGTAGACAGTAACGATTAATTCTGGACGAGAGCCGGAAACCGAAAAAGAAACAACATTGATCACTTTTGATTCCCGATAGGTGTAATACGAATTATTTTTGCGAAGCCAATCTATCGAACCATTAGGTTGTGTAATATTTTCATATAAAGGGCCCGAAGTATATTGGCGAACTAACTGAAGATCGAAAGGAGCCGCAAAAATACGCCCTTTAGAACTCAACCATCTATTCACTAATGTTACCGCTTGCTCCTGGGTCAAATCTATCTGGGGAGAATTCCTAGAAGTTTGAGTTTGAGTTGATGTCGCTGTGGCTGTCTGGGTCGCTGTCTGGGTCGCTGTCTGGGTCGCTGTCTGGGTCGCTGTCTGGGTCGCTGTGCGTGTTGGTGCGGGTGTTGGTGGCGGTGTTGGTGGTGGTGTCGGTATTGCTGCGACCGGAGCCGACAAACTCATTTCTATCTCGAAATTTCTGGTTCCTCCGAGTGAGGCGACATGAACCGTATACCTCCCATTAAGAGGTAATTCATTACCCAATACTAAACTATTATCTGGCGCGTAAATCCAAACACAAACTCCCTCATTATAGCGATAACTTAATAGTTTGCCTTTTTCACCCGAAAACACAAAACCCGTATCCTCACCCGATCGCACAATTCCCGTTCGTTCAAAGTTTTGGCTATCTATGGCGATCGCCTCTGGATTCGACAAAGAACCACGGGGAATCTCCGGACATTCTAACGAGTTAGTCAGACCCTTAGGGAGATGGTTTAATACCTCCGTTGGCAACACCTCCGAGACAGCTTCGCAGCCCCATAATCCCCCTAAAAATAGGATCGATATCACCCGCATTAGTAGCTTGAACTTAATTATCATAGCATTGAATCCCCGGATTTACATATATTTTATAGGGTTGATCTGGGCTATCGACTCATTCAGTCTCAATCAAGGTTCATTGATTACACTCACTGCTCCAACACTTGCTCCTGAGACTTTTTCGTTAACCATTCGGGCAAAAGCCTCCGCCCTTGAACGACTGGTAAATGAGGCAACTTGAATCAGATAATCACCATTGGCATGACGATATTTTCGATAGGCATCTCCACAAAAAATCGCTTTTGTTCGTTGTAAGTTACTTTCACTATCAGGAACGTTGACCGGATAAAATCTAACTGGATAGTCTGCCCGATTAGTTGGCAGTCGATCGCCACAACTTGATTTCGGAAAATCCGATCGCCTAAAGGGTGCGATCGCTGTTTCTTGCCTCTGAGGTCTAGGCGATCGACCAGTATCGTTGGCAGTTCTTTGGGGTGTTGGTCTTGCCGTTGATGTGCGTGTCTGGGTCGCTGTCTGGGTCGCTGTCTGGGTCGCTGTCTGGGTCGCTGTGCGTGTTGGTGCGGGTGTTGGTGCGGGTGTTGGTGCGGGTGTTGGTGGCGGTGTTGGTGGCGGTGTCGGTATTGCTGCGACCGGAGCCGACAAACTCATTTCTATCTCGAAATTTCTGGTTCCTCCGAGTGAGGCGACATGAACCGTATACCTCCCATTAAGAGGTAATTCATTACCCAATACTAAACTATTATCTGGCGCGTAAATCCAAACACAAACTCCCTCATTATAGCGATAACTTAATAGTTTGCCTTTTTCACCCGAAAACACAAAACCCGTATCCTCACCCGATCGCACAATTCCCGTTCGTTCAAAGTTTTGGCTATCTATGGCGATCGCCTCTGGATTCGACAAAGAACCACTGGGCATCTCCGGACATTCTAAGGAGTTAGTCAGACCCTTAGGGAGATGGTTTAATACCTCCGTTGGCAACACCTCCGAGACAGCCTCGCAGCCCACCAATAACCCACCGCTCAACAGGAAAAAAACTAAGCGATATTTAAAGCATTTCACGGTCTGATTTGTTTTTGTTATTATACTCATTTTATACAGTTATCCTCAGATTGTCAAGTAACAATATAGAAACCATCATCAAAAATCATGCTCCGCCTCTCTTTTCATAGAATTGCTCCAGATCAAGAAAGGGATAACCCCTCCCAAAATCAGCATCAATAAGAGGATGCCAGTCATAATTAAGCGCGTTTTCTGGGGAAGCGATCGCCCAAAAACCGTCATCGTGTAAGTTCTCCGTTCCGTCTGGATTTCCTGGCCATTAACCGTCACTTTTACCAAAACTTCGTGTTGCGTTCCCCGTTCCGCGTTCGGTTGCTGGTAAACAATCTCGTATTCTCCCAACAGGGAATCTAGGAAAAGTTGCAAGTTCCTGGCAATGTCATTGGCGTTTCCTGAAAATTCCGCAATTCCTCCTGTTATTTCCGCAATAGTCTGCAGACGTTCTTTATCCACAAACTCCGTTGCCAATTTGGGATTTTTATCAGCATCAGCTCGAGTTGCCGCTCGTCCCAAGTTATATTTTTGCCCCACCTGTTGGGGGGTCAAGCCATAGCCGAGAGTGTGAACAATGATGTTATTATTTCTCTCCAGTAAGGTAATTAAATTATCGAAATCTTGTTGTTCGTTCGGTTGATTGTGGAAGCCGTCCGAGAGGAGAATCACCGATAGCCGAGGTTCCAGTCTACCCGAATCTTCCGGAACGTAAAACCGTGGATCTTGCCGATTTCCTAGGACTCGGATCGCTTCTGACAACGGACCGTAAATATCCGTAGCTGCACAAAGTGTTTGCGCCGCCAGATAATCCAGAAAGTTGGTTTGTTTGATATCATTCGCCGGGAAAAATTTGGAGTTAATCCCCCGCTGTGTCACCTCGAAACCCGGACAGTTTCTGCCACCTTCCCCAAACGGAACGATCGCCACCTTCGTATCACCACCGCGATCGCTAATTTGTTCTAAAAATCGTCGCGTCGCGTCCAGGGCACCATCTATTCTTCGCTTTCCACTCGTATCTAGTTCGTTCATACTCCCACTCAAGTCAACTAAAACCACAATCCAAGCCGGAGGAGGGGTGCTTTCTTGCGGACTTTTCCAAGATTTTATGCCCACAGGTTCATCATCTGTAATCACCTGAAAATCCGACTTCTGCAATTGTATGACCGGACGATCTCTCCCATCGGTGACTTGCAGGCGCAGGGTAACATTGTCATTGTTTATCCTCGGACGACCCACAATTTCCGCCGTTTGTCCGAAAACTGGGGACGCGATCATCAATGCGATCGCACTACCACTAAGCCATCGGATCGAAAAAGCGATTATAAAATACAAACCGGTAGAATTTCGGGACTTTAAAACTTTCGGATTTTTCGGTATAGAATGTAATAACATAGTTGTGTTTTAGTGAAACTTTACGTCGAGAGCTAAGTCGGGTTCCGTTAATCGCAATTTTCAGGAATTCTTTCTTATGGGGCGTTAAAAAAGCCCGGTTTCCTTCTATTTTAATATTTGCCAGGTACGGGAGCAGATGGGGCAGATAAATATCCGCTTTGTTTTCTGATTTCACAGAAGAACCGATCCGAATCATGCCCCGCCTTGGCAGTTCGATTGAAATTCCCTCCTCAATTTCATTATCATCAAATTCGTCGTGCGATCGATAAGTAATAAATCGCAGCTTAGAGGGATTAATTTTCGGATAATCATCTTCGTTTTTCTCATCCAAAACATCAATACCTTTGTACTCGTATCCCTTGTACTCAAATCCGCTTCCCGCCCTCAAAGCCGGCAGGTAACTGGGGGAAGCATTCGTGATGCAAAATGCCACACCCAAACACAACCCCAACACCGCAAACCCCAACGGGTCTTCGTAGGGTTTAAAAGCCGCTGGCATCAGCCCTAGCAAACGCATCAGCTCAAAAATACCCGCCGCGATGAGACTGGCAATACTCGCCGCCAAAATACTCATAAATAGGCGCAGGTAAAAGCGTTTGGGGTTTCCCGCCTCCAGGCTATGATGTCGCCAACTCAACCCCTCAGCCAAACCCACAGAACCTCCCACCACCAGCCAACCAAACACCCGAATTCTCACCGGAGAAATTCCCAGGCTAGGGTCGAACAGAATTTGGGAAATGCCCCCCGCTGTTACACCAGCTATCAGTCCCACCATAAACGCCAACATCAGGGGAACTCCCAGCATCCGCACACTCAGTTTAGGACGGGTGGGGTTACTGATAAAAATCTCGTTAGTGACGCTGCCAATTGCCAGGGAAATCGCCATGCAGGGAAACAATACAATTTCCGGAAACCCTTGCAGCCAGCCGAAATCGCTGAGGAACACCTGGGCGATATTCCACCCCAGCAAAGCAGATATTAGACCAGCCAGTATATAGAAATAGAGTCTCATAATGCACCCTTTCCGTTAACCAATCGAACCCCATAGCACAGGCATCCTGTCTGTAAAATCATTAACATATTTTAGCCTCCATCTGGGGGGTTTAAGCATTGATTTCTGATATCTTCCTCCAACCATTTTTGTGTTCGACCACCTTCATCAATCACGCCATCAGGAGTATTTGCTCCTTTGGCTTCCTGATACTTCCTAATTGCGTCACTAAATTCTTGCCATCTTTCGTTATCTTTACCGATTTCTCCATATTGTAAGTTTTGGTCGAGTTCTAATATTTTTCTGACACACAATAAAACTATATAGATTTGATTATTCTGTACATTGTCGCGAATACCTATTGTAGTTAGTTGTTCTGGTGTTAGTTGAGTTATGTCAGGAGTTAAATTAGTAATCATTGCCTTTATTGCCTCATTTGTTCTGTGAAAACGTCCTTTATTTTCAGAACTAATTTCCGTCAAAGATTTTAATTCATCCTTTAGAGTGGCTATTTTCTCGTCCCTTATTGCCTCCAAAGCCTTGTTAGACTGATTTGCTATCAAACTTATAATCCCTCTTGTTGTCAATCCTATTCCACCTACTAATAATAAACCTATTACCCTCGTCAATATTAAATTTTCTGTGACAAAATCAATCCCCGCATCTAAAGCCGAATCAAGATGGTCGCCCCATCCTTTTTGGCGAATTAGCGTCATCTCGAATAGCGTACCTTTTTTAACACCCCTTTTGGGAGATACTTGGTTAAATATATTTTGAGGAACGTTACCCGTTGAGATTTGATAAAAAATGGCGGCGAAATGTGGAAAACTTAGTTCTTCAAACAATTGAGCTAAGGGTAAATATTTCTTGTCAGTTTTGCGGGGATATTTCCAAAAAGGCTGTAAATGTGTTAAGAATTCTGCCTTTTCTTCCGAGTAATATGTGATGATTCCTGGTTCGCATAAATCTGGTATTTGGCTGAGAGCATCTGCCAAGTCGTTGGCGAAATACACGCGGTAAAATTGCGACCACAAACCCTGCTTTTCATTGAGTAAGGATTGAGTCGCTTTAACAAGTTGTGGGATATAAACTTTGTCATGCACTAAACCACGGAGTTTATGTTTAATTTTGCTGTCCAATGGGGATGATTTTGGTGTTGTGATTAAGCGGGAGAGAAGACTATAAATTCCGTCATTAATATTTCGAGGCAGAAATGGCAAGCTGGGGGTGTTCTTTTGGTCCTCTGCGAGAATCGATGCCTGCAATTTGTGGCAAGATTCCCAACAGTCATCCGGCTTGGGGGCGGTTTGCATCCAAATCAAAAAGTCGGGCAAGAATTTCGGTATCAGTATGGCTTTTAAGGTCAACAGCCTAACCATCGGTTCGGAGTATATTTTGTCTTGATAGGCTTTGGATGCTCCTCGACTATCTAAAATCTGATGCCAAGATTTATCATCCATTTGGGGATAAAATAAAGCGATTTCCAAGTTGTTTATGTGTTCCGGCTTTATGCGGCCATTCATGATAGCTTTGACCGCCTTTTTAATCTCATTTTTATCCAAATCAAATGGCGACTCAGGCATATAAACAGAGAGTGTCATAATATACTGTTTCCGTTAACCAATCGAACCCCATAGCACAGGCATCCTGTCTGTAAAATCATTAACATATTTTAGCCTCCATCTGGGGGGTTTAAGCATTGATTTCTGATATCTTCCTCCAACCATTTTTGTGTTCGACCACCTTCATCAATCACGCCATCAGGAGTATTTGCTCCTTTGGCTTCCTGATACTTCCTAATTGCGTCACTAAATTCTTGCCATCTTTCGTTATCTTTACCGATTTCTCCATATTGAAATTCTGGTTCGAGTTCTAATCTTCTTTTGACACAAAATAAAACTATATACATTTGATTATCCTGTACATTGTCGCGAATACCTATTGTAGTTAGTTGTTCTGGTGTTAGTTTATTTATGTCAGGAGTTAAATTAGTAATCATTGCCTTTATTGCCTCATTTGTTCTGTGAAAACGTCCTTTATTTTCATCACTAATGTCCGTCAAAGTCTCTGGGTTATTCGTGTCTGTTTTTGATGTTTGTTGAGATTTTGATTCAGCCGTGACAGTGGCTATTTTCTCGTCCATCCTTGCCTCCAAAGCCTTGTTAGACTGATGTGATTTCCAACTTATAATCCCTCTTGTTGTCAATCCTATTCCACCTACTAATAATAAACCTATTACCATCCCTCTTCTAATCAATCTTAAATTTTCTGTGACAAAATCAATCCCCGCATCTAAAGCCGAATCAAGATGGTCGCCCCATCCTTTTTGGCGAATTAGCGTCATCTCGAATAGCGTACCTTTTTTAACACCCCTTCTGGGAGATACTTGGTTAAATATATTTTGAGGAACGTTACCCGTTGAGATTTGATAAAAAATGGCGGCGAAATGTGGAAAACTTAGTTCTTCAAACAATTGAGCTAAGGGTAAATATTTCTTGTCAGTTTTGCGGGGATATTTCCAAAAAGGCTGTAAATGTGTTAAGAATTCTGCCTTTTCTTCCGAGTAATATGTGATGATTCCTGGTTCGCATAAATCTGGTATTTGGCTGAGAGCATCTGCCAAGTCGTTGGCGAAATACACGCGGTAAAATTGCGACCACAAACCCTGCTTTTCATTGAGTAAGGATTGAGTCGCTTTAACAAGTTGTGGGATATAAACTTTGTCATGCACTAAACCACGGAGTTTATGTTTAATTTTGCTGTCCAATGGGGATGATTTTGGTGTTGTGATTAAGCGGGAGAGAAGACTATAAATTCCGTCATTAATATTTCGAGTCAGAGATGGCAAGCTGGGGGTGTTCTTTTTGTACTCTGCGAGAATCGATGCCTGCAATTTGTGGCAAGATTCCCAACAGTCATCCGGTTTGGGGGCGGTTTGCATCCACATCAAAAAGTCGGGCAAGAATTTCGGTATGAGTATGGCTTTTAAGGTCAACAGCATAACCATCGTTTCGGAGTATATTTTGTCTTTGTAGGCTTTGGATGCTGCTTGACCATCTAAAATCTGATGCCAAGATTTATCATCCATTTGGGGATAAAATAAAGCGATTTCCAAGTTGTTTATGTGTTCCGGCTTTATGCGGCCATTCATGATAGCTTTGACCGCCTTTTTAATCTCATTTTTATCCAAATCAAATGGCGACTCAGGCATATAAACAGAGAGTGTCATAATGTACTGTTTCCGTTAACCAATCGAACCCCATAGCACAGGCATCCTGTCTGTAAAATCATTAACATATTTTAGCCTCCATCTGGGGGGTTTAAGCATTGATTTCTGATATCTTCCTCCAACCATTTTTGTGTTCGACCACCTTCATCAATCACGCCATCAGGAGTATTTGCTCCTTTGGCTTCCTGATACTTCCTAATTGCGTCACTAAATTCTTGCCATCTTTCGTTATCTTTACCGATTTCTCCATATTGAAATTCTGGTTCGAGTTCTAATCTTCTTTTGACACAAAATAAAACTATATACATTTGATTATCCTGTACATTGTCGCGAATACCTATTGTAGTTAGTTGTTCTGGTGTTAGTTTATTTATGTCAGGAGTTAAATTAGTAATCATTGCCTTTATTGCCTCATTTGTTCTGTGAAAACGTCCTTTATTTTCATCACTAATGTCCGTCAAAGTCTCTGGGTTATTCGTGTCTGTTTTTGATGTTTGTTGAGATTTTGATTCAGCCGTGACAGTGGCTATTTTCTCGTCCATCCTTGCCTCCAAAGCCTTGTTAGACTGATTTGCTATCAAACTTATAATCCCTATTGTTGTCAATCCTATTCCACCTACTAATAATAAACCTATTACCATCCCTCTTATAATCAATCTTAAATTTTCTGTGACAAAATCAATCCCCGCATCTAAAGCCGAATGGAGATGGTCGCCCCATCCTTTTTGGCGAATTAGCGTCATCTCGAATAGCGTACCTTTTTTAACACCCCTTTTGGGAGATACTTGGTTAAATATATTTTGAGGAACGTTACCCGTTGAGATTTGATAAAAAATGGCGGCGAAATGTGGAAAACTTAGTTCTTCAAACAATTGAGCTAAGGGTAAATATTTCTTGTCAGTTTTGCGGGGATATTTCCAAAAAGGCTGTAAATGTGTTAAGAATTCTGCCTTTTCTTCCGAGTAATCTGTGATGATTCCTGGTTGCCATAAATCTGGTATTTGGGTGAGAGAATCTGCCAAATCTTTGGCGAAATACAGATAGTAAACCAGCGACCACAACCCATCGTTTTCATTGAGTAAGGATTGAGTCGCTTTAACAAGTTGTGGGATATCAACTGTGGAATGCACTAAACCACGGAGTTTATGTTTAATTTTGCTGTCGGATTGGGATGATTTTGGTGTTGTGATTAAGCGCGAGAGAAGACTATAAATTCCGTCATTAATATTTCGAGTCAGAGATGGCAAGCTGGGGGTGTTCTTTTTGTACTCTGCGAGAATCGATGCCTGCAATTTGTGGCAAGATTCCCAACAGTCATCCGGCTTGGGGGCGGTTTGCATCCACATCAAAAAGTCGGGCAAGAATTTCGGTATCAGTATGGCTTTTAAGGTCAACAGCATAACCATCGTTTCGGAGTATATTTTGTCTTTGTAGGCTTTGGATGCTGCTTGACCATCTAAGAGTTTGTTCCAAAATTTATCATCAACTTTGGGGTTGGCTAAAGCGATTTGCAAGTTGTTGATGTGTTCGGGTTTGACGCGACCTTTGATGATAGCTTTGATCGCGGTTTTAATCTCCCCTTCCCCAGAGATAAATACGGAATCACGGGGACGACGGGCTAAAACTTCCTTGAAAAGGGCTTCCGCTTCGGAACTGGCGGGATAAATTACTTGGAAATACCAGGGATTTTCTAAGGCAGCTACATTATAAGCCCAAGAATAGTCCTCGCCTTGTTTTTTCGCTCTCTCTTTCGCGATCGCGTTTAATATCAACGGTTGACAGCGTTTTTTAGGGCTAATAACGATGGTTGGTGATGAGTCGTGTAAATATTCTCTAAATTTATCTAATTGAACAGTCTGTGAATCAGGGTTTAAACGGTGTCCGGTTGACGGGGGTTTGTTATCTGGATCGAAGACGGGAAGCTTATCCTTCCATCGCAAAATTGCCTCGATATAGTCCTTTCCCTCACACCAAAAATAGCGGTATAGCGGTAGACTCCGCCCGCGATCGTCCCGTCCCCGGCTGACGACGGCTACCACCGAATATCCCCCGACCTGTCGCCCCACTATCGCCGGTTCCTCTGGGAGGCCCCCTTCTGACAAGGAAAATTTGCCACTGGAAATGGCATTTAATATCTGCTGGGGAATGTCACGGGTACAATTGATGTACTTTCCGGTAAATCCCCCCGATTCCCACCCGCCGCCGGGAGTTCGTTTCACTTCAATTCCGGTACTAAATTCGTGAATGTAGATCATCGTCATGGCTGTGAAAGGATTGCAAATGAGGACATTGGGAAAATCCCATTAGTCGCGATCGAGTTCCGGGTGGCGTTTTCCGGTACAAAGCCAGTAAACGGGGGCGACTAAACCAAAGGGCCGCCAGAGTTTTGGTTTTTTAATCACGGAAGTTGTCCCATCACGCGATCGCCTCAACCGTTTCGAGTTGGGTTCGGGGTACTGTTTCCCCAAAATCCCAAAGGCGGAAGTAGTGAAATACTCCACCCCCACCCGGTTTAATTGGCAATAGCTTTCCAGTTGGGCCGAGAGTTTGGGAAATCTCATGTTTGCCAACTTTTTCGGTTCGTGGCGGTTCACCCACAACTCCGACTGTTCGCACTTAGTCAACACAAAGGCAATCCGTCGATGTTGGTTCTTCAACTCAGCGCGATCGAGTTCCACCACCAGTTTTTCGATCCCCGCGCAATACTCCTTATCCTTGCGGTGCGAGGTTCCATCGACGAGTACCATTAACCCGGTCGCCAAACAGCAATCGTCGAGGTAATCATCCAGCATCGGATCGCCACTTTTATGCACCAAATCCCGGAAAAACTCCCCGCTGTAATCCTTACAACTGACGTTGATTTGCACCATCTTTCCCGACCCCCGCAACCAGGAAAAGCGATCTTTGAGGGTGATGCTGAGGGTGTAGTCCTTCACCGCGTCGATATCGTGGAGGTTGGTGGGTTCGAGTAATAATCCCTGTTCTAGGATGTCTCTGGCTTTGTTTACCAGTTCCTCGCTGTCTTCGCCAAGGGGGGAGACGGTTTGCACGGGATTATCGGGGCTGGCGTTGGGCCAGTAAGCCAGGGATGCCAAATAAGTGGTTTTCCCGGAACTGCGATCGCCGATAATTCGCACCGCCGACTCTCCGCCCAAGGTTTTGATGGATAATGATTTCGAGTTGGTTTTGTTGTCAAATAGCATGATCGACTCACTCACTCTTCAAGTTCAGATTTTGCCGGTACTTAACCAACACAACGGTTCAACTAAATTGTAAGGTTGCCACCGGTTTTGCTCCCGTAAAATCGAGACTCGTCCGTCAGTTCCCCCAGCATCCGCCCGGTTGGGGCGAGGGTCAGACTGTCCCAACACGCCGAAGGTTGACATCCCGAAAAACCGCAAGTTTTGGGGAGGAATGTTTTTTTTGAGGGTTGTGAGGGTTTTTTTCAAGTAAATGCCAAATAGGTCGGTTTCCGGGTCGAGTCGTCCCGGCCAAATTTCCCCCCGTTCGCATTTACTCATGGCTACGGCTAGGCGATAGTTATCTAGGCGATCGTGTTCGTCCATAATTTTTACAAATTGCTTGATCAATCGGCTATAAAAACTATCTCGGCTGCTTTCCCACTCGGTAAACAACAGCAAACAACCATCCACGTCCGCCCTAAAACATTCGTCGATAAATTCCTCGAGAATCGGGTCTGGGGAAGGCTGGAGAATTTTATCGAACACTTCCCCGGGGTAGTCGCGAACTGTGAGTTGGATATCGATTTTGGGTTTGAGGAATCCCGGTTTCACTTCGATTTTAAAGGAGTAGTCGGGAAGGTCATCGACACTTCTGATGCGATCGCCTAGCACAGTCGGTTCAACCGCTAACCCTTTGCAAATTGTCTGTTCGGCATCTTCGGCGAGCCTGTAAGTCTCGTCGTTCAGGGGTTCGATGCTGTATTGGCTACGGGAACCCTGATACTCAGGAAACTGGCTGAGTCCGGCGAGATAGGTGGTTTTTCCAGATGCCCTGGGGCCGATTACGCAAATGTTGCCCATAGCTGACTCCTTTATTGGTTACTACTAAGATAAGTGCCCAGATAAATCCAAGGAAGTTCCACCAGTTCCCGGCTGTAAATGCTAGTGATGAAACATCTCACCGATAAACCGGAGGTATATTGGTTGAGTTCGGCGATGTGGGATTGTAGGGGACCGAAAAACCTTTTGAAAACGTAGTCGTTGCGTTGCATCCAGTTCATCTCGGCATCCACGGGATGATAAGCTAGTTTTCGGGCTTCTTCTTTCAGGTCGATGCCTCGGATCAGGTCGGCTTTGTTCAGGCACAGAACCAGATGTTTGGCTTGGCGACAGTCTTGGCGGAAAAATTTTACCCACCGCTCAAATCGTTGAATCCATTGTTTGCGGGTGATAAAGTCTTCCTGAATGATGCCATCCCCCTGGCGGATAATTTCCCGGTAGGGGGACAGGATTAGGCACACGCCTTGACTGCTGTGAGCGGTTTTCAAAAATTTTCTCCACTCGTCGGGGTTGTCGTTTTTCCAAGTCGATCGCCATATTTCCCCTGGTGTATCTATCCATTCGGTATAGATGTTTTTGGGTCGGCTGGGCAGGGTCACTTCGATCTCCAGTTGGCGATCGTAGGTAGCCTGGCTGGCATCGGTAGCCATGGTTTTTCCCTCCTGGTCATTATACAGAAGGGCTTTAAGCTGATTGTAAAGGGGATCGGTGACTTTGACGAACTGGCTGCTGGGATGAGCCAGTTCCAGCACTAGGGAAGTTTTGCCCGTATTGCGATCGCCGATATAGATAACGCCCATAGGAAAAGTTCCAATAAAAAGGTCTAAACATGGTGGTCGGGTCAATCGGTTCTGGGTAAGTCGGTTCTGGGTAAGTCGGTTCTGGGTGAGTCTATGGCGAGACTTCCAGTTGGCGATCGCATCCCACCACCTCCGCGCCGCCACTTTGACCCAGAGGCGATCGCCCCTCCCCCCGCGAAAGTTCTAAAAAAGGGTGCTACAAAATGTGGGTTAATAGAATCTACAACCCTTACAGTGAGGCACTTTCACTATATTAAACCTAATGCTTAAAGGCCTAATGGTATCCCCTTATTATCAAACACAAATCTACTGGAATCTATCTTGGGACTGTAAACTTTTCTAAAGGTTATCCTCCGATTGCAGTTATCCTCAGTTAGAGATGGCCATCCGGTGGGCTGATCATCTATCTACCTATCAGGGACAACCGATAAATTTACGCAAATTTAGAAAAATTTAATTGATCAATTACCTCTAATCTCTGTGTAGAAGCCATTTACAGCGGCGATCGCCCCTACTTGGGGGCCCGTTCGATGTGACTAACTGATAGTTCGCCAAGTTTCCGAAATTGCCAGTCTCATGTTGATTGTTTTCAATTACTGATTTTCATACCGGATCTGGCTCAACTTTTACTTGTGAAGCATATTTGGCTCTGGGTTTGGACGAATGAATGACAGGCTAACTATTAAAATTTAGCTTTTATACTCTTCATCAAATACACCCCATACCTGAGCAATTTTTTTCAGGTCTTCGACAATTTTTTGTAATGTTTGTTTGATATCTTCAACACTTTTCGGATCTTTACGGAAACCAGAATGAAGAACATCATTGCGTAAATTAGCCAACTTACAAGGGGGATTATTCCATAATTGATTGATCATCTTACGCTTAGATTCTTCAATCTCTTTATATTGACTGCGGTAAATTGACTCACGCTCTCCCACTTTACCACCACAACAAAGGATTTCCATTTCTTCCCGTGCTTGTTTATCCATTGGATCGAGTTCAAAATTATAACAGAGGAGAGAAGGTAGCCATTCCCGTCCTAGTGATATAGCTTGGACATATAGACCCTTCTTTGCATACCACTCAATCTCAAAAAACTGTTTCTGTAATGCAGCTTTGCCATTGACTTGATAGTTTTTCGGTTCAGCTAAAGCAAATTGACCATACTCACTCACAACACGATTTAATAATAGTTCAAAAGGTGGCACAACTCGTGCTAAGTCTGGTTTACCTTGTTCAATACTTTCCGGTAAAGCTGCGGCGGCGGTCATGACATCCATGGGACGCAATAATTGCAAACCTTGAGAAATTTCTAAAATGCGATCGCCCAATGCTTGAGTATGACCCTCTGCCTCTTGCAACAATTTCGCCAAGTCTTCACCATTCCCAGTTTTCAGAAACTGATCCGTTGCTGTAAGCCAGTCAAACAAGCGGACTACTGGTAAAAGGTCAAAGGTGGGGGTAATGCCATTCTCCTTAGCTTCAAATGCACCATAAAGCAAACCTTCGATGGTAATATTTCGCACCACTCGAAAATAACTAACTGCCAAAAGCGCAACAATTGGCACAGAGCGAAATGAATGAGTAATATCAAAAATTACGCGATCGCCATCTTCCAAACATTCATTAACTTTATTGAAAATTGTCCAGATATCTTCTGGACTATTCCGCTCAGGAATGTTTTTGACTGGGACAATCTCAATATCAGGAAACTTTTGTGCCAATATTTCTTCAAGTTGATGCCAATTTGAGCGATCTTCTTTCTGGTCTCCCCTACCAGGACATTTGGTTTCAACTGTTGGAGTCAAGAAAATATATATTTTCTGGGGCTGATAAAATTCAGCCAAAGCCTCTTGGTAGTATTTTGTGGTCAAATGGATTGACTGAGTAGGATGTTTATATGTGGTAACTTCGTAAGAGTTGAATCCCAGAAAAGAAATGATTTTGGTGATGGCGGTTCTCATGATTAATTAATCCTTTAATAAGTTTCGGTATGACCCATTCCCAATCTTGTCTTAATTCCAGTTCCTGAAAACTCAGAATATTGAACCAACAAATTCGCGACATTGACCAGTAGGGGGTCGGTTTTGTACAATGCCTTTAAGGTGATTTCACCAACAAATCCATTAACTGAGTCTTTCCCAATTCTACATAACTGAGTAGAAATTCGATGACGTTTCAGAGCGATCGCATTTGATAAATAAGTAATCAATTCTCCACTACCCAAATAAATCGGAGCAAAATTATTCCAAGATTGCAGCCAACTCCGAAACATCAGTCCGGGAACTGGAAGGGGGAGCTTTATCGATTTTTGGGCGAAAGCGGTGGGAGTTGTAAACTTGAGGTTAGACTCGAAAATTGGCTCCGGTTCATTAGCTACTAAGGTGGTGTAAAGTTGTTCGTAACTTGTGATATTATCTTGGCGATCGGTAACTTTAAATTTAAATCCTAAAAATTCTAAACCACCAGATAAATCAAGAGATGCGATCGCTTTAGAACTTTTTTCTTGCAAACCAGAAAAGGTTAGCTGATAAAACTCTTCAGGTTGAAATGTAATGAAATCTCCAGCCCCCAAGTACCGTCCCCTGATGCTAGAAAAGCTAGTGTCAGGGATCATATTGAGACCAATTCCTAACCCCAATTGATGATGAAGTTGTTTAACCAACTCCAAGCCGTAAGACCTAGGAAGTGTTATCGGTTCACAAACAGTCAATGTCCAAGTTGAACGAATCAGCATTAATTAATTATCCTCGAAACTTTACCCACCCCGGGACATATTTAATATTGCCTTGAGGATCGACCACAGTACGACGAGATTTGGGAGCTTCAAAGTTGGGAGCTTTTATCCCACAAGTATCTCTAATTTTTGCTCTCAAATCATCTGCAAATAGCCATCCTACGGTTGTTCCGGTCATCCCACTAGCCCAACCTATTCGCAAATGATAAGGGCATCTTTCTGGTTCATAAAAATCTCTAATCGCTGTGAAATCAAGATTTTTACCTTGATGCTTTTGGTTTTTAACCATGCTCCAGTAATCATGTTCTCCATCCCACTGTTCTTGAGCAAAACTTTGGCAAATTTTCAGCAATTCATCAACGGATTTAAAAGGCATTTTCATGCCTCTTTTGTGTTGAAACCAGGATAACATTTCCGTATCTAAGGACAAAGTAAACTTGGTTTTAACATTTCGGACAACTTCTGCATAAATAGAAGCTCTGTATTTAGCATTCTCATTTTCAAAATGACTAGAAACCAGAATTTCAGCTACAACGGGAATGTTAAAAGTAACTTGTCTGTTGTTAATCGTCACTTTTCTTTCAATTAGAGGTTGAGAATCAGTGACTTGAACAGCTCGCATAATATCAGTATTAGGCCCGGTACGCTCTGCCATTGATTTACCCTGATAATTTAATGAGAAATCCGCAAATAAACTATCCATGAATAGCTCATCGTCTGCCCACTTTTGTTGTCTTTTCAAGTGGTCATTATCTAACTGCTGCCTCAGTCGTTCCTCGATCGCACTCACTCGGTTAGAATTAGGAACTCCGTACTGATCAGCATTTTTGAGTAAGTAATAAGCGATCGCTGTTCTAATGGCACCTTTAATTGAGCTGCCGGGAATGTAAAGCTGTCCGAATCCATTACGAATCATGGGCCGTAAATCAGTTACTTTTTCATCAGTCCATTTCCTGTCAATTGCTCCTAGTGGAAAAATAGGATTTCCCAAAATATCTTCAGCATTTTGCCAATTTTTACCAAAAGCTGATTCCAGAATACTGAGAATTTCTTGTCGATGCTCTATCGCACCGATATAATCATGCAATTTTCCTCGATTTGACAACGCTCTAGCCAGAGCTTCTTGATCTGGAAGATAGACTCTTTGACTGGTTTGAACATATTCAAATGGGTTGAGCCGAGACACCGCAGAGCCAATGTGTAAAAGCGGACTCGATAACTGAATTGTTCTAGTTTCATAAACTTGAGGCTTGGAAATATTCAAAGCTGAAACCATGACTATTGTTGTTATAGGATAATAGGCAAGCTAAAACCAATTCCACTCCGATACACTTTATGTAATTTTTGAAATTGGTAGGGAGTTACATCCGCTAATTGTCCGTTAGTAGGCATTGGAAATACCGAGCCTTCGACAAACATTCGCACTTTTTTACGTCGCAGTTGTCGCCCAGAAAAGGGAGAGGAAATCCATCCCCCTCGTTCCAGTATTCCATAACTAGCTCTATCATTATGGACTATATCCGAAATCGGATTTTCCCAAAGCAAACTGATTAAACTGTAGTCGGTTGCTTGAGGACAGTTAAGCAACTTTTTCCATGTATCAGATAGCTCTGACCAAGTGGGTTTAAATTGTCCTGCGCCACTGGAACGCTCACCGCCTAAGCCTTCATCCCCCAATAAATTTAAGGCGGCAAAAAGTCTATTTTCTAAGTCTTTATCGACGTTAACTAAATCTATTAAAAAGTACAATCCACAGGACTTATTAAATTGTACAAAACCAGTATGATAGAAATTAGTCGCCCGAGTTTGTCGGTCGATCGCTACTTTGGGAGTTTTATGGATTTGATAGGCTTGGCTATAGTCAAAAATTCCCGAATTTTTGAGATTACCAGAACTGTTAGCCTGGTTAGTATAATCAATCAATTCGGTGCGATCGGTCCCCGTAAAACCACTACCTTGATACCAGCGTTGCCAAATATCCAGAGGTAAGTAGTGAATTTTTTTGTAAGTCTTGGTAAATTCTAAATCATTTCCTACTGGATACCCGCGCGGAAATTTGAGAGGTTTTGGTAAGTAGTCAATCCTTTTCTGACCATCCTCAGAGTAAATAAATGTTGAGCTGACCCGAAAAGGAGGCGATGATTCAAAAGATTGCAGTAAATCTTCAACGGCATCTTTTCCAAACAACCGAGCATAGGAAATAATCAGCGCACTAAATAATGTATCAGAACGCACCCGTTCGCTCGTTTCTTCAACTCCAATTCCGACTTCACCAAAATGGGTAGAGTGTTGTCCGAAATTCAGGCTAACTCGCTTGTAGTTGCTCATAATCTAGGTTTAACTGCCTGGTAACTGAGATTGAATTTCGCTAAATCTGCTTAAAAATTCAGCCGTATTTTTGAGGGATGGGAAGTTAATAGAAGTACCGCCACCACTGGCAATATTTTCGTATTGTTTGGCATCACGGTACTCAAAATTAAAATTCTCAAATTTCACTTTTCCGTAACCCCTAGAACCATGTCCCCCCAAGGCATCATCTTCTAAAATTGACAGAGCGATCGCTAAGTTTTTGACATCTTTAATCGCCTGATTTTCATCCTCAACGGTATAAACCATTTCAAAAGTAAATTTCGCTCCGGCTGGGACTCGCTCTAATTGTCTGGGGTTAGCCGCTGCTGTCACCCGATCTAATCCATTCTCAAACTTCCACTCAGTCATATACAACCCAGTGTCAATGTTACGAAGTTGCTCTGCTGATTCGGGAGTTAAATGGCAATCCCGAACAATCAAGCGAGCCGGACAATTTCTGCCTTTAATCTTCGTATGAGATACACCATTAATGGTTTTATTTCCCTGACCACCTAATTCCTGTGACTGAGCAATATCGCTAGGAATCCAACACTTAGAACCACCAGTGGAGCCAAAGAGACGGCTAACTTCACAGGTTTTTGCGCCTTCATATTCAACATACTGATCCGCTTGAATCTCTGTATAGCCACTCTCTAGATCATCACTTTCATAACGGTATGTTCCGCTTCCTCCCCCTCGATTTAAAGGTTTATTAAGCCATCTTTCTAAAATGGCTCGAAGTTTACCTTTAATCGAAGAACCAGGCAAATATGGATATTGACTCACCGGATCGCGAATCACAGGTTTATCCAGTCCTCCAATTTCCAATGTTTCTCCGCCACCACCGATATGCAGTCCCGTTTCAACAATCAGAGTTCCCGTAATTTTTAACTTTCCAACTAGGGGGGTTTGAGGTCTTTCAATAACTGTCATTATTTTCCTCCTTCGGCTTTATGATAAGCAATAATGGACTCGATTAATTGAACTAAGCGTTCAAAATCTTCTAAAGAATGTACATGATCGATAGCAGCAGACATAACATCACTCAAAGGTTTGGCTGCCTCTTGTCTGGCTGCTGCATAAGCTAACTTGGGTTTGAGAAGTACAATTTCCGGTTCAATTTCGGCAAAAAGCTGATTCTGATTTGCTTCAGTTTGAGCCAGTTTGGCTTTCAAACGATTAATGGCATCCAAAAACTTGCGGATCTGATTGGTCTCTAACCTCTTGTTTTTGAGATAAGGCCCGAAAATCTCAGCGTGTTTAACCAGATCTCGAATTGGGTAATCTTTGAGAGTCCCATTTTTCTTGTCCTGTTTCAACTTGTGAATAGCTTTAATTATCTCTCGATCCGGAGTTGGGGATGATGCTGATTGAGGTGTTGAATTGTGTCTCGGTTGATTGGGAGTCATAATAATTTCCGGTTTTTATATGAGAAGCAAGGTCTGACTAAGAAGGCGGGTTTTTATTCACTGTTAATTGAAGAACGGTTAAGCATCTCTAGCCAGGTAGCGATCGCTCGAAAGTAGGGGGCATTATAGGGGTTTTTTAGAGAAGTACGAATTGGTTCAAAATTAGGATGATTACGAACATGATTTGGTAGCCTTGCTAAAGTATAAGCAATTTTGGGCAAGTGCAGGAAGTAACGGACATCCCACTGATACTCCTGGGGTTTTCTGGCAGCTTCTTTTATCATTTTATCCTGAAGTTCTGCTGTTGCCAAGAGATTCCTTATAAAACTTCGAGAATAATTGATTTCCAGAGATTGATGCAATTGTTTAACAAATGGCATAACTCCCCAAAGACTCGGTGATATTTCGTTAGCAAGATAAGTTTGCAATTCCTTCGTTTTCAAGTAATTATGAGGACTCCGTGGCATATTTGGCAAATTTGTTAGTTCAGTTCCCAACCACTCATCCCATTTAAATACACTACCAAATAATCCCAAGCTGTCTCGACCATTTGCTTTAGCTTTATCTTCTGCTTGTCCAGATTCTTCTGCGGCTTGGTAGAGAGGAAATTTAGCAACTGACAAGCTAATACCACCAGAAAGGGTGATGTCTGGGTGATGCCCTGTATAAGCGCGAAAGCACTGATAAACATCAAAAGCAAATTCCACAACTTCATGCCATGCACCACTCACAAATAAATCATCTCCTCCAGCATAAATAAATAGTAAATTTTGGCGTTCTCCGGTTAGTCTCTGAAACACTGTATTATGTAAATTTTCCTGACGAAATTGAGCCAGACTATTCAAATAAACTTTGAAAAAATAACTCATTTGGCGCGATAAGCCAGCTAACCGAGGTAAGGTTTGATCATTTCCTAAACCTTTGGCAAAAATCTGCCCTAATTTGTCTACATCCATTCGCAAATAACCAACTCTGGGAATACAACCGTCTTTTTTAGCCATATCTGCCATTTCATTGGCTGTCATTGTTCCATATTCTTCCTGGCTATTTTGAGCATAGTTGCCGAGTAATAAAGAAACGGAGTGACAATTTTTATAGTCGGCAACTGTCCAATTGTTTACCCAAAAAACAGTTTCCGATTCTTGTAAATTTTGAACTTGCTGCTTTCCTCGAAATAAGTGATAATATATACTCTGTCCTGGTAACTTAATGTGCAAGCTATCTAAGGATTTTGCCATACTATTGCGAACTGGCGATCGCACGATCGCATCTACTTTAAAAAGTTCACTTCCCAGGCGAAACATCTGCCGACAAGTCGGACAAGCTAACACCGAATCTGCTTCTTGATGGTTAAGCGGTTGTAAGTTTTCCTCATCATCTCGATGGCAAACCCGACAAGGTTCATAGGTTTCCTTAATCCCTAATAAATTATCCAAATGATGATCGAATTTCCGAGCTTTTTGCAGAGCCAATTTTTGAGTAATAGTTGCCCATTGTTGAGCAAATTTAGCCGTTCCAATTTCCTCGATATTAAAATTTTGAGACCCTAGACTTAAAAATACTTTGCCTTGAAATTCATCAATTAGCCATTCATTGAAAATATCTCGTATGGGTTCAACTAAATTTTCATTATTCTGTTCGGGAGCTAATAAATATAAATTGCCACCGCCAACATAAATAATATTAGTCCGAGGTATATTTAATTTCATTAGCAGTTGTTGAGCCACTTCTTCCGTCACTAATTCCAGATAAAAACTTCTAGCTCTCAGTGATTTTAAGGCTCCGTCAGATGAAATTGTATAGATAAAGTCTTGAATTCCAGACAAATCACCCGCTATTAAGCTAATCTTTGATGCTTGATAATCATGTGATAAAATCGCGGCGATCGCAGCAGTTGATTTGACCAAATCATAAAAAGCTACATTTTCAACTCCTAATGATAAACAGGACCCAAACTTTTCTAAAAGCAAGGTTAATAGTGATAAGTTGTCCCAATCTTCTGGTCTTAAATAGGCGATCGCTTCTCTAATGTTTTGTTGCAAAACATCAATTTGTTCGGCTTTAACTGGTTCATTTGTAGGATAAGGAATTCTAGGGTTGCTATCCTCAATGGCGATAGCGGGTACATAATGCCGATGAGATTGTGGCTGTGATAGATTCACCGCATCAAACAAGAGGTGTAAGGGTTGAATCTGGCTTGTCTCTGTCCAAGATAACAATTGTTTGGCTCTAGCGATCGCCCGATTCTCTTCTGGGACATTAAAATTATCAGGCCATTTGGCTTGTGCCCAATTTGCTAGATGCCAAACTGCTTCTCTAATTACCTGTAGAGCTATTATATTTGGGGCTGTAGAATTAACCATATCTCAATCGTGAAACTTAGTAAAACTTAACTGTATATTGCTCAAAATACAAAGCATGAAAGAAAACGCGATCGCATCCCACCACCTCCGCGCCGCCACCTTGACCCAGAGGCGATCGCCCCTCCCCTCGCGAAAGTTCTAAAAAAGGCTGCTACAAAATGTGGGTTAATATAACTATAACCCTTGCCGTGAGACACTCCCACCATCTTAAACCTAATGCTTAAACACCATAGGCTATTCCCTTATTATTAAACAAAAATGTAGCTTTTGACTGTAAATTTTTCTAAAGGTTATCCTCCCATTTCAGTTATCCTCCCTTAGAGATGGCCATCGTCTAGGGAGATCATCTATCTACCTATCAGCAGCAACCGATAAATTTACGCAAATTTAGAAAAATTTAATTGATCAATTACCTCTAATGTCAGTGTAGAAGCCATTTACAGCGGCGATCGCCCCTACTTGGGGGCCCGTTCAATTCCAGATGTTCAGAAATACTCAACCCTTTTAGTATAACCATCTTTGGAAGGGCCCCCTTCCATAATTATCATCTTCCCTACCAGAATTTAAATATACTCAGCCGGAGACCATAGCGAATTATAGATATTTACTAGACTAATACCGACAAAAACCATATAAATTGATTTTATTTAGATTATCAAAAATTAGTTAGATTCATTAATTGATAGTTATTATAATTGATGTTTGATAATTTGAGGAACTTCAGAAATTACCACATTAATAGGAACCAATCGCCCCACCGTGGTATAATAGCTATTACCCACATTGGTGGTAGTTGACCTTTCGCGGAAACGGTTAATATTCTCAAGGAACCAGTCGCGGGTGGCTGGCATAGGTAATTGGTAAAGCACACGAGGAGTCACGAAGTAGTAAAACACCCAATCTGCTTTTGTGTAAAGAAAACAACCGGGTGTATTGCGTTCCTTGTTGCTGTGAGTTTCCCAAAAAAAATTACCAGTTTTGTGGTAGCGATCGCCCTTAATTTCCACTTGATAGGAGCCAGTTTTAGTTATCCAAATCAAATCAACATCAACCCTTTGATATTCCCGGTTGTCTTCCACATTTTCAATCCTCACAGTTTCCGGCAGACCAGATAACCAGCCTTCGATATCTCGGGTTGCTTGTTTAGCCACTTGCATAGATTGATTCATGTTATACATAGATGACTCCTCCTGAAAAATTGTCGTGTTTCTGGTGATTAATTATTGCCATTAGCCAAATTCAGCCCTGTTAAAACCCCTACTAAAATCGTGTTTCATACTCAAACCTCACCTCACTTTCATTGCCAAAATTCGTAGCCCCCCGCAAAAGCAAGCGGTCATTAACCCGATAGTTGAGATTAAACTGGGTAGGCTGGTTCGCCGCCAGAACCCGACTCACCGACACCGACACATTATTAGCAACATCCAAACCCACCTCTAGTCCCAAACCCAAAGCCGTCGAACCCGAACGTTCCTGGGACTGAGACACCCGCGCCGGATAAATGCGAAATTCAGTCAACCCAGTAGCATCAATAACATTCTGTTGAATCTCATTAAACAGTCCCGCACTAGCAATATTTGCCAAAACTAAAGTCGTATCCCCCGTTACCCCTTCAATAGCACTACCTCCTAACAAAGCTAACAGTTGAATTTCCGATCGCGGTGGTGAACTGCGTAACTCCAGAATATCGTTAATTTCAGAAGCCGGACCCTGAGCCAAAGCAGTTACCCTAATAGTGCGTACCGTACCAAATTGAGAAGCCCTAGGTACTTCCATAAGTTCCGTTTCAAAAGCAGAAGTTGAAGCCACAGCCGGAGTCGTTTCCGATACCCTAGTCACCAGTCGCACATCCAAAATCGGGTCAAGTCCATTATCAGGAACAAAAGTAGCCCGTTGAGGATAACCCCGGTCTAACTGAAATCGACTCGTGTACAAATTCACCGCACCTCCCGTCAATTCAATAGTTCCCTGGGGGCGAAGACTATCTAAACTATCTAAATCTCCATTAACTATAATTGTGCCGTTGGCGTTAAAATTTAGCACAGGCGCATCAAAAATAGGCGTAATAGAAGCCGATCGCACTTGAATATGTTCTCCCAAAGTCAACGTAAAATTATTCAAGCTAACCTCTACAGGTCCAGTATTTAGCAGTTCTGGATTATCTCCGTTATCCGTAGCCGGGGGTCGGTCTGCTTCCGGTAAAGTTACAGTCCCATCAAACAACACCACCTCACCACCAATTCCCGGTTTTAAAGCCGTCCCACCAATCACAATTTCTCCCGCCGCTGCTCCCTGATACAATAGGGCTAAATTTAACTTTAAATTTTCCAGAACCATTTTTAAGGGCGAGTCAATATCTGGATCTTCCGGTTTCATCGGTTCAAAAATTGGCAATACCCCATCGATAAAAACCTTTCCCGTCCCAGTATCTCCGAATAATTCTCCTTCCATACCCTTAACCCGCAGGCGATTTCTCAGGAAAGTTGCTGTTCCCGATAAACCCGTAATCGAACTGTTATTACTAGCGAGCCTCAACACCACATCTTCCAGCTTCAACACCCCATCAGGTTCGATCACAATATTCTCAATTGAACCATCATCAGCCTGTTCTAGCACTCCTCGCGCCCGCATTTGTACAAAACCCTGTCCCTCAACCCAAGTCACTTCTGGATTGAGTAAATTAATAATCTTGAATCCCTCATTCAGCATTTCCACCTCAGCGCTGACCAGATTACTTTCTGGTCTCACCTTAGCAAAGGGTAATCTAAAAGGTACTGATGCACGATATTCTATAGGATCTTGTTCCGTGACTAACACCGTTCCACCTAGATTAAACCGGGCGTTATTATAGTTAAAACTACCCCGCGCCTCTTTCAGGGGTTCATCATTAAATAATCCTTCAAGTACCGTAAATTCCCCCGATGCTTGGGGATTATCTAAACTCCCCGCGAACAAAGCCCGCAGGTTTAACTGTCCACTCAAAGCAATATTGGGAATGTCATAAAATTCTTCTATGGTTTCTAAGCGCAAATTCTTAACCCGCAACTGACCCGAAGGTATTTGCTCATCTAAATCTAGTTGTCCCTGAAATCCCACCAATGTCTCGCCGTAACGCACTCTCAACGGTAACATCCGGACTATATTATCCTCGAAACTTGCCTCTAATCCTAACTCATCAATTCTGTACTTACCCCATGTCCAGTCCTCACCATTTATGTCCGCAGTGGCGGTTAAATTGGCTGGGGAACCGCTGATTTTGATTTCAGCATCAAATTTGGCATTTACTTGGTCTAGGGGCGGAAATGGCGAAGCATTCTCCTTCTGTTTGATTTCCCATTGTGCCAATAGGGCGTTAATTTCTGCCCAACGCTGTAGCTGTTGGTTTAGGGTCGCTGTCTCAGATAATCCTACCGCCACGGTTTCTAGGTCCGCTGCAGTGCCGCGTTGGGGTTGTTGGAGACCGTTGGCGATATCACTTAACTCGAACCATTCTAAGGCGGTAAATATATCTTGTAGTCTACCTTGGGGAACCCTGATATTAGCTTGAAATTGGGGTTCTTCCTCGGAGTGGGGAACCTGCGCTATAATAGCGACTAGGTTGGCTTGTCCTGCTATTAAAACCTGGGTTTCTCCTAGGCGAAGTTCCCCATCATTAAAGCTAAATTGACCACCGCTAAGGTTGAGTTGAGTAATGGTGAAGCTATCGGCTTCTATATGACCTAAACTGGGGTTTTGGACGCTAATTTCACCAGTTGCGCCTATTTGATTAATGTCTAAACTGGCGATATTAGTAATATTTAATATGGCGGCTAAATCACCTCCTAAATAACCATAACCTTCGGCTACTATGGGGTATATTCCTAATTCATCTATGGGGAAATCTTCTAGGGTAATTTGTAGGTTGTTTGGGCTGGGGGTGGTTCCTTTGGCGATCGCATTTCCTCGCTGTACTAAAAATGCAGTCGGTAAAAAGCGATCGTCTAATACTAACTCGATTTTGTCCTGTTGACCTGATAAGGCTAAGTTCACACCGCCGCCACCTAGTCCTACTCTTAAAGTTCCGGTCATTACTCGGTCAAAGCTGAGAGACCGCATCGCAAAATTTTCTAGCCTGACATCACCCTGTAAATTTAACGCGGAAATCGCACCTTTTAACTGACCTTCAAAACTCACATTACCCGCCACAGGTGGCACTTCTCCCTGTAGTATTTCCGAGGGAAGGTTGGCTAACAAGGGTTCCACTAAAGGCGAGTTTAAATCAAAGTTAGATACCCGTAAATTTAGATCGACATTGGCTAAACTGGGCACTCCACTTCCACTAAATTCTAGCGCTAATAAACCGTTAGCACCAAATTGGGGAGTTTCGGCTTGGTCAATGTTCACTTGTCCGTTGTTAAGTCTCGCTATGGCTTCAAAAGGTTGGCGAATTATTGGTAATTCGGTAAGTCTTAGTTTGCTGGTGGCTTCCAGGGTAGCAGGGTTAAATTCTGTCACTGAACCTCTAGCATTTAATTCCGTATCTAACAAACCTCGTAATAACGGCATATTTTCGGCTTGGTTAAGTAATCCCGTCGGTCTGAGGGCGGTTTCGATTCCCGTGAGATTTTCTACTAATTGTGAAAAGCGATTTAAGGCAATGCGATCGCCTATTATATTCGCATTCCAGTTACCTCCTTCAGTCCTCCCAACCCCTTTGATTATCCCATCTCTCCCTAAGTTTAACTGTCCGTCTAAACTAATAGTTAGGGCTTCTGGGGTGATGCTGGCTAGGTTTCCACTAAACCGGGTTTCCCCTTGTAGTTGTGGGTTGTCTAGGTCTAAATTGCGAATTTCTGCCACTACATTCGCCGGTAAATTAGCTAAAGGTAATCCTAAGTTGATTAGGGGATTTAAAGGCAGATTATTACTGATGATCGTTCCCTCAAAGTCCCCCCCATCAATTTCGCCTCTGGCGGTGATTTCTCCACCTAATTGGGGAAGGTTAACTAATCCATTTACACTACCTTTAATCTGATTAAGATTATTCAGATTTCCCCCGGCTATCATCACTCCATTTAAGCTACTGTTTCTTAACTCTGGCGATCGCCTCAAGGTTTCCCTGGTTGCCGGTGGTAAATTCCCCAAATTGCTGGCTACATTTAACCAAGGATTCAATCGCACACTATTCGCCTCCAACTCCAAGTTAAACTCCCCATTTATCAGGCGAGTTTCTCGGAAAGATATCACCCCTCCCATATTCCCAAAATTGATATCACCGATAGCATTAGCTGTGATATTATTCGCTGATAAATTATTCAAGTCTGCCGCCACAACTCCTCTAGTTTGCACGGTTCCATTGCTGAAATCTAGGGTTTGCAGTTCGATAAGAGTTTCTGGCGGTAAGTTTATTAGGGGTAATCCGATATCTATAATTTGCGGTAGATTTAGGTCATTTCCTCTAAAATCTGCCCCCAATTGTCCACCTATTAAACTGAAATCACTGTTGATTTCTCCGTTAGCGATCGTTAGGTTAACATTACCATTGGCGATGATGTCGTTTACGTTCAGTTTATCCAGTTGACCTGTGATGGTCGTGTCTAGGTTTAATTTATCTTGTCTCAGGTCAATTTGTCCGATAATTAGCTGCAACTCTGGGGGTAAGTTGGCTAGAGGTAATCCTAATCTGACCAGAGGATCTAAGCCTAATTCATTCGCGTTCAGCGTGGCTATCCAATTATTATTATCCGCTAGTTGCACATTCGCATTTACTCTCCCCTCTGCTATGGCTATATTCGCAGTTAACTGATTTTTGGTGATTTGACTAGATCCTAAGATCGGGAACGTTCCATTGGGGAGATTAAAGTTAATATCCGCTTGGGGGTGATCTAGGGAACCTGAAACTTTAGCCGTCGCGAACATATCCCCTAATTTAGTATTATTCGGAAGTTCATATAGACTGGCGATCGCATCTAAATATAGACTATCAATATCTACCGTAAATTCTACTGTTGGCTGTAAAAGTGATTCTCCCTGTGATGCCGTCGTCAAAGTGGCGGCGCGAATTAACTCCGTCAGTCCCGTTAATTCAATACTACCATCACCGCTAATTTCTCCCCGGCTTATCGGTTTAATCCTTAAATTGTTAATCGTCAGGCTTGGATCTGCTACTAAATTTAACTGCTGATCCAGTTCTGGATCGATAGCTATGTCTAGGGAAATTTCGCTAAAAATTACCCGATCTATTTGCGTGTCTTCTGTGGTAGCGATCGCTATTTCTACCAGAGGCTGTTGTAGGCTTCCCGTTAAGTTAATATCAGCCGTAACTTCCCCCGCTACCTGAACAGGTAAAACTAGAGGTTCCCCTAATTCTTTATCCGCCGTTTCTAATAACGTCGCCAAACTCACAGGTAGCAAATTGGCTTGTAAATCGAATTCTGTTTGTAACCAGTCAAATTCTGCATTAGTTCTGATTTTGCCTTGGCTACTTAATCCTAAATCACCCCAAGCTATTTCTAGGGTCTCCACAGTCGCCTCCCTCTCCTGAAACCTGATATCAGCATTCGTGATAGTCACAGGTTCCGAAAGGGTTTCTAAGATGGCTTGTACTTCCCTAAGTTGCAGATTTCCCCAAATACCAGTCGGTTGAAAATTCGCCAATTTAACCCTTAATTGGGCATCCGCTTCTCCCTCCCCTAAAATTAAACCAGGGGTATTGACTAATAATCCTAATTGTGGTAGATTAAGACCATTAGCTGTGATAGTGGTATCGAAATCTCCAGCAGATAGGCTGCCATCGGATCTAACCCGTATGTTTCCACCTGCCTGGAAATTACCTATAAGGTTGGTTCTGATGCGATCGTTACCGTCACTGATATCTAAAATCAGGCGATCGACATTAAGAGCGATCGCATCTTCTGTCACCTCAGCCGTCAGCAGAGTTTGAGGCATGAGTCTAACATTAGCATTCTCAATGACAATTGAGCCAATTTCCACATCCACAGGACTTTCATCCCCCGGCGCTATCTCAGTCCTAATCCAATTTCCGAGTTCGTCTTGTTCAAGATAAACTTCCGGATTAATCACCCTGAGATTTAAGCCGACAGTTGGCGTTAATAGTGATATAATAGAGATGCTGGCTTCGATCGCTTCAACTGAGGCGGTATTGGGATCAGTATCTGTAGGAGGAATCACAGACCGTCCAAAACGAACACTAATAATCCCAAAGCGTTCAACAGGTCCGACTTCTACAGGTCTATCGAGAGTCCCCTCTAGGGCTGTAGCGATGGTAGAGGCTAAACGATAATGTAGAAACCAGCTTACACCACCAGCGATCGCCACAGAAGTAAGACCTAAGCCAACACTTCCCCAAATTAGCCAACGCCGCCAACGTTTGACCGAGGTTGGGTTGTCTTCTGGGTCTGGTAATGGGGTATTGATCATGTTTCTCAATCTCCGTGATTGAACGGAAGTCCTTATCCCGAAAGGGTAGCTTATCACAGCCTAACTCGAGTGTATAAATTTTCTGGCGGTTAGACCCTCGTTAACCCCACTCTCGGTCATAATTTCTCGTCCTACCCCCATAATTGCAACTTTTCCATAAATTCAAACAACACAAAAATATAAAAACTTTGTTAAATTTCCGTGCTTAGATAAATAATCAGAGGTAGCCGGAGTTACTTTTTCATGAACGTCAGCCATCTTTTAAGACTTTACGAACAAGGCCAAACCGACTTTACAGGAGTCGATCTCAGTGGCGTAGACTTGACAGGGGTAATTCTCATAGGTGTTAACCTATCGAGAAGTAACCTCACAGGTGCTAACCTGACTCGCTCATTTTTAAGTCGTGTTAAGTTAAATGGTGCAAATTTACACCGTGCCAACCTGAGTTTTGCTAAAATGAACGAAGCCAAGCTGGTCGAAGCTGAGTTAACCAAAGCCACTTTAAACGGTGCTTTTTTAGTCAAAGCCAAACTACCTGGTGTCCAACTCAGTGGCGCAAGTTTGGCCGGTACTAATTTGCGTGGCGCTAGTCTCCCTAATTCTAACTTATGTGGTGCTAACCTGCAATTTGCTAATCTGCGGGGGGCTAATTTGACTGGCAGTGATTTGAGATATACTAATCTCAATGGTGTGCGACTCAGTGGCGCTAAGTTATTTGGAACCAGGCTCACTGATGTTAACTTGCAAAATGCTTATATGAATGGTGTTAATTTGAGTCGCCTAGATTTGAATGGTGTTAACTTGAGTAACGCTAGGCTTTGTGGTTCTAATTTGACCGGAACTAACTTGATTAGGGCTAATCTCAGTTCTGCTAAACTCCTAGGTTCCCAGTTAGAAAATGCCGATTTAAGAGGCGCTAATTTAGAAAATGCTTGCTTGAGTTATGCTGATCTGAATGGTTCTAAATTGTCGGGGGCTAATTTCCTAAATGCTGATTTGCGCGAGGCTAAATTACTGGGAGTCGAGGTAAAAGAGGCTAATTTCTGTGAGGCAATTTTACCATTGTCTTTTCGCTTATATCTAGATTTAGAACAGTTGTGCTGTTTAACACTTTCTCAGTCTCAAGTTTAGATGTTTGTGGTATAATTGATATGGTGGCTCAATATGGTATAGTATTAGTAACGGCAAGTTCCCGGACTGAAGCAGAGGCGATCGCCCATACTTTAGTCGAGGGAAAACTAGCCGCCTGTGTAGGTTTAATGCCCATCCATTCAGTTTACACCTGGAAAGGTGAGATCTGCTCATCCGATGAATGGCAATTAATTATTAAAACTGACCTGAATCAGTTTGACGCTTTGGCGGATAAGGTCGCCGAGGTTCATTCCTATGAAGTGCCGGAAATTATCGCCTTACCAATTGTCGCAGGTTCCCCCTCCTATTTAGAATGGATTTCACAACAAATAGACCCCACATGACAGGGGCGAAATATTTACGCCCCTACCTAGTGGTTAAAAATTCCTCTAAACTAATTGTCTAAAGGCTCAATACCAGCCTGTCGCAGTTGTTCCATGAAACGTTCAGCCCGTTGGCGTTCAGCATCAGCCCGTTGGCTTTCAACTTCAGCCCGTTGACTTTCAGTTTCAGCCCGTTGGCTTTCAACTTCAGCCCGTTGACTTTCTGCTTCAGCCCGTTGGCGTTCTTGGGCGACCAATTCAATACCCCAAAGCAGCAACTCTCCGGCTTCATTCCACCAGCGCAACCAGTAACCGTTACGGTTTTCGCGGGTTCCTTCCCAAACCCCTAAAAACAGTTCCATGGGAGCGATCGCATATCGTCCATTATCTAGTGGTTCTTGTATTTGATAGAATCCCTGTTCATCAAGGCGATAAAGTTCTAACTTACCAGTTTTGGGGTCAAAAATCCCATAGTAAGGCACCTCTAACACCCGTTCATAAAAAAACCATTTTCCTGGCGGATAGGTAGGCTTAATCGAATATTCCCCCCCGTCAGTATCACAGAGAAATTCCATAACTATAATCGGACGCGCCCCCTGCAACTCAGGAGTATAGCTGCGTTCAACCTGCGATCGCTCAACCCGAATTTCTGGAATAAACGCCCAGTCCGGCGCTTTCACCACAATTTTACCGTTCAGGGTAGCACAGATCCCATAATTGGTCGGCGTGATACTCAATGGGCTCAGTTTACCAGCCACAGCTAAACTATCAGTCAACGCTACAGCTAAAGCCGGTTGATTAATATTGTCCACAGGATCGTCCGGTAGAATAAAATCATCGGGAAGTTTTTCCCAAGTAATCTCCAACTCAACAATCTGGAGAGCCATAATAAATTAGGGATGATTAACATTATTGTTATTATAGCGATCGCCCCCATCAAAAAATTCGCCGCCAAATGCTAGACATCAAGAGCCTTAACCACTAGGGTCAAAAACTCCGAATATCTAACTTTTGGCAGCGACTGTCAATCCCACTTAACTAAGGATTAGATCCTATTAGCGCTGACGGTAAGGAACCATGGTGTCAAAATTGATGCTACCAAGGGCAACCCGAGTTACTGTGTTGGCAGGACGAGAAACCTGCTTCGCCATAGCCAGGAAGTTGGCGGGATCGCCAGCTTTCGGTTGCTTCTCTTGGGGAACAAAGCGACGGACAGAAGTTTGCCAGATAACTTGGGGGAATCCCAACTGGGTCCGGTGGTATTCATTGTACCGGGGAGTCTTCAGGTTAAAGGGTGTTTCGCCCACATTGCGCTGAGGCAGAACCCGACGACGTTGATAAGGAACCGTATCATATCCGAAGTTATCCAGGTATTCGTCGCTATTGAGTAGTTCCTCAATGAAGCCCTTCGGTCCTTTGTTAGCAATCACAATTGACCAAGCGATTTTTTCCCGTTCGTTGTAAACATCACGACCGAGAATTCGCTGAACGCACATTTCCGCAAAGCGGTAGTTGCTGTTGGTTTGGTAGTTCCTCTCCAAGAAAGGAGCCGAAGTCGCTAACCCACCAATAAAGTCACGGACGGTGATCTGACCAAACTTGAGTTGGGACTCCAGGAAGGTTTGGCGATTGCTTTTGAGCATTTGATGCTCACTAAAGATTTGCCGATAGGCCGCCCAGATCAGAGTGTCCCACTCAGAACCCGAAGGCATATTTTCAGCCGTATAAATTTGGGGCTGCTCATCACCTGGAACTTCATATCCAGCAACACGAGTATTGAAACTCGTGGTAGTGTAGCTTAATAATGGAAGGGGCACCATTAATCTCCTTATTCTAAAACGTCAGCATTGTTTATCAGTTATCGCCAATGAGCAATCCCAGGATGATTGGGATTTAGCATACTGGCATCAATATACCATGCTTACAGATTAGGGGATTGAGGCGATCGCAGTCTAACTTTTATGAAGCTCTGCAATAATATGTAACATTTTAGCAATCTTCCCCCAAACACTAATAGAGCCACTACCACCTACCGCCTAGCTTCAACCCTTTTTTTTTGGTAAACTTTTGTAAATATGCTCAAAGCCGCTGGCCCTATGAAAGGAACATTAACCCAAGGATCTGTTACATCTACCCTGATTAACCTCACTCTACCAATGATTTGGGGAGTGTTTGCCATTATTGCCTTTAGCCTAGCAGATACCTACTTCGTCGCTAAGTTGGGAACCCGACAACTAGCCGCGATGAGTTTTACCTTTCCAGTAGTCACCCTATTAGGAAGCGTATCTATGGGACTGGGGATAGGCGCTGCTTCTGTCATTGCTAGGGCTATTGGGGAGGGAGAACCCGATCGCGTCCGCCGCCTCACCACTAACTCTCTCAGTCTGTCTCTGCTTATGGTTAGTGTCTTGGTCGTCCTCGGTATCAGCACCATTAACCCCGTGTTTAAAGCCTTGGGAGCCAGTCCTGATATCTTGCCATTTATCCGCGAGTATATGACCATTTGGTATGGGGGTGTCATTTTTCTGGTGGTTCCTATGGTCGGGACTAGCGCTATTCGCGCGGCGGGTAATACCTTCGTTCCTAGTGTGATTATGACTGTCGCTGCTGTCGTTAATATTATCCTTGACCCCATATTTATCTTTGGCTTTGCTACTATACCAGCCATGGGACTGCGGGGAGCCGCGATCGCTACTGTTATCGGTCGCGCTACCACTTTAATCGCTTCCGTCTTCTTCCTGCATTTCCGCGAAAAAATGCTCCTCTGGAAACTTCCCACCCCCAAAGACCTATTGTCCGACTGGCGACAAATTCTTCATGTTGGTATTCCCGCTACCGGAACCAATATGATTACCCCTATTTCTACCGCCGTCGTTACAGGTTTGGTCGCTACAGAGGGGGCCGAAGCCGTCGCTGGTTTTGGTATTGCTACCCGAGTCGAGGCTTTCGCTTTAATTGTGATTATGGCACTCTCTGCTAGTATTGGTCCTTTTGTTGGTCAAAATTGGGGCGCTCAACTTTATCATCGCGTACACACTGCTATCCGACAGTCTTTCCTGTTTTGTATATTTTGGGGAGTCCTATTAACTCTTATTTTGGCTGCTAGTTCTGAACAAATCGCTACCGCTTTTGATCAAAATCCCAATGTAGTCGCGATCGCTGCTAGTTACCTCACCCTCGTTCCCGTTAGTTATGGAACTATGGGTCTCATGTTCATCGCTAGTTCTACTTTTAATGCTTTGGGTAAGCCTTTACCATCTTTGATGATGACTATTACCCGGATGTTATTACTTTATGTTCCTTTGGCTTATTTGGGTAGTCTCTGGTGGGGAGTTAAAGGCATTTTTGCCGCCGCTTGTATTGCTAATTTACTTGTCGGTATTGGCGCTTATTTTTGGACTTGCAAAACTTGGCAATTGCGATCGGCTGATCCAGTTGTCATAGAATAGCTTTTTTTTTAAATGGCCCGGCCGCCCAAGTGAAAAGGGGTTGACAGGGCGGCGCTACTCGGCTATGATAGGAGTATATTAAATAATGGAATTTGAGCAAAAATAATATTTTCGCAAATATTCCAATTATATTATAGTATAGCACGGACTCCCCCAAAAAGATAGGGTTTTCTGAAAAAAAAAGCGCGGGGGCGCGCCGAGAAAAATTTTTTTTTGGCCCAGCCGCTGAGTCCTAAAAATCAATTAACGACCAACTAATTTATCGCGTAAAATGCGAATGCGATCGCGAAATTTAGCCGCCTCCTCAAACTCCAACTGTTGCGCCGCCTCATTCATGCGAACCTCCAACTGTTCAATTAAAGTTGGTATTTCTTCCAGGGGTAAATCATCCACCTGTTGACAAGCGAGATCAATTTGTTGAGAATTTAAGCGTCTGGAGACATCCAAAAACGCCAAAATGGCATTACTGGAACTTTTGACAATAGATTTAGGGATAATCCCATATTTTTGATTATACTCCAACTGAATTGTTCGCCGTCGGTTAGTTTCGGCGATCGCCTTGCTCATGCTGTCCGTCATATTATCAGCATACAAAATCGCCTGACCGCGAACGTGACGCGCCGCCCTCCCAATAGTTTGAATCAGAGACCTTTCCGCGCGCAAAAATCCTTCCTTATCCGCATCCAAAATAGCCACCAGAGACACCTGTGGTAAATCCAAACCTTCCCGCAATAAATTAACCCCAATTAACACATCAAATTCACCTTCTTGTAAAGACTGAATAATCTCAATGCGCTGAATCGACTGTATTTCCGAATGTAGATATCTGACACGAATCCCCCTATCTTGGAAATACTCAGTTAAATCCTCCGCCATTCGCTTAGTTAAAGTCGTCACTAAAACCCGTTCATTTCTGGGGATTCTTTCCTTAATTTCAGCGATTAAATCATCCACCTGTCCTGTAGTCGGACGGACAAATATTTCTGGGTCAACTACCCCGGTTGGTCTAATAACTTGTTCAATAACCTGACCTTGAGATTGTGCAATTTCCCAATCTCCTGGTGTCGCCGAGACTAAAATACACTGTTTAACTTTTTGCCAAAATTCCTCAGATTTCAAAGGTCGATTATCCGCCGCACTAGGGAGACGAAAACCATGTTCAATTAGCACCTTTTTTCTAGCTTGGTCGCCATTATACATAGCCCGAATTTGAGGAACCGTCACATGAGACTCATCGACCACCAATAACCAATCATCAGGAAAATAGTCCACCAAACACTCAGGAGGGGAACCGGGAAGCCTTCCAGCGAGGTGACGAGAGTAGTTTTCCACACCATTACAATATCCCACTTCTCGCAGCATTTCCAAGTCATAGCGAGTGCGTTGATCTAGGCGTTGGGCTTCCCAAAGTTTACCAGCTTTTTCTAACTCGGCTAACTGTTGTTTAAGTTCAGCAGCAATAGCATCACAAGCAGCATCTAACCTATCTCCGGGAGTCACAAAGTGGCGCGCGGGGTATATGTTTAATGTTTCTAAACTCTGTAAGACTTCTCCGGTTACGGGGTCAATATAACGAATTGCATCAATTTCATCCCCGAAAAATTCCACCCTAATTATGCGGTCTTCATAGGCGGGTCCAATTTCTAAGACATCTCCGCGAACTCGGAAGCGTCCGCGAGTGATTTCGGTGTCATTGCGGCTATATTGAATAGAGGCTAGGTCTCGCAAAAGTTGGCGTTGGTCTCGGTCTTCTCCTACCCGTAGGGGAATGGCGGCGTTGAGGTATTCGGTGGGTATTCCTAACCCATAAATACAGCTAATGGAAGCTACGACGATTACATCTCGCCTTTCAAATAATGACCGAGTAGCTGAGTGTCTCAGCATATCAATTTCATCGTTAATTGAGGCTGTTTTTTCTATATAAGTGTCGGAAACGGGAATATAGGCTTCCGGTTGATAATAGTCGTAATAGCTGATAAAGTATTCAACGGCATTGTTAGGGAAAAATTCCCGCAGTTCATTGCAGAGTTGGGCGGCGAGGGTTTTGTTATGGGCGAGGACTAGGGTAGGGCGACCTAATTGGGCTATGGTGGCGGCAATGGTAAAGGTTTTTCCGGTTCCAGTTGCGCCTAATAGGGTGGTTTTAGGATGACCGGATTTGATGCTGTTAATTAATTGGGCGATCGCTAATGGTTGATCTCCTGTAGGTTGAAAGGGTGCTTTTAACTCAAATTTGACCATAGTTCAATTTGATATTATTTCAGATAATATTTGATAGTTGGTTGTGGCGGGAGTTAATTGCTGAACGGAGGGGGAAGGATTAATGATTTAAGCAAGATTCTATAGTTGCCACCACTGAATCCGCCAAAGATTTTAAATCATATCCCCCTTCTAATCCTAACACAATTTTGCTGGTTATTTGGCAGCAATAGTCGGTAAAAACCCCAAAATCTTCCGGCTGTAAGGAAATACTGGCTAAGGGGTCAGCTTGATTGGCATCATATCCAGCACTGACAATTAATAAATCTGGCTGAAAATTTTGTAAAAAAGGGATAACTTTATGTTCAAAAGCTGGCTGGTATAATGCCATGGTACTACCGGGAGACATCGGGATATTTAAAACATTATTATATTGACCTTTTTCTTGGGGGTAGCCAGTTCCGGGATAACAGGGGGACTGATGAAGGGAACAGTAAGCCATTTGGGGGTGATTTTCGACCAGGCTTTGGGTTCCGTTACCGTGGTGAACGTCCCAATCAAGAATAGCAACCCGGTTGATACCAGGCTGTTGAATGGCATAATGAGCAGCGATCGCCGCATTAGAAAACAAACAGAACCCCATACCCCGACCCGCTTCGGCATGATGTCCGGGGGGACGGGCTAAAATAAAACTAGGTCTGGCGGTAGTCAAAGTGCGATCGACACCATCTAACCAAGCACTGATCGCCAATAGCGCCACCTGGTAACTCTCCTCAGAAATGGGAGTATCGCCGTCAAGATGGCCGCCGCCAGCACTGGCAATATTTTTAATCCTGTCAATATGGGAGTCGGTGTGAACAGCCTTGAGGACTTGCATAATCAGGCTTTGGCGGTCTTGTACCGGAGTGGGTGACAGCCAAGTTAGTTGGTCACTCCAAGGGGCGGCCCGCAAACCTTGGACGATCGCTTTCAGGCGTTCGGGTCGTTCAGGATGAAATAAACCCGTTTTGTGTTCCAGAAATTCGTCAGAGTAGATAACAGTTAACATTGACCGTGCCGGGGCTAACAATAGGGGACAAAAAGGCAACAGGGCCGAGAGGGATTCCCCTCAAAAATGTGTGAAAACTATGCTATAATTTTATAGCCTAGTCGCGCGTTTTCAAATAATAATCGAAAATCAATTTATTTGATCTGATTATTTCACAAAAAAGCGACAGTTTTTGCAATACTAATGGAGTTTTAAATTCTATGAGCGCTTCCGAATCCCGAATTATCCCAACGGATTTGCGGAACGAGATGCAGCAATCCTATCTCGAATACGCCATGAGCGTCATTGTAGGTCGGGCGCTGCCAGATGCCAGGGATGGGTTTAAACCAGTCCATCGTCGCATCCTGTATGCCATGAATGAACTAGGCCTAATGCCCGATCGCCCCTTTCGGAAGTGCGCCCGGGTGGTAGGGGAGGTTCTGGGTAAATATCACCCCCACGGTGATACAGCCGTTTACGATGCCCTAGTGCGGATGGCTCAGGAATTTTCGATGCGATCGCCCCTAATTCAAGGTCACGGGAACTTTGGGTCCGTCGATAATGACCCCCCCGCCGCCATGCGATACACGGAATGTCGCCTACACTACCTCACCTCCGAAGCCATGTTGCGGGATATCGACTCGGATACCGTAGATTTTGGCGATAACTTTGACGGTTCCCAACAAGAACCCCTAGTGCTTCCGGCCCGCATTCCTCAACTGTTGCTCAACGGTTCCTCCGGTATCGCCGTCGGAATGGCAACTAACATCCCCCCCCATAACCTCAATGAGTTAGTCGATGGCTTAGTCGCGGTAATTCATAATCCCGAAATTACTGACATCGAACTAATGCGCTATATCCCTGGTCCTGACTTCCCCACCGGGGCGAAAATTCTCGGACGCTCTGGTATTCGGGAAGCCTACACCACCGGACGGGGTTCTATCACCATGCGGGGAGTTGCCCAAATTGAAACCATTGAACACCGAGGACGACCAGACCGCGAAGCTATTATCATCACCGAGTTACCCTACCAAACCAACAAAGCCGCTTTAATCGAAAAAATCGCCGAAATGGTGAATGAGAAGCGCCTGGAGGGGATCTCAGATATCCGAGATGAAAGCGATCGTGAAGGGATGCGGATCGTCGTGGAACTCCGACGAGATGCCTATCCTAGGGTGGTTCTCAACAACCTTTATAAACAAACTCCCCTTCAGGCTAACTTCGGCGCTAATATGTTAGCCCTAGTTAACGGAAAACCAGAATTACTTACCCTCAAGCGATATCTCCATGTTTTCCTAGACTTCCGCATCCACACTATCCGGCGGCGTACTGAATATGAAAAACGCAAAGCCGAAGAACGTGATCACCTCCTGCAAGGATTATTAATTGCTCTCGATAATCTGGATGCAATTATTGCCCTAATTCGCCATGCTGCTGATAGCCCTACAGCCAAACAAGAGCTAATCGAAAGGTTCGGACTTTCTGAACCACAAGCTGATGCGATTTTACAAATGCAACTGCGACGTTTAACCGCCTTGGAAGCTCAGAAAATTGACCAAGAACATCAAGAACTTTTGGAGAAAATTGCTGACCTCAACGATATTTTAAATCGCCGAGAACGGATTTTAGAAATTGTTGAGCAGGAAGCAATACAAATTAAAGAACGTCACGGCACACCCCGGCGGACGGAAATTGAACTCGAAGAAAGTGAGCTGGAAGATACGGATTTAATTGCCAATGAAAAGGCGATTATTCTCCTCACTGAACAAGGCTACATTAAACGGATGCCAGTTAATACTTTTGAGGCTCAAAATCGCGCGACTCGCGGTAAATCTGGTACCAAAATGAAGGAGGATGATGGGGTTAAACATTTCTTGAGTTGTCGCGACCATGACAGTATTCTATTCTTTACTGAACGGGGGGTAGCTTACTGTTTAAAAGCCTATCAAATACCTATCGGGTCTCGCATCGCTAGGGGGGTGCCGATTGTGCAAATGTTGCCAATTCCTCGGGATGAGAAAATTACCTCTTTGGTGGCGGTTGGGGAATTTACCAACGATGAATATTTGGTGATGCTAACTAAGGGTGGTTATATCAAAAAAACTGCCCTTTCCGCTTTTAGCAATATCCGTTCTAATGGATTAATTGCCATTTCCTTAAATGAAGGAGATGAGTTGCGCTGGGTACGCAGTGCCAGGGTAGATGATAGCATTATTATCGGTTCTCGCCTAGGTATGGCTATTCATTTCCATACTGATGACAAACAATTACGACCCCTCGGTCGCGCTACCCGTGGGGTTAAATCTATGAAACTAAAACCAAATGATGAACTCATTGGTATGGATATTCTCCCTAGTTTTATTGTGGCTACTATTCCTCAATTGGGGGGTGAAGAACCGGAAATAGAAGAGGAGGAAAATACTACTGCGGTTGAAGATGTGGAAGATATGGATTCCTCGGAAGAACTAGCTACTACTGAGGTTGAACCTGATGGGGTTTCGATTTTGGTGATTACTACTAGGGGTTATGGAAAACGGGTTCCTGTGTCTCAATTCCGCTTACAAAATCGCGCCGGAAAAGGAATTATTGCTACTAAGTTTAAACCCCATTTATCTGGTGATTGTGTGGTAGCGCTTCAGGTGGTACATAATACTGATGAATTGATGTTAATTACCAGCCGGGGAATTATTATTCGTCAGGTGATTAGTGCTATTTCTCGACAGTCCCGCAATGCTACCGGAGTGCGGGTACAACGCTTGGATAAGGAAGATGCGATCGCTGCTGTCGCTTTAGTCCCTTTATCTGGTGAAGGGGACGATACCGAAGTTGATATTGACCCTGATACTGAGGTTGAATTTGAACAAGTTAATAACTGAACCCTGACAACCTAAAAACCCTACTACCCCCCCCATTTCCCGCTAATAAGGTTAGGGGGGATTTTTTTATGTATCAATTCAATATATCAATTTCGAGGTTTCTACAGTCCATGAGCCTCAAAAAGTTGCACAAATCGGATAGAAAAATCTGGCAGTATAGGTTATAATCAGATCAGAAACCCAAGTAGTGCCCTTTCACATCGATATAACCAAAGTCATGGCAGCTTTATTCTGCCTGATTTTGGCTATATTTAATACATTTACTTAGGTTTGTAAAAACTAACTACTCTCCGGTTAATTGGCTTTTGTTGGGTTTCACACAACCTACTCTCTGTGGGCTTTTGTTGGGTTTCACCCAACCTACTCTCTGTGGGCTTTTGTTGGGTTTCACACAACCTACTCTCCGGTTAATTGACCTTTGTTGGGTTTCACACAACCTACTCTCCGGTTAATTGACCTTTGTTGGGTTTCACACAACCTACTCTCCGGTTAATTGACCTTTGTTGGGTTTCACACAACCTACTCTCTGTGGGCTTTTGTTGGGTTTCACACAACCTACTCTCCGGTTAATTGACCTTTGTTGGGTTTCACACAACCTACTCTCTGTGGGCTTGTGTTGGGTTTCACCCAACCTACTCTCCGGTTAATTGACCTTTGTTGGGTTTCACACAACCTACTCTCTGTGGGCTTGTGTTGGGTTTCACCCAACCTACTGGCTGGCTTTTGTTGGGTTTCACACAACCTACTGGCTGGCTTTTGTTGGGTTTCACCCAACCTACTGGCTGGCTTTTGTTGGGTTTCACACAACCTACTGGCTGGCTTTTGTTGGGTTTCACACAACCTACTGGCTGGCTTTTGTTGGGTTTCACACAACCTACTGGCTGGCTTTTGTTGGGTTTCACACAACCTACTCTCTGTGGGCTTGTGTTGGGTTTCACCCAACCTACTGGCTTGTGTTGGGTTTCACCCAACCTACTCTCTGTGGGCTTGTGTTGGGTTTCACCCAACCTACTGGCTTGTGTTGGGTTTTACTGTATTTTTGCACAGATTTCCATTATTTGATAATAAGTCAAGTTCCAGGATTTGTCAAGGGTAAATATATATATATTATGTGATTTTACCTAACTCTTAGCCTCTGGTCGGGAGTGGGTAATATCAAATGGATAGGATAAGCAGCATCACTGATATGGATAGTATATGCGGCTTGTAAATATTGCTGATATTCAGGATTATTAGTTATGTGGGTTTGGAAAAATGCCACACTTAGACTTTTGATATATCCCTGGGAAATTTCTGTAGCTGGACGGGTCAAACCTCCTAGGTTGGGTATGGCTTCAGCCGTATATTGATTCATATCAAAAAAGTGACTATCCTTTTCTTTCAACACTAAATATCGATGGGAATTATTTAACCAATTAAAAGCTGGTATTTGTTCTAATATGGCTGGTGCTAATATGTCTAAGCCACTGGCTACCATCATCACTGGAATGGCGATTTTATTGATACTTGCTTCTCCTAATATACTGCTATTGATGGGGTTAATCAGCAAAATCGCATTAACTCTTTCATCTCGCAAGTTGATGTCTGTTTGCGGTAATTCTAGGGCGCGACACTGGAGAAATAGGGAAGGATTAAGGGAAAAATTGTCTTGATTGCAGTCAATGTTGAGTTGTGCAAAATTCAGCGGCGCACCTCCTAAAACTAAAGCGGTATAACCTCCGAGAGAATGTCCGATTACTCCCACATTTTCCAGGTTTAGGCGATTGGTTAAATCTCCACTATTTAAGGCTTCCAGATAGTCTAATACTTGGGAAATGTCAAGGGGTCTGTCTATAAATTCTCGCGGATTAAACATATCTGAGACTTTCCCAATTAACAAGTCTTGGAATTGCTGAAAATCACTACCAGTGTGCTGAGGAATAGCTACCGCAAAACCATAGGAGGCTAAATGGCGGGCGAGGGATTCAAACCGACTGCGGTCTGAGGCTAAACCATGAGATATGATTAAAGTGGGTATATTACTATCAGTAGTTTCCGGAAGGTACAAATCAAAATCAAATTGGCGATCGCGACTTGAATCACTAATGGTAAAGGTGGATTTAGAACTTGGTATTTCTCCGATTTTTCGCAAGTCTCGCCATTGACTAAAATCAAGATTTCCAGCATTTTGAGCCTGAGAAGATGCCAGTTTTTTGATATCTGCAATTGTTATCTTAGTTGAATCAATTAAAATTGCCATATTAGTTAATGCTTGTAAAGCCTCATTGAGGTTCACATAAATACTAGGACTAGGAAACTCTCTGATCATATCAATGAGGGTAAATCCTTCAGGGAGACTACTCGCTGATACGAGAGCATTTCGGATCGCCTCTGCGCCATTAGCATCGGGTTCAGTTTCGACAATATCTCCCACCTGAATTAAAAAATCTGCCACCATAGGAGAACTCAATAAATGGCTGATTTCGGCATCACTAAACTGATAGCGTCTCCCCAATATTTCCCGGACTTGTGCCTGAATTTTAGGACTTAATAAATTGGCGACATTATCTAAACTTTGATTTTCGGAATTATTCGGCTTACTTTCGAGATAACTTTCTAAAACATCGACAGGGATAGAAAAATCTCTATTTCCGATGGAAAAACGTAAAAACTCAGCGGCTTGAGTGGGGGTGGCTGTCCAGACAAGGGTTGATAACCCTAGACTCAGCAAATTGAGACCAAGTATTATATAATTGGGCTGCATTAGTATTCTCAGTGTTTAACTTAGGATGAGATAGTTGTTCAGTTTTTGATAAAATCAAGACTCTGCAACTTGTAATCCCTAAACCTACAAACAATTATGGCAGTAACCACCCAACAATTAATCGATTGGAAACAGCAGGGACACCAAATTACCATGCTAACTGCTTATGAGTATGCGATCGCCAAAATTCTCGACCAAGCAGGTATTGATATTATTCTAGTAGGTGATTCCCTAGCCATGGTGGGTTTAGGCTACCAAACCACCCTACCACTAACCCTTGAGGAAATGTTGCACCACGCCAAAGCAGTGCGTCGGGCTGTGGTAAGATCCCTATTGGTAGTGGATTTACCATTTTTGACCTACCAGGAAAGTCCCCAACAGGCGATTCATTCAGCCGGACGGATATTGAAAGAAACAGGAGCATCGGCCGTAAAGTTAGAAGGGGGCTATGATGAAATGGCTAATACGGTCAGCGCCTTAGTTAAAGTGGGTATTCCCGTTATGGGTCATGTCGGCTTAACTCCCCAGTCTGTACATCAACTGGGAGGGTATCGCCAACAGGGGAAAACCATAGACGCAGCACAACGCATTTTATCAGAAGCGATCGCCTTACAACAAGCGGGGGCTTTTGCTATAGTCTTGGAACATATCCCCAAGGACTTGGCGGCGGAAATTACCCAACAACTAACCATTCCCACCATTGGTATTGGCGCGGGTCCCCACTGCGACGGACAAGTGCTGGTAACCTCTGATATATTGGGGTTAACCCCCTGGCAACCACCATTTGCCAAAAAATACGCCAACCTACACGATACCATTACCAACGCCGTGACACAATTCTGCACAGAAGTTCAAGAGGGGAAGTTTCCCTAATGACCACCCCAACCAGACCGTTGATTATTGGCGTTTCCGGTGCTTCAGGACTTATTTATGCCGTCCGCGCCTTAAAATACCTCCTGCAAGCCAACTATGCTATCGAATTGGTGGCTTCTAAGTCTTCCTACATGGTATGGCAAGCTGAGAATAATTTGCAAATGCCTGGAGATAGCGATCGCCAGGAATTATTTTGGCGACAGCAGGCTGGGGTGGAAACCGGGGGAAAACTGCGTTGTCATCCCTGGCAGGATGTAGGGGCTAATATTGCTAGTGGTTCCTTTCGGACTATCGGTATGATCGTGATTCCCTGTAGTATGAGTACAGTGGCTAAAATTGCCCAAGGTCTGAGTTCCGATTTACTCGAACGGGCGGCAGATGTACAATTAAAAGAAGGTAGAAAATTGGTAATTGTACCACGGGAAACTCCCCTAAGTCTTATCCATCTGCGAAATTTGACCACTTTAGCAGAAGCAGGTGCGCGCATTGTCCCGGCTATCCCGGCTTGGTATCATCATCCCCAAACTATTGAGGATTTGGTAGATTTTGTCGTAGCGCGAACCCTAGATCAATTTGAGATTGATTGTGTACCTTTGCGTAGGTGGAAACCCGATTAATTCTGAGGGGAGTTGCTAATTATTTATTGACATTTTCAATGGGGTTATTTAGGTGATGTCTGGAAAAAGTGCGATCGCTATTTTGATTATAGTCGGTGGTTTGGTATTGTTAACTATACAAAATCTTTCCCCCGCCATATCTTTAGTATTTTTGGGTATGCAATTACCCACCTTACCCCTGTCAGTATGGCTACTAATTTTTCTGTTCATCGGTATATTAACCTCTCTGATGATTGCCAGTTTATTCCAACTCTCTTACACCCCCTCTCCGTCACGTCCTAAAGCCAGTAAAAAACCTATACAACCATCCCCCCAATCTAACCCACCTGATGCACAAATCCCTCCGTCACCACAAGCCGATGATTCAGAGTGGGATAATTTGCAATCCGAACTAGAATTAGAACCCGAAAATCAACCGCCTATCCCTACCTCCAAAAATAAATCCCCCAAAACTCACAAAAATAGTGATGATTGGGAAACCGAAGTCCGCAAAGTTAGCGATAGTTGGGATGAAAATGATAGCGATCGCCAAAATGAACCAGAAACCCCACCCGTTAGACAAACTACCCCCAAACCATCAGAATCAGAATCCTGGAATAAACGCAATATCAATCCCTTAAACTCTCCTAATACTGATGAAGATTGGGATAATTTACCTCCCCATAATGCACCAACCACCCCCACTCCTCCACCCCCAGAAAACACCCCCACCACCACTCCCACACCCCCAGAAACCACCGGAAAAACCTTTGAAGTACAGCAACAACCTCAAAAAGAATCCTGGTCAGGTTCCGTCTATTCCTTCAATTATAAAGACGGTCAAAATTCCGGTGCTGGTCGTACCGAATCGGTGTATGATGCAGACTATCGTCTAATTAACCCACCTTCTCCCCCTACCAAAATTCAATCTGATGAGGAAGATTGGGGTTTTGATGATGAGGATGAAATCGGTTAAAATTATCTGGCTAGTTATTATCAGTTGTGCGCTTTTTGATTGTCTTATGGTTTTAGAACAAATACAAGGAATTAACATCTATTTAATTGGTATGATGGGCGCTGGAAAATCTACCGTTGGGGAGATATTGGCTAATCGATTAAGCTATAAGTTTTTTGATACCGATGTTTTGATTAGTCAAGTTTCGGGACAAGCCATTCCAGAAATTTTTTCCACCCAGGGAGAGGAAGAATTTAGGAACTTAGAATCTCAAGTCCTATCTAGTCTCTGTGCTTATCAACATTTGGTGGTAGCTACTGGGGGAGGGGTTGTTATTAAAAGGATGAATTGGAGTTATTTAAGACATGGTATCATTGTCTGGTTAGATGTCCCAACTCATTGCTTATATGAACGTCTAAAAGGAGACACAACCCGACCTCTCCTACAACACCCAGACCCCCTAACTCGCCTCGATAATATCCTCGAAACTAGGCGACATCTTTATCAACAAGCTGATATTTCTATTACTATCAACGGGAATGAAAAACCCTCAGAAATTGCTGAACAAATTATTACTAAAATCCCTAATATCCTCAAGCAGACTCAACCCAACCTTAATTAATCATGGATAATTGATGATTAATTACCGGGTGGGGTCGGGCGGGTTTATTGATATAGCCGGTTATCCATTAATTGCCGGGTGGGGTCGGGCGGGTTTATTAATATTGTCAATTATCCATTAATTGCCGGGTGGGGTTGGGCGGGTTTATTAATATTGTCAATTATCCATTAATTGCCGGGTGGGTTGGGCGGGTTTATTAATATTGTCGCTGAGTCCCATAACTAACTGCGGAACCCGCCCCTACAATTATCAATTATTCATCCCCGACGACTGTTTTTAAAAACCTTCCCCAGCCAGATAATGGATATATGCACAAAGTGGCGTTTTTGTCAAGATAGGTCAAAAAATGGATCGGACTTTAGCCAAAAACTCGTGCATCGTGAATTTAATTTTTTGGTGGGATAATAAATTGAAGTCCGATATAATCAGCGTTACAGCCTCTATTTTTGCATAACGACATAGCAACCCCTTGGGTGCGATTTATTTGAGTGTACCACAACCCCTATAATCTCGTCAACTTTTTGCGAGGGATTTTCAATAAAAATGTATTAATTCTTAACAATCTTTTGAAAATAAAATCCCTCTGGCTGTATGAATTAGCAAAACTTATCAAAATCTCACAAAGGAGTCGGGTAGTAGAATGATTAATGGTTGGTTATTTTAGTGATTAGTCTGGAGGAATTAAAACTCAATATCGGGGGAATTTTGCGATCGCCACAAAGCCTGAACTAATCGAATTTCCCCATAATTGTAGGCTTTTCCTAGATATTCATAAATTGGTGTGAGGGGTCCATCTCCCAAAACAGCGATCGCTTCTAAAATCACCTGTTTTCGTTCAGGAGATATCAAAGTATCAATATCGATATCGCCATAATTGTTAGCAATTAAATCCGCCAAATGACCATAAATTGTAGTAGATTTTAATCCTCTCTGGTCGGCGATTTCCTGGACACTTAAACCCTGCTTAAATAACTCCCAAGTTTGGATAACAGTAGGGGAGACATGATACCACTTAGAGACAGATGATGATGATAAAGTAGTTAATGGCGGTTTAGTAGGCTTGAGGGGAATACCTTGTTCGAGACAATATTCATAAATAGCATTTAAGAACTGCTGACCATAAGATTGAGCTTTATAAGCAGTCACCCCAGAAAGTCTCAAGAGGTCTTCTTTAGTTTGGGGACGTTCTCGCGCCATTAACCCCAAAGTCGAATCAGAAAAAATCTTATAGGGAGCAATATCATTTTGGTCAGCGATTTGTTTACGGACTTGGCGAAGATGCTCTAATAACATTTTAACATCCGCCGCCATAGACCAAGTTTGTTGTGGAAGTTGACGATCGCGTACCACCGCAATTTTGACTTCCCGCTGTCTTTTCATCACCTCCCAACTGAGGTTATTTAACTTCAAAATAGAATAGCCATCATTAGTCTGGTCTAACAGTCCTTGATGCAAAAGCGATCGCGCTAACATTTTCCACTCATCAACAGTCCGGTCTCGTCCTATATTATAGGTGGAAAGTTTATCATGTCCCCTACTCACAACCCTTTGATTTTTAGAACCCCGTAACACATCAATAATATAACTCATCCCAAACCTTTCCCGACACCGCGCTACACAGGATAGAAACTTCATCGCTTCCAGCGTCCAATCTTCTATAGGTCGTTCATGGCAACAATTATCACAGCCGTCACAATTACCGGGAAATTCCTCTCCAAAATAGCGAAGTTGAATGCGGTGGCGACACTCAGTAGACTCCGCATAATCAATCACCTGTCGCAACTGTTGGCGCGCAATTCTTTGTTCATCAACATCAGGTTTTTGCTCAATCAAATATTCAATAGTTTTCATATCCCCATAACTAAAAAATAGCAGACATTGAGCCGGTTGTCCATCCCGTCCAGCGCGTCCTGACTCTTGATAATAGTTTTCCAAACTTTTCGGCAAATCGTAGTGTATAACAAACCGAACATCTGGCTTATCTATACCCATACCGAAGGCGATAGTAGCCACGATAATTCGCACATCATCTCGAATAAAACGGGTATGACTTTCTAGGCGATCGCTATCCGCCATTCCCGCATGATAGGGGAGGGCGGGGATATTATTATGTTGTAATTGTAATGCGACTTCTTCCACCCTTTTCCGACTGGAACAGTAAATAATTCCTGAACCGGACATAGATTCAATGGCTTTTAATAGTTGAGTGAACCGTTTTTTAGGTTGTTTAGGAATCACCTGATAGTAGAGATTTGAACGGTAGAAACTCGCCACATGAACATAAGGTTGTTTGAGGACAATTTGTCGAATTATATCAAATCTGACCCGTTCGGTAGCCGTAGCAGTGAGAGCGATCGCCGGGACGTGGGGATAACGCGATCGCACCTGTTGAATTTGTCGATATTCTGGTCTAAAATCGTGACCCCAATCCGAGACACAATGGGCTTCATCAATTACCAGAGTTGATATTCCCAATTCCGCATCAATGCGATCTAAAAACCCTAAAAACTGAGGAGATAGTAACCTTTCTGGTGCTACATAAAGCAGCTTAATTTTACCTTGTAGAATAGCAAACTCTCGCTGACGCGCTTGATTCAAATCAACCGTACTATTCAGAAATGTCGCCTCAATACCATTATTTTTTAGCGCTTCTACCTGGTCTTGCATTAACGCGATTAAAGGTGAAACCACCACTGTCAGACCGGGTTTCAGCAGGGCGGGAAGTTGAAAGCACAGGGATTTCCCCCCCCCTGTAGGCATAATTGCCAGTACATCGCGCTTTTGCAGCACTTGTTCTATAATCTCCCGTTGTCCTGGTCTAAAGCTATCATAGCCAAAATACTGTTTAAGGCATTGTTGCAGGGATTGAGGTTGGGCTAGATGCGGCGGAAAACCTGACATAACTTGCTGATTCCGTTGACTGCTAAGGTGGACTTATAAGATGGGTTACGGATAATCCTTTAGTTTATCTCATTTTCTGATCACTTGCAGTTGATGATAGGCTGGTGCTTAATTCCCGCCTCCTATTGAGAAACCCGGTTTCTTATGATTTATGATTAATTATAAGGTAGAATAGCATCATCTAAATTCACCTTCTTTAAAATAGCGCCGTTAAGGTTAGCGCCTCGCAAATTCGCACCCCGTAAATCAACCGAGTGTAAAATAGAGCCTTTCAGGTCAGCACCTCGCAAATTCGCACCTCTTGCGTCGGTATTTTCCCAAGCAGATTTTCTGAGATTAGCGAATCGTAAATCAGCCCCCATTAGTTGGCAATTATTAAACTTAATCCCCCATAAATAAGACCCATTTAAATGGCTGTTAACCAAGTTAGTATAATGAAAATTCGCTTGATAGCCGATCGCATTTATCAAAACCGCCTCATGGAAATTAGCGTAACTCAAATTAGCCTGATTTAAACTCACCGCCGATAAATTCGCCCTGGTAAAATTCCCCCGTCTTAGGTTTGCGCCATTCAGATTAATCCGACGGGCGATCGCCTCTCGAAATTCCACCCCAATTAAATTAGCATTTCCCAAATCCGCATCAGTCAAATTCCCATCACATAAATTAGCCCCCAGTAAAACCGCCCCTTGTAAATTCGCCCCTTCCAAATCACAACCTTCCAGGTTTGCACCTGCTAAATCAGCCCCCATTAAATTAGCCAACCTCAACTTAGCACCCCTTAAATTAGCGCCATGAAGATTAGCCCCAGCCAAATTAACCCCTTCCAGGTGGAAACCAGAGAAATTAGCCTCCTGTAAATCCGGTGCGATCGCCGCATTTTGCCGTCGCCAAAACTCCCATTTCACCACACCCCGCCTCAAGATTGCTAATTGTTCAATATTAGCCATAATAACCCCCTATTCCTTACTCCTTACTTTCAACAAATAAGGTATCGCGACCATAAACATTAGCGATCGCATTTAAAGCCGCCGCCGACCCTGCCAAAATATCCTGTTCATTTCCACCCAGATACAAACGTCCAAAACTCCCCACCGCTTGCACCTGTAGAATATTAATTAAAGCCGCCTTTTCCGCTTCATTCGCAGCCAAAGCAGCATAAGCCGCTGGTTGCACCTCTAAAACATATAAAGTTTGTTTAGCCAGCAACAACTGTCCCCGGCGAGTCCGATTAATCAATTGTGCCTGGTGAGGGTCAATATTGCGAATAATTTGACTAGAGACCACACGCGGCTTGAGGCGATCGCTTTCTTGTACCCCCAAAGCATCCAAAATCGCCCTACCCGCCGTTAACGTATCTCCCTGGCGGCTAGAGTGAATTTCCAACAAACCATACAACCTTTCCACAAACTGAACACCAGGACGCACAGCCGTAGACTTCAAAGCCACATCAGTAATGCGGTTAATCTCAATTCCCGGTGAAATTTCAATCCACAGCGACGCATCCCCAGGTAACGGCAAAAACCCCAACGATACCGTCCCAATATAGGCAGCGTGTTGGGGCTGTAAATTGTCCAGATAAACATAACTTCGCAGTTCTACACCCAAAGTCAAACCTCTTTCCGAGTTCCTCCCCACATCAAGAATAGGAAAACCCCCTGATGTGAAGATGTCAAGCCTAACCATTGTACCCCTTCGCGTCACACAAAAGTTAGGCTCACAACCACCTACCTGAGAATATCCATGTTGCTAATCAGTAATTCCTGGCGGGTTTTTCCACAGGGTTCAATGCTTTCGCAGTCGTTAACATTTTGCAGTGAATATTTTAGGGAAACCTGACGATTGATGAATTGATTAGCCTTAGCACAAATATCGAAAGTTGCCCCTAAGTGGTGTTCCCGGTTCATCTGATCTTTAAGGGTCACATAGCACATAATGTCCCCCTGAACCATATTAGTCACTTGTCCCACTTGGAGTTGATCATTGCTGGCTCGTTGTGCTATATATCCCTGTAATTCAGCCGTGCGATTCGTGGTCATCTTAGTGAGACAGTTGGTGAACAGCAGACCCTCTAAAGTCCCCCCCAACGCTTCCGCAGATTCAAATCTACAATTCGTGTCGCGGAATTGAATCCAAGCCCGTTGTGCTGCAATCAGGCGCTGTCTTTCCTCCCCTTGCACTTTTGGGGTCAGTTGTTGGTAAACTTCATTCAGTTTGCGATCGGCTGCTCGATAGTCATCATCAGCACATTTTTTCATTTCAGCCATTGAACCATTACGGTTACACTGTATCCCTTGCGCTACATGAGTTTCCGCAACTTCTGAGTTAGTAGCGCCAGGGAAAGCCAGGAAAGCAGCAAAGATAGCGGTAGCAATTTTGTCAAGCATAGTAGGTAGGTGCTAGTGAATTGGTGAACTTGTATGTAAACTATCCTTTCTGACTACAGATATCAGCTTCAAAAGTGCCACCTTCTTAACTGGTGGCGTTTTTCCTGACCTTTCCCCCTTCTTGGCGCTGAAATTCTCTCTGTAGTCATAACAACTTCTGAAACTGCCACATCGGTGGTAGGAATTATCTATAATCAATGCCCCTCACCGGATCATAGTTGATATGCTATCTTAGCTGTCAACGTGCTTTCTACTTACTCCATCCATCTCCACGATATGAATATATGTAAAGTTTTGCCTCAAAAATTGCTCACCCTGATTTCTGGTAGTTTGTTTCTCTTGGTTATCGGCTGCGATATCCTACCCAGCGCTAGGGTTGAACCCATAGACCCAGAGAAACTAACCGCTTTAACCAAACCCCCCAAACCCTATACCCAGTCAGCTTTATTAATTGCCGTTGGCGATATTATGATGCACGGACCACAAATTAGGTCCGGTTATAATCCCAGCACAAATACTTATAATTATGACCCTTTTTTTACGGAAGTTAGCGACATTCTCCAAACCGGAGATTGGGTAATTGGGAACTTAGAAACTACCCTAGCAGGTTCAGCAACCGGATATACAGGTTATCCCTTATTTAATGCACCGGATACCCTCGCAGATGCCCTGAAAAATGCCGGATTTAATATTTTAACCACAGCTAACAATCACTCCCTAGACCGTCGGGAAGCTGGTTTATTAAAAACTCTGGAAAATGTCAGAAGTAGAGGTTTGGTTCCCGTCGGTACAGCCGCCTCCCTGGAGGAAGCAGATACTATTACTGTGATGGAAAAAAATGATATATCAATGGCGTTTTTAGCTTATACCTACGGCACTAATGGCATTCCTATCCCTAGGGGAAAGGATTATTTAGTTAACTTAATTGATGAAGCGAAAATCATCCAAGATATTCAGAAAGCGCGAGAATTAGGAGTTGATATAGTTACTGTAGCCTTGCATTTTGGCACGGAATATCAACGCCAGCCGAATGCTGAACAAAAACGACTGGTCGCCAGTTTGGTTAATGCGGGTGCGGATATTATTTTAGGGAGTCATCCCCATGTGGTTCAACCCTATCAAATTTTTGATATCACTGAGGAAGATGGTACTATCCGCCAAGCTGTGGCTATTTACTCAATGGGTAATTTTATTTCTAATCAGCGGGGAAATTATCGGGATGTGGGAGTTATTTTTAAGGTGAGAATTAACAAGAATTTTCCTGATGAAACCATAGAAATTGCTGAGGTGATAGCTTTACCCACTTGGGTACATCGATATTCACTTCATGGGAAACTGAATTATCGTATTTTGCCTTTAGAATCGTTGTTAAATACTCAGGACGACCCTCTACTAACTAGCCGTGATTATTCTCAACTAGCCAGATATTTGGAGGAAATGAATCGCCATCTTGCTTCGTTACTACCGACATCTTCTCTGGTGGGTCAGAACCGTTAAACAGGGATAATCACGGGATAAATGACTATCAAAACTTGGCGCGAATGGTAAAAGAATAATCGCCGCCTGGTTCAAGTTTATAGTCCCACTTTTCCAGAAATCGCCCTAGGGGTTCTTGGATTAAGGCGCGACCCTGGGAGGGTCGAATTACTAAGGTTTTACGTTGTCTAAATCGCCATTGAAACTGCCATACATAGTCGCCGGCGCTGACATCTCCTTCGAGAATACCAGACTGCCAGGACTGACGGGTAATGCGGATATGGGCATTGGTTTCGGGTAAAGGACCTCTAGCATGAGTCACTAGCAACCTGCTGCTCTATAAAACTTAAACAAAACCGGACATAGCCGGATATTGATGTTTATTTCTTGCTTCGTCCGGGACTGTCGGCAGCACCCCGTCCACAAGTGTAATCGTCGGAACCCGGCGATTTTTCTAAATTTATACTGGCGTTCAAATCTCTATCAATCTTCAGGCCACAGTTCTGACATTCAAAAGTCCGACGGACTAGGGGCATTTTTTGACGATAACCGCAATTAGAACACAGTTGACTGGATGGATAAAATCTATCGGCAATAATCAACTTTGAACCATAACGTTCTGCCTTGTAACCGAGTTGACGACGGAACTGATAAAATGAAGCATCAGCGATAGAACCCGCCAAACAATGATTTTTCAGCATTCCAGACACATTCAAATCTTCAATGACTACTTGGCTGTGGTTTTTAGCCAAAAAAGTAGTTATTTTATGAATCGTGTCACCGCGAATATTAGGGACTCTTTGATGTAGCTTTTGAACTTTTAAGAGACATTTGGCCCGATTTTTTGAGCCTTTGACTTTGCGACTTAAATGGCGTTGTAATCTGGCTAGTTTTTTGGTCGCTGCTTTATAAGCCTTGGGATTAGAGAATTGGGTCCCATCGGAGCAAGTCGCCAAATTGTTAATTCCTAGGTCAACCCCGATTCTCTCTCGGAATTTCGGTGTGATTTCTGGTGTGGTTTCTACAAAAAAGCTCATATACCAGTCACCTGCTTGGCGCGTTATAGTGACTTTCTTAACTAGACTGGGTGGTAGAGCCTCAAATGTAGAAACCCAGCCCACAAAAGGCAGCTTATGGCGAGTTCCTGACAGATTGAATGGCTTTCCGGAATTGTCAAGCGTCAAACTATCATGGTAGCCTTTCTTCTTAAATTTAGGATAACTGCTTATTCCCTTGAAGAAGCGCTTAAAGGCATCCCCTAGATTAATGAAGCCATATTGATAAACTTTAGAAGACAATTCAGACATCCAAGGATATTGAGGTTTCACATAATTCGTAAAAACCTTTTTAATGGAGTTGATATTAGGCTTGAGTCCCTCTTCATAAGCTGACATCCATAAGTGTAATCCCCAATTAAACACGAACCGAGCATACCCCGCGTGTTTGGCCATCAAGGTAGCTTGACGGTCATTGAGTTTTAGTTTTGTCCGGAAAGCTTTGTAAGGCATGATTTGATTTTACCATGAATCCGACTTTATGAGTATGTCGTCAGGGAAATTTGGCATGGTCTGGGGTTTGACCGTATATTCATTATTGAGTTGCGAATCTTTTTGGGTATTGTACCTTATTGTCCTAAGATGTAAAGCAAATCTTGGATTAAATTCTTGCTCCTGGGATAATGCCGGAAATTCAGATTCTGGACATTAGTCAACACTGCGACTATTGTAGAGGCTCATAGCTTTTTCTACTCCATCTTCTAGGGCTAATTCTATGGCTTCTAATACCTGTTGTAACAGTTTATCCATAGTCTGGCGCTCATTAGGGGGAAATTTACCCAGGACGTGGGAGATGGTTTCTCGATCGCTGCTACTGGCTGGGGGTTGGGGTTTATCAATTCCTAGGCGGAGGCGAGGGAAATTTTGAGTCCCTAAATGAGCGATCGCCGATTTCATGCCATTATGTCCCCCAGCGGAACCGGACAGCCGCAGGCGCAGCCGTCCTACTGGTAAATCCATGTCATCATAAATCACTAACACGGATTCCGGGGGGAGTTTGTACCAGTCCACCACAGACCGAATAGCTTGACCTGACCGATTCATGTAAGTTAAGGGTTTCAGGAGGTACAGCTTGTTATGCGATCGCATCTTAGCCTCACCAAATACCCCCTGAAATCGACGGTTTTCCGATAGGTTAGCCCCCCACTTGTCAGCCAAGAAATCGACGGCTTCAAAGCCAATATTGTGGCGGGTACGGTCATATTTTGACCCCGGATTACCTAAACCTACAATTAGTTGTGGTATTAAAGCCATTGCAGAGGACAAAATTGCTGCTAAGAATTATCACTTTCGGAGTTAGTATTTTGGGGGCGAGTAGCAGCTTGGATCTGTTCTGCTTCCCGATTAAACTCGGTCTTAAATTCCTGGGAGGCTTCTTGAAACTTGCGGATCGCCTCTCCTAAACTGCGACCCATTTCGGGTAATTTTTTCGGACCAAAAATCAAAAGTGCTAATACCAGGATGACAGCCATCTCTGGTAAACCCATGCCAAAAATATTCATTTAATGTCTCCAGTAGTTGGGAAGTCGCCTAGGGTATAGTCCCTGTTAACAGGGAACTTGGGGCTAAAAATATGGCGATCGCTAGTTCAATATGATTCCCAGGGAGAGCCGCACATAGCCATTAAACAAACCTGACCAGAAATCCATAGCGATCGCCAATTTAGCCAGTTAGTAGATTTGCGCCTCTCCCGGACCCTCAACTTAGCGAGTTAGGTTAGCCCAGTCCACGCTGACATTTTCGAGAATCAGTGAGGAGTTATAGATCTGTAGGATAATCAACAGAAACACGAAGAATAACCCCATAAAAACTCCCATCAGGGGAGTAGTACCCCAACCGGGGGCAACCTTACCATATTCTGAGTTGAGGGGTCTGAGTCGATCGCCTAACCAAGTCCTTTGTGCCATAAGTCACCTTTAAATGGGTTGAACAGCAAATTTTAATGTTTCGTAATATTATATAAGAACAAGGCTCATAATTGAATCAAATATCATGGAACCTGCAATAGCTCTTAACATTTCCCTCGCTGCCACCGTGGTAGCGATCGCTGCCTATGCCATTTATACCGCCTTCGGTCCTCCCTCGGAAGAACTCAGTGACCCCTTTGAGGATCACGAAGACTAATGGCAGCAGCAGTATTTCAAGCATAACCGACTGTAGCCCGGTCCGTTGATAGTGCAAGATCTGATAGGATCGAGACTCTACAACCTTTTAGACAAGACCAGCATGGGCAACACATTTGGGCATTTATTTAGGATCACCACCTTCGGTGAATCCCACGGTGGGGGGGTTGGAGTCATCATCGATGGCTGTCCTCCCCGCCTCCCCCTAGACATCTCAGAAATCCAACAGGAATTAGATCGTCGCCGACCCGGACAAAGCAAAATTACCACCCCTCGCAAAGAAAGCGACACCTGCGAAATCCTCAGTGGGGTATTTGAAGGGCACACCCTAGGAACCCCGATCATGATCATAGTCAAAAATAAAGACACCCGCCCCCAAGATTATGATGAAATGGCGAAAAAATATCGCCCCTCCCATGCCGATGCTACCTATGATGCTAAATATGGGATTCGCAATTGGCAAGGTGGCGGTAGGTCTTCCGCTCGTGAAACTATTGGTAGGGTAGCAGCAGGTGCTATAGCCAAAAAAATCCTTAAACAGGTCGCCAACGTGGAAATCATCGGTTATGTCAAACGCATCAAAGACCTAGAAGCAGCGATCGATCCGGCAACCGTTACCCTTGAACAAGTCGAAAGCAATATAGTCCGCTGTCCTAACCCCGACAGCGCCAAACAGATGATTCAACTAATTGAAGACATTAGAGACCAGGGGGACTCCATTGGCGGCGTAGTCGAATGCGTAGTTCGTAACGCTCCTACTGGACTAGGTTCGCCAGTATTCGATAAACTAGAAGCAGACCTAGCCAAAGCCGTCATGTCCCTACCCGCTAGTAAGGGTTTTGAAATCGGCTCTGGTTTCGCTGGCACTATGCTCACAGGTAGTCAACATAATGATGAATTTTATATTGATGACACTGGAGCCGTCCGCACCCTGAGCAATCGTTCCGGCGGTGTCCAGGGGGGAATTTCTAACGGAGAACCCATAATTTTGCGAGTTGCCTTCAAGCCAACTGCTACAATTCGTAAAGAACAGAAAACTGTCACCCGTGAGGGCGAGGAAACCACTCTGGCAGCAAAAGGACGACATGATCCTTGTGTTTTGCCCAGAGCAGTTCCTATGGTAGAAGCAATGGTTGCCTTGGTACTCTGTGACCATCTATTGCGCGATCACGGTCAGTGTAGAACTTTAAATCCTGAAGATTAAAACATGGAAACCATCACCCCATCTTCTGTGTTGGCAACTGGTCGAGATAACCCAGACTCCTGTGATCAAAATCCCGATGATTTTGTGGTGGAGTTTTGGGGAGTTCGCGGCAGTATCCCCACCCCAGGAAAAGATACCATCCGCTATGGTGGTAATACCTCTTGTTTGGAAATGCGTATTGCCGGAAAAAGGCTGATTTTTGACGGTGGTACTGGGTTACGCTCCCTGGGTGATTCCCTAATACCACAAATGCCTATGGAAGCCTATATGTTTTTTACCCATTACCACTGGGATCATATCCAGGGTTTCCCCCTGTTTACCCCGGCTTTTACCCCGGGGAACTGCTTTCATATCTATGGCACTATCCCCCCAGATGGAGAATCGATGAAAAAGCATTTCATCGATCGCGTACTTCATCCTAACTCCCCCATTCCCCTGAGTGGATTACAAGCAGATCTGAGGTTTTATGAATTGAAACCGGGGGACACTATGATGCTTGATGATATCAAGATTGAAACCGGACAACTGAATCACCCCAATACTGCTATGGGGTATCGTGTCACTTGGCAAGGACGAACTGTGGTCTACTGTTCCGATACAGAGCATCTGCCTGATGGCTTGGATGAGAATGTGGTAGAATTGGCTCAGGGGGCTGATATCCTTATTTATGATGCTATGTATACTGATGAGGAATATCATAATCCTAAGTCTCCCAAGGTGGGTTGGGGACATTCAACCTGGCAAGAAGCAGTGAAAATTGCGGAGGCGGCGGATGTGAAACGGGTGGTGATTTTTCATCATGACCCTAGCCACTCAGATGATTTCCTTGACCAAATTAGCCATGAAGTCCAGGCGGTTTTTCCCAAGGCAATTATGGCTCGTGAAAGGTTGATTTTGCCGGTGCATAGTTAGCGATCGCTCCCCATAGTATCGGAATTCAACATTTCCAACAATCGCTCAAATTGGAAGTTTTCCACAATACTGGTTAAAGTCTTGGCTAAATCTGAATGCTCTGGGGGAATTTGTTTGATCAAAGATAAGATCATCATATCATTTCCTAATTGAGCAGCATAGTGGATTTGCTCTAACCATTCTGCTGGCATCATCGCCAAGGTCTCGGTATTTATGGCTACATGGTCATGGTTTTGAGGTTCGGAAGTGGCTACGGCGGCAGAGGCGATCGCATTTGGTTCATCAACTTGGTATTTGACCCCCAAATATTTAGTCAGGGTTTCTAAAACTTGTTCCCGCCGAAATGGCTTACTAATAAAGTCATCACACCCGGCATCAATACAGTTTTGTCTTTGTTCAGTAAAGGCACTGGCTGTAATGGCAACAACTACCGGAATAGCATCAACTTCAGACTGTTTAATATATTGGGTGGCTTCAAACCCATCTATCACTGGCATATGCATATCCATAAAAATTAAGTGGGGATGCCACTGTTGCCAAAGTGCGATCGCTTCCTGTCCATTTTCAGCTTCCCGAACCTCAAAACCCACATCCTGCAATAATGTAGTGAGTAATAACCGATTAACTGGGTTATCTTCCACCACCAAAATTCGATAGTCTTGCTGTCCCGGTGCTAACCGACAAGCCTGATTTAATGCATTCTCAGATTCATTAACCATCTGGTCTGCCACACCCACGGGAATTTGGAAACTAAAACAACTACCATGACCCAGTTCACTACTTACCTGAATTTCACCCCCCATTAAATTCACAAATCTTTGAGATATCACTAATCCCAGACCCGTCCCCTGTTGCGATTCTCGACCCGATTGGGTTTGCTTAAATGCTTGGAATAAGTCATTAATTTCTTCCGTTGCAATACCGCATCCACTATCTATAATCTCAAACCTCAAGTAGGTATTACTCACCCCATTATCCTCAAATAACCCTAGGTCTTCATCAACTTGACCAACCGACACCTTTAAAGTCACTTCCCCTTCCCGGGTAAACTTAATAGCATTACTAATTAAATTCACCAATACTTGGCGCAATTTACTTTCATCAGTTCTCACGAATTTCGGCACCGACTCTTCTACCTGGAAATTGAGAGTTAATCCCTTCGACTCAGCCTTGAGTTGCAACATGACTTGAATAGCTTGTAAACAGCGTTTAATTGCAAACTCAGTCGGGTTACAAGTAATCCGTCCCGCCTCGATTTTTGACATCTCCAAGACATCATTAATTAACCCTAGTAAATGTTGCCCACTTTGATTAACAATTTTAATATATTCTTGATGTTTGGCTGCTAAAGTGCGATCGCGTTGTAGCAATTGAGTAAAGCCTAAAATAGCATTAAGAGGAGTGCGAAGTTCATGACTCATATTAGCCAAAAACTCACTTTTAGCCCGGTTAGCAACATTAGCAGCATCAGCAACCCGTTTTAACTCCGCCGCCTGTTTCTGAGTTTGTGCGAACAATTCCGCCTGTTTCACAGCCACTCCTAGCTGATTAGCAATTTGAGTAACCACCTTAGATTCTGCCGTTTTCCACTCTCGCGGACCATCATTTTGATACACACATAATAATCCCCAAAGTTGATATCCTTGAAAAATTGGACTAATGATATATGCTCGGATTTGAAATTGTTCTAAAAATTTCAGGTAGCAATCCGAAAAACCCGAATTGTAAATATCTTGAACACAACAACAACTTTTCTCTCGTGAGTAAAACCCTCCCTGAGTTTCTTTTAAGTAAGTATCCTCAATTAATTCGTGAGAAGAGCCTAGTTTTTTGACAATACAATGATCTTCATCTACTGTATTCTGTGTAGTCGCTTCTTCTCCCTGATTTTCGCTCAGAATTTTCTGCCATCCCGGACTCACAGACTCTTTGATTATCACCCCACTCCAGTCAGCATTAAACCGATAAATTAGGGCACGATCTACTTCAATTGCCGTCCGCAACTCATTAACAGTTGCCTGAAAAATTACCTCCAAATTCAAACTTTGTCGCATTTGTGAAATCACCCGATTAATGGCTCTCTCCTGGTCTGCCATAAGTTGCATAGCTATTTCTGTAGCCATGCGCTCTTGAATTTGATTTTCCAGGGCAATATTAATATTTTTGAGGGCTGATGTTCGTTCCTCAACCCTTATTTCTAGGTCTTCATAGGCTTGATTTTTAGCTTCTTCTGCCCATTTTCTTTGTAGTTCTGTAGCTGCCCTGGATGCGAAAATATTGAGGACAGCTTGCGCTAGTTCATCTTGGACTAAAGGCTTCACATCTAAGATAGATAAAATCCCGATCGCTTTCTGATTTTGAGCCATCAATGGAATGCCCAAATAACTGTGAACATTCAGTTGTTTAAAATATTGATTTTCTGGAAAAATTTGTTGTAAATTGTCTGCATATAAACAAACTTTTTGAGTCTCTAAAACTACCGCACAAGGGCTATATTCTAATTCATATTCATGATTATCGGCGAAATCATCTTGAGACCAAAAAGCCAGAGTTCGTAATTTTAGCGGTTGCTCATCGCTGACAACTTCGGTAACAAATACATAGGGAATATCTAAACATCTAGCCAGGTTCTGCACTAAAGCCGGGAAAAAATCCGCCCCAGTTACTGATGCCGTCCCCATGACAATTGCCCGCAAAATTTCTTCGGTTTTTTGCCGTTCTTGAATTTGCTTGTGCAGTTCCTGATTAACTGCTTCTAATTTTTCGGGGGTTTTTAATGACAAAAAATAGGGTAATATCTCCAGTAATACTATGGCTGTATATACGGAAATTGCCGCCGTGATTGCTCCTTCAAATCCCGACAACCAATAATTAGGAAACCACAGAGTCCAAATATCGAAACCATGACCAATACCACAGAGAATAATAAAAGCACCAAATAGCTTAAAAATATTTAAAAATGGCAGGTCTTGGCGTTGACGGAAGAAGTAAATTAGCATCGCCGGAATTGAAAAATAGGCGAACACAATTAACCCGTTACTAATGACATGAAGTGCAACCAAGGAAGGTTGCCACAGATAACAATGACCGTGGGGTATATAGAAATTGGATGCCAAAAAATGATCTAATAACTGTGGCACTGTTCTCTTCTCCGAAACCAACGGATCAAACTAGATGACAAAACTTGAGAGTATGCCGATACTACCTTTAATCTGTACCTAATCTGTACCTAATATGTACCTAATATGTACCTTGAATATTGTAGCGTTGATGAACCCCCAGCCTTGATAGATCATCTTTAAACTACTAATTTTCCGAGCAGCTAATATCAAAAAACACTTTGATTGAGAAATTCCAGATAAGACTGGCTAAGTTCCTTTACCGCTAACTCATAGAGTTTCTGACCATGCTCCGGGGTAGCTAGACTAGGGTCTGAACCCATGCGACCGTCGGGATAGTTATGGCGAAAGTTAGCCGCACCATAGATAGGATGACCTTTAGCAACATTAGGGTTGAGGGGTGCTTTTTTAATGGACTCTGGGTAGAGGTACTGGGTAACTGCTACCTCGCTGGGGGTAGCGTGGGAACCTTCACTATCCCCATAAAGTTCTTTAGCTAGTCTATAGACTGATGGACACATAAACCAGTTACCAACCCGGCAACGAATGCGATCGCTATTTGCTAAGTTAAGATCAGCTAGGTGGGCATAGGTTTCGGAAAAGGCAGCTTTGAGAGTCGCAATATTACCCCCATGACCGTTAATAAAGAAAAATGTCGTAAACCCACTTTTAGCCAAGAATGTGATATAATCCTTGATTACCCTAATCAAGGTACTAGGTTGTAAACTGATGGATCCTGGAAAAGCAGTATGGTGGAGCGCCATACCCACATTTAAGGTAGGACCCACTAAGGCTTGGGTAGCCTCTCCTACTCCCTTAGCGATCGCTTCCGCACAAATGGCATCAGTGCCAATTAACCCCGTCGGTCCGTGTTGTTCCGTTGATCCAATCGGTAGGATAATCCCTGTAGACTTCTGGAGGTAAGCCTCCACTTCCGGCCATGTGCTTAGGTGTAACAACATTATATTTGTATATTTTTATCAACTTATTAGACATTCACAACAATATTTTAATCTAATCCCATAGCTTAACCAAAACATTACTTTTCCTTTACCTAAAGTTAACCCATCTCAAATACGATGGAAGGTAGCTCCACTAATGATCCACGAACATTTAACAACACCGGGCAGATTGGGGGTGGAAACTAATGTTGAACAACCTGGCCATTAAGCCAGAGTCAGAGACAACTGAGGTGCTTGCGGGTCGGGTCAATCCCGATCAAATGTTTGTCATTGTCAGACACTCACAACTCCTCGAACTCATAAATAATGGAGAACATACCTTTGTCGGATGGATGGTGATAGATTAATTTTCCTCATAACTAACCCACTTGGGGTTGAATTCTCTAAGTTTTGACAAACACCATCATCCATCCAGGAATAAATACTTATGTTTTCCCCAGATTTGAGTAAGAAGTCTTACCGCTCAGATGTCATAGATACTGGACATATCTTGTTGCTGGAAAATGAGGAGCCGTGGCGGGATATATTATCCATTGCTCTGGAAGAACAAGGCTATAAAATCGTGATTGCCCAAGACAGCCGGGATGCCCTGCCTTCGATTTCCAATACGGGAGCAATTACCGCAGAGTTTCCCTTTAACCTTCTCATTTTGGATGCAACCAATGGTTTAGATCTGTGTCGTATGTTACGGCATCATGGTCAATCTGTGCCAATTTTAATTATTGGTAACAAAGAAAACGCCAACAATTGTGCATTTTATTTAGAAGCCGGGGCGGATGATTACCTGACCAAACCCTTCAGTATCCGTGAGTTTATAGCTCGGTGTCGTGCGTTAATCCGTCGCCAAAGAATAGGGAAATTTCCAGGACCTGTGATGCTTCAATATAAAGATATCATCCTATATCAAGAAGAATGTCGGGTGATAATTCGGGGTGAGGAAGTTCAACTCTCACCCAAACAGTTTCGTTTGCTAGAATTATTTTTGAGTTATCCCCGTCGGGTTTGGTCTCGTGAACAACTTTTAGATGTAATTTGGGGTACAGATTTTGTAGGGGATAGTAAAACTGTGGATGTTCATATTCGCTGGTTACGAGAAAAGTTAGAAGTTGAACCGAGTAAACCAGAATATATCATTACAGTCAGAGGATTTGGGTATCGGTTTGGGTAAAATTATCAAAGGTTTTATAAATAGGCAGATTTATGGCTTCTTATAAGCGTCGAGATTTTTTGCTGTTTATTAGTGCGGGTATGGGGGCGGTGGCTCTCAAGGGCTGTCAGCCATCAGAGCCGGGTAATGTGCTGAGTTCATCAACTACGGAAATATCGTCATTTTCCCCAAGTTTTAAACCTGTCAAAGGTCCTATGCCTTTGCCAACCTACGAGACGATAACCGTTGCCGATCATCAAGCTATATCAGGAAAATATAGTCAGTACGAGATAATTGATGATTTGGTACTTCCGGAAGGGTTCACCTATGATGTCATCGCTACTTGGGGGGAGGCGGTGGGTGATTCTCGTTGTGGGTATAACAATGATTATTTGTCATTTATACAGACTGGTAAAAATCAGGGTTTTTTAACTGTTAACTTTGAGTACGTTAGCGCGAAACCATGGTTGGAAACTTACGAGGAGGTGATAGGGCGATCGCTACCAATGGCGGTAGTTAAACAGGCTTTTGAAGCTGCCCAAAGCCAGAGTATTGATGCTTTTTCTTTGCCCGCACAAGACCCTCTCAGACAAGCAATTCTGGAGATTTCTAAAGAAGGGTTAATCGACATGGGAATGGGGGTAATTTCCCTAGGTCGAGATAGTGAGGGTAAATGGGTACGGACTTACTCATCTGTCGATCGCCGCATTACTGGAATTTCCGGTTGGACTGATGGACGGTATCTCAAGGCTACAGGTCCAGCGGTGGGAGTTTTTCGCCAGGGGGGAAGGGGTTATAACGATCGCCTCGGAGATAAAATCATTGGCACTTTCGCCAACTGTGCCGGGGGAACAACCCCTTGGGGAACAGTATTAAGTGCTGAGGAAAACTTCCAGAGTTATGTCACCGAGTCGGTACATCCCGATGGTACATCTTTCTCCCCTTCGGATACTCCCTTTTCCACCACTAGGGGTCTCGGTAACGTCTTAGGACTAGCCGGGAACAAATATGGTTGGATTGTAGAAGTAAATCCAGCCGACCCAGAAGATTATGGCACTAAACATACTTGGCTGGGTCGTTATCGCCATGAAGCCGTTGGTGTCAGGGTAAAAGCCGGAAAACCTCTAGCTTTTTATTCGGGATGCGATCGCCGTAGCGGACACTTATATAAATTTGTCAGTAGTGACCCGGTAGTTGACCCAAGCGATCGCCAAAATTCTCGCCTCTTGACCAGCGGAATGCTATACGCCGCCAAATTCTACCCAGATGGCAGCGGAAAATGGATTCCTATGGCCCCTAATACAGCCGTTAACCCCGACCCAGCCAGTGTTCATATAGGGGGAGCCTTAGCCTTACCATTGCGCCCAGAAGGGGGCAGTTTTGTGGCTACCACAGATGAAGAGGTGGAAACCTTTAAGAAACAGTACAAAACCTTGGGGGATTTGTATTCAGGAGACCCACCAACCAAACAGGGTGCGATTCTAATTGATGCTCATTTAGCAGCCAGTGCCGCCGGAGCCACTTGTTGCGCCCGTCCTGAAGATACTATGATTGCTCCTGATGGTTCCTTATATATAGCATTTACCTCTGGAGGTGGCGATCCGGGTGGTGAGGGACCAGATGGGCGGATTTTTCAAGGTCCAGGGGGAGTTATTCCCCATGAACCAGGATGGATAGTCCGCCTGATTGAAAATCATGGAGATCCGGAGGCGCTCAGATTTCGGTGGGAAATGTGGGCAGCAGGTGGCGAAATTTCCGAAGGTGGGTTAGGATTTTCCAATCCAGATAATTTGGAGTTTGATAGCCAAGGTAATTTGTGGATGGTCACAGATATTAGCACTGGCTCTCAAAACAAACCCGTCCCCCCAGGTCGGGTAAATCAAGCCGGAGATCCTTTAGCATCGAGAGATCTAATCGGTCTATATGGTAATAACTCCCTGTGGTGTTTGCCAACTTCCGAACCAGATGCGGGTCAGGCTTATCTGTTTGCGATCGGACCCATGGAATGTGAATTGTGCGGACCATTTTTTAGCCCCGATCAGCAAACTCTATTTTTAGCCGTCCAACATCCGGGAGAGTATAATGGTAAACGCCGAAATATGGCATCCCAAGTTCGTGAGTTTGCCATGACTGGTCTGGATGGTCAGGAGTTTATCCAAACCCGTGGGGTTCCCATCGGCTCTAACTGGCCAGGCAAAAACCCCACAGACCCCCCCAAGCCCTCGATTGTGGCAATCCGTAGACAAAATTTGGGTGCGATCGTTTAATGTGAAATCGTAATCACCTACTGTTAGGATGTGATACTATTGGTTCATTCGAGCTGGGGACATCCTCGCTTAGGTCTTTTTAAGTCGGTGTGAGATTTGAGATGATGAACAAAATTCTATGGAACACTCTCAAGCAGAGTCCAGGCGTTCTGGGTGCTGCTCTTCTGTTAAGCACAAGTGCTGCATTAGCAACAGAAAGCCCTTCAGCCAAGCTGGTTACTACTTCCGAAGTGGCATCCCTAGCTTCAGATGCAGCCGAAGGAGTTAATCAATTTAGCCCGGATGCCGATTTCACCTTAACCATGGCAGTTACGCCAGAGGTCGAGAACACGGCTCCTCTGTCTCAGGATGTAATCGATTTAGGTTTTGAGTCCTCTACAGAAACCCAACAGGTGGCTCAGGTACAACCTGAGATGGAACAGGAACTCAGAATTGCCGACCTAGAACAAATCAATCTATACAGTGAAGTTGCTGACTCTATGGAGCAGGTGACTTCTGTATCTCAACTGTCTGACGTTCAACCTACAGATTGGGCATTCCAAGCCCTTCAGTCTTTGGTAGAACGTTATGGCTGTATTGCAGGTTATCCAGACGGAACCTTTAGAGGTAACCGGGCGATGACTCGTTTTGAGTTTGCCGCTGGTTTAAATGCCTGTTTGGAACGGGTTAACGAATTGATTGCTGCTTCTGTGGCTAATTTGGTAACTCGCGAGGATTTGGCGGTTCTGCAACGGCTACAGGAAGAGTTCGCGGCGGAATTGGCAACCTTGCGCGGCCGTGTGTACGCTTTGGAAGCACGGACGGCTGAATTGGAGGCTAATCAGTTCTCCACTACTACCAAACTGCGCGGGGAAGTAGTATTCTGGCCTGGGGATAGCTTCGGCGATCGCGCTAGACATAACGTGGCTGGAGGTCCCTTTAGCCGAGCCAGTGATGACCCCACCGAAACCTATCTCGGCTACCGGGTTCGTCTGAACTTTGATACTAGCTTCACCGGCGAAGACCTATTGAGGACCCGTCTGCAAGCGAGAGATATCCCCAACCTCAGCAATTTTGACCTGACCAATAGCTTAATGTCTCGGACTGCTATTGATGGCAATTCCAATGGGATAGAGCTGGATGATTTGTACTACCGTTTCCCCGCCTTCAATCGTCGGGCGCACATCTTTATCGGTGCTAACAGCCTTGATTTAGATGACGTAATGGATGTGATCACCCCCTTTAACAGCGGTTCTAATGCCTCAATTTCTCGGTTTGGTCAGCGTAACCCTGCCATTTTCCGGGGCCCAGAAGGTGCAGGGGCGGCGGCTAAGTTCGCCTTTGGTAATGATCGTCAGTTCAAACTGAATCTGGGTTATTTGGCAGGTAACGCCTCCGATGCTACTGCTGGTAATGGCTTATTCAATGGTAGCAATACTGGGTCGGCTCAGTTGGTATATCAACCCACAGAGCGCCTGGGTTTTGCGGTAGAGTACGCCCGTAAATATTTCACCAACGGCGATGTCAATATGGCCGGTGGGACCGGAAGCTGGATCGCCGATCGCCCCTTTGGGGATAATGCCAGCACCAGCGATAACCTAGGCTTCCAGTTTAACTGGCGGGTAGTTGAGAAGTTCGAGTTGGGTGGCTGGTTTGGCGCTACCTGGGCTAGTCAACAAAGAAATGGCAGTGACAGCGCCACAGTTCTTAACTGGGCTGTGACTATGGGCTTCCCAGATGCTTTCAGTGAAGGAGATTTGGGTGGTATTGTGATCGGAATGCCTCCGAAAGTTACCTCTCACGACACCACCGCTTTGGAAGATCGCGATACTTCCTTCCATATTGAAGCCTTCTATCGCTATGCTTTCAACGACTACATTTCCATCACTCCTGGCTTCTATGTTTTGACCAATCCTGAGCACAATGCCCGCAATGCTAATATTGTGGTAGGAACCCTGCGGACTACTTTCCGCTTCTAAAATAGGGGCATGAAAGCTAAGAGTTTCCTGGAGGGAGGAGTAGGGGCGGGTTGAGGCAATATGGCGATCGCCTGGTTAATTCCCAAATGACCACCGCGCGGAGCCAACCTACACCCCCCATATAACTCCCCTCTGGGTCTACAGCTTTAGCTGCCAGATTTTAATGGTTTTATCCTCACTACCACTGGTGAGGATTTTGCCGTCTGGGGTGAGGGCTAGGGCTGTGATCAGGTCTCCGTGACCCCAAAGGGTAGTGATTATTTCCCCGGTGTTGAGATTCCATAAAACAATGTGATCGCCTCCAGCAATTAAAGTTTGGCCATCTGGGGTAATCACTAGGGATTTCACCGGGCCTCTGTGTCCCTCAAAAACCCGCAGTTGTGCCCCTGTATTCGCATTCCACAAGCGCACGGTTCCATCATCACTAGCGCTGGCGATGGTTTCACCGTCGGGGCTATAGGCGATCGCATTAATACTATCTCCATGGCCAGTAATTGTCAGTCGGCGACTACTACCACTGACATTCCATAATCTGATACTGGCATCTGCACTAGCACTAGCGAGAACATTACCCTGGGGATTGAAAGCCAAAGCATTAACCGGGAGGTCATGGGCGAGAATAGTTGATAATCGCCGACCATTGGTATCCCACAGAATAATAGTCCTGTCTTCGCTAGCACTAGCTAAAATTTGACCGTTGGGACTAAAAACCAAAGCATGGACACTTCCTGTATGTCCTTCAATAGTACGTTGACGCGATCCCCACCACATACGGATAGTTTTATCATTACTACCACTGACCATAATCTCTCCATTGGGGGAGAATGCTAGCGCCCTTACCCAACTCGAATGGACGCTTTCGGGATTAACAACCTCTCCAGAATGGATACCCCAGCGTCGAATTGTGCCAAAAGTTCCCGCAACCAGAGTTTCACCGTCAGGGGCGATCGCCAAAGCATAAACGTGCCCTAAAGCCTCCTTATGCCCCAGTAGCCACATACGATTAGGCCACCCTCTAATCACCAACAGAGGGTTAGCCGGAATTAAGCCATAGCGCCGATAACCGTCTACCTGGGTATAAATCAACCCCCCCATGGTCACAATCACACTCAGAATACCAATAGCCTTGAAGGGAATCTTAATTTTCAGTTCACTGAGGCGGATTTTCGCCTTCAGCTGTTCTTTCTTTTTACCTTTGGTATCTGATTTGGGATCTTCTCTTTCATCACTATCGCGGGGTGGCGGATTAAGTTCCACTTCAGCTAAACACTGGAGAACTACCCCAGGGTTCTGGGGGCGATTTCCCGGAAATGGTGCCATCAGATAATCAAGAACATCCGCCAATTGTTTCGGGATATTTGGCGCACCCTTACGCCACAAAAGTTTCCCAGTGCGAGGATTTTCTGGGTAAGCCGTGGGGGGTTTTCCCGTCAACAGATAAACAAAAGTCCGACCCAGGGCAAAAAAGTCCGACTGAGGTACTGCTTTCCCGTTCGTTTGTTCTGGCGGCGTATAACCAGGAGAGACAATTCCTGTGGCGCGTTTCTTATCATTATCCTGTTCGCCGGGGCCATCTGAACTAAACCCCATAATTGTCTCGGTCACTTCCCGCGCTGTGCCAAAATCAATTAACACCAGTTGGCCATCAGGCTTTCGCATGATGTTTTGAGGTTTAATATCTCGGTGAAAATACTGTAAGCTGTGGACGCGATCGAGAATTTCCACCAGTTGTTTTAGCCAATCCATGGCTAATTCTGGGCTAATCGGTTCTTTTTTGCGCTCCTTCATCCACTCCTGAAGGTCTAACCCTTCGATTTTCTCCATGACTAAACAATGCAGCGGCGACTCATCTTTCGGCATAAAGGTAAAGTAGCCATCTTTATCTACTTTAGGGATGCCAGGATGACTAAGTTCGCTCAAAACTTTCGCCTCTTGTTTAAACAGAGCGATCGCCTTGGGATGTTCTTTGAGGAGAACTTTTAAAACTTTGCGAGTCTTATCTTTTTGGTCGAGAATCTCAAAAGTCTGACCAAATCCTCCCCCACCCATCTTTTTGAGAACACGATAACGACTCTGTATAAACAGATCAGAGCCACACTGAGCGCAAATGCGTCGTTTGGCATTCGACTCATCATCAGGTTTAGGGCATTTGGGATTGAGGCAATAACTCACGGAAACACCTTAAAACTTGCAAGCCCTGCCTGTTCAAAGCAGGGAGGAAAAGCCCAGCTCGGCTTTAGCCACCTACCGTCAAAATCTATCCTATAAGGACTGCTGTTATTTTTGATAATATTAGCCCATAGCGCTGCAACCCAGTATAACATTTTGGTTCGGCCGACACGATAAAAACTCGGAAGCTTGGTAGCCCCGTCTCTTTAGAGCGGGGCAGAAAAGCGACTCGGCGGCTTTAGCCGCCGTCAGGTATGGTGAGGGTCGTTGATGTAGGCCATGATTCTAGCTGTACTCACTTTTCCTGTCGTATCATAGAAATACGCTCTAGTCCACAGAGAGGGCAGCTTGCACAGGTGGGGGAACTCCTGCCTGAGCAGCCTGGAAGAACGCACCTTCATGGCCTTGACTATCTGATGAATGGCGACCTGCGACCCATGCTCTACCAAGACGTGAACGTGGTCAGGGGCTATCTCCAATGCTTTGAGCCGCCACTCATTTTCCCGGGCTACCTCGTTGAGTATTGCGGCAAGTCTAAGCTTAACGTTGCTAACCAAAACCTTCTTCCGCCGCTTTGGAATCCAGACCAAGTGAACATGGGCAAGCCCTACCGAGTGGTTGCCGTGGCGATAGTTGATAGACTTATTCCTCATTGTCGAAGACTGCCTATGTGTCTACAAAATCAAATATAGTATGATGATTTTATGGCTAAAACCTTTGTAGCACAAGTAAACCAACTTCCCAACGACCCTCCCTTAAGGGCGGCGTTGGAGTTTCTTTGCACCGCTTCCAATAACCTCTACAACTGCACAGTCTATCTGGCTAGACAGTTGTATTTCAAAGCGGGAAAGTTCTCCAATGGACAATGGCTCTCCAGTCAGATGAAGCACAACGCTCACATGAAGGCACTCTATACCAGTGCTGCTCAGCAGACCTGCATCAGTGTGGGTGAAGCCTTTAATGGCTACCGAGAACTGCTCAAGCTGTGGCGTAGCGGCGGATTGGCTGAGAAACCCAAGCCACCCAACTATCGCCGCTCTGGCGGCTTGTTCGAGCTCAGCTACCCTCAGCGGTGGCTCAAGCTAGTCAATGGTCAAGTCAGGGTGCCGATGGGCAGGTCTTGTAAAGTTTGGTTTGACCTGCCTGAGATTTTTCTGCCCTTCCCGAGTAACCTAGACTGGACTAAGGTTAGAGAGCTTCAGATTGTGCCAAGGGCTGGCTATTTTGATGCGGTTTGGATTTGTACTGGTAAGCCCGTTGAGCCAGTCGCCTTAGACACTGAAAAATCGCTGGCCATTGACCATGGCATCAACAACTGGCTGACCTGCGTTGATAGCGAGGGTCATAGCTTTATCGTCGATGGTAAGCACCTGAAGGCGCTCAACCAGGGCTACAACAAGCGGGTTGCCACGATTAAGGAGGGGAAAGCACAAGCCTTCTGGTGCAGGCTACTAGACAAACTCACTGGCAAGCGTAATCGCCAGATGCGCGATGCCGTCAACAAAGCCGCTAGGTTAGTCATCAATCATTGCCTGAAGCATGGCATTGCTACCATTGTCTTCGGCTGGAATCAGGGGCAGAAAAGTGGGGCCAATATGGGTCACAAGGCCAACCAAAAGTTCGTGCAGATCCCGACAGCTAAGCTGAAGAGCAGAATGGCTCGGCTTTGTGAGGCTCACGGTATTTTGTTCATTGAGCAGGAGGAAAGTTATACGCCCCGTTAGCGTCAGCGCTAGACCTTGATGCCATCCCCGTCTACGGTGAAAAACCCGAGGGTTGGAAGGCTTCAGGACAACGCATTCGGCGCGGAACTTATCGCTGTGGTGCTGGCGTTGAAGTCAACGCTGACGCTAACGGGGCGTGGAACATTGGCCGCAAGGCAAAAGTAACGGGGATGCAATGCACCCCCGCAAGAGGCGTTTTGACTTCGCCTAAGCGTCTGAGAATTTGGGCTCTACCGGGTGGGTCAATCCTAGCTCAGAAGTGCTGTAATCCCTCCGGGGAATCCCCGTCGCTTTAGCGCGGGGAGTAGTCAATAACAAGCTACCAATAATGTGGCTTGCTGGTTGGGAGTCAACGTAGAAACCGGGTTACATTGATGTTTCCATAATGGGATGGAAGAAAAAGGCTATTCCTAAAACCATATACGCAGCCAGGAGCAAAACCCCTTCTAGCCAGTCTGAACGGCCGTCAGAACTTACGGAATTAGCGATCGCCACCGATACAGCCACAGCTATCAATTCAAACGGGTTAAAGTCCAAATCCATGGGCTGATTCAAGACCAACCCCGCCAGAACCAACACTGGTGCTACAAATAAAGCAATCTGTAAACTCGAACCGACAGCCACCGACACCGACAGAGCCATTTTATTCTTCATAGCAACAGTCACAGCAGTGGCGTGTTCGGCTGCATTTCCAATAATTGGAACTAGGATCACCCCGGTAAATAGGGGGGTCAAACCCAGACTCTCGGTGGCCTCTTCCAGAGTACCTACCAACAGCTCCGACTCAACCGCCACCATAATTGTAGCCACTAAAAGCACCACAATCCATAATTTTAGATTGATTTTATGGTGAGATTCCCCTGATATTTCTTCCCCTGATGCTCCCTCAAGTTCGTTTTCTGCCAATCCCACATCATATAAATAGGAGTGGGTTTTCATGGCAAATAGTAGGGTGAGAATATAAACTATAATCAACACTAGCGCCACCGCACCGGACAGAGTTTGCATGGTGCTTTCTTCTATGCCGATGGATGTGACATCTACGGCGGTGGGAACTAATATAGCAATTACTGCTAAGGTCATGGCTGAGGCATTCAGACGAGCCACGACTGGGGGAAATTCTTGTTCTTTGAACTTTAATCCTCCCAGAAACATGGCTAAACCCATCACCAGTAATAAGTTACCAATAATTGACCCGGTAATACTGGCTTTGACCACCTCTACTAATCCGGCTTTGAGAGCCACAAAACCGATAATTAATTCAGTAGCATTGCCAAATGTAGCATTCATTAACCCTCCTAAATTAGGGCCGAGAACTACTGCTATCTCTTCGGTAGCTGTACCCATCCAAGCAGCTAGGGGAATAATGGCTAGGGCGGCGGTTATAAAGATTATAGTGGCTCCCCAGTGCAAATATTCCCCCACTATGGAAATGGGAATAAAGATGAGCAGCAGGGAAATAATCTGATTGGTTTTTAGCATAGATAAAGAGGGTGAAAAATGCCGGACATTTAGTTTATATAACCCCAAATTAACCAGGTAGATTATATTGGCTCATCAAGCCAAAGGCTTATCTGTGGATTGCTTCGGGGTTTAATTATCATTAAAAATTAGCAGATTTTATCATTGCCAAAAAATCTGATTCTGATAAATTGGCTATAGCCAAATCTTGGGCTTTTTTTAGTTTCGAGCCTGGCTTTTCTCCTAGTAGTAAATAATCGACTTTTTTGGTAACGGAATTAGTGACTTTACCCCCGGCATTCTCAATCATAGATTTAGCTTGATCTCGGCTGAGAGTCGGTAATGTTCCGGTAAGTACAAAGGTTTTACCGGCGAAAGGTTGCGCTTGGTGAGTAGATTTGGGTGCAGTTGACGGCACACTGGTAAGCTGTAGACCGGCTTGTTGAAGCCGATCGCATAAACTGATATTAGCAGGATTTTGGAACCACTGATAAACAGAGGTAGCAATTTCCGCGCCGATACCATAAACGCCTTCAATTTGTGCAGAAGAAGCCGCCGCCAAACTCTGACAACTAGGGAAGTTTTGAGCGAGTAACTGAGCATTAGCTTTTCCGACATGACGAATACCTAGACCATATAATACTCGATGCCAGGGTTGTTGTTTAGAAGTAGCGATCGCCGCCAGAATTTTCTGGGCGGACTTTTCACCCATGCGGTCTAACTCAAGCAACTGATCCATATTAAGATCATAAAGGTCAGCGACCGATCGCACCAACTGAGCATCAACCAACTGCTGAACCAATTTCTCCCCAATACCATTAATATCCAAAGCTGGTCTTTGACACCAGTGAATAATAGAACCCCGCACAATAGCCGGACAAGAAGAATTAATACAGCGGGTGACTGCTTCGGCTGGTGTTTTGATCACAGTTTCGCCGCACTCAGGACAATGAGTCGGCATAGTCACCAGTTTAGCGCCAGTTGGTCGCAAATCTGGCAATACTCGCACCACTTCCGGGATAATTTCCCCAGCCTTGCGGACAATTACCGTATCGCCAATATGCAGGTCTAATTCAGTAAGGCGATCTTGATTATGAAGTGTAGCGCGTTTAACAGTTGTTCCGGCTAACTGTATGGGTTCAAGTTCAGCCACCGGAGTCAAGGCTCCGGTACGTCCCACCTGGAAAGTGACTGATATAATCTTAGTGGGCAATTCTTCGGCCGGATATTTAAGAGCGATCGCCCAGCGGGGAAATTTTCTCGTTTCTCCCAACTGTTTTTGGAGACTGAGGGAATTTAGCTTAACCACCACCCCATCAGTCATATAGGGTAATTCTCGGCGCTGAGTATCCCAAGCATCAAAATACTGCTGAACTTCCAGCAAAGATTGACACAGTTGGCGATTAGGATTAACTTTAAAGCCCATTTTTTGGAGCAACTCCAGACAATCCCAATGATCATGTAAATTTGGGGAGTCTAGGTGTAGGGTATAGGCGAAAAAATCCAAGCGTCGGTCAGCGACAATGCGGGGGTCAAGTTGTCGCAGGGTTCCGGCGGCGGCATTACGAGGGTTAGCAAATAGTGGCTCTCCGGTCTGTTGTCGCTCCTGGTTAATTTGGACAAAAATATGGTTAGATAAGAAAGCCTCCCCCCGAACTTCCACGACAGGCGGCGGGTTATCCAGATGTAATTTTAGGGGAATAGAGCGGATAGTTTTAACATTTTGGGTGATATCTTCCCCGGTGACTCCATCCCCACGAGTCACACCCCTAACTAATATGCCATTATGATAGGTGAGGGCGATCGCTGAACCATCGATTTTGAGTTCACAAATGTATTTAGGATCTTGGGGTAGTGAGTCACCCAGAAAGCGTCGCCATTTTTCATCCCAAGCCTGGAGTTCTGCCATATTAAAGGCATTTTCCAGGCTGTATAAGGGAATATTATGGGTTACGGACTGAAACTGAGCAGCGGGTTTTTCTCCGACTCTCTGGGTAGGACTATCGGGAGAAATTAGTTCTGGGTATTGGTTTTCGAGTTCTTGCAGTTCCCGATAAAGGCGATCGTAAACCCCATCCTCCATAATAGGATCATCCAAAACATAATAGGCATAACTAGCCCGTTGGACAGTTAGCCTCAATTGTGCAAGTTTTTGGGAAATTTCCGGCGTTGGAGTTTGGTGATTCACGATCACAGATTCAAATTAGACATTTCGCTAAATTTGGGCAGGTCTGAACTACCGTTTTTGTCGCCCTTGTAGCCATTTTCTTCACCAATGGATGAATTTTCGGGCAGATATTTCTCGCTTTCGCTGAGGATACGCCGTTCATTTTCTACCTGGAAAACGTTAGCGTATAGGTTAGCCACAACTTGTTTACCTTCCTGGGTCAGTTGTAGGTATCGCAAGGCGGCGGGAATATAGGGAAATACGCCATTCCAGTAGAATTTAGCGTAATTATTACGGAGGTCGCCGGGGGTTTTGTAGCCTAGGACTTTATTAGTACCGACTTCTTCAAATTCGTAGAATAGGGAACTAATCTTTCTGAGGTAGCGAGGGTCACTGAGTTGACCGATTAAATCAGCCGCGCGCGCCAGTCCTGAGTAATTATGGCGGTCTTGGTAAGTTTCATCAGCCGGGACGGGAAACCGGGTTAGTTCAATGTTGCGTTTAATTTGTTCGGCATCAATTAGTTTATGACCACCAAAGCGTTCATCTATGACTAATTTACCGCGATCGACATGGTAGGGGGTGAGACTGGCGGAGGTCGCGCCTGAACTTATGGAAACCATACCATCATCAATTCCTGTGGCATATAAACCATTAGCGTCTTGGTCTCGCCGACATACTCCTTTCACATAGCCGATATCATGACATAGGAGAGAAATGGTAAAGTGTAACCAGTCTTCTGGGGTGACTCCTCCCTCTCGAATATGCTTCCCGCGCAGAATTTCCTGTCCTACTAGGGTGACGAGCATAGTATGTTCGACATTGTGGTATAAAGCGTCACAGTTGGCGATATTTTCCAAAGCCATTGTACCCGCCCAAGCAATAATTTCGGGGTAGTCTGGTTTAAATCCCCCATAGGTACGGCGGTAGCCAGCTTGTAGGCGTTGGACGAAGGCATCAATGAGAATTGCAGTAGCATTAAACATACTCATAAATAACTCACAAACACGATTGGTTAATCCTGAGCATTGGGAAGCACAATATTAGTCTAGGGTTTTGACTAACTGTTTTCCGGTATTATAGGCAAATTTTGACCAGGGGGACAGATTACCAATTGACGGAATATTTCTGGGAGCCTGGAAAAACTCGCTTGTGGGAGGCGAAACCTGCCTGGGGATGGTTTTCCCCAGAATGGGAAATAACAGGTTCCATGGAAAAACTATTGGTTATCTATACTTTAACCGATCGCATCGCGAATGGCGTTTTGGGTCATAGCTGCGATCGCTTGATCTGTGGCTTTGGGTAAATGATAATACTTACCTCCTGCCGTTTTCGCCAATTCTTTGGCAAAACCTGTCGAGACAAATTTATTTTCGGTATCAATTACTAACAATTGAATACCCAAACCACGAATTTTGGCAGCAATTTCCAGCAATTCCCCTTTAATATCGGGTTTTTCACCTTCTAGGATAGGTTCACCGAGCGATCGGGCTAAGGGAATATTACCTCGGCCGTCGGTAATTGCCACAATTACCACCTGTCCGATATCTCCAGACTGTTTAGCATTCATCCCCACCCGCACGGCTTGGGTGAGTCCGTGAGCCAGGGGAGATCCACCCCCACAGGGCATCCTTTCTAAGCGTCGTTTGGCGGCCGCAATTGACCGAGTAGGCGGTAACAAAACTTCCGCCTGTTCCCCTCGGAAAGGAATTAAGGACACCTGATCGCGGCTTTGGTAAGCCTCAGTTAACAGTTGCATTACCGCCCCTTTGGCCGACTGCATCCGGTTCAGGGCCATGGACCCGGAAGCATCCACCACAAACACCACCAAAGCCCCGGACTTTCTCGCTAGGCGCTTAGATCTAATATCTCCCGATTCTACAACTACCCGACGTTCAGGATATCGTAACCGTCGCGATCGCTGATAGGGTGCTGCCGCCCGTAGGGTAGCATCTACCGCAATGCGTTGTACTTTACCCTTGGGTAACATTGGTTTAACATACCGACCGCGATCCTCTGAAAAAATCATACTGCGGCTGCCAGTTTTACCCTGTCGGTTCGCCATTTGGGAAAAATACAGCACCGTTGGATCTAGCACCACCCCTTCCGGGTCAAACACAAACTCTTCTGGGATGCTATTTTGTTCCTCTTCTGGGGGTTCGGTTTCGGGTTCTTCGTCTTCGTCTTCGTCTTCGTCTTCGGGTTCGGGTTCCTCTTCACCTTGGGGCGGTGGTGGGGGTGGTGGCTGTTGTTGTTGTTCTTCTGGGGGGGTCTGAATTACTGTCGCCCTGGGTACAATCACTAATTCTACCGCCCGCCGCAAGTCGTCAGCATTAACGCTATTTCTACCATCTAAAGCTGCCGAAGCCTTAGCTACTCGCACCGCAAATAGTTCCGCTCGGTGTCCAGAAACTACGCCTCTGATGGCTTCTTCTACCAGGTACAGAATTTGCTCTGAGGTGATGGTGACATCTTTTAGCCATTCTCTGGCTAGGAGAATTTGGGTTTTCAGGTTATCTAAGTCTTCTGTATATTGCTGGAGAAATGCCTCGGGAGACTGGGAATAATCGAGGGCTTGGTCTACTGCTTGCACCCGTTGATCTAAACTCAGGACTCCATCAGCAGATAGGGCTATGGCAATGCGATCGAGTAAATGGGTTCGCAGGGGACCTTCTTCGGGGTTATAGGTCGCTATAAATAGGGGTTGGCAGGGGTGTTCAAAGCTGATGCCTTCCCTTTCAATGACGTTGCGCCCTTCCGTTAAAACTGTTAGCAGCAGGTTGGCTATATTGTCATCGAGGAGGTTGATTTCGTCAATGTAGAGGACTCCTCGGTTGGCTGTGGCTAATAAGCCCGGTTGAAATACGGTGTCGCCCTGTTTAACGGATTTTTCTACGTCTACTGAACCTATCAGCCTATCTTCTGTTACCCCTAGGGGAACTTGTACAAAGGGGGCGGGGATTATTTCGGTTTCTGGGGTGGGTTCTCCGGCTTCCCAGTTGGGGGCAATGTTGGCGATCGCATTTTTAACTACTTCTAGGGGCGGTAATAAGGCATGGAGAGCCCTGGCCATCACTGATTTAGCGGTTCCCCGCCGTCCAGCAATTACCACACCTCCTAAGCCAGGATCAACTGCAGCCAGCAGCAGGGCAAATTTAATCGCTTCTTGTCCCACCACGGCGGCGAGGGGAAATGTTGTTACGGTTGGGGCGCTAGGGGGCGCAGACATGGTTCTTGTCAGTAGTGGTCAACAGTTAACTTTAGCACTAAAGGGGAAATTTTCCAATTGACATCCTCCCCCACAATCCCCCTGTTAGGGTGTTCTCAATCTAGGGCGATCGGCGATCGCCTCCGGGTTATAGCTACCCTTCCCCCTGAGAATATAGTCCGTTGTTACCCTGTCAAAAAAAAATTTCACAATTTCTTGACGATTTGATATTTTCTAATTTAGAATAGGATTATATAGAAAACAAACAGTCAGCCTAATCCGGCGAAAGTAAAACATTGCCGTTATGTACTTTTCGAGCAGGTGCAGACGCGGTGATGTGGTCGGAGCGGAGGAACCAAATTTTTGGGGCTAATCTCGCAAGCTGTTTCTGTCAACAACCGACAGAGATTAAGAGAAGGGCAACTCTCAGCCCTAGCCCGTCAGCTAACTCCGTAGGCATTGAGAGGAGGCTGAGGCGCACACTTTCTAAGACAATTAGATAGCTTGGCAATTCAGTTTCCTTAGGTTGGTATAGACCTGGTTTGTTATACCCACCCTAGATTCTGAGCGGTTAGTGATGACACCTAAAATACCCCTGTCTTTAATGACGCTGCCTGGACAGGCGACGTACATAGGTTTTCTGCGACTAAAAAGTAGTGACCTAGTAACAATTGCAGCGATCGCCTGCATTACCTTGGTGATTGTGTGGTGCATTGTGAATACATTTATCACCACATTAATGCCAACTCCAGCCCTACCGATGTTCGTAAATAATACCCTATCAACCTATCGTCTATTCAAAAATTATCAGGAGGTGATTACCGTAGTTAGTAAATATGTTAACATGACTGTAGCCTATTGAAATCAATAAAAGGGGCTAAGAGATTTTCGCTGACTTAGCCCCCATATAATATAGTATGATGTCAAAGTCGGGCTAGTATTAATCAGGTTTTCGATGAAATTAATAGTTGTTGTTCCCGGTCTTATGGCTGTAATAGGGTTAGGAATTGAGGCGATCGCCGCCCGACCCCGAGACATCCAACAATTGCTAAATACCAAACAGTGTCAGCAGTGCAACCTCAGCGAAGCCAACCTACAGGAAGCCGAATTAGACGGCGCGGCTCTCATAGGTGCTAATTTGCAAAATAGTGACCTGCGGGGGGCAAAATTGAGAGGTGCGGATCTAAGTTCAGCCAACCTAATTGGGGCGAATTTAGCAGGTGCAGACCTGCGAGATACCAAGTTACACAGCACCACCCTGAGACAAGCTAACCTTTCTAATAGTGACTTATCCTGGTCAGATATGTATCGCGCCTTTCTGGAAGGTGCTAATTTAGATCAGGCTAATTTGAATAATGCCAACCTAAATAATGCTAGATTAGAGGGGGCGACCTTTTGCGGCGCGACTATGCCAGACGGTTCAGAGGGGCCTTGTTAAAAGTAGTTAAAACCCTTGTGACAAGGCAGGCTAAAATTAGCCCGCCTCGCCTCTACTTAAATCACATCCCCAGTTTCTTGGAGTGCGTGTAATCTTCGATAAATTCCCCGGTTATTGAGTAACTCATCATGACTACCTATTTCGATAATTTTACCATTATCTAGTACCACAATTTTATCAGCTTCCCGAATGGTACTGAGGCGGTGAGCCACAATAATTGTAGTGCGAGTTCCCAGAATATTTTGCATAGCGATTTGAATGGAACGTTCTGATTCATAATCCAAGCTAGAAGTAGCTTCATCAAAAATCAAGATATCAGGATTGACTAGCAGTGCCCTAGCAATACCTAACCGCTGTTTTTGCCCCCCAGAGAGGCGCATTCCTCGTTCTCCCACGGTAGTATAATAACCCTTTTCTAGTTGATTAATAAACTCATCTGCCCGAGCAATTTTACAGGCTTCGTTAACTTCATCTAGGGTAGCTTTGGGGTTGCCATAGGTGAGGTTATTTAACAAGGTTCCATTGAAGATATCAACATCTTGATGAACTATAGCTAAACGTCGTCGATAGGCGGTAACATTCAAATCTTGGATATTTTTATCATCGATTAAAATGCGACCCTGACTAGGTTCAAAGTAGCGAAATAATAGCTTAACCAAGGTAGACTTACCGGAACCAGAATGACCCACCAGCGCTACAGTTTGACAAGGTTCTATCAACAAGTTAATATCCTGCAAAACTGGTTTTTCTGGAAGATAGCCAAAGGTTAAATTTTCCAATTTAACTTGACCCTTAAATTGATAGGAGACCTGATTATCATCAGAGTTTAATTGGATGGCATCTTGTCCATCTTTTAACTGCATAAACTCATAAAAACGCACCATAGAAGAATAGCGCCGCGCAAAAACTTCCGCCAATAAACTAATGGGAGTTAGTTCGGAATAAGCCATACTAGCCAGGGTATAAGTAACCACAAAATACCCCAGAGACATTTGGCCGCCCAAGGTAGCAAACAAGGTAAAACCTAAGACCATAAATAAACAAAATTGCACGGTGGTAGTTTGATAGGTAGCCAGTTTTACATAGTCTCGGTGAATGCGATGGATAACGACAGTTAACTCTCGGTTTAGGCGGGTGCTTTGTCGCTGGAGTTCCTGATTTTCGGTAGCAAAGGCTTTGACGGTTTTGATGTTAGTGATGATTTCTGAGTTGCGACTTTCGGTGTTTTCTTGATGGCTGTCTAGTCGGGTTTCTAATCTAATTATCTGTCGAAGTTTGATGAGGGTAAAGGACAGAATAAATACAAAAGAAACTAAGAAAAATATGGCTATTTGCCACTGAATGAAAAAAATCACTATAAAAATACCGATGACTCGCACGAGTTTCGGGATTAATTGACCTGCTATTTCGGGGTAAGTCCAGGTATGGTTAGTGATGCCTTTGGTGATGCGGTTCGCAATGCGACCGGGGTTATTTTCTTCGTAAAATTCCAGGGGTAAAGTTAAGATTTTTTGGATGGCATTATGATGTTGATCTCGGCGTGCGGCTAGGGGAATTAACCAGTGAAACCATGAGCCTAGCCAAGGCTGAATGGGTGCTTTGATAACGGTGACCAAAAAAATGATACCTAGTAATATGATTAAAGCTGTGGTCTGTTGGTCTGGAAGCCCGGTTGAGGAGGCGATCGCTGTAACTGTTAGCTGTATTAAGCCATCTGCGCCTTGACCAGATAGGACATTTAAAATCTGTCCGATCGCATAGGGGACTAGCAAATCAATGAGTTCAAAAATGCTAGAGGCACTGATACTAATAATTGCTAATAAACGATAATCTCGATAGTATTGACAAATCTCGCGAAAAGTACCCATGACTGCTAAAATGGTGTTTTTAATGTCAGTGAAAATATCAAAGCTACCATTATAATAGATTTCTGACAATTTGGCAGAGGTCAAACTGGGATGACTAGCTGGCTGATACAGTCTGCCCTAGGTAGGCGATCGGCTGGGGGTATTGTCAAGGGCAAATTATAGCTAACAAGCACTAGATATTGTATAATTATTGTTTGGGTAAAATCTAGGTAGGTGAAGAGGGAAGATCTCCAACCTGCTTAGTTGGACTCAAACAAAACTTAGAGTAGGAGTAAGTGTATATGCCATCAGACCTAGATCGAGGAATTATGAAGTTTAAGGGAGCAGATAGCCCCACGGTTGTGATTGTTTCTTCACTTCTCATTCTCGGTAGTATCGGCCTTCTAATTGGGTGGGCACTACAGACAGCCTACTCTTTTTAAGGTATGGAAAACTGACAGGCTCTAGAGGGGGGAAGCATATAGCTGACCCCCTCTAGGTCAGCCTGGCGGCTTCCTGAGCAATTGACAAGTATTTACAAGTATTTAGTAGTGAGATGCTCTGTAGTTTTTGATTAGGTTTCGGCGGGATTGCTAATTTGTTGCACTTCTGGAGTTGCCTTACTAATTGCCTGAAGTAAGAGATAATTTAGCACAGTCCGCACGGCAATAATAGCAGCTAACCGGGCAATATCATCCCAACGGCTAGAAATCATGGTTTTTAAAATAGTTGCCCCAATTAGAAAACTGAGGGCTAGGGAAAATGAATAACCCATGACTAAACGGCCTCGTTGAAATGCGTCGGTAGCTTGAGCTTGAAATAAAGCATCTTTAATAAAAATGATTAAAGCACGGGTCACGCCAATGGCAATTACAAATAATGCCAACAGTTGGCAAAATCCTGTTAAAATTCCATTTAAGGAAACTACAATGCCTGAAAGTTCAGTGGCTAGACCGTTTAAAATCATGTTGATGATTGCTCAAATGAGAATTAACAATAAATGATTCTAGCAAAGAAGATGCGGGCACTGTCAGAGATGTGTGATTGGTTAATTACCTGGTGGGATAGGGCGGGTTTAGTAATATGATTTGTGAAAAATCTAATTAACTGGGGAACCCGCCCCTACGAGATTATTAATTATCCATTGTCGATTGTGGAATGAGAGGTTAGCGGGAAGCAGCACCTACTCGCCGCCAAGCTGTGGGAGACTGGGGATAATTCCGAGAAAGGGGAGATGCCATTTTTAAGACTTTGTTCATTACCCAGGGGGCAATGCGACGACACCAAACGGCTAGGTGGCTTTGCCAACCTACAAGAATTTCTGGGGAGTCTTTCCGCACTCCGATAATTAAGACTTGGGCGACCTGTTGGGGGGTCATGGGAGTGACCCAGCGAAATAGTTGCAGGCGGCGGGTCATGTCTGTATCGGTGAGGGTGGGAAGTAAGGCCATAACTTGGATATTGTGTTGGGCTAATTCGGACCTTAGTGCTTCGGTAAAGCCTAGGATGGCGAATTTAGTGGCTGAGTATGTAGACATGGTGGGAGCGGCGATTTTGCCCATGAGACTGGAGACATTGACGATGGTTCCTTGGTTTCGGGTGGCCATACGTCGGGCGATCGCACGGGTGACTGTGTAAAGTCCCATCAGGTTGAGGGATAGTTCTTCTTGGACTTGGGGTAATTTGGATTTCAAGAAGGGGGTTTGATGGGCGACCCCAGCGCAGTTCACTAATAAATCAATGGGGCCGTGAGTTCGCCATGCTTGGGCTAGGGCAATATTGACTTCTGTTGGCTGTGTGAGATCTAGGGCGAGGGTGATCACTTCTACTTCCATGTCGCTGAGTTCTGCTGCCAATTCTGCTAATTTTTGGCGATCGCGGGCGACTAATAACAGACGACCCACGCCATTGCGGGCTAACTCTAGGGCGATCGCTCGTCCGATACCACGGGAAGCCCCTGTAATTAGGGCTGTAATACCTTGGATATTCATAAAAATCTCCTGTCTGTGTGTGGTCAATTACCGCCACGACACTAGGACTCCACTACAGTGGCGGCTAAATCAATTGATTGGACTAAATTCTGTTCAACCCAGGCGGACGCTAAAATTGTGAAGAACAACAAAATCCCTCTGGGTTAGCTCTCGTTTCTGGAGCGGAAAGTTTGCTGATTGATAGCTCATACTCAGTTTGCTGATGATGATATGAACGAATCGAGGCTTCAACTCAGTTGCTGACTGAGGATACATCACAGGTCACGGTAGCGTACAACATAGCTCACAGTTCTCCTTTTTACTTTCTCTTTTTTACTTACTATTGTTCGCAGTGCACACTTTAGCAACAAAATCAAGTTTGTGCAACATTTTTTAATAAAAAACGCTTTAACATTTCTTTACAATCTGGCAAAACCTTGACTGTAGGGAGTTTTAGAGTAATTGTCAGCAGGCGATCGCCGATGGTAACAGAGGATCTGAGTAATGGGAGTAAAAAGTAGCGATCGCCTTCAAACACTGACGGGATAAGTAACTAAGCCGCAATAATCCATAGAGTCAGGGGCGAGGTATTATGAGACCAAAGTGGCGCGCCAAAACAAAAAACCCACAACCGTTACAGGTTGCAGGTTTCCAGATAATGGGGGCGGTGGGACTTGAAGCCAAATTACAGCCTATAACCCCTATTCTACCGTTACTCTAGTGCACTCAAAAGCGATCGCATTATTAGGAGAGAGTGCAATTATGAGTGCAAGTACAAACAGTACACACAGCGGCATATATCAAGGTTTTCAGGATATCCTTGAGTTTTTTAATCTATCCCGCAAACAATGTCCCAAGGGTGTCAGGATTAAACGTAACCGGGGGACAATCCAACTAGATATCACCACTGACCCAGAAACCGGGGGACGTAAACAGCGAGGCTGTAATTGTAAGTTTACCTCAGAGGGTATCCGCAAGGCTGTAGAGAAGGCTTGGTTAGTTCATAAATCCCTTGACGGACAATTTAAGTCGGTGTCTGAATGACTGGACTGGTACAAGGCTACTATCCTTGATGAGTCCAAAGTTCTCATGGAAAACGACTTAATCACTTATAGTCAAGTATTCAAAGACATGGAAAATGATTACTTTAATGGGGTACATCGTAACACTACACGGAAGCGCTCTCGCGATATATCAAGTGACCAAAATTCATTTAAACGCTGTTTCCTTGATATATTCGATAAAGTCAAGGACTGGGATAGTTACGTCACCTGGGAGGGTATAAAAGAAGCGTTATATAGCCCGTTACAAGATGGCAGTAGTCCGGTAGGTCACAAAGACTTCAAAAATCGTTACTATCGATTAAGACAAGTAGCAGAACGTGCTGGCTGCAAAAAAGCATTGGAGAAACTGGAAAAGATTGACCCAACCCAAACAGTATTTGCTGAATCCCAAAGTATAGACTTGGATACCTTGTTAAGTTTACTAGACAAAGAACGCAACACTGATTATCGTTCTGTCACAGACAATAATGCGCGTGATGGTTGGTGCTGGGTTAGTGCGATGTGTACCCTATACGGGTTGAGACCGTCAGAAGTTGCGGCAGGTCAAAACTTAACCAAAGCCATTACGGTTGACGGTATCACTTTCCCGGCTGTATCTGACCCTAACAACCTTGAGTTAGTGCTGGTTATTGGTGAGTTTACTTACTTTGGTGGTAGCACCAAGACAGGCTGGCGGTTAGCTATCCCAATGTCAAAAGACAAGACTCTGATTAACCGCTTAGGGATTCATAACGTTTGTCTACCTATCACAGAATCCAAAGACCCTAGCAAGTTTAACGATAATCACCGTAAATGGTTATCACGACATAATTGGGGACTAACTCAAGCCTATGCCTTTCGACATCTTGGAAACCAACTAGGGGAGATGAACGGGATACCACAGGAAATCAGGGCGCGTTCGTTTGGTCACTCGGTAACGGTTAATGACAGCAAGTACAAAAAACGTCGCAACCTTGCCACAGAGTTAGGTATCCTGACAAGACATCAAAGGCAACCATTGCCACTAGATATGGCAAAACAAACACTACTCAATCATGGTATTAACCCAGAATCACCAGAGATGAAAGCAGGACTTAGATTAATCTATCAGTTAGACGATTAACCCCCAATAAACCCACAACACAATACCCTCTAGGCTAAATACCTAGGGGGTTTCATTTTGCACTCTCTCCTAATAATGCGATCGCTTTTGAGTGCACTAGAGTAACGGTAGAATAGGGGTTATAGGCTGTAATTTGGCTTCAAGTCCCACCGCCCCCATTATCTGGAAACCCTTATCCGCATTACGATAGCGGGAATTCACTTAACCCGATAGTCGTATCGTCACACTCAATATGCACTCCATTCAGTCTTAGCACACGGGACAATTAGCGCATATCCCTCAGCAACAAAACTTAATTATTGACGGGTTAATCAATAAGCACAACTTAATCAATCTGTCAAATATCCATTCCTCCCCCCCAACCAAACACCGATAGGGTAGTTCCCTTGTGATAGCAGTCAATGGCAAGCCTATCGGTTCGTTCCTCACCATTGACTGCTATCACATCGGTCGCACCCCCAAGAGTGTTTGTTCCGGTTGGGGGGGAGGGTATGGCTCAAATTTCAAAACCCATAGGGGTAGTCAGGTTATTGGTGAAATATTGAGGAACCTACTCGCTACCAACAAAATGCGATCGCATAATCACGACTAACCTGGCTATGACATACTGAAGCGATACCCCCAAACAACTTTTCAACTGGTGACTTGTTTCGTCAGCTCTCGCTGATACCTACATAATCCTAGGGAATTGCTTTACCAGCGACACCCGATACCTACATAATCCTCAGCAAGTCTCCAATTTATAGGGGTAATCATCATGTTCAGAACTCAGTACCCCTAATAGACGGGTTAAGGTTTTGGCTTAGGGTGTTTATTGTAGGTAAACTAGGGGTGAGCATTCATATAAATGATTTACAGTCTGTAAACAACAGACTGTAAACAGATAATATGAATGAACCCCTACAGTTAGAAACCATAGGGGGCCATTTAAGTTATTGGGGTAGCTGTTAGGTGTTAGGGTTTAGGGTTTTCTCCAACCATCATCATCAATATCATCTCTGTTGATTGGAAGATGGGGTGATTGCTTTTTATCTTCTGACTGTTTTTTGCATACTATTGATGTCATAGAATCACTAACATATCTAATCAAATAATTTAGGCTATTTTGGATACCGTCTAACCTACTCTCAATCATTAGGTTTCCTGTATGCGTAATGAACGTACTGAGAATAATCGCGACAATAATTAACCCTAATTCAACTATTACCAAGTTCATTTATATTAATTTCCAAAAATGAAGTGTAAACCATTTAATCCTTTCTAGTGGAGAAAATGAAGCGTAAAAATTGCTGTACGGCGGTGATTCAATTATTTGATATTCATTAAGCCATATAGTCTCTTTTTTAACTAGCATAGCTTGGTTAACATCATTGTAGGCATAGAATTTAAGCCACCCTGCCATTTTCCAGTACACGGGTACACTGTCAGCCAGCGTCAAATAATATCCTGATAAATTTGCAGCCAGAAATGTCGGGTAAAGTTTTAACACCGTGTAAATTATCGGTATCTTCTTTAAAGAATTTATCGTATACTTTAAACCAATTACCCTCTGATATATCAAGTGCATTAGGCATAATAAATTCAATTAATATTGGTATTTAGTCGTGTAATACATAAAGGGGATTCATTAACTAAGGTATAATCACAAATATCAATAGCTGACCAATCCTCAAAAAATGAAACATTGACATCTTCTTTAGGCTCAATTGAAAATAAATCCCCGCCTATTCCATTATAACTACTATCATCATAGTGGTGAGTTAAAAATATTTCTGTACCCGTGTTTAAGATGCTTATATAACATCGCAATATCGCTACTGAAGGGCTAAAAGTTGTCACATTATAAAACGTACTAAACAGAACGCTTAAATCACCATTTGTTTCTTGTACTGCAAAATGATATTATATTCCTGACAAATCGCATGACCAAATATAAATATTTTACCGATTAATTTTCCAATTTTATCACCGGATTTGATATCGATTTTTAACAATTTATTATCACTATTGTTGTAATTGTCGTTATAAAAACCTCCTGTATATTTTCTAATATTATGCTGTAATTTTTACGCTTCATTTTCTCCACTAGAAAGGATTAAATGGTTTACACTTCATTTTTGGAAATTAATATAAATGAACTTGGTAATAGTTGAATTAGGGTTAATTATTGTCGCGATTATTCTCAGTACGTTCATTACGCATACAGGAAACCTAATGATTGAGAGTAGGTTAGACGGTATCCAAAATAGCCTAAATTATTTGATTAGATATGTTAGTGATTCTATGACATCAATAGTATGCAAAAAACAGTCAGAAGATAAAAAGCAATCACCCCATCTTCCAATCAACAGAGATGATATTGATGATGATGGTTGGAGAAAACCCTAAACCCTAACACCTAACAGCTACCCCAATAACTTAAATGGCCCCCTATGGTTTCTAACTGTAGGGGTTCATTCATATTATCTGTTTACAGTCTGTTGTTTACAGACTGTAAATCATTTATATGAATGCTCACCCCTAGTTTACCTACAATAAACACCCTAAGCCAAAACCTTAACCCGTCTATTAGGGGTACTGAGTTCTGAACATGATGATTACCCCTATAAATTGGAGACTTGCTGAGGATTATGTAGGTATCGGGTGTCGCTGGTAAAGCAATTCCCTAGGATTATGTAGGTATCAGCGAGAGCTGACGAAACAAGTCACCAGTTGAAAAGTTGTTTGGGGGTATCGCTTCAGTATGTCATAGCCAGGTTAGTCGTGATTATGCGATCGCATTTTGTTGGTAGCGAGTAGGTTCCTCAATATTTCACCAATAACCTGACTACCCCTATGGGTTTTGAAATTTGAGCCATACCCTCCCCCCCAACCGGAACAAACACTCTTGGGGGTGCGACCGATGTGATAGCAGTCAATGGTGAGGAACGAACCGATAGGCTTGCCATTGACTGCTATCACAAGGGAACTACCCTATCGGTGTTTGGTTGGGGGGGAGGAATGGATATTTGACAGATTGATTAAGTTGTGCTTATTGATTAACCCGTCAATAATTAAGTTTTGTTGCTGAGGGATATGCGCTAATTGTCCCGTGTGCTAAGACTGAATGGAGTGCATATTGAGTGTGACGATACGACTATCGGGTTAAGTGAATTCCCGCTATCGTAATGCGGATAAGGGTTTCCAGATAATGGGGGCGGTGGGACTTGAAGCCACACGACCGTTTAAGGTCAACGGATTTTCATCCTCTCGCAGCTTTCGCTACAGCATCAGGTAGGTTGATCCGCGCCTAATTGCCTTGAGAATTGGACTCTCCCTTTACCCTCGGCTTAACGTTAGGGTAGCTCCCCTCGAGTCTCTGCACCTTCGCATAAAGAAGTTCCAGAAATTATATATTTCCTTCACCCCTTCAAGGGCTTGGCTCAGGATTGCCTTGTCTGCGAACAGATTTAGGTTTCCCTGAGTTTGAGAGCAGTCACTTGAGGGATTTCTCACCCCAAGGCTCAGTTTTCTAAGTCCGTAGTTCTGGGAAGTAGGTTGGGTGGAGGTCACGAAACCCAACGCCACCATCTCTTAGTTATGTTGGGTTTCACTACGTTTGACCCAACCATGTAGGTTGGGGTTCTGGGAAGTAGGTTGGGTGGAGGTCACGAAACCCAACGCCACCATCTCTTAGTATGGCTTTTTTCCCCATTTGAGTAGGTTGGGTGGAGGTCACGAAACCCAACGCCACCATCTCTCAGTTATGTTGGGTTTCACTACGTTTCACCCAACCTACATGGTTGGGGTCTTGGGAAGTAGGTTGGGTGGAGGTCACGAAACCCAACGCCACCATCTCTCAGTTATGTTGGGTTTCACTACGTTTGACCCAACCTACATGGTTGGGGTCTTGGGAAGTAGGTTGGGTGGAGGTCACGAAACCCAACGCCACCATCTCTCAGTTATGTTGGGTTTCACTACGTTTGACCCAACCATGTCGGTTGGGGTTTTGGGAAGTAGGTTGGGTGGAGGTCACGAAACCCAACGCCACCATCTCTCAGTTATGTTGGGTTTCACTACGTTTGACCCAACCATGTCGGTTGGGGTTTTGGGAAGTAGGTTGGGTGGAGGTCACGAAACCCAACGCCACCATCTCTCAGTTATGTTGGGTTTCACTACGTTTGACCCAACCATGTAGGTTGGGGTTTTGGGAAGTAGGTTGGGTGGAGGTCACGAAACCCAACGCCACCATCTCTCAGTTATGTTGGGTTTCACTACGTTTGACCCAACCTACATGGTTGAGGTTTTGGGGATCGGAAAAATATTTCCGGATATTTCAGGAAATTACTTGTTAATCCCTCTCTAATCAGAAACAGTTAATAGTGGGCAGAGTCGGACTCGAACCGGAATTACAGCCTACAACCCCTATTCTACCGTTACTTAGGTGTTACTCAAAACCGTAGTAGAGTAACAAGTGAGTAAAAAATGAGTAATGCTACTAAACTCCCTACAGTGGGGGGAAAGGGTAACTATGACGAGAGCTATAGCAGATTCCTGAAAGCCTATCAAGACTTTAAAGGGGAATGTCCCAAAGGAGTGACACTCAAGTTACAAAAGTCCGGGGCTAGGTACAATCTGCTATTGCAGTTTAAGCAACCACCTACCGGGAAACGGCTACCCAAGACAGCTAATCTTGAGTGTACACCCCAAGGGGTGATAGACGGGGTTAAGAAAGCTAAACTGGTATCAGAAGCCCTAGGGACTATCACTAGCACTAGTGAGTTCTGGGATTGGTATGATACGACTATTCTAGGAAAGAATCAGATTGAGGATAATCTGATAACCTACCGGGAAATATTCCAACAACTGGAAGATGAGTATTTTGCCGGGTACAACCGCAACACAGGACGACCACGCTCCCGCGATATTGTCAGCGACCTATCTTCCTATCATCAAAGCCAAAAAATATACTTTGAGCAATTCCCCAATTGGGATGATTATCCTACTTGGGAGAGTTTCAAGGTTATGCTGTACACTCCCTTACAGAATGGAGAGGAGCTGATAGGGTCCCAAACATTCAAAGAACGTTACTACATCCTGAAAGCCATTGCCAAAAAATCACCCAATAAAGACCACCTACTAAAACAGTTAGAACTTATTAATCCCAGACAAACACGATTCACCGTTAAGCAGCGTATAGGCATCGATGCCTTTAAAAATTGGTGGTACAGCGCTAAACAAGAAGTCTACACTATCAAAAACCATACATTCAGTAAAGCTCGTCACGCCTGGCTGTGGGTTACTGGTATGACAGTAATGTATGGGTTAAGGCTTACCGAAATAGCCGCTGCTTTTAACTTATAGCACCAGACAGGAAAGTTAGGACGTATAATGGAGAGGACGAGATGACTAAGAAGACCAAAAATGCCAGCCCCCTATAGTTACGACCTCAGACAAAAAGTTATTGATGCAATTGAACTAGACGGTATGCCCAAAACAGAAGCCAGTCAAGTTTTCCATGTCAGCCGGAACACCATTAATCTCTGGCTGCAAAGAAAAGCACAGACCGGAGACTTCCTCCCTAAACCTAATCACCGACCTGGCAATAACCACAAAATTACCGACTGGCATAAATTCAAGGCTTTTGCCCAAGAGCATGGCCACAAAACCTCCGCTCAAATGGCTGAACTTTGGGATGACGACATCTCTCCTCGCACCATATCCAGAGCCTTGAAGAAAATTGGCTTCACCAGAAAAAAAAACTTACGGCTACCAAGAAGGTGATGAGCAACAGCGAGAGGAGTTTATTGCTCAGATTGAACACATGGAGTCGGAAGGGTTGGTTTACCTCGATGAAGCTGGCATGAATAGTCAAGACTCGGATTATCCTTATGGTTACTGCCAGGAAGGACAACGCTTCGATGCCCTCAAATCAGGGAAGAGGCAGGGCAGGGTGAGCTATATGGCCCCATGGTGTCATCAACAACTCTTAGCTCCCTTTACCTTTGAGGGTTGTTGTAATCGGACAGTGTTTGAGTTGTGGTTGGAGTTCATCTTAATTCCAACACTGAAGCCAGGTCAAACTCTAGTACTGGACAATGCAACGTTTCATAAAGGGGGGCGGCAGGCTGAACTGGTGGAGGCAGCTCCATGCCGTTTACTCTATCTTCGGCCTTATTCGCCAGACCTCAACAAGATAGAGAAATGTTGGTCGTGGTTGAAAGCCCGCATTCGCCATTGCACGTGAGCAGTTTGATTCTCTCGATGATGCCATGGATTCTGTTCTCAAGGCTGCGTCCTAACCGTATTGACTAGTGCTATATCTGGGAGACAGACCTAGGGTGAGGGCAATGTCTTAAGGGACTGGTGAACAAGCTGTATGTAAAGAAATGTTAAGTTGGGGCCGGGAAAATTTTTTTTCTGGGGGGGGTTGCTTTTCCGGGCGACTTGCGCTACACTTTTTATATAATTGGGATATTGCTAATTTTATTTTTAGTAAATAAATTTCAATTATGTAACTATAATATCCAAATGCTATCATGAGTTCCCAGTGGTTGTCAAGGGTTGGCGCGGGTTCCGAGCCAAAAAAAATTTTTTAATGTTAAAAAAGGCATATTTTCCCAGGAAGAAAAGCCGGGGAATCCTGGTTAATTAACCTTTAGGAATAGACACTTTCTAGGGATTGAAAATCTCGTTCAACTTCCGCCCACAGCGTGCGATTGTGAGGGTCAGTACGGAGGGCTTTTTTGAGGTAATTGCGGGCTTTATCGGTTTGGCGTTCTTTGATAAGTTGACGCGCCCAACGTTGATAAGTAATAGCCTGCCACTGTCGGATTTCCTGGTCTTGGGGGATTCTGTGGGCTAGTCCTTCCACTAAAGCGATCGCCCTAGGAAAGCGCTGATATCTGAGTAATTGCTGCAATTGTTTATAGCAATTTTCCTTCAATTTCTGCTCAGTTTCGGAGAGTTCCTGGTTAAATTGAATCCGGTTTTCCGGGTGATAGACCTTAGTTTTAACCCTGGGGAAATGGGTGGTTGTACCCTGGTGAAATTGGGTATAAGAGGCAGTAGCCCAAGCCATTTCGGACTCTGGTTTAGCGACATCTAACAGAAACTTATAAGCCTCAGTTAAGGCGATAAATCTTTCTTGGGCTTGGGGATTATTTTGATTAACATCAGGATGATATTGTCGGGCGAGTTTCCGATAGGAAGCCTTGACCGCTTCCAAACTCGCCCCTGATCTTAAACCCAATGTGCGATAGTAATCCGTTGTGTCCATCTAGGTTTAATCTACCCCAGTTTAATTTAAGTCAAGAACCGAACCCGCCCCACAAGAAAGGCGGGCGTAATTAGTTTAACAGAAATTTAGGATATTGTTAAACGGAGCGTTCTTCAATGACCTGATCGATTAAACCATATTCGTGAGCTTCGGCGGCGGACATAAAGTAATCGCGATCGGTGTCTTTCTCGATTTTTTCGAGAGTTTGACCGGATCTTTCTGCTAACATCTCATTGAGGACCTTACGAATTCGGAGAATTTCTTTAGCCTCAATTTCGATATCAGTTGCTTGTCCGCGAGTACCCCCCAAAGGTTGGTGAATCATAATCCTAGCATTGGGGAGGGCTAACCGTTTACCTTTAGTACCCGCAGCCAGTAGAAATGCGCCCATAGAAGCAGCCATACCCACGCAGATAGTGACTACATCAGACTTGATATATTGCATGGTATCGTAAATTGCCATACCTGCAGTTACCGAACCACCGGGGGAATTGATATAGAGGTAAATGGGTTTCGAGGGGTCTTCCGAGTCCAAATACAGCATATAAGCCACGATCGCATTAGCAATACCATCGTCAACTTCTTCGGACAAAAAGATAATTCGTTCGCGGAACAGTCTTTCATAGATACCGATCCACTGTTCATAGGTACTACCAGGAAGTCGATAAGGAACACTGGGAACACCAATAGGCATAATTATTAATCCTCTTGTCTCGATCAGATTATCATTTAACTCTAGTAACAGAGTAGTTGCGCGGGAGATACTGTTGCCACTGTCGCCGGGGGCGAGGATAATTAGGCTCTAATTAATCTCCCCGGCGTGTTTTCCCATAACAGGTCAGGGAAATCAAATCAGCTTTTTTGAGTTGTTAAAACACGGTCGATGATACCATACTCTTTGGCCTGTTCAGGGGTCATGTAAAAAGTGCGGTTCATATCCTTAGTAAGTTTCTCAACGGGTTGACCAGTATTTTGGTGAAATATATCCATCATTAAAACCCGTTTCGAGAGGATTTCCTCAGCGGTTACTTGAATATCCGTAGCTTGTCCTTGGGTTCCTGTTTGGGGGTTATAAAGAGTAATCATCGAATTAGGAAGACTAGCCCGTTTACCTTTAGAACCGCAGGACAATAACAAAGCTGCCATCCCCACGGCTTGACCCAAACAGATAGTAACAATCTCAGATTTGATGTGTTGCATAGTGTCATAGACAGCCAAAGCCGCCATAACTGACATCATTCCCATCGACTCATTAGCCATACCTGCTAGGACTGGATCACCAATAGAGTTGATGTACATATAGATGGGCTTATTGTGATCATCAGAGTCAAGATACAACATAGACGACACTAAGGAATTAGCGACACCCGTTGTCAGAGGCTGATTCAGAAAAATAATTCGCTCTTGACTCAAGCGAGTATATATGTTAACCCACTGCCAGTATTGACTACCAGGAATCTGATAGGGAACGCGAAGAACTTCATCGACAGGCATAATTTGTAAGCACCAGCAAGTTTACTACACACCAACAGGTAATTGTTTGGGCAATTCCTTAGTGCTTTCGAGAACCCGATCAATCAAGCCATATTCTTTAGCCGCCTCTGGTGTTAGATAGAACATGCGATCGGTATCTTTGGCAATTTTTTCGACAGGTTGTCCGGTATTTTTGGACAAAATACCCAAGATAGATGCTTTGTTGGCTAGGACTTCTTTCGCCCTAATTTGGATATCTGTAGCTTGAGATCGTCCCATCCCCATACGAGGTTGGTTTAAAACAATGGTGGCATGGGGGAGACTGGTGCGACAGCCTTTGGTCCCCGCCGAGAGAATCATCGCCGCTGTACCCATAGCCTGACCAATGCAGATAGTATGCACAGGGGGCTTGACATAGTTGATGGTATCGCAAATGGCGAAGGCTTCGGTGTCTTGTCCGATCGCATCTCCGGTATACCACGAGGTTCCGGTAGAGTTGATATAGAAGAAAATCGGCTTTTCTGGATCGGAAAATTGCAGATAAAGCAACTGGGCGATAATTAATTTGGTGACATCAACCCCTAGTTGTCGCTTATATTCGTCTGAGGAAACTAGAGGCGACCCTAGATAGATAATCCTTTCCTTGAGTAGCAAGGAGGGTAGGTCTGGTGGTGGTGTCCGAATGGGACTGTCGCTGTAGTAGTATGGTGATTGCACAGTATAAACCGATGAACTCATCAAAGAGGTTAGACTATATACTAGCGCAACTTGTAGATCAGTCCTGTTAATAGGCTGATGGGAAATTACCGACCATCTACCCAGGGACTGTTCAGATCCTATAACTGAATTTGAAATCCCGGAGGTCTTCTATGAAAGTCAGTTTGCAGCCTTCTCTCAACGATCCGAACCTAGACCCCAATCAAGAATCGAACCAGCGTCAACTGTCAATTTCGGTTTCAGCGATTCCTGATCCGTTTGAGGGTCAAGTTCCCATGAATCTATGTTTGATTTTAGACCACAGTGGGTCTATGAATGGTCAACCCTTGGAAACGGTTAAACAGGCGGCGAAAGAACTTATCGATCGCTTAAATGTGGGCGATCGCATTTCGGTAGTTGCTTTTGATCACCGAGCTAAGGTATTGGTTCCTAATCAGGATATCGCCGATCCTGATGGTATCAAAAAAAAGATTGATGGTTTGCGCTGTTCCGGGGGAACTGCTATTGATGAAGGTCTCAAGCTGGGAATTGAGGAGTTAGGAAAGGGTAAACAGGATCGGATTTCTCAAGGGTTTTTACTGACTGACGGCGAAAATGAACACGGGGATAATAAACGTTGTCTCAAATTAGCCAAACTCGCCACCGAATATAAGTTAACTATTAATTCTTTGGGATTTGGAAACGACTGGAATCAGGATATTTTGGAGAAAATTGCTGATGCGGGTGGCGGTGCTTTGGGATATATTGAATATCCCGAACAGGCGATCGCTGAGTTTGGCCGTCTGTTTACCCGTATGCAATCGGTGGGACTCACTAACGCTTACCTATTATTCTCCTTCTTTCCTAATGTCCGTTTGGCTCAACTCAAGCCAATTGCACAAGTTTATCCCGATACTATTGAACTTCCTATACAGCCAGAAGGCGAACAACTCGCGGTGCGCTTGGGGGATTTAATGAAGGATACCGAACGGATTATCTTGGCTAACCTTTATGTTAACAATTTGTCTATGGGTAAACAGGCGATCGCTCAAATTCAAGTCCGCTATGATGACCCCGCTTTGGGTATTGAAAGGCTTTATTCTCAACCTGTTTTGGTGGAAGCTAATGTGATTGGAGATTATCGCCCTACCTCCGATCCCAAGGTTCAACAACATATTCTGGCCTTGGCTAAGTACCGACAAACTCAAATCGCGGAAACTAAACTACAACAAGGCGATCGTGCCGGTGCTGCTACTATGTTACAAACGGCGGCTAAAACGGCTTTACAAATGGGTGACAATAGTGCTGCTACTGTCCTACAAGGTAGTGCAACTCGCCTCCAGTCCGGCGAAGAACTATCCGACTCCGAACGCAAGAAAACCCGCATAGCATCGAAAACAACTCTCAAGTAGATCTAGGCTGGTTGAGGGTGTCGGGAGCATGGCTTTCCCGCTTCCCTCTTCCTTCTAACTTCCTTCTAACTAAGCTGTTATTGAGAAAAACTCTCAAAAAAAACTTTGTCGCCCCAAGCGCTAAGGGTTGACAAGCACCGGGAACTAATGGTAGAATATTGACATATAGTTAAATAATGGAAATCTCTGCCTAAATACTAAAAATGTCACTATTCCCATTATCTAAAAGTATACCAGAAGCCACCCGCCAAGGCAAGCACCCCCCAGAAAAAAAATTTTTCGCAACAAAACTTAATTTTTTGTTACAAAAGTTAACATAAGTCTCGGAGAGAATTTGTTATTTGTTAAAAGAGGGTTTCGAGTTCTGCGAGGGCGCGATCGAGGTTGTCGTTGATTAAGGTGTGGTTAAATTCCCCGGCGGCGGCGATTTCAGTTTTAGCTAGTTGAATACGACGGGCGATCGCCTCTTCGGAGTCAGTGGCGCGATTTCGCAGACGGTTCTCTAGCTCCTGTAGGTCAGGTGGTAGGATAAAAATTCGCACAGCCTGGGGAAAAGTCTGTGATACCTGTCTAGCGCCTTCTAGTTCGATTTCCAGTAGAACATTCTCTCCCTGCTGAATTTTATGTTCTACAGCCAAGCGGGGTGTCCCGTAGAAATTGCCGGCAAACTCAGCCCATTCTAGTAACTCTTGCTGTTGAACCATTTGTTGAAAGCGATCGCGAGTTACGAAAAAATAGTCCTTTCCATCGACCTCTCCGGGACGGGGAGATCGGGTAGTTACAGAGACGGAAAGATGTAGTTGTGGGTGTTTTTTCAGGAGCGATCGGATAATGGTTCCTTTTCCCACCCCACTGGGTCCAGTAATGACAATGAGTTGGCCAGTTTTGCTGTCAATCATCTTAAATGTAGTTAATGGTGAACCTCGATAGGTTTATGAAAGGCGATTAGTGCCGTTTTTCTCAATCACAAATCGGTTAGCGACTGTCTCTGGCTGAATGGCTGAGAGAACCACATGATTTGAGTCTGTAATAATCACGGCTCTGGTGCGGCGTCCATAGGTAGCATCAATAAGTTGTCCTCGGTCTCGTGCATCTGTAATGATACGCTTAATGGGGGCAGATTCTGGGCCAACAATAGCGATAACACGATTACCACAGATAATATTGCCAAAGCCGATATTAATGAGTTGAATATCCATAAAATTTCTACAGGTAGAATAAAGGTAGGTGCGATCGCTTTGATGGTATGAGCCCATAAATTGTATATTCTTACCAACTCGAAAGTATCGCCCACAAAAATTGTAGTCGGATCGGCTCCCATAATCAATATTTAATCTGAAAAACTCTATCTGGGGGCTGATGGGGTCTCTTTTACCTGGAGACAAAGGAAACCGGGGAGATGATGAAAACTGAGTCCTGTTGCTGCTTAAAAAACTAGATAGGAGGGTTGATGAACTAGATCACTTAATTTTGTGATCTGTGTCAGTGCTGGTGTCAAAAATATGTGAACCCACTAATTAAGATTTTTGTATGAGTATTTGCTTGTGAGTATTTAAAGTTTAGTTTAATCAGGGTCTTGCTTCCCCAGTCGAGGCTGGCTACGATGGCGATTACTAGCCTGCTGAGTATACCATTTATACCATTCTGTAGAGCTACGAATAGCGAGCCAGAGCAAGAATAAAGCAATTAACCCCCCCTGTTCAGGAGCATCAAAAGCAAACATAACCAGAGCAATACACAAACCATCCTGGACAAAAATTGCCCATAGAGGTAAGCCTCGCAGACGGTAAAACCATCCGGCTTGTACCAATTGTAAGACTAAAGCCAAAAGTCCCCCAACAATTCCCAGCAACCACAACACCCAGGAGGGGAAAGAACTGGCTTCAGCGATCGCCAAACCCATAATCGCTCCGACTACCGGACTAAACACCAGTTGAAATACCTGGAGAATGCGCTGTCCTAATAATTGTTTCGAGGCGAAAAGTTCAAAGAGGGACCAGCTCACCAAAACACCAATTACCACCTTGGGAGACAGATCCGAAAGAATTGGTACATCAGACCATAAATTATTTCGCAGTAATCCAATTAGTAGCAGTGGAAGCGCAATTCTCATACCTCCTGCTGCTGATGCGGAAAGAACTGCTAAAATTTCAATCATAGAAAGCCATTATGCTCCAGTAACTCGAAAAGGATGGTTTTATCCTAGCACCCCATCAAAATCAGTCCAGTCATGTTCAGGGGGGAAGGGTAGAGAATGGGGTCGCCCCCATCCCCTCCCATTCAAAACCGTACTTGAGACTTTCGCATCATAGGGCTCCCGATGTGGATGCCCAATTGGTCAGTGGTACAGTGTTGACTTCACCGCTTAGTCCTTCTTCTTTCAGAACTATATGCACACGTAGTCTTTAAACTCGTCTTCGCCATAACACCCCCACCGGTCGCCGGACCTACATCCACACCGTGGCGCGTCTGCTTAATCTGTTCAATCTGAGCAATAAACTCCTCTCGCTGTTGCTGATCACGTTCTTGGTAGCCGTAAGTTTTTTTTTCTGGTGAAGCCAATTTTCTTCAAGGCTCTGGATATGGTGCGAGGAGAGATGTCGTCATCCCAAAGTTCAGCCATTTGAGCGGAGGTTTTGTCGCCATGCTCTTGGGCAAAAGCCTTGAATTTTTGCCAGTCGGTAATTTTGTGGTTATTGCCAGGTCGGTGATTAGGTTTAGGGAGGAAGTCTCCGGTCTGTGCTTTTCTTTGCAGCCAGAGATTAATGGTGTTCCGGCTGACATGGAAAACTTGACTGGCTTCTGTTTTGGGCATACCGTCTAGTTCAATTGCATTAATAACTTTTTGTCTGAGGTCGTAACTATAGGGGGCTGGCATTTTTTGTCTTCTTAGTCATCTCGTCCTCTCCATTATACGTCCTAACTTTCCTGTCTGGTGCTATACATTGCCCTCACCCTAAATCTGGATCCCAGATACATTGCCCTCACCCTAAATCTGGATCCCAGAGGGGGAGAGGGACTTTTACCAGAATTATCCATAGTAGCGTCCTCGCCACTGGGTAGGTCTTTGGGTAGCGGAGAGAAAGAGGCGGAGAACAGCGAGAGGGTCAGCGAGGGGAGACAGCCAGAATACCCACTTAGCTTGTGCTTGGCTGAAGTCATAGGAAGAAGCGATCGCCGCCGACAAAGCGACACGGATAATAAACAGGAAAGCATTTAAGCGCCATAGCCAGGTGAAGATAGGGTTATGGTAGGGAAAGAGGAACCCGAAAGCGAGAGCGATAGTTAAGACCAGTATGGGTAAACCCTGACAGCAGAATAGGAGAGCGAGATCCGCCCAGAGTCCGGCGGTAGAGGAAGCATCCTTTAAATCAAGCGATCGCCCCCAGCCGGACCAAGTATCCATAAACCCATCATACATCCGCACCTTCAGCAGGGCGGCCCCATCCCAAAACCCGACGCGAAAGCCTTTCTGAGCAGCATTTCTAGCCAAAGTCACATCATCACAAAAGGAATTTGAGGCGGTGGTGTAACCATTGAGGGCTTCCAAAACCGAGCGGCGACACAAAAAGCATTGACCGTTAGCCATAACCCGCTCAGGGGTCATGGGGGCGGTATCAGGGGGACCAAATCGATATACGAGGGTAATTAAGAGGGCAGGTTGTAACCACAATTCCCCTGGGTATTTAAGGATAAACTGAGAGGATAGAGAAATCAGGTCATATTGAGCATTTTCTGCAGCCCTAACCAAGGCGGCGACCAGTCCGGGTTGAGGTTGTGTGTCTGCATCAATACCCAAAACCCATTGGGAGGCGGGGGAAGTGCGTAAAAAGCCAGTATGTAAAGCCCAAGGACGACCTACCCAGCCGGGAGGTAAGGGGTCGTCGGTAGTTAAGCGGAAACGAGGGTCGCGCTGGCTTTGGGCGATGACCATATCTGGGGTGGCATCGACTGAGTTACTATCAACTATGATGATTTCGCGTACTTCATAGCCCTGGGCGCTTAAACCGGATAAACAAGGACTGAGGCGGGCGGCTTCGTTGAGGGTGGGGACAATGACGCTAACTTTACCCAATAGGTCTGGGGTGGGGGGGGCTATGTGTAATTGTGGGCGGCGCAGTAACCCTCGAAATAGGCGGGAGAGTAGAATGGCGGTAGCGGGGAGTTGCACGGAAAGTATCAACAGGGCTAAGGCACTGATACTCTCGTAAGTTGATAAGTTAAATAGGGCTAGTAGACCAGGGCTGGGGATGAACATAAAGGGAAAACGCACGGGAATATATATGGGCGGGTGTGGTGGTGGTTGACTGACGGAAGTTAATGCGATCGCTATTAGACCAGTTTTCGCTGTCAATGGTCAAGTCGGAGAATATCCGTTTTGACCAGAGTAAACAAACCAGCCTCGCCAGCCCTAATGTCAGGTTAGGCAGTAGCCACAACCGCCACTATATCCAGGGTTAATCAAATGCGGACGAAAGGACTTGAACCTAGTCTATAGGCTGTAACCCCTATTCTATCGTTACTTAGGTGTTACTCAAAGCCATAACAGGATAACAAGTGAGTAAAAAATGAGTAACGCTACTGATACCCCTACAGTAGGGGGAAAGGGCAACTACGATGAGAGTTACGCTAGATTCCTGAAAGCCTATCAAGACTTTAAAGGGGAATGTCCCAAAGGAGTGACACTCAAACTACAAAAGTCCGGGGCTAGGTACAACCTACTATTGCAGTTTAAGCAACCACCTACCGGGAAACGGCTACCCAAGGCGGCTAACCTTGAGTGTACACCCCAAGGGGTGATAGACGGGGTTAAGAAAGCTAAACTGGTATCAGAAGCCCTAGGGACTATCACTAGCACTAGTGAGTTCTGGGATTGGTATGATACGACTATTCTAGGAAAGAATCAGATTGAGGATAATCTGATAACCTACCGGGAAATATTCCAACAACTGGAAGATGAGTATTTTGCCGGGTACAACCGCAATACAGGTCGCCCTCGCTCCCGGGATGTGGTAAGTGACCTGACATCTTATCACCAAAGTAAAGGGGTCTTTTTTGAACTGTTCCCTAACTGGGATGAATATCCTAGCTGGGAGGGTTTCAAGGCTATGTTGTATACCCCTCTACAGAACGGAGAGGAGCTGATAGGCTCTAAAACCTTCAAAGAGCGTTACTACATCTTAAAAGCCATCGCTAAGAAATCACCTAACAAAGAACACTTGCTTAAACAGCTTGAACCTATTAATCCCAAACAAACGAAATTTAAAAAGAAACAACGGTTATCTGTTGACGTGTTTAAAGATTGGTGGATTAATACCAAAAAAGAAGCCTACACCATCAGAAATCCACAGCATCAATCATCAAGACACGCTTGGCTATGGGTAACAGGCATGGCAGTAATGTATGGGTTAAGACCCACCGAAATAGCCGCTGCTGTTAATTTAACTAAGTCATTTGTAACTGAAGATGGCGTAATCATCAAAGCACTATCAGACCCTGATAATCAGGATAATTACTTGGTGTTAGGAGATTACACTTACTTTACTGACTCAGAAGGCAGAAAGGTTAGCATCAAGACAGGAGGTAGGATTGTAGCCCCTATTCCTAGCCTTGATATGTTTAAATTTCTGGAATTAAAAAAACCATTGCTACCAAAATACACACCTAGGGCGGGTAGCCTACCTCATACGATAGTTAGGGGGTTTAATGGTTTATTTGATAGAAGGCTTGCATCTATGAAATGTCCTGTAACTCAAAAATACGCTTTCAGGCGACTATATAACCTACTGGGTGAGAAGTATGGACTGCCTATCGAGTTACGGGCTAGGCTTATGGGACATAGTACAATCGTCAATGAGAGTAAATATAAAACAGAAGGGATTGACGCTACCTTAGAAGTCCTCAAAGGGGTTTCTAAGTTACCTATACCATTGAACGTAGCCATAGAACGGTTAACAGCGTTAGGGTTTGATGTTGACACTCCAGAAGCTAAGGCATTTCTCAGAGTTATCTATCAGATAGATTAATCTAATCGTCAACCTTTCATAAATTAACACCCCTAGACTAAACCCCTAGGGGTTATTTTATGGCTACAGATTGATGGATCCTGTTATGGCTTTGAGTAACACCTAAGTAACGATAGAATAGGGGTTACAGCCTATAGACTAGGTTCAAGTCCTTTCGTCCGCATTAACTATAAACCCTTATCCTGACAGCGATAGCGGGTTATTACTCAACCCCTATATCCTATCGAGTTACTCAGATATTACTCACAATCTAGTCCTAGCACAGGAAAATAATTCTGTCAATAGGATGATTACTCAGTCAACAAGCACAACTTAATTAATCTGTCAAACACTCATACCTCCCCCCAACCAAACACCGATAGGGTAACTCTCTCGTGATACCCGTCAATGGCAAGCCTTCGGTTCGTAACGAACCATTGACTGCTATCACATCGTTCGTTTCCCCAATAGTGCTTGTTTCGGTTAGGGGGGGGATATGCTTCCAAGTCAACACGATAGCCGTAGATAGCCGTAGGGGGAACCCACTAGGTTATCAATGTACAACGATACCCCTATCAATGTACAAAGATATTAGGCTGCCTATCCGGTTATCTATGGGAGTCAGATTATTGGTGAAATATTGAGGAGCCTACTCACTACCAACAAAATGCGATCGCATAATCTGAACTATCATCTACCGGAACCAACCCGATACCCCTAAACAACTTTTCAACTGGTGACTTGTTTCGTTATCTCTCGCTGATACTTACATAATCCTAGGGAATTGATTCCCCATCGAAACCGATACCTACATACTGCTAGACAAGCCTCCAATTTATAGGGGTACTGGGTTCCGCACAGGATGATTACCCCTAATAGACGGGTTAAGGTTTTGGCTTAGGGTGTTTATTGTGGGTAAACTAGGGGGGTAAGCATATAAATAATTTTCGATACCGTATTTTCGGTACTGAAAACAGATAATATGAATGAACCCCTACAGTCAGAAACCATAGGGGGCCATTTAAGTTATTGGGGTAGGGGTTATCTGTTAGGGTTTAGCTGTTAGGTTGACTCCATGTATTAAGTAGGCAATTATAGGCCTCTGAGTTAATTAACTCAGGAAGTTGATTAAAACCGTCTAAGTTACTTTTAACCCATAACACTTCAGTTCGTTTCTTTTTTACGTCTTTCTTGTGACTAGCTGACATAACTGTATTTATTTCTATTTTTTGGGTGGCTGTTGCAGGTTCTATGGATTGCGGATAGTTCGATACTACATAACTGCCTGCTATGTTATCCAGAACGTGACAAAGCCTTTCCCAGTCTGCTATCGTGTAGCCACTATAGTGGCCTTGTGTACTACCGGGATAAGGAGGGTCACAATAGAATAGTGTATTAGGTGAATCCCACCTTTCAATACATCTGATTGCATCTTCACACGAAACATGGACAGATTGCAGCCTGTTTAAAATTTTATTGATATCTATTTTTTTATTCTTAAAGACTATCGCTTGATTGCAGCCTTGTTTTCCTGTACTCCAACCCGCGTTAAGACTTTTTGAGAAGCCTTGGCTGATATTGATATAGTACGCCCATGCCTTCTCGATACCAGGGTAGCCATCTGGCTGTTTACATATAGCTTTTGCTTTTATGTGGTCAGATTGACTATACAGCGTCGCGTTGATTTCTTTAGTGAACTCGTTGGGGTATTTTTGGGCAACACGATACATATTGATTAAAAGGTCGCTTGTATCATTCAAGCACTCTTTATAATCGTGTTGATTGGTTACGGTAGGTAATGGCTTTAAAAATAACAAAGTAGCTCCACCGGCAAAAGGTTCTACATATATTTTATGTGGTGGGAAATATTGCAATATTTTAGAGCCTATTCGTTGCTTTCCCCCGTAATAACTTAGTAAAGGTTTCATTGTTGTGATTTCATTAATTAATAATTGATGTTAGGGTTTTCTCCAACCATCATCATCAATATCATCTCTGTTAATTGGAAGAGGGGGTGATTGCTTTTTATCTTCTAACTGTTTTTTACAAACTGTTGATGGCATAAAATCATTAACATATCTAATCAAATAATTTAGGCTATTTTGGATACCGTCTAACCTATTCTCAATAAGTAAGTTTCCTGTATGCGTAATGAACGTACTGAGAATAATCGCGACAATAATTAACCCTAATTCAACTATTACCAAGTTCATTTATATTAATTTCCAAAAATGAAGTGTAAACCATTTAATCCTTTCTAGTGGAGAAAATGAAGCGTAAAAATTGCTGTACGGCGGTGATTCAATTATTTGATATTCATTAAGCCATACAGTTTCTCTTTTAACTAACATAGCTTGATTAACATCATTGTAACCATAAAACTTAAGCCACCCTGCCATTTTCCAGTACACGGGTACACTGTCAGCGTCAAATAATATCCTAACAAATTTACTGCCAGAAATGTCAGGCAATTTTTTAGTACCGTGTAGAGTACTATCATCTTCTATCCTGAAATTAAATTCATAAACTTTAAACCAATTACTTTCAGATATATCAAGTGCATTAGGCATTATCTGTTAATTTATTGTTGAGTGTTTAGCATATTTTCCAATTTGTCGATTTTTTCTGATAATTCCTGAATTGCCGCAATCACTAATGGTATCAGTTTATCATACATGATTGTTAAGTAATCTATTTTTTTGTCGTCAACTTCAGGACTATCTGTATGGTCATTTTTAACCACTTCAACTGCGTTAGGGTATATATTTTGTACTTCTTGAGCAATTAACCCAAATTGTTCTGTACTTGGATTAAAGCCATGAAATGCTGCAAGTTCATTATACTTAAACCACGTGACTGTCAATGCGTTAATTTCGCTTAACCCTAGAGTTGGTTTTGATAAAAGTGTTTTGAATTTAATATCAGAGCTACCTTTAACGTAGTCTCCATTATCGTTAATATAAGATACATTTGTGCCTCCTACTCTAAATCTAGTATGTACTCCAGATGATGAAAGAGTTGAGCTCTTTATAAAATATGTCTGTCCGTTATATAATTGTATTGAATATCTATTGTCAGGAGCACCTCGCCAATCGCTTTGATGAAAATTAATACCATGATATATAAATACTCTAGGATTATTATCTGCTTCTAATTGCATAGAATAATTCCCTTGATGAGAAAACGCCCAGCTATTTCCTCCAACTCTACTATTTAGTACTAAACTTGCCGAACCAGCAGTAGAGCCTATCCGGCGGATGTCAAACCCCCTCCAAACATTAAAATCAATAAGCATATTTCCATCAGGAAAACTTTCATTAGCTTCAAAAGTTACTGGATTATTTGTTATGTTAAATGTTTTAATTCCTGTTAAAGTTTGATTACCTGTAGTTCTAACTACAGTTGAATCTACATTAATTGTTCTATTAGCTGCTAAAGTTCCTCCTCCGGATAAACCATCACCTGCAGTTAATGTAATATTTGAATGTGTGTGCGTTGTGGGAGTCCTAGCGTCAGATAATCTACTATCATTACCTTGACAGGCTGTGTTTGCTGTAGTGCCATAAGCAACCGCCCATGTTGTGGCAGTACTCCCATTAAAATTATTTCCAGTTAATCCCGTACCATTTGTTAATGTATTAGGAGTATTGGCAGTTATTGTTATATTGGCACTACCATTAAACGAAGTCCCATTAATTGTTCTAGCAGTTTGAAGCGTGGTTGCAGTTGCTGCATTACCTGTAATATTAGAGCTTGTAAAAGCTAATTGTTGCCAGCTACTCCAGACTCCATTTACACGATTTCTTTGATAAATACCTTCTCCTCCAAAAGGTATCATTGTTTGAGAAATCCAAGAATCATTATGTCTTTGTACAGTACAAAAACACCATGAACCTCCCGGACTTTGATTTAAAAGAGAACTCCCTTGATAAAAACCTGTTGTTAACACATCATTCCAATCTCCTGTTACAGTTATTGAAAGATTTGGTAAAGCACCAATTTCTGCTAAACTCCAACTTACATTTCCACTACCATTAACAGACTTACCTGTGTTCCCTATTGTAAGTGTCCGTGCCGTACCCCAATTTGCTGTGGTGATGTTTGCTGTTCCGTTAAAACTTATTCCATTAATTGTTCTTGCTGTTTGAAGTGCTGTTGCTGTTCCGGCATTTCCACTTATTGACCCGGTAATTAATGAATTAAATGTTTTAACTCCTGTCCATGTCTGATTCCCAGTTGTAATTATCCCTGAATTAGTTGCACTAGCTGTAGGTAAAGTAACATTAGTTCCTGTTGATGATGTAACTACAGGACCTGCTGTTGTTCCTGCTGTTACTCCTAAATTAGTTGCTACATTTACTTGTGCGCCTGCCGCAATCCCATCCAGCTTGGTTTTATCTGCCCCCGTCATTAGACCCGCAAGCGCAGTCGTGGCACCAGGTAATACAGCATTAGTACCATCAGAACTGTTAACGGTTAACGTATTGCTTGTAGTGCTTGTAGAGAGGTTGGTGGATACGTTTGGGGCGGTGTTTCTAAACTCAGTTCCTACTAAAGTTAAGCCAGTTCCCGCAGAATAGGTTGTATTAGGAGGTGTTACCCAAACACCATCGCCGCGTAAATAGTTAGATGTACTGCCATTTGTATCAATGGCAGCAACATTACCTGAATTTGTTATTTGAGATAAGGTATGTGTATGGCTAGTTGGTGTTCTAGCATTTGATAATCTGACATCGTTACCTTCTGTAACAGTTCCAATAGTTGTTCCAAAATTTTTGTTAAATGCTGTACTTTTGGTAAAAGTAGGCTCTTTACCGTCTAATGTACTTTGAAGTCCTGTAACATTAGCAATAGTATGTGTATGTTCTGATGGAGTAAACGTAGACGGTTTGGACGTTATTTCAGTCCAGCTATGGGAATGAGTAGATGGGGGGAAAGTGCCAGGTTTATTAGTAATATTATTCCAAGTTAACTGAGTTAATTTGACTAAATTAGTATTGGAGTCAATAACTGCTTGTATCCGTTCATTAGTTAAATACAGATTAACTTCACCTTCTGGCAAGTCATCGGTTGATTGCCCAAACTTACTAGAGTAAATGTTGAAATTAGTCATAACTGCCTCTATATTGAGTAATCAAATAAATGGCTAATAACTTAATACTAGCCATTCATTTGATGATTACATATCGATATATTCGATAATTGTAACGCTGATACTAGCGCTAGATTCTGCTATCGCCTGTAACTCAGTTCTACCCCACGTTATTGAGATGGTATCACCTGGCTTAACCGAAAATGCAGCGTCTGACACGCTATCACCTGTAGGGTCAAATATTAGATGTACATTGGTATTTGACCGATTCTTTACAAACACCGTTCTACCGTTACTGGTAGCATTGATAGGCACAACTTCCGTGATAGTGTTAGCAGTCAAACTTATCGCTGTAGTTGTCGGTGTTCCCTGTATTTTACTGCTAATGTTTAGAGTGTCTAAATTGACAATAGAACTGTAAACTGAGAAACTCATAATAAACTCCTAAATCAAAGTAAAATTTACCAATTTATTGTTTGTTCTAACCCAACAATATTGGTTACGCTATCCTCAGTTATAGCATAGATAGAAGCTGTTGATTTTAGTTCATCATCCCACCCAGCGTTAGGAGGTAAATATAGGCATTGATAAGGTACACAGTTACTGATATCGCCGTGACAAAACCATACCCCTACAGAACCTACGTTTTGTAAGTGCAACCTATACCGATTAATATTTGAGGGTCTAACTAACGTGGGGGTATTGCCTATTGTCACCCCAAAATTTTCGGGTTGTGTCAATGTAGGGGTTTTAGGAACTGTATCGAGTTGATATTCAGCCATGCCAAAAATATTAATAGAATCATTGTTATGTAACTGAGTTAAACACCTAGCTTTAACTATTGAGTTGCTATCAATTGCTAAACCTTCGTTTTGATTAGTGATTAATTCAATTAACAGGTTTTCGGTGTGAATGCCTCCATAATATGGCAATTTGACAATCCCTAAATTTAACCCGTTTTCTGTTGCCATATTCCCATAAAATATTTGTAAATCTACCGCTCCCTGCAACACTTCCTGTTTTTTTTCCCACCGTTGGTAATAGCTATCTTCCGGGTAAATTTTGGGGATTTGTGATTGTGCAATACTGGGAGTGTAACATCTAGCGTTTAACGATGATATATAGCTGTAAATACCGATATCATATTTATATCTTTCTGTTATTAATGATTCTAAAATAGTCCCGTTAAATAACTCTATGGCGTTACTCCAGTTAGCAGCGTTTATATGAGCCGCGATATTTTTAACACCTCTCATGATTTCCCTTATTTAATGGATTTAGTAACATAATTATACTATCATATAATACTATTAAACTTAGTACAAAACGTTAATATGGTTAGAGACAGACGGACGATTAGAGACAAACCAAAGGTTAGACCTCGCTCGGGAGTTAGATATGACACAGCTCCCTTTAGATTAAACGATGACCCCGGTAAACTAGGAGACCCGTTTCGAGGTTGGACTGGAGACCCATACGGGAGGGAATTAGATACTCGAAACAAATTTATAAGTGATTCTAAATATGTAGCTCCTGAATACTGGGATGCAGATGAATATCACAAAAAAAGAGAAGCTGAAGAAAGGAAAAAAAGAGAGGATATTAAAAAAGAGGCAACTGTCAAGGAACCACCAAACAGAGATGAACCAAAGGGAGGAAAAAAACCTAGGGGAAAGGGTGGCGCTGGTAGAGGTTTTGGCGGTCCTAATAGCGGTGACGAGGTAGATGATGATAAAGGAAGGCGACCGCCAAAATTGGGGGACGAAATGCCAAACCCTCGTGATTATCCTGTTAAAAATAATGATAAATGGCATTTAATGATTTTTGCTCAAATAGTAAATAGTAGACTTCAGAGTGCAACATCTAGTATCAATAGCCATTGGTGGAGAAAGCAAGAAGCAACAACGTCAAATTTTAGACTTAATAAGATTGGATTAGATGTGTTTATAGAGTGGGAAGAATCATGGCATGATTCAGAGTACAATTACGAAAAGCCGATAATTGTACATAATCATTATGTTAATAACCGTCGTAGGTTATACCCGTTAAAACCTTACTATATGAATTCAGGTTGTGAAAGAGTTTCATTATATGGAAGTGGCTTTAATAGGTTTTATAACTCTGAATATAACGCTTCATGTAATGGTCCAAATAGGCTTATGATTAGTCCATTATTTGGGTCTATCTTTTACCGTTTAACTCCAGCCACAACCTGGACAGACGTAACAACTGTTTGGACTAAAGACCCGGAAGCAATGTTAGAATATATACATTTATGGGAAGTTCCATATATTGATAGAGGTCATCAATCATACTACGAATATGAGTCTGACGTATTGTGGGGCGCCTATCGAGGTAGGTGGTATGAAAATACATACTGGTATCCAGTATTTCCTACGAGTACTAGATTAAACTACACCTCCTTAGACGGTACACGAATTTGGGAGAACACCCGTAATTATAGCTATAAACTATGGATTTTTTCTGAAGATAAAGATTATTTGCCGCCAGAAAACGTTCGTCTTCGTCAAATCACAATACCAGACATGAATGAAGAATGCTGTGGAATGATTAGAAGGATTTACGAGTTCCTAGACCCTGAATCCTTTCCGGCTGAAATGCCTGAAAAAATCACGGTTAATGCTGATAATCCAGAGAACAGAATTAAACGAATAAACACATTACCAGAATGGTTAATGTATCGATTTGACATCGATGACGAAAGATGGGGTGAATTTGAAGTTAAAGTAGAGATTGATGATGTCAATCTAATGACAAAAGCAGAAGAAAAAGCCGAAATAAAATTACCTAACTTAGCTGAATCAATTGCTGAAATATTCGGGATGGTAATGGAAATTGCCATCTCCCATCAAGTGACACAAAACGCTGTTTTAACCTGTTTACATGAAGCAGGTTTGGCTCACGCGGCAGCCTTTAAAGCTGGTAGGGAAGTCTCGGAAATATTAGACTATTTAGGATTTGAAACCGAGGAAAAATACGAGAAACTAAAAACAGCGTTTACTCCAGAGGCTGATAATTTTGAGGAACTACTAGAACCTAACGAAAGTAAAGTTAAAATCACTAATCAAAAGAACGCGAAAGAAACACTACAGACAGCCTTAAATCAAATAAAGGAGATATTCTCAATAGTTAGAGCGCAAGGTACTTTACAAGTTAATGGTAATGACCCATCAAAAGACATATTAGCCGATTTAACGCGGTTATATGATTCAATGAAAAAACAGGATGAGATTAGAGAACAGGAAACCAATAAAGTCAAAGAATTGCTCAAAAAAGACTTTCCTGATATCAAGATAGAAACCGAGTTAATAGACGGCGATAATCCACTAAGAGGGACTTTGTAATGGTTGCCAGAAGTGCAAGAATGCTAAGGAGTACTCGTAGCTTGTCTAGCCGTCAAACCCGTAGCAGTATAGGTAGGAATGGCGTTAGACAAGTTAATTTAGCTCAGAGAACATCTACTCAAGAGATGGGTTGGTTTGGCAAGCTATGGGCAAAAATAACTGGTAAAGTTGTTGAATGGGGCAAAAGTTTTGGAGGTTGGTTATGGGAAGGAATTACTAAGTTTTTATCTAACTTTAGTTTTGAGAAAGTAGCACGATTTATCACGTCTAATTGGGATAGTTTCTGGAATTTCAACTGGAATATATCAGATGAACAGATAGACAAAAATATGATGAATATTGCTAATCAATTTATTAGTACTACCGCCGGTTTTTTGGGTAATATGGCAGGTAAATTAGTTTGTGGAGTATTGCCTACCATTGGTATTGCATTTATCAACAAAGCCGCTGCTATGCACATTGCCTTAAGCAAGGGACCTGAAATGCTTATGGAAGTATCTACAGCTTTCGGTGCATACGTTAAACAGTCATTTAACATGGCTATGAAAGCTATAGCATGGCAACTGTTTAAACATGGTAGACGGGTTGTTAAAATGTTTTTAGATAAAAGTCCTTCAACACTTGCAACGGCTATCGTTTCGATGGTTCCCGGTGGTAAAGGAACGATTGAAAAGTGGGGTGACGAAAAAGGTGAAGAATGGAGTTTTGGGAAACAGAAAAGGGACGCTAGGGAGAAATTACCAGAAAAATATGACGGAAATATTAACACTATATGGAACCAAGACAGTTCCGAGGAATTCTGGGATGAATTCTCAGATAACTGTAAAGAAGCAATTATTTTAGTTGCTCAAGGATTAGATGAATATATTGCCTTGCAACGCATTGAGGAAAATAGACAGCAACAGTTAGTTAACGCGGTTGTAGAAAATGGTGGAGAGCGATTTAGACTAGTATCATCATTAAGAAACCTTCAAGAAAATGTAACCAACGCATTAGCTCAAACTGAGATATTAGGTAATCGTGATATAGGTCAATTTGTAGGGTCGGGTGATATCTCTGAAGTTCCGAATAGCAGTAATTTAAAAATTCAGTTAACCTTCATTTTGTACAATTACGAAAAACCTCCATATTGGACTAAGGAAAGACGGTCAAAACTACAAAAAACTCAAATAGAACTCCCATCAGTAGAAAGACACGAAATAACCTGGGATAAATTACAAAGGATATTTACTCAACCTAGTAAATCAGCGTTCACAAAAGGCAATATCAAAGTAACCTGCAATATGCGAAATGGTAGGAAATTTTCATTTTTTGTGAATGAAAGCTCTAAATCTGCCGCTGAAAGAATTTGTAAGGAGTTAGTACAATTAACAAATTCCTCAATTGTTTATCCTTTACTATTTGAGGAAAGGAAAGGTTTTGGCGGTAGGGAAAATGCGAAAAGAATCAAAGAGAGCAAAATGTATATCAGTGAAGTGAAAATACTTAACTGGGAATTAATTGATAAATTTGAACAAGCCAAAATCGATATGGGAGAGAATAGTGTTTTGGCAATGTACAAAGACCCTAGGAAGTCTAAAGTAAAAATTCCTTTACATTTTGAGAAGAAACCTAAGTGGGTAGATGACGCAATCAGAACAGCTACTAGAACGTCGTTAGAAATGAAAACTGGGAGTCAGCCACCAACTACAGCTTAATGTAGTTTTCATTGAATAGATGCTACATATATGTAGCTTCTGATATATCAAATAGTTAACAGACAAATTCAGTTAATGATGCTAGGCTCTATGTATTAACTGATTAAAGGTGATGATTATGGCTAGTCCAGTAACTCTTAACGGTGCCACTCTCGAACACCAATTGCTAGAAGTTATCGAGCAAGTTCAACGTATACAACTAAGCGCAACTAGAAACCCTAATGGGGCAACATTAGTTACAGCTTATACCCGCAACATGGCGACTGGAGCTGTGGCGGTATCCCTAACAATCCCTACTGATGATGTTTTGGATGCTACTGATGGCTCTATCGATGTAGAAGCTATTGCTGTTTTTGTTGACTAGGGTTCATTGACTAGGTAGACAACAATAGTGTTAATGTCTACCTATCTAAGGTTTTGTTTGATAATTAATGAGGTTAAATTATGCCATTAAATGATGCTTACAATAAATATAAAGACAATTTTGTCGCTAAACTAGGACAACCAAAGGGAACCTGTCTTGGGAGGTCTCTAAACGTTGAGGCTCCAGTAGACAAGACATCAAAGTATGTTATCCCAATGCCTATGTTGCTGCTTCATACGTTATCCTCTAACAGTCAAGGCTTAGAACCAACAGAGGTTAGAGATTTAACTGTTTGGAAACCCGCCCCTAGAGGTAATACTGGAACGTCTAACGCTAATAGGCGGAAAGTCCCCGCTGGCTTAGGTTATAACACCGGTAAAAAAACAGGATTTTACCGTGTCTTTGTGGAAGGTCCCGCTCGTCCAACAAATCCAGGGATATGGCGGGAATATACTACAACAGGAGCTAATTCCGGTACTAAAAAGTTGCGGTTTATTACTTTAAAAGTTCCTAACATTTTCTCGATTAACTGCTTACTATATGTTTTTGCGCATTATTGGACTATGAAACCAATATCACTCAGGACGCATCATAAATGGTATCAAATACCTGATAAAAATGATTATCCGTTAGACGGTTTAGGAGAACTAACCACAGGTAGAACTGAAGCAGCTAACCAGAAACAAGGCGATATCCCTGCGAATTATCCGAAGGGATGGAATTACGTCTAAAGCGATAATTGATTACTTGTTACTAAGTATATACCCGTTAACTCACAAAATAGGATTAACGGGTTTTTTGTATTTGTTATTATTTGTACATTCTATATATACTTAATGTGATATTTGATTATTTTATAAATAAGTGTAAATTGTATAATTTATGTTTATTAAAAATAAACTAATCAAATAAGATGATTTTAATTAAATACAGTGATTTAAAACTCAATAACTCAATCGTATTTTTTAAAAATGATTTTGTCAATGAGTTTTAAATCACTGACATGAATTCAAAAGAGCAAGGTAACTATACAGTTACAAAATCAATTGAAGGTAACGTAACTGTAGAAAATGTAACTAATGTTAATACTAATAAAGTATTGACTCCTACAGAATACATTGAGACGTTGAGTCGGTTTAAACAATTTACTAAGTTTCTGGAATTGGTTAATACTTACCTTCCTTACCCCAAAACTTCATTAATTCAATCATTGACCAACAAACTCCAAACGTCGGAGATTATCAACTCAAATACCTTTTATCTGACATATTCAGAGATTGCCACACTTAAACGAGTCACCAACGCAATCCTGACGCTATTAAAAGCAGGTGGAGTAAAGCTGCCTCGTAAGGTTACGGGAGCCATACAGGATGATATTAATGCACTAGAAGACCATCTATTGGGCTCTGAGAGTGATTTAGAGGATGAAGATAATGAAGTCAACCCATTTTCTAGTTGGTTAGATTAATCCCACACCAAAAACAAAACCGCTTATGTGTAAATTTTTGAGGGACTCTATTTTAAAAGCACATAAGCGGTAGCCACTAAGCATTAGGAAATTATAGCATGATACCACGTCATTGGTCCGAGGTTAGGCTTAACCTACGAAACATCACGTTAACCCCCTTGATGTATATCGGTCATTCCCTATATATCAAAGTTCCAATTTTAGGCGTAAGGGGGTTTATGTGGCAATCAACTTTAGTTAAGTTTGATAAGGATTTTATTGCTTATTTTATAGGCGAAATTCTTAAAAAATTAATCCCATTACATCCTGAAAAACTTGAGGAAATTTGTACAGAAGCCCTAGAGTTCTACAGGGATGAATGGAATATATATCAAGCCGAAAACGGCGGGGATAGAGAACCTGATAATCCTAATACATCTTTCGGAGTGTACCCAAAAAATGAAAAATAAATACAATGCCAGAGGAAAAAAAATAGACGGCTATTATTTTCCAAGTGTATTTGATTGTCGGGTTTATCACCTTCTACAAAAATACGATAAATCAATTAATTGTGCATCCTAAACTAACGTTAATTGAAAACAAAAAACCTTGGAAAAATATCACCTGGATTCCAGATTTTTATAGTCCGTTCTTTAATCGTTACATCGAAGTTAAGGGAGTATTAACTGATTCATTTAAGCTAAAAATGCAGTTATTGCAGTACCTTAATCCTGGCTTAGTCAATCAGTGTTGGTTTGTTATAAGGGGGACATCCTACCGATGGCAAGGCATCTCATTTATCAATATCGACGAGTTTCAGGAGATTTTAAACAACTTAGAAATTCCAAGGGCAAACAATGAATAAACTACAGGGTTATTTTCCATTGACGGTGAGTTAATAAACACCACCTATAACCCACACCTATTTGAGTCAGAAACCACTCAAATAGCCTACCGGATACTAACCCCTATAAAGGAACATAAAACCCAGGAAATCCTTGATTTAGCTTATTCCTATATGGGTTGTTATAGCCCTAGGGGGGACTACAGAGGTCACGCTACAGCAAGGTTGACAAATGAAGGCAGCCTACGAGTATCAATTGTTGGTAACCCTCAATTTTGGGAGGTATGCAAAAAAATTTCAAACGTCATAATCAATCATCAAAGGATAATTAATCATGAGTATCGGATATTACGGCAAAAAACAGGACGATAAATTTAGTTATTGCAGTGCAGTTAAGCCCGGTGAAACGGCAACCTTTCTAATTGTTGATTATGCATAATTCCGAATTAAGTCACCTCATTTATGGATATTCGGGAAAGGTGTATCAGGGGATTTTTCTAACTTCAATGATAGGGATTGGAGTTATTCCCAAGGTGATAAAGAATTAATTGCTGTACGGTTTTATATTGAAAAATACGAGACTGAATATAACGGCAAAAAACGAGAATACACCCCTACATCTCCAGAACTCGCATTGCTTAAAATAGTCGAAAGTGACTCAATGCTTACAGACGGTTCTGTGATGTTTACAGCAACAATAAATCTAAGTCAATCATCAGTCAGACCTTCTGACAGGATATTAGAGGGAAATATCGGAGACGATAATTTAAACTCTGATATTTCTAATATCTTAGAAATTGAATGTATTAATCCATTCAATCAATCTTTCGCTACTTACTCAATCGGAGATATTGACGCTTTCATTGAATCCAAAACTAAAAATAAAGCAGGATTTAATGGAAAGGCAAAATACAAAACCTTCGAGGAAAGGTTAACAGAAGGGGCTAAGGTTTTGGATTGTGACCCTAGCTTTGAGAGTCTTTATAACAAGGTTAAACAACTTGATTCTAATGTATTAATTGCATTAATTGAATTACTGCGATTAATGTAGTCACAAATAAATCCCCCCTAAATATTTAGGGGGGAATAACTACCATACCATGTCAACAAGTCAAGAGCGATAGGAGTGTACCATGTCCGACGACTATATCGATTATAGGCTAATCAGAAGCCAAATGTCATCTGAACTAGAAGAAATAATCACAGAAGGCAACCTGGGTGAGCAATTAGAGTCTGTTTTACGGGCTGTCTGTGTTCTACCATATCCTGATATTCAGTTTCCAATTATCGCCTCGTTTATAGCGTCTCCAGTAACGTTAATGTCTACCGCTGGTATCCTGTTCCTTTGGGGGTCTAGCGGTACTGGAAAGTCACAGGTAGCTACCGTAGCATCTGAACTATACAAGACAACCTCGGTGCTTGCTAATAGCACTTTCGCTTCACTGAGAAACAAGATACAACATGAACGATTTTATGACCCCCTTCAATGTGAATTTGAGAAAAATTTTATATTGGTATGGGAAGATATCACCCCTAGCTTATTAATTGAAAATGAGAATATGTTATCGCTTTTCAAGGTGTTAAACCGCAAAAATAGCCGAATAACCATCAGTAGTCAGACACCGGGAACTAACATGATTTTTAATGCTTTCGCTTTAAAGGTGATTAATTCAATACATCCATTGTGGACATTGTGGGAGTTAAACGAACTCAAAAGACGGATGTTTCCTATATGGTTTAAAAAACGAGAGACTATGACATCAGAGGAATATAGGGGGAATAGTTACGAGTTAAGTGATTTAAACGATGTAGAGGATATTACGCTTGATAAATTATCATCTCAATTAGAAATTTTCTGGAGAAATATCGATAACTGCAATCAATACAGCAAGGTCAAAAAACAACTACAGAAACACAAAAAAGATATCATTAACGCTAGGTTATCAAGTGAAATTATTGTCACTCATTCATTGATTTATCAATTATCTATCAATGAATCAATTAAACGCTTCAATGATTACTGGGATTTTGTTAATGAAAAAATCTTGACTATATCATCAGGTACTGAACAATTTTTAGACAGTTTTATCACTCAAAGTATTGAGGCAAAAATGAAACAAAACAATCAGGCAATTAACGCGGGATGTCCTGAGTTAACCGAGGTTGTAACTGATATCGACCCGAAAGCGTTAAAAGAAGCCATTGAGAGAGCTAAAACAGATGGATATCTTGATAGTCGCGTTAATGTTTCAGAGTTGACTAATCTAATGAAAAGCAGGGGCTATTCAATGATTAATCAAAACGGTAAAAACGTTTGGAAACAAATTATTTAAGGAGGGAATTAAAATGACTCAAAATAACATTGACGCTATTACTCAAACAAGGTTTAAAACGTTTAAACAAATGGTAGACACCACGATTTACAATGCTACCAAACAAGACGCTAAGGATACTTTGATAACAATAATGAATGATTGTCAAACCGAGTATTCCCTGGCAGTCGCAAAGGAACAATTACTCCTAAAACAACTTAATTACATTAAACATTTGCTGACTAAAATTGAGTAACAAACCCGTCCGAAATGACGTTAAACTATCACAACTTAACCACTATCAAAGGATAAATCCATGTCAATCAAATCAAGTACGCCCGGATTAAACGTAGTAGAATATAGCTACATGAGCAATCGATTAAACCCTAATGTTGTGGGATTGCTCGACTTAGTAGAACTTGCCAAAACTCCCAAAAAATTTAATGAGATTGAGGAATTTATTGCAATCCACGAACATTTTTTGTCGGCGGAAATGGAACTTTTAAAAGGTATCGAAAGGCTACTTAAAGCAAAGATTCAGAATCATTACGAAATCGAAAATGGAGACTATGGGGAAGATTATGACGAGTTTTAATTCCAGATAACAATCAATAGGAGATAGAAAAATGGATGAGTTTAAACAAGAAAAAATGATGGTTATTGCAGAAATGGCTAGGGAGATTTACATTCAAATGATGTCACGAGATATCCCCTACGCTAACCAGGATACTAGGGTGACATTAGCCGAAATAGCTCATAACGCCGCTGTTGATTTTATGACGGTACACGAAAAATGGGTAGAATCTCAGTATCCAATTATCTCTCAACCTCAACCAGGCATTATTGCCTCTGATTTCAACATTAACGGCTATAACAGCGATATCCTACTGGGAGGTGATTTTCATGCCTAAGCTACTCCCGGTAGTCACACTAACAGGGTCTTACAAAGGGTTTCTGGTAGGTCATGGTAATATCTGTATTGAAGTAGGTTCTTTAGAATGGTTTAAATATCTGGAAACCAATAAATCTTTTGCTTTAGAGGTTAACGGAAAGCGATTTACAGCGTGCAAAAAACTCTCAATCAATGGTTTTACCTACTGGAACCTCAAAGGGTGGGATGGTAGCGTCAATCATCACATCTACGTTGGAAAATCTGACCAAGTTACTGTAGACAAGTTAATAGATGTAGCTAACGCTATGATTACTAAGTGCAGTAAACCCTAAACCCTAAGCCCTAACAGCTAACAGCTAACTCAATAACTTAAATGGCCCCCTATGGTTTCTGACTGTAGGGGGTGCTTGCATATTTTTTGTTTCCAGGCCTGGTTTTCCAGGCCTGGAAATCATTTATATGAATGCTTGCCTCTAATTTACCCACAATAAACACCCTAAGCCAAAACCTTAACCCGTCTATTAGGGGTAATCATCCCGTGCGGAACTCAGTACCCCTATAAATTGGAGACTTGTCTAGCGGTATGTAGGTATCGGTTTCGATGGGGAGTCAATTCCCTAGGATTATGTGGATAACCGTTGTCGCTGGTAAAGCAATTCTCTAGGATTATGTAGGTATCAGCGAGAGATAACGAAACAAGTCACCAGTTGAAAAGTTGTTTAGGGGTATCGGGTTGGTTCCGGTAGATGATAGTTCAGATTATGCGATCGCATTTTGTTGGTAGCGAGTAGGCTCCTCAATATTTCACTAATAATCTGACTCCCATAGATAACCGGATAGGCAGCCTAATATCTTTGTACATTGATAGGGGTATCGTTGTACATTGATAACCTAGTGGGTTCCCCCTACGGCTATCTACGGCTATCGTGTTGGCTTTGAAACATACCCTCCCCCTAACCGAAACAAACACTCTTAGGGGTGCGACCGATGTGATAGCAGTCAATGGTTCGTAACGAACCGATAGGCTTGCCATTGACGGGTATCACAAGGGAGTTACCCTATCGGTGTTTGGTTGGGGGGAGATAGTAGGCATTTGACAGATTGATTAAGTTGTGCTTGTTGACTGAGTAATCAACCTATTGACAGAATTATTTTCCTGTGCTAGGACTAGATTGTGAGTAACATTTGAGTAACTAGGCATAGTTATCGGGTTGAGTAATAACCCGCTATCGCTGTCAGGATAAGGGTTTAAAGTTAATGCGGACGAAAGGACTTGAACCTTCACGTCGCGAGGACACTAGAACCTAAATCTAGCGCGTCTACCAATTCCGCCACGTCCGCTTATTTGCCAGAATTGATTATAACACAGATGAGCGATAAAAAAAAGGGGTTAGGGGAAATTAATTTTTGACAGGTGGCTGGGGTGGGTGGAGGAGGCGGAAACCGGTAAAAAAGGATTAAAATAGTGATGACCCCTCAGTAGCGGACAAGGGGTTTGATGGTTTGACACCCTGGATAACTGCTTATGTTTAACCAACTGATGCGCCTGATGGGTCGATTTCGTCGATGGTTGACCCAAGTTTGGGATAAGTTTATGGAGTGGGTGGACCCCCCGCCACCGCCGGGGTCAAACCCTCCCCGACTCCCAGACGATGAATATGAATGGTTATTTCGACAATTGCTGACTAAGGTGGGTCAGGGTTGGAAAGGAGACCAGGTGAGGCGTTGGCTGCGTCGCAATGAATACCGGGTGACGAAAAGCCGATGGGAGGAATGGTCTCCCCGGTTTCACCCTAACCCTAAAGATGCGGAAATCTCCCGGCAGTTGTTATTATTAGCGCAGTTGGATGGTGACTATATTTCCCAAATAGCGGCTAATTTGTTAGGAGAAACACGGCCAAAACCTCCCCCCAGAGAAACTAATACCCCTAACTCTCTCCCGGCTGATGCTGAGTCATGGTTTAACGATGGATGCCAACGATTATTGGTAAATAGGGATTGGCGCGGTGCGATATTCTCTTTGGAAAAAGCGATCGAATTTAAACCCGATTACCATGAAGCTTGGTTGGTCCGAGGGAGTGCGCTGGGTAATTTAGGAGAGTATGAAAAAGCCATATCCTCCTGCGACCAAGCCATAAAATTTAAACCCGATTACCATGAAGCTTGGGCTAACCGAGGGGTAGCGCTGTCTTATTTAGGAGAGTATGAAAAAGCCATATCCTCCTGCGACCAAGCCATAAAATTTAAACCCGATTTACATGAAGCTTGGTTGGTCCGAGGGAGTGCGCTGGGTAATTTAGGAGAGTATGAAAAAGCCATATCCTCCTACGACCAAGCCATAAAATTTAAACCCGATTTACATGAAGCTTGGAATAACCGAGGGAATGCGCTGGCTAATTTAGGAGAGTATGAAAAAGCCATATCCTCCTGCGACCAAGCCATAAAATTTAAACCCGATTACCATGAAGCTTGGTTAGTCCGAGGGGTAGCGCTGTCTTATTTAGGAGAGTATGAAAAAGCCATATCCTCCTACGACCAAGCCATAAAATTTAAACCCGATTTACATGAAGCTTGGAATAACCGAGGGAATGCGCTGGCTAATTTAGGAGAGTATGAAAAAGCCATATCCTCCTACGACCAAGCCATAAAATTTAAACCCGATTACCATGAAGCTTGGTATAACCGAGGGTTGGCGCTGGGTAATTTAGGAGAGTATGAAAAAGCCATATCCTCCTACGACCAAGCCATAAAATTTAAACCCGATTACCATGAAGCTTGGTTTAACCGAGGGTTGGCGCTGTATGATTTAGGAGAGTATGAAAAAGCCATATCCTCCTACGACCAAGCCATAAAATTTAAACCCGATTACCATGAAGCTTGGTTTGTCCGAGGGGTGGCGCTGTCTTATTTAGGAGAGCATGAAAAAGCCATATCCTCCTACGACCAAGCCATAAAAATTAAACCCGATTTACATGAAGCTTGGTCTAACCGAGGGAGTGCGCTGTCTCATTTAGGAGAGTATGAAAAAGCCATATCCTCCTACGACCAAGCCATCAAATTTAAACCCGATGACCATGAAGCTTGGTTTAACCGAGGGTTGGCGCTGTCTTATTTAGGAGAGTATGAAAAAGCCATATCCTCCTACGACCAAGCCATAAAATTTAAACCGGATTACCATGAAGCTTGGTCTAACCGAGGGGGGGCGCTGTCTGATTTAGGAGAGTATGAAAAAGCCATATCCTCCTACGACCAAGCCATAAAATTTAAACCCGATGACCATCAAGCTTGGTCTAACCGAGGGGTGGCGCTGTCTTATTTAGGAGAGTATGAAAAAGCCATATCCTCCTACGACCAAGCCATAAAATTTAAACCCGATTTCCATGAAGCTTGGTCTAACCGAGGGTTGGCGCTGTCTTATTTAGGAGAGTATGAAAAAGCCATATCCTCCTACGACCAAGCCATAAAATTTAAACCCGATTACCATGAAGCTTGGTCTAACCGAGGGGGGGCGCTGTCTCATTTAGGAGAGTATGAAAAAGCCATATCCTCCTACGACCAAGCCATAAAATTTAAACCCGATTTCCATCAAGCTTGGTCTAACCGAGGGAATGCGGCTGCACAATCACGCCGTAATACTGATTTTATTGTGCCTGATATCAACTCACCGAGACTCTCAGAAATTCTGCAAAATCCGAGTTTAGAATTACGGGATTATCCAGGAGAAATTGCTAGTTATCAACAGGGTTTAAAACATTGCCCCAAATCCACCCACCCCACCCCCTGGGGATATTTACATCACCGTATCGGTCAAGGGCGTTATCGGCGAGGTCAATTCGCCACAGCTTCTCACCGCATAACTGATGAATTTGGTCAGCCGCAAACAGCCAGATACTATTATCAACAGGCTGTAGAAAGTTATCAGGAAGCCTTGACCGTTATCACCCCTGATGCTGACCGGGAGTTATATTTAACCATTGTCCTTGATTTAATTTCGGCTTTGTTGAAATTAGGAGAATACCAGTCAGCCAGACAATGGCATCAACAGGGTTTTGCCACTTTACAAACCTGGCTGAATCAAATTTATCATCGACACCATTCCCAACCCGAGAAGGTTAGCCTATCTCCCCCTGTCAACCCAGATGATGATGAAACCCCCCAACTGGTGCCGGGGAATTTCCGGGAATCTCAGTCTATCCCCCAGGTGAAACGGCTGAGGGCAAAATTTACTCTATTCTATCGTTTTGCCTTTGACTTTGCCAGCCAAGACCAAAACTGGCATCAAGCCTTGGAAACCGCAGAATTAGAAAAGAATATCCATTTAACTTGGCTGTTATCCACGGCTTCTCAACCCGTTGAGATTAGCCCCAATGTGGCACAAATTCAAACCTTGGTTAACGGGGAAACCGCCCTGATTTATTGGTATTATGGCAATCATTCTTTGATTACCTTTATCCTCACCCGCGACGACCTGACCGCTATCCCTTTATCTGCTGCGGCACAGGAAACACTGGAAACTTTAATCACCCATTGGAATCGGGATTATCAGAATTATAGTCTCAAGAAAACCTCAGATAGTCAGAGTTGGCAGCAACGGTTAAAAACCCATATAGACTCGATGCACACCCTGTTAAATATCCCGGAAATTACCGCTAAATTACCCCCGGAGATTAGCCACTTAATTTTAATTCCCCATCGAGACTTGCACCGTTTCCCTTTGGAAGCCTTATTTCCCCATGATTTGATTATCACTCGTTTACCCAGCGCCGCCTTTGGTTATGGTCATTCTTCCTCGCCGCCAATGAATCCTAACTCAGGAGTTTCTGTGCTGACTGTGGCTTACCCGGACAGTATCGGCGCGAAAAATTTGCCTTTTACGGCAGCGGAAGTGACTGCTATTGAGCAAATTTTGACGGGTTATAATAGCCGCTACCAAACCATCACGGATAAACAAGCCACTGAGGAAACTGTGATATCAGCTTTAACAGAAAATCACCAGATTTTCCACTTTAGCGGTCATGGGGATTACTACCACAAAAAGCCGAGTTTGTCAAGTCTTTTGCTATCGGGTTCAGAGCGTTTAACGGGAGAAAAAATAGCGAGTTTATCCCTGACTTCTTATGGTCTGGTGTATCTAAATGCTTGCGAAACGGGTTTAACTAATATCGAAGCCATTGAGAAGGAATATGTGGGGTTAGCCAGTGCCTTTCTGCGGGGGGGAGTGTCTCAGGTGGTTTCCAGTTTATGGCTGGTTAATGATGAGTCGGCGGCGGTGTTGGCGATTAAGTTTTATCAGGAATACCTAGGGGGTGAAACGGCGGCGGTGGCTTTGCATAAGGCGAAAAATTGGTTACGGTTTGAGGCGACCTGGGGGGAAATTGCCAAGGTTTATCAATGCTGTTTATCACATCCTTCCTTGGCTGATAATAATCGGGGGATTTTATCCAAGGCTTTAGGACGCATTGAAAGACAAGAAAACTCGGAAGTTATGCCGTTTTCTGATGTTTATTATTGGTCGAGTTTGGTGATTTCGGGTTATTGAGGGAAGGGGGAATAACGGGATAGTCGCCTAGGTAGAAACTGACGGGAATTGTTACCCCAAACACCGGATAAATTGACGGCTCCAATTAATTATCAAATGGGTCTATACAATTCACGGCTACTGTGCTACAATAGTTGGGCATAAACTAAGTGCTAAATCACTGTCCAAGTCCCCTGTTTCTTTAACCTGGTGTCGGACTGTCACCAATTAATTAGCTATGACTCCTAACGATAAAGTAATTATAACCGCGTTTATTCATGCCTTAGCCCGTTTTAACCGAAAGTTGCCAATAAATGTGTATAATCAATTGGCGATGATTTCTGATGTGGCTAATCATACGAAACAATTAGAGTCGGTGGCGATGAATTATACAGACTTAGCGATATTATATAAGCAGGAGTGCGATCGCCTTTTGTCTGAGGGAAGCGATCGTAAAAAAGGCTATCTCCCCAGCTTTGATAGTGATGATTATAACACAGAATTAAGCAATCTGGCGGAACAAATTTGTCATTCTCCCGACCCGGTAACAGCGTCAAAAAATGCGCTCAATCCTTCTGTGGGCGGCAAAATACAAGGGTTTTTTAGCCAACTATTTAAGTCGTCTCCATCTCTGTAATTTAACTGAATGTACCCCCTGAAAGAAATCACGCTGCAACTGTTTCTGTATGACTTACGGGAAGGGTTAGGACAAACCTCAGAAAGCATAGATTTTAATCGCTATTATTTTTGGCGACGGTTTCATCATGACCTGGAAAAACCCTATAGTAAATTAACGGCCGAAAATCTCGACAAACTGGAAAAATACGCTACGAAAGAAAACCCAGAAATCGATATTGTTTCCTTAGATTATCAGGAGGGGGAACAGCCTTTAATGGGGATAGAATATGTTTTAGCAGCCTCTCAATTGGGGGATAGCTATAGCTTAATCATTGATGCTTATGATAGCGAATATCAGAAAACATCTTTAAAGCAACTGAAAACATATATTCAGGAAAGAATTATTAACAGTCCCTCAAGCCTCGGTCAAACTTGGCTATTGTGGGGTCAACTGGATCGTAAATATTCCCCAGAGAAAGTTAATGAAATTGCCGAAAAGAGTTATAAAGAAATCGCCAATAATCAATTGAGTTTCCCAGCCAATCAACTTTTGGGGGGGTATTTATTTGAAATATCTCAGTTTGTTTCGGTGAAGAATTGGGAAAATTTACTGATACTGATTGATAATGAAAAACCGGAAGACCTGCGAAATTATCCCCGGTTAAATGATGAACATAAGTCACTGCTGAAAAAGGACATTCAAAACAGTTTAGGAGAATGCCATTATTTAATTTGGCTATTACCAGCAGAGTGCGACTTAACGGCAATTCAAGAGGAAATTAAGCAAATACAGACCCATTTTCATCGTCTGTTATCCTATCGCCATAAGATTATTTGGGCCTATAGCCAAAGTCGGATTCTGAAACGCCGATTAAAAAAGAATTATCAAACCATTCAAAAATCGGTCTTAACCATTCGCCAACAGCGGAAACAACCGGAAGATTTACAAGAGGCTTTAGAAGAAACCTTAGAAATCTTAGGAAATTATGCGATCGATTTAAGTCAACTGCATTCCCAGTTAAGGACAATTACGATTAATTTAGCCAACTATCGACAAAGGTTAAAAGAATTTGCGAAGGTAGACCCGAATTGTGAGTTAACTACGTTGGCTGAGTTTAGTAAATTGGCGGCGACCAAGTATGAAAGACAGGTAAAAACGGACTATGAGAGTTTAAGTCCGGGGATGATTTTATTAGAAAATCTGATTAAGACGATTGAGGGAATTGTGGAAATTAATCAAGCGAAAAGAGAGGATAGGCTAGAAAGAGCGATCGCTGCTGCTAGTATAGGAGTGGGTACAGCGTCGGCGGCGGCTTCATCAATCGCGAATTATTCGGAGGGTATATTAACGGAAATTGCCTCGTTTGTCCTGTTACGGAATAAGACGGAAGCGCCAACGATTCATCCGGTATCAACGGCGAGTTTGACGTTTGTTATTAGTTGTGTAATTGGGTTAATTTTGGGGTGGTTAACCTGGTGGCGGTTAAATTCAAGACCTGGGTAGGTTGGGTGAAACCCAACATCACTGAGAGATGTTGTTGTTGGGTTCCCATACTCCACCCAACCTACTAAATAGGCTCGGCGCCGGAAATGCGATCGCCCTACTCACTTTCGAGGAATTCGACCTGGGTAGCTGGGTAGGTTGGGTGAAACCCAACATCACTGAGAGATGTTGTTGTTGGGTTCCCATACTCCACCCAACCTACTAAATAGGCTCGGCGCCGGAAATGCGATCGCCCTACTCACTTTCGAGGAATTCGACCTGGGTAGGTTGGGTGAAACCCAACATCACTGAGAGATGTTGTTGTTGGGTTCCCATACTCCACCCAACCTACTAAATAGGCTCGGCGCCGGAAATGCGATCGCCCTACTCACTTTCGAGGAATTCGACCTGGGTAGGTTGGGTGAAACCCAACATCACTGAGAGATGTTGTTGTTGGGTTCCCATACTCCACCCAACCTACTAAATAGGCTCGGCGCCGGAAATGCGATCGCCCTACTCACTTTCGAGGAATTCGACCTGGGTAGGTTGGGTGAAACCCAACATCACTGAGAGATGTTGTTGTTGGGTTCCCATACTCCACCCAACCTACTAAATAGGCTCGGCGCCGGAAATGCGATCGCCCTACTCACTTTCGAGGAATTCGACCTGGGTAGCTGGGTAGGTTGGGTGAAACCCAACATCACTGAGAGATGTTGTTGTTGGGTTCCCATACTCCACCCAACCTACTAAATAGGCTCGGCGCCGGAAATGCGATCGCCCTACTCACTTTCGAGGAATTCGACCTGGGTAGGTTGGGTGAAACCCAACATCACTGAGAGATGTTGTTGTTGGGTTCCCATACTCCACCCAACCTACTAAATAGGCTCGGCGCCGGAAATGCGATCGCCCTACTCACTTTCGAGGAATTCGACCTGGGTAGGTTGGGTGAAACCCAACATCACTGAGAGATGTTGTTGTTGGGTTCCCATACTCCACCCAACCTACTAAATAGGCTCGGCGCCGGAAATGCGATCGCCCTACTCACTTTCGAGGAATTCGACCTGGGTAGCTGGGTAGGTTGGGTGAAACCCAACATCACTGAGAGATGTTGTTGTTGGGTTCCCATACTCCACCCAACCTACTAAATAGCAACAGCGAGAGGAGTTTATTGCTCAGATTGAACAGATGGAGCCACAAGAAGTGGTCTACCTCGATGAAGCCGGCATGAATAGTCAGGACTCGGATTACCCTTATGGTTACTTATGCTTACTGCGAGGAAGGACAACGCTTCCATGCCCTCAAATCAGGGAAGAGGCAGGGCAGGGTGAGCTATATGGCCGCATGGTGTCATCAACAACTCTTAGCCCCCGATCGCTTTGAGGGTTGTTGTAATCGGACAGTGTTTGAGTTGTGGTTGGAGTTCATCTTAATTCCAACACTGAAGCCAGGTCAGACTCTAGTGCTAGACAATGCAACGTTTCATCAAGGGGGACGGATTCCTGAGCTAGTGGAGGCGGCTCAATGCCGTTTGCTCTATCTACCACCTTATTCGCCAGACCTCAACAAGATAGAGAAATATTGGTCGTGGTTGAAAGCCCGCATTCGCCATTGCACGTGAGCAGTTTGATTCTCTCGATGATGCCATGGATTCCGTTCTCCCAGCTGCGTCCTAACCACCTTGACTAATGCTATAATATCAGACAATAGTGCGAGACGTTCAGGCATGAAATAGGGTTGAAATACCTGAAATAACCGCCTGGTGGGGACTTCAACCCCTTGGTTGAATATAAGGAACACACTCCTGACCATCCCCATAACTGTTTATATGTCCCAACGTTTGATATAGAAATATACCAAACAAGGCAGGGAACCCAAGGTCAAAACGAACTAAACTATACAAATTCCTTATAAGAAGACTATAAATAGATAAGTATAACTTAGGAAGTCAGGGTAACGGCGATAGCCACCCCCAGTCTTGGGAATCATAACCCCAGGATTGAAGCGGGGAACGGAAGGCGTGAAGTAGAACCTACTACCAGAAAGCGACCACTGCCAACCATCCATGATTAGGGAAACCGAATGTCCGGCTTGAACCATCGTCAATATTAAGTAGCGAAATAGGTTGACACGCTGCGTTCAAAAGAGCAAGGGGAAGAGTAGGAGTATTATTGCACTACCTACACAGACCTTTAAAGTACCCCGGTGGAAAAGACAAATCTAAAGATGGAATGCCCATATAAACGGAACGTTTTAAATCCTCCTGGACTCTGATTATCTGGTCGAGATATCAGTAGGGATAAGTGTAACCGCAAGTCCTAGAGGACGTGAGATGTGACCAGAAGCCAACGCCCAACTGTAATGGAAGGGATATGCTAACGGGTCACGGTTTGAATGTAAGAAATAGAGCCTAGTAGGAGTACAAATGGCGATAGCGAGTTTAAAGAAAGGGTTTGGGAAACCAAAACTAATCAAGACTACGAACAACGCATGGAAGGCAATCCCATGGACTAAGGTTCAACGGAAAATTTTCAAGCTCCAAAAGAGTATATTTCAAGCGGCTAAATCGGGACAAAATGCAAAAGCTAAAAGGTTGCAACGTCTATTGGTGAAATCATACTATGCCCGGCTCTTAGCAGTGCGGCTGTAGGGGCGGGTTCCACGGTCAGCCATGCTTCCCAACAGTCAGCTTAATAAACCCGCCCCCCCAAGCGGGTCAAGGCAAGAAAACAGCCGGAGTTGATGGAGTAAGAGCAATCTCTCCAAGACAAAGGTTTGAACTGGTCAAGAACATTAAGGGAAACCTCAAAGCAAAACCACTGCGACGGGTTTGGATTCCAAAACCTGGTAGGGATGAAAAAAGCTGGAATAGGAATACCCACAATCCAAGATAGAGCAAGGCAAGCCTTGGTTAAGTCGGCTCTCGAACCTGAATGGGAATCGAGATTTGAAGGCACAAGCTACGGGTTCCGTCCTGGACGGTCAGCCCACGATGCAATATCCAGAATCTACCAAAGTATAAATAAAGGTGGTTACTATGTACTGGATGCAGACATAGCAAAATGTTTTGACCGAATAAATCATGATTACCTACTGTCCAAAATTAATTGTCCCAGCAGCCTAAAAAGAGACCTGAAACAATGGCTTAAAGCAGGTGTGCTAGATAACGGTGTATTTGAGGATACTGAAACAGGGACACCTCAAGGAGGGGTAATAAGTCCACTCCTGGCTAACATCGCACTGTTGGGCATGGTTAGGTTAATTGAAACGATGTATCCAAAAACAAAATGGGTTAAGGTTAAAGTCACCTTAATAAGATATGCCGATGATTTTGTAGTGATATCACCATCACTAGAGATTATAGAACAGTGCAAAACTGCTATCTCTGTATGGTTAAAACCTGTAGGACTAGAAATAAAACCTGAAAAAACTCGAATATGTCACACGCTCAAACCTATTGAGTATAATGGAAAAATAGAGGAACCAGGGTTTGACTTTCTAGGATTCAATATTAGGCAATATCCAGCAGGAAAATACAAATCTGGGAAAACATGTGGAACAGCAAGCCGACTAATCGGCCACAAAACCCACATCAAACCCAGCAATAAAGCAGTCAAAGCCCACACAGAAGTGATTAAAGGTGTAATAAAACAATATAGAACAGCACCTCAATCAGCCCTGATTAGCAAACTAAACCCAATCATTCGGGGATGGGCAAACTATTATTCAGCGGTAGTCTCAACAGAGACCTTCGTTAAGCTAGACTTCATAATCTGGCAAATGTTACGGGCATGGACAGTATCAAGATGCGGAAAGGCAAGTAACAAAAAGCTAAGAAATTATTTCAGACATGGAACAATTAAACTTAGCAATGGGAAAGAAAGACACGAAAATTGGATCTTCCAAACCAAAGATGGGTTACATCTATTCATGCACAATTGGACTCCAATTGTCAGACATACCCTAATACGCCCCGAAGCAACACCATATGACGGAAACTGGACTTACTGGGCCACCAGAAAAGGACAAGCAATCGATACGCCAACAAGTATAGCTAAACTACTCAAAAAGCAAAAAGGCAAGTGTACCTGGTGTGGGCAATTCTTTACCCCATTAGATTTAATTGAAGTAGACCACATTGTACCTAGAAGCCAAGGCGGAAAGGATGAATACAAGAATCTTCAATTACTACATCGCCATTGTCACGATGATAAAACAGCTCTTGATGAAGAGATGATGCTGCACTCTTAACAAGGAGACGGTCAAACTAGGAGCCGTATGAGGTGAAAGTCTCAAGTACGGTTCTGAATGGGAGGGGTAGACCGTGAGGTCTATCTCGACCCCTAATCCCAGTAGGAAAATACAAGTCTGGAAAAACAGGGGGACCCACGAGCCGATTAATCGGACATAAAACCCACATAAAACCCAGCCAAAAAGCAGTTAAAGCTAATACAGAAGTGATTAAAGGTGTAATTAAAAAACACAAAACAGCACCTCAATCAGCCCTAATAAACAAACTAAACCCAATAATACGGGGATAGTCTAATTACTACTCAGGGGTAGTCTCAACCGAGACCTTCAGCAAACTAGACAACATAATCTGGCAAATGTTACGGGCATGGACAGTTTCAAGATACGGAAAGGCCACTTATGAAAAGCTGAGAAATTATCTTAGACCAGGAACGGTCAAACTCAGCAATGGGAAAGAAAGGCATGAAAGTTGGTTCTTCAAAACCAAAGATGGATTTACATTGTGGAAACATAATTGGACTCCGATTGTCAGACACACCCTAATACGCCCTGACGCAACACTTTATGACGGAAATTGGACTTACTGGGCAACCAGAAAAGGACAAGCAATAGAAACGCCAACAAGGGTAGCCAAACTACTCAAGAAGCAAAAGGGTAGGCGTACCTGGTGCGGGCCATACTTTACCTCATCAGATTTAGTGGAAGTAGACCACACTGTACCTCGAAGCCAAGGCGGAAAGGATGAATACAAGAATCTTCAGCTACTACACCGCCACACCCGCGACGATAAAACCAGCAATTCTCATTTTGGAAATTCAACTGCTATCGGGTGGGATGTCTAACTCGAGACCCTCAAGCATAAAGGCCAGAAGGTGGTCCCAACTGTCGAAGTACAGTCTGGGTAAGCGCGCGCAAATCATTAAAGAAGGTTTGGCGCTTCGGTAAGTGCGCTCGTAGCAACTGGTACTTGTTATCGAGCAACTCCTGCAGGGTGTGGAAGAGCAGCGAGAGGATGTTGATGGTCCGGAGCAAGGAAGAAAGATGCTGCTTGCCATGGCCAAAATTGTGTTCGAGATGGTAGCCCTTGGTCTTGAGAGTGTTGTTGTTCTCATTCTCAACTTTCCAACGAGTCCGCCCGGCCCGAACCACCTCGGCTACATTCTCATCGCTGAGAGGATAATTCGTGGCCAAGGAGTTGTGATAGGTTACCTGGCCATCAGCGGTGGTGACAGTAAGTTCGCACCAGTTAACCAACAGGACCTCATCGCTATCTTTGAGGGGGACTCCGTTGAGATAGCGGTAGGTATAGGTTTTCTCGACTTTACCAGTCCACTTCTTGGTCGTGAGGGTCGGGAGTTCGATGCCCTCTAGGTGTTCATAGAGGGTAGTATGAGACTCGGGGCGACAGACGACGATGAAGTTAAGTTGCTGCTCTAAAAACTGCTGACACAACGGTTGGTGGCAATAGAGGTCATCCCCTCAAACCGTGACATTCAAAGCCCTCAAGCATTGTTCTTGCCTCGATAGCCAGCGTTTGGCGGCGGCATTCTCACAGTCTTGCTTATCATGACCATCTTGGGGCACGATAAATTCGGGGACTAAGGGAATCACATGATTCTGTCCCGGACAGACGATGACTGGAGTGACAACACTATGGAAGTAATGGGTTTTTCCTGACTTCTGGGTGCGCGTTGAACAGTGGGGACAGTGAATTTGGTCGGAACTGAAGTATTCGGTGCCATCCAACGCGACTAATAGACTGTCCCCTGGGCAACGGAAGTCTTCTAACTGCCCCTGGGCTTCCAAGACTTGTAGGATATCCTCAAACACTGGAAACAGGTGCTCTGGGGACACGGCATCTAATAAGTCCCGAATCTGGTTATCACAGGGAATTCGATGAACTCCAAACAGACTTTGGGCATTGCTCTTGCCTTTACTCCCCTCCATCAGACGTTGATAAGCCAGAAACGACGGAGTTTGAGTAAAAAACACACTAAACGCACTTAAAGCGGCATCCTCCATTCCATAGCGGCGATTTTTACCCCGGCGCTTGTCCGGTAGCGATGACAAGCACTGGCGGAAAGAACCGACTAGAGTCTCAAAGCCACCTGGCTTTTTCAACGGCTCTGGCGCTCCTGGGTTTCTTGGATGTCATTACGATACAGGGATGCTGGGGACTTGAACAGGTTTTCGCCAAAATGAGAATTGCTGGATTCGGACAAGTTGAGTTGACCCGTAGCAGTCTCAGATGTTATGCTGATGACTGAACGAGGTAGATTCACGTCGCTCATATTCAAGTTCCTTTTTACTAAGGATGATGGGGAGGAAGGGGAAACGAACAGGTTTCCCTTTCCTTTTGAAATTAAGACTTGTGAACTTTGAAAAGCAGTCCAATCGGTCTGGTTATTTGGGGATTCCGTTGGATGGAATCCTCAATTTCTGCTATGTAGTGGGCTACCTCCTCATCTGATAAGTTGAACACAGACCTTTGAGCAGTCCGTCTTAAATGCCGTCCGATTTGTTGCTGCCCGTTGGCGGCGACTTGTCGCTCTGCCAGCATCCAAGCCAAACAAGTGACCAGGAAAATCCGCTGATGTTTTTTGTCCAGGCGGTGAAACCCGCTAGGCAAATTGGCGGCCTCGGCTTTTGGTTTGACCATAGGCTTTTTACCTATATATAGGGTGTGCTTTTGCGATCGCCTGACCAACCCCAAGGCGATCGCATAAATCTACCAGCTTCCCCGCTCTCAACATCCGGCTTTTTACCTATCGCGCTCGAATAATGGAAGACCCGCAGCACGCTGTACGGGGAAAACAAGAAGTCAGTCTCGATGACGTTAACGGAAACAGCCGTCGGGCTACTGGATCAGATGGCTATGGAGCTAAATCTGAATCGGTCCGAATTGGTGGAACAGATTGCCAGGGGGATAATTTCCAGCCAAGCGGGGAAAGTGTCCCCGGAACAGGCGGGAAAATTTTAGAGCTGTTGGAGGAGTTGTTTGCTGGTTTTCATGAGTATGTCAAAAGCCATGAAACTCGATTGGAGGAAAGACTGCAAGCAAATCGAGACTATCAATCTCAAATGAAAAAACAAATGGAGAACATCCGACAGAAGATTCTCCAACAGGTTTCTAAATAAATTAAGCGCCCTTCGTGTCCACGAAGGGTGCTTTCTATTTTGGCACGCTGCTAAACCCTCAAGAAACAAATGGACTATGGCACAACACTTTTCTAACCTTCAAACTGTCACCGGTGAAAAGGCGATCGCTCATAAAGTCACCGATTCCGTCACCCTGGGTGACGCAAAAGTTAAAAATTTAAACGCGCCGTTACGCGCGATCGCTCATAACCCGACCGACACAATCCCAAGCGTTCCCCCAGAAGTGCTGGAACTTCAGTCCTAAGTGCTGGAACTTCAGTCCTAAGTGCTGGAACTTCGAGACCTTATCGGGAGGAATTATGCAGCTTTCCGCCAAGTCGCCCGTTATCTTGATGTGGCGATCGCCCTAATTCATGAAAACCGTCCCTTTCTAGCGAGGCTTTTCTTGGTTCGCAGCATAGCCAAAAACTCACAATCGATACTTTTGGCTATAAATAGTCGAACGATACCTGGGGAAGATGATGATAGGGGGTCAGGCCGATGAAGGGAAAATCTAAGTCACCGGGGCAGCTTTCCCTCTCAATTCCGTCACCCTGGGTGACGGATTCTGAAAGTGTAGAACCATTCGATCCTTTTTGGGATGATATGGCTGTCTTGAAACATCTTAGGGACTGTCCCAATCAAGACCACAAACAACTCGCTCAATCCACTGATATCCCGGTGTCTCGTGTAGTCAAGTCTCTGGAAAGGTTACGCGAGAAAGGTAAGGTTAAGTATTTGGGATGGATAGCCGTCACCCTGGGTGACGAAAATTTATCCCCGGTGAACACTTTTCAGAGCGATCGCCTAACTGTTCGCTGGAAAGCTAAGTCAACCGCCCAAGACACCAACGGGAATAAATATGCTTACCTATATAGGGGAAAAAAGCAGGTTTGTTACCTTGCCGGCCCCCATCTATCGGAAAAAGCTAAAGCGATCGCCAACCAAGTAGAACAGTGGATCGAGTCCGGCTTGTCTCTCGAAGCTATCCTAGAAAAACTTCCCGCACTTAAATCGGGTGGTTGGAAATCCCCAGATAGCAACTCCTAAATTTTCCACAGGGGGAGACTTTACTCCCCCGAAAAATTTTATGATTTTACAGAAAAATTAATGAGCATTTTCCAACCCTAAACAGCGCTATTTGCTACTGTAAAATGGTTAGCGCCGTTGGCTGTGTGTAAGAGTCTTTGATGTTTTAGACAAAATACCAAGCAGCCCGGTTTAGTGCTAAAATTGGCGGAATCTAGGGCAGTTACTTCTCGATCTGTGTTTGGCTAGTAGCACCCACTTTCCTCTGATGTCTGGCAACCTTAAGTCATCGACTGCCTTAGATTTCATCGATCGCGTCTCGGATTTTTTGAGGATCAGCATCAATGTAGCGCTGCAAAGATGCCATAGATTTGTGACCTGTGATAGCCATGATGGTTCTGGTATTGACTCCCTTGTTATAAAGTTTGGTAATGAAAGTGCGGCGGTAACTGTGAAGCGAGTAACCCTCATTTTGTAAACCCAGTTGAGCGATCGCTTTCCGGTGAAAAGAGTCGAACGCTTGAACTGTCACGGGCTTGGATATATCAGATGGGCTGGGAAATAGAAAATCGCCGCCACCGATGCGGTAGGTTCCAAGAATCTCTCTAAGTTTTTGGGAGATGGGAACTTGGCGGACTCCCCCATCTTTCCCGCCCGATCGCTTCCTAGTTTCAGACCGAAAGGTAATTTCTGGTAAGGCAATGTGGGAAGCTGGGGAAACATAAACATCAGGGACTCGTAGTAACCTCACCGCTCCTACTCGTTCACCGGTGTACATCAAGATGGCAAGTAAAGTTTGCTGCCAGGGATATTTACAGCGTTTGATTATCTTGTCGGCGATCGCATCAGGAATGATTGATGCTTTACCAATGCGGTTTTTTTTCATGAATTCGTGTCTGTAGGGAATTTCCCCCAGTTGCCTAGCCGACGAGGCAAAGCGATCGGCTTACCTATATGACTATTGTAGGGTTCGGGCGGGGAGAATATTAGTTTTCGCGCCGACTTGGGGGAAAGTTTGGCGGCGAGCGATCGGATCAGCCTTCTCTATATTTGTTTACTAACCGGTAATACTCTCCCCTATTTTTGTGAATTTACCAATCCTCCCATGGTAAAAACTGCGTTATCTCAAATTCTCCCCCTTGTTTTGGGTCTGTGCTGTTGGGCGTGTAAATGCAACGGCAAAGTCCTAATCCGGGAGCTAAAAAAGAACCTTCAGCTTTAAACAGCAAAATATAGCGAGACAGAGTAGGAGTCAGATTAAAAGCTCCCCCTGTGTCAGGAACTGTAATAACAGAGCATCGATTTGTTATCCATTTTTCAAGATTATCTATGTCAATATGTGAACTCAAAACATTAGAAAACAATGCAACTTGAGATATTGCCATCCACATGGTTTCACGAGGACATAGTAAAATCTCGATATTAGTTCCTTCCTTGATAACAGACGTAGAAATTCCGTCATTCCCAATGTAGGCATAAAGATTATGGGTAATATTAAAAACATATTGTTTACCGGGCAAAAAAGCATCAAATTGCCAGGCTCTAACTGCTCCCTCTGTTGTAGTCCACGTTCCCCAGAACCTATTATAAGTATCTACGTCATCATAATTAACTTGAGAATCAGAACTTATAAACGATGGAAGTTTGTTTATATTGGAATCTAAGGAAATAAACGGTCTAATTGATAAATCTGGGATAGGCATATCGTCCTCGATTTCGCTTCCTATGTTGTAGTCAATTTCCGTATCTTGGCGCACCCAGATAGAGAGAATCTGAGTTGTGGGGCTGCTTGCTAAAACACCAATCCCCCCATCACTCCCATCGGAATAGAAGCCATTTTCAAAAACAGGTAAGGATAAATCAGACCCTACCCACCGAATAGAAAAAGGATTGTCGGCTTGGATGGTGATTTCCCGACGGACTAATAATGGCGTGGCGGGGACTATTTCAATCTCTTCCCCTGCGGTGAGTTGAAAATAACCTGACTTAATATGGCGATAATAAGCGCCGCCGCCCCCGCCACCGGTAGGACGCATTTCAAACCGAATAGGCATTTATAGTAAAATGGAATGAGTTGTCTCTATTGTCGCATATGAACATCACGCCGGGACTTTATCCCGATTTTTCTGAAACTACCTTAGAAGCCTTAGTTTTAGCAATGGGGCGGCAATTGTTGCAAAGGCAGAAAAACTTAGTCGTTAATGTCACCGGGAAAGATATTATGGATCTGTCTCTGGATGAGGAGGCTTCTGTTGTTAATCTGGATATTGACGAGTTAGAAGGTTTTATTGATGACGGTGCGATTAAAGTCCAAGAGCCGTTGTTGATGCCTTTGAACCCGGTATAGGCAGTTACCCCTTTAACCAAACCAATTTAGCTAGTGCTTTACTGCATTTAGTTGTACATCAACACATAGCAGAATTTAGTTTCGAGCTAAACCCCGAACCCGCCAAACAACATTGTGATTTTTCTATCCGACCTAACGTTAGGGGAAATGGAACTTATCCATTAATATGCACCATCACTTTAACAGACTATCCCGTAATCATTGACTACACTAATGGTATGACTTCAACCGCACAACCATACTTATTGACACCTTAAACTATGGCAGAAAATCGCTGTTCAGAAACCGACACATTTTCATTTGAAATTAATCAAAGTAATGCCAGTAATTATGTTAATGACCCATTAACACTTGGGGCTGTTTCTAGTGCCGTTAATTCAATATCTGCCAATATTGACCCTAGATGGCTATGGCGTGCTAATGTTTTCCTAGAAAGTCTCACCGCCTCAGTTTGGTGTCCAAGTTTTCCCCGGTCTCCTTATCCTGAATTTTACCCAGAGGATTCGGCGGCAGAAAGAGCAGCTAAATTAATGAAATTAGAGAGTAACCATCCTAAATTTGGGCTGCAATTGCTTAGAAGGAAAAGCGCCACAGGTCCATGGATTGAGGCAGCTTGTCCTATCATTCAAAATCGAGGAAGGCGGTTTTATGTTCCTCTAATTAATCCTTACTTAACAGCAAACGAGGTTAAAATATTTGGTAGATTTGACCGGTTGGGTGTAAGTTTTAAGGATTATGGCGATGGAATATTAGGGGGCGGTTCAATAACTAGCAATCGCATCTATGACACTCTTTACATTGAGGGGGAATATAGAGTAGAATTAGATTTAATATTGATGGCTAAACGTCCGGCTAATACAGTGATGAATACAGTCACTGTAAGCCCTAATCCCATGTTAATAGCCCCCGCTAATCTAAGCCGTGCTTATTTTGAAATCCAAAATCAGGGAGAAATTGAGCTCCTTTGGGGCTTTGGAACATTGGGGAGTAACGCGACAAGCCATCCGTTCAAAATGCCACCCGGCCAGATTTATTATCCAGGTAATGTAGCCGGATTTATACCAACTGACGCGATATGGGCAAAAGTAAAAGAGGGAACGACAACTGTTCTGATTATGGAGAGTTATTATCAATGACCACAGCTTTATATAGCAGTGAAAAACCCCAGGATTTAGGTCATCTACCAGCGGGACAATATGAACTGGCTGCAGTTAATTTGTGGGATAGTAATTTATCATCAATGCTTTATGCTAAAAAGGTGATATACAAGCGCCACTTTTTGCTTCCCGGTTCTCCATCTGATGCTTTTCCTTTCATTCGAGAGTTAAAAGCCTTGGCTAATGTTCCCATACAATACAGGACAATTAATGAATTTCCGAAAACGGATCGACAAACAACTAAAACAGATTCAAGCAGTAGGGGGGACTATCGTTTTCTTGTTGAGCAATGGTTAGAGAGAATTGAGTATCTATGCCAAACTTTTGATTTTTTAGAAGTGTTGCCAGTCACTGCCATGTTAAGGTCTTGGAGAAGCCCGTATCTGCCTAATGCTTATTTTATGCTAAAAAAACGGGAAACGATTAATTCGGTTTCTTTGGAAGCGATCGAGGCGATGGAACCAGAATGGCTGACTGATAATCGGGTGTTGTCTGAGGAGGGATGGAGGCAATTATTTATTAATTGGGATGAGGAATCTTTGTAATGAGAGAGGTAGAAGAGCGTAGCCGAAGGGTGAAAGACATTGTTAGGAATCGCAACTACCGGCAAGCTGTAGATGTAATAGAAAGAGAGGTCAAAAGATTAGAAGCAGACGACAAACCCAGGGCTAGAGTAAGGATTCCCCGTGATGACGGGGATATTGATATAGACGTTGGAGGAATGGTTGATTTTGCCCGGTCGATGTTGCCCAAAGCAAGCATAGAAGCTGAGGATTTACAGGATGGTGGAACTAGGAGAGGGATAAAAACCGAAAAGATTGGCAGCACGGCTCGCGGATTTGTAGACCTTGATGAAGATGGAAACCCCAAAGGTTTTGGGGGAACAATTGACAGTATCAACGATGCAAATGTCTCGGTTTACCTTGGGGAATGCGAGCAATCGATGAGCGTAACTATTGGGGGGAAAACGGTTACCTTTGCTAGAAATGTTTGTGAAGATGATAAAGATGAGGGAGCAGACGATAATAAAGGCGGCGGTGATGAAGATAAAGGAGATGAAAGCGATGCAGGTAGGGTTGATTTAGGCATTTCCGGTCCCCCTCCAGGTTATACTGGTTGGCTTTGTATGGCTTACTGGGCACATATTCGGGTTTTTCAAACAGATCCTATAAAAAGCCAGTATGCAGATTTAGTTGAGTCATTCGCCGGGAAAAGTTTTAAAAATTTCGGATCTGACATAGAGTTGAACATTTCAATGTATAGCGCCCCTTATATTTCTGCCCCTTTAGTCAATTTAGGTTATACAAATCCAGGCTCCATTACCGCGTTTAGAAGGAAACTGCAGGAGGAAGAGGGGTTCTTACATTCTTCTACTACAATAAAAGAGAGAATATCAGTAACAAAACTGGGGAAATTCGCTAAAGAGAGTTCTCCACGCTATTTTGCTACATCTACCAACCTAGGTCATGACGGGTATTATACCGTTGATTCTATTGCGGCTCCCTGGGTTGCTAATCCAAATGCGGAAGGGTAACCGAAACTTTATGAACATTACTGGATTATTAGACACATTCATCAAATAGGATCGTACTCCAGATATCACCCAGTTTATCCCTGTAAATGGGTGGAGAATTATCAACCAGAGCCACCGCCAAGTCTACCAATATTAAGGAGTGATATGCTTCAATCATGCTGTGAAGATTTGACCAAGATGACTCGGGAAATACATAAAGCCCTAGGGGTCAGGAAGTTGTTAGACAAGAGTTTCCAGGTTCCGTCTAATATGATGATACCAGAAGGTAAAGGTAATCATGCAAATAAGGATTATCTGGAAATCATGTCTGACCTGTTGAAAACCATCGACAATTATGGTTTTGATGCTCCGGTTACTGTTAAAGTTCAGGATACGAATAAAGCCCAAAAAGGCGACCAGTCTATAGAGTTAAAGTTTAACTCGCTGGGGGCTATATTAAAGGCTCAGACTGAACTGTTGATTGAGTTGAAAGGTGATAGTGCTAACCGGTTAAATATTCAGATTCGCCTAGCTTATATAATGACGAGAATGTATCGGACTTTAGCTAAGTTATATTACAGAACGTCGGCGATTTTGGACGGGTTGGGAATTCCTATTATCTCGAAGGTGGTGACTTTACCGATTGAGTTTAATGTGTTTGGTAAAAAACACTGGGGAGCTGGTAAGGGATTCGGTAAGGATAGTAAAAAGGGTCAGGAGCCTAAACTTGATTTAAACGATGAAGACACGACAGAAGCTATGTTACCCGATTTATTAGAGATTCATGATTATGAAATAGAGGTTGATGAGTTTAGGTTTAAAAGCACTGACCTTTATGAGATAATTTTGAATATGGCAGCTAAAATGAGGACATAATCGTGACCAAAAGAAATCCCCCCCGTGGTTCCAATCGTCCCCCAAGCGATTCGGGTAGTGGTAAGAAGCCACCATCTGAAAGAGAGAAAAAAGCGGGGTTAAGAACTGATACAAACAACAGAATAGAGGAAGCGATCGCTGTCTTGGATTTTCGGCTACACTTAGAATATTTAAATGTAGCATCAGCCCTTGGGGGCGGCGACTTTGAACAGTTTAAACGTTCTTGGTTGATGAATTACTATAATGCTATGACAGAACCGAGGTTTAAAGATAAACCCAAAAATCCTCCTACTAGAGAGGAACGGGCACGTCTCTTAAAGACTAATGCTGAGTTGATGATGAATCGCACAATCAAATCCGATAATTTGTCATCGAGGGAAAACCTAAATGAGTTCCGCCAAAGTAAAGACTTATTACCATTCGACGCTGATAATATAGGTTAAGATTATGTCTAATGTTGTAGGGATAGACCAGAAAGAACTGACCTCAACCGCTATAGCTGGCGGTGCGATGTCCGCCCAGTGGTTTAATAGTTTTTCGTCCACTTTCTACCAGCAGGTTCAAAACTTAAAAGCCTTTGATTTTAAGAAATGGGCGGGTAGTGTCAAGGGTGGAGCTTTAGCTATTGCAGAAAACATCAAAAAAGGGAACTGGGGTTTTTTCAAAGAATGGCTACAAGAGGCTCCTCTGGTTCCTAAAATAGCCGGGATTGTAGCGGGTGGTTTAATTGCTGGGACTGTGCTGATTGTTGGCGGACAAGCATTAGGGTTTGTTGGTGCGGGTGTAGGGAGTTTAGTAGCAGCCCATCCGGCTTTTGTTGGCGGTTTTTTAGGGGTAACAATACCTACAGTAATGAGCAAATTGACCCAAGGGGTTTCTCAAGCCTATAATTTTGATTGGGCAGCATCTGACAAGAAAATGATGGACGATTTAAAACAAGCGGCTAATGCTTTATATGTTCCCTTGGGGGAAACAGTCGGGAAATCTTTGGCGGCTTTAGTGGTGGGCAAGGTGGGTAGTGCGGCGGCAACAAGTTTAAGGATTCGGGAAGGTGCGATCGCCGCTATGTGTATGATTAACCCGACTATTAAAGAGACTTTGGTGGATGCGTTATCCTCGCTGAGGTATGCGGTGCAAGAGGTTGTTAAGAAAGCACTGTTTGTTATGACTTACATCAACGCCAGAAAAGTAGCAGCCAAGTTGTTGGATAAGGAAGATACTTGGGGCAAGGAAGGGCAATCACCTTTTATTGTTTCGGAGAAAGTAGAAGAAACTTGGGCGAAAGTTAAAGAAGATGAATATTTTGATTGGGTGAATGAGCAACAATGGGAGGGTATAGAAACAATGACATCTACTTTTTTTGAAACCCTCGGTGAGTTGTTGTCAGAGCAGGGAACTTATGAGGAGTGGATACCGGTATAAATTCATCACCTGAGAGGAGGGATATCAATGGTAGAAGTTGGAAGACTTACTCAGCAAACTTACATCATGATGGCTCGTCAACGGCGTATCACGAAACTATCAGATAAGCGGCCGGAACGAGTCCGAATAGAATTGCAGCCAAACTGGAACGTTTATCAGTTACAACCTGATAGAAAAAACCCAGATTATAAGCTGCTGATGACTGGTTCTGAGTCAGCCTTGGCATTGCAGTTGTCACAACTCGGATGGATGGAGAAGATGCTCGATCATCTTCTCAATGCCAGCGATCTAAAATTCGAGGATTGGTTTGATGTTTGGGCGGCGGGTTATCCAGAACTACGCTACAGAGTGAACCCAAAACTCCCCACATTAAGAACTAACTATCCCGCGTCGAATGTGAGTAATTCCACTGGGGAAACAATAAGCAAATGGAGAAATGAGGTAGGCTCTCGCCCGGCTTACATTGAATGGAAACCTTCAGCCCGAAAAACAGCAAAGGATGTCGGGCTTCACCGCACAATAGAATATTTTCCCGATCGCTCTCAGAACAAATCAGTTGTCTTGACGGGGAACGACAAGGAATTAATTAGGCAAATCCTACAAATCCACTACGAGGGTGGGGGTAGCAGTGAGGGAATGGATAGCACGGTCTCGACGGGTATTAGTTACCGGGGCGCTCCCAAGGTTGTGCTGTACTTTTTGGAACGGATCGAGGATGTGGAAAAAGGCTACCGACAATTAGAGGCAAGAGTGGGATTCCGTTTGGTGGGAAAAACAGAAAACCCGAACGGAACTGGCGACTTGTTAACTAAAGCTAATATCAGAAGTTTGGCACAGAGAATCGTCCAAAACTTTCTACAACCTCAACAATTCCGTCTTCACAAGGGGAGGGAATCGGTTAGCTATAGAGACAAGCGCCAAGGGTTGGAATCTTTCGTTTTTGTCACCAGTGCATCAGAGGGGATTAATCTTTATCAACGAATCTGCCAGGTGATGCAGATAGAGTTTGACAGTTCAAAGGTCTTTACATCGAGCAACCAAAATCCATCCCAAGCGTTTCCTATTACGCCCCCAGAAGTGACGATATTGGGTAACAAAGTCAAACCACCCCGCCGCCGTCCGGTCGGGCACGTCTATTTTAGAGAGGCGAAATTGTTTTTGGAGATGCTCAATGAGCCTATCATACTCTGTGACTACAACGGGCACATATACAAGAATCCCGATTAGAAGACAACCCCAACGATTTTTTTAGATCAAACAAACTCCCTTGTATGTTCGGAAACCCTATAGGTTTCCGTAACTGTTGCACACCCTAAAAATACCTGTTATGAATGTAGTGGTAATCAGTTTTTAAACAACAAGGCAGGTATTCTATGCCCAGTCTAAATAGTTCAAAAATTTATAGCTGGAATTCACCCTCGCCAGGGGGTACGGGAACCATTAAAGTAGCTGCCCGGCTTTCTAATCGGTACAATGGCATTGCTACACATCTCGGAATGACCGCCCACACAGATCCAACAAATGTAAATGCACATATGCTTAAGCCAAATAAAGCTGTGCAGGAGGGTTTCTTAATGAAGATGCGAATTAACTACCGAAAAGACAATAAGTATTTTGGTGCTGATATTTATGTGCCTACAGACAAGGTTACTGAAGCCATCCAAGTGCTACCTAACAAGCCCTGGGATGGTACGGGAGTGATAACTTCATGTCGCGATCGTGTACGAGTTGATTACCGTTAATAACAAAAGGAGAGTATATCAATGGCTAGAACGAAACTATGTCAATTAGTAGATGGCACTAAGGTTAGAGTATTTAGAGCTAGTAGTGTGATGTATGACAGTAACACTGTAGCAACTTTGGGAATAGGTCCAGTCGCTGATTCGAATAAAAAGGAGCCAGTTTATGATACTGGGGAATTAATGCGAGCTGGTGTATTGGTGAGACTTTGCGTTAGTTGCAACAATGGAACCAATAAACCACCAATTACATATAGACTATTTTGCGACGTAGAAAACGTAAACGCTGCTTTACATCATTATAATAGTAGCGGTAAAACCCTAAACGGTAAAACAGTATTGAGAGCTAGTCTAGACCGTCGTCAAGTTATCAAGTAAAGCATGAGTTTTACGGATGCTTATGGCACATGGGAGGTGATAGCGTCAAGTTATCAGCCAACTCAAGAATGGATAATTCACAGCCCCCCAGTTACTCAATACTCATTGTTGAGGTTTAAATTTTTAACTGATTGGGGGCGGTGGAAAAATCCCTATGATGGCTATAGGTCAATGCTGCTTATTAGAGGGCATTATTCTAATGGTTCTGGAAATTCTGACTGGATAACAGGGCAAAGGACTGTATACGTTACAGAAGAACCGCAACTGATTAACTATCCACCAGTTCAAGAATTTACAGACAACCCCTCGGTGATTAGAAGGTTGGGAGTCCGCCGCCGTTTTTTCAAAAACGCAACATGGATCGAAAATCATCCTACAATGGATCTAAAGTTTAACGTAACAATTGAGGCTTTTGTAGACTAACATGGACATCTCTCTTAATCAATTAATCGACCATCTCCCAGATGATTCACAGTTTAAAACTTTACTAGAAACATTGGGGACAAACGGTGATAGTGTGGACGCTACCGTAGAATTTTGTCATTTAGTAGGGGCATTATATCAAGCACAGCAAGTATACAACCAACAACCAGGAAATCAAGCAATTAGTATGGTCTCAGAAGAAAGTTTTGGGCCTGTAATAGAAAGTTTAGACGGGACATTTTTTAGGAGATTACAAAGAACTCTAGCTTTTTTTAGAAAGTATGAAGATGCTGTAATTGTCCCGAAAATCGAAAGTTAGTTGGTCGAAAATTTAAAGCTGCCAGATAATTCGGATTCTATCTGCGTTATCTGGTCAAAGTCTTGAAATTAACCCAAGTAAAATGTGATTAAAAATCCACATCAACAGAGGAGTTAATTCCACCGTGGATATTGAAATCGAAAAAATCACAATAATCATAAGTTGGATACTTTCACTCATTAGTACGGTATGGTATGTATCAGTTCAATACACAATAATTAAAGTACAAGTCAACAGAAACAGAGAAGAGCTAAACAGAATATCGTCAATGCTTAGGCGAGAAATAGAAGACCATAATAAACTTGTATGGATAAACATCAACCACATGGAAAAATACTTAACCAAAAATCAAGATTATTTTCCGTTAAATATCCAAGGCGATAAATACAAAAATTATGACGACTGAAGTTTTGCCGGAATTATTACGGGTAGGAAGTGATGGGGTTGTAATATTTCTAGTGTGGTCTTTAATGAAACAGAACCAAAAGTTAATAACAGAGGTTAACTCAAGAGACAATGAATTAATGAAGTTAATTTACAAAATACTTAGCAGTGAACAACGAGGGACAAGAAGTGAACGCGATCGCACAATCAAGCCAAAGCCACAAAAATCCGTTAGGACTTGGGAGTAGAATTGTCTGTGGCCCTAACGGATAACAGGTTCTCAAGCTGTTATGGTTCAATCACCTAGCCATAACTCATGGCCATAATCATCATACAGAAAAACTAAAGCGATCGCCACCCAAGTCACTTAACTTGTATAAACGCTTCTCCTCAACCCCAACGGTATCATTTTCGGTCCTAACGCCCAACTTAACATCGGTGGTTCCTTCCTCGCCAGTACCGCAGACCGCCTCATTTTTAACGATGGAACCCAGTTAAGCACCCAACCACAGTCCCCCCCTCTGCTATATATTAACACCCCCCTTATGGCTGCAATTAAACGGGGCTGGGTCAACAATTACGAACCGTTCCCAAGCGGTAGGTATCTGACTGGAAGGCGAACCGAGTCCCACAGGTTTACAAGTGCAACCCGGACAGGCTATTACGCTAGTGGGGGGACAAATTAACCTAGAAGGGGGTCATCTTAGCGCCTTTGGGGGTAATATAGAAGCGTTTACCGTTGTCTTGGAATTGTAGAAGTCCAGATTGGTGTCAAGGGACTTAATGCGATCGCTTTTTTGCCCTAGCTGGGAATTTGTACTTATTTTGTCCATCTTCCCAGTAGGTTGTCCTCCATTGGGTCAGTCTGATTAATTACTCCTTGGCTTTTTCCCTAGGATGGTTAATTCGGCTAGTGCGATCGCTTAATCCTGTTGGGTACTGCCTATATTGATTTAGGATTGTGTAAATCAGCTTCATTAATTCGTCGTCTCTGGAGTTAACCTCTGATATCAGTTTCTGATTTTGCTTCATTAACTGCCAGACTAAAAAAACTGTAATGCCATCAGTTACCAGTTTGACTATCTCAGGTAATACATTAGAATCCATCGTTGTTTGTTTCGTTGTCTTTTAAGTTGAATTCATCATAGTCATTTGTCTTGGTTAAATATTTTTCAATATGTCTTAAAGTCAGCCAGATAAGTTGTCTGTCCCATCGGGTTTACTTTCTGATTGAATTTCCTAATATATTGATGTCTTATTTATTTTTTTTACAGTAGTTTGGAGTTCAGAATATTTTGCTGAAAGATACCAAATACCTCCCGCTAAAGAAACAGACCAACTAATAATTAAAGCAATTTTTTCAATCTCGATATTCATAAAACCAGAAACTCCTGTGCTATCAAAAACTTAAATTAAGTTTTGAAAAAATTAATGATGGCTGGTTTTCGGGTAATCCGGATAGACTCCCAATTACCAGAAAAATTTAGACCGTTGGTAAATTAGATTTGTTCTCTACTGCTAATTCCCGAATTCTCAAATCTTTGGAAGAATGACAATTTTCTTTCTAACCTTCTTGTCACGGAGCCATCCCGTTGCAATACTATATCAAACAATGTTTGATCAGAAACTACGTTTAATCATCGTTGAACATGAGGTAGTTGGTTGTGTTCGATTTGAGCCGGGTAAAAAGCCTCAACAAATTAGTAAAGTTCTACGGTAGTATCTACGTTTTCAGCGTCAGTGCCTAATGAAGCCAGCAAGGTTTTTAACATTGAACCATCTGGGAGATGGTTGATTAATTGACTGATAGAGATGTCCATGTTAAGTTACAAAAGCCTCAATTCTTAGATCAAACTTTAAATCCATTGCAGGATGATTTTCGATCCATGTTGCATTTTTGAAAAAACGGCGGCGGACTCCTAGCTTTCTAATTGTCCAGGGATTATCTTTAAATTCTTCTATGGGCGGATAGTTAATCAGTTGTGGTTCTTCTGTAACGTATACAGTCCTTTGTCCAGTTACCCAGCCAAAACTCCCAGAATCATCACGATAATGCCCTCTGATAAGCAGCATTGACCTATAGCCATCATAGGGGTTTTTCCATCGCCCCCAATCAGTTTAAAATTTAAATCTCAATAATGAGTGTTGAGTGATTGGGGGGTCGTGAATTATCCATTCTTGGGTAGGCTGATAGCTTGAAGCTATCAGTTTCCATACACCATAAGCGTCGGTAAAATCCATGCCTTATCGGAGAACTTGACGGCGGTCTAAATTAGCGCCTAATACAGTTCTACCATTAAGAGTTTTTCTAGTGCTTCTGTAGAAAGCCAAAGCGGGGCTTACTTCTTCACCATCGCAAAAAATTCTATAGTTGATTTTTCGACCTCCCGTTCCTTGACATGCTACATTCAGCCTTACTAACGCTCCGACTCGCATTAACTCCCCAGTGTCATAGAGTGGGGCTTTTAAATTGACTTCTTCTACGTCTTTAATCCCCAAAACGTCGGCATTTTGGCTTGTATACATTACAGCACTAGCTCGAAAAACTTTAGCTGTGGATCCTGTCCCTAATTGAACAAGTTTTGTTCTAGCTGCCATTGCAAAATTCCTTTATGTTACTTAACGGTAATCAGCCTGAAGACGATCGCGACAGGAAGTAATCACCCCAGTGCCGGCCCAGCTTTTACCGGGTAGTTTTTGGATAGCATCAACAACTTTATCCGGTGGCACATAAATATCAGCGCCAAAATGTTTAGTGTTTTGCCTATAGTTGATCCGCATTTTCATCAAGTAGCCTTCTTGAACTGCTTGGTTCGGCTTTAACATATGTGCATCTACATCAGCCGCAGTTGCGTGGCTTGTCATTCCCAAATCAGTAGCAATGCCATCGTATCTATTAGAAAGCCGGGCAGCTACTTTAATGGTTCCCGTTCCACCTGGGCTGGGCGCGTCCCAACTATAAACTTTCGTATTCGCTAAACTTGGCATCCAATACCCGCCTTGTTGCTTCAAAACTGCTTACCACTTCATTCATAGCAGGCATTTTTAGGGTGTGGAACAGGTACGGAAACCTATAGGGTTTCCGGACATGCAAGGAGGTTTGTTTGGTCTAAAAAAATTGTTGGGGTTGTCTTCTAATCGGGGTCTTTGTATAGATGACCGTTGTAGTCACAGAGCACGATAGGCTCATTGAGCATCTCTAAAAACAATTTTGCTTCCCTAAAGTAGACGTACCCGACCGGACGGCGGCGCGGCGGTTTGATTTTGTTGCCCAATATCGTCACCTCTGGGGAAGTAATAGGGAACGCTTGGGCTGGATTTTGGTTGGTCGATGTATAGCACAAGACAGAATAGTTAGGACGTATAATGGCAAGGATATCTACATAAGACCCAAAAGGCCAGCCCCCTACAGTTACGACCTTAGACAAAAAGTTATTAATGCAATTGAACTAGACGGTATACCCAAAACAGAAGCCAGTCAAGTTTTCCATGTCAGCCGGAACACCATTAATCTCTGGCTGCAAAGAAAAGCACAGACCGGAGACTTCCTCCCTAAACCTAATCACCGACCTGGCAATAACCACAAAATTACCGACTGGCATAAATTCAAGGCTTTTGCCCAAGAGCATGGCGATCAAACCTCCGCTCAAATGGCTGAACTTTGGGATGACGACATCTCTCCTCGCACCATATCCAGAGCCTTGAAGAAAATTGGCTTCACCAGAAAAAAAAACTTACGGCTACCAAGAAGGTGATGAGCAACAGCGAGAGGAGTTTATTGCTCAGATTGAACATATGGAGTCGGAAGGGTTGGTTTACCTCGATGAAGCTGGCATGAATAGTCAAGACTCGGATTACCCTTATGGTTACTGCGAGGAAGGACAACGCTTCGATGCCCTCAAATCCGGGAAGAGGCAGGGCAGGGTGAGCTATATAGCCGCATGGTGTCATCAACAACTCTTAGCCCCCGATCGCTTTGAGGGTTGTTGTAATCGGACAGTGTTTGAGTTGTGGTTGGAGTTCATCTTAATTCCAACACTGAAGCCAGGTCAGACTCTAGTGCTAGACAATGCAACGTTTCATAAAGGGGGACGGATTCCTGAGCTAGTGGAGGCGGCTCAATGCCGTTTGCTCTATCTACCACCTTATTCGCCAGACCTCAACAAGATAGAGAAATGTTGGTCGTGGTTGAAAGCCCGCATTCGCCATTGCACGTGAGCAGTTTGATTCTCTCTATGATGCCATGGATTCTGTTCTCAAGGCTGCGTCCTAACCGTATTGACTAGTGCTATAGTTGGGAAATTCCCAAAGCGGTTAAAACCAAGTTTGACAATGAATACGCGAAAGCGATCGCGGCGGGTGAAGGAACTGGTATCAGTGAAGTGACTGCCCGACTAGCCCAACAGATTTGTATGTGGCATCAGTCGGAGGCGATGGTAGAGCAGGAGATGTTAGGCTGCACTACCCTGAAGTTTGATTGTTACCACCGGGTGTTTGATAAGTTCGGTTTTGGTTCCCGCGAACGGGGCTGGCTACTCACTCGGATCGTACCCTTTGATGAGATGTTTAAATGCCTTCCCAAGTCTAAAGCCATGGGACGATTCCGGCAGTTGTGCGGGTTGGGCGCTACTCAAGTGCAATCTGGAAAGGCTGACACTCGTAGCAGTTTCACCGGAAGTAAAGAGGCGCGATCGACCTTACATCAGTTTGTTGTTCGGGCAATCGAGAGGGGGACACATCGCGAACAGAAACCGGGCGGAGGTGCGATCGCGACAACCCCCTACGATTGCCTTCCCAAATCACCAGAGGCTCAGTCTGATACATTTACGCGACATTTATCCGGCTATTGCCTGACAATGCGACGATAGCACTATTACCCGTTAAGGTAACAGAGGCGGTATCCCGCAAAGCTTTTAGAAAGATTCCAAAAGCACCGTTCCAGTCCCTGGGTAGAGTGAACCCACACTCAGGACATCGGAACACTTTTGAGCCACCTAGCTGGGAATGCACATGACCACAGTGAGTACAGGTTTTGCTGGTGTATTCTTCCGTCACATCTACAACTGTGGTTCCAGTTATTTCCCCTTGATGTCTCAGGGTTAGTTTGAATCGATAATGCGCCCATGTCAGCATGGCTCGGGCAGTCTTGGATTTGATTTTCCGCTTGGCTTGGGCAACCATGTTGGAAGTCTCGAAGGTCGGCCGAAAAATTATGCTGTAGTCATTAGTCAAGTAATGAGCAATTTGCTTGTGGGCCTCATCCACTAAATTCCGGATTTTAGTTCTCATTCGTTGAGCCGCTTGCCTCATCCGTCGCCTCCTTGAACGACAGGGTTCCTTGGCGATTCGGCTCATCAAATCATCCAAATGTTGACATAACCGAGTGATGCGTCCTATATCTCCGGAGCCCAATTCCAGAAATCGTGAACCATCAAACCCGGTTATGAAAGTTCGGACGCCCGGAGCTAATGCAATCACGCCAGTAGCGTCAGTCGGAGTGATGGCGACAGGTTCAGGAAACACCGCAAACCACCGCCCCTTGGCTAAGACTAATTGAGTCCCTTGAACACAAGTTTTAGGGATAGCTTAGGAAACCATGAAAGTTAATCCTTTCGTTAGTCTTGGATACCAACTCCCTGAAGAGAAATTAGCATTGTTAAACTTGATGGCTTGAGAACTATCCCGACAGCTCGGTGGCCTTGCGCCAGGACTGGCTGAAAAGGCGAGATAGGCATCAAAGATAGCATTCTGCCGAATATGGCCGGGTGTTTCTTTGACCCATGCAGGCAAGTCGCTCTGCATCACTTCGTTGCGTAATTTCAGTTTGCTTAGTCGTTTACCACTCCTAGATAATGCAATTGCTTGGTTGTAGCAATACCGACAAGCGGCCAACCATTTGCGCCAGACTTGATTTAGCTCGGGGCTGGGGTAAATCAGGATCTTCTTTGACCTGAGTTTTGTATTGACTCCGTCCGTATAATCGGGAACTGAAGCAGTGGAGGATGGCGAGGATGTCCTCAACCATTTCTGGTTCTCGACTGAGACTTGTCTCGTTGAGAACCATGAGTGAGCACCTGTTTTGCTCACAGAGCCATCGAAACAAGTCAAATCCCCATCTGGCCAATCGGTCTGGGTGGGCAACGACAACCATGCCGACATCTCCTGACAAGACTTGTCCCAGTCAGGCCAGCATTTTCTTTCCCTTGAAGTTGAGCCCGCCTCCGATTTCGGAGACGACTTCTGCTTCGGGGTAGAGGTTGGACAGTGCGGCCACCTGTCGGTTGAGGTCGGACTGCTGGGCGCGGCTACTAACTCGGGCATAGATAACGACTTTGCGTTTGTCACTGCGTGATGGCATCAGAATATGACTCAACGTTGTATCGTCGTTGCCCAGCGGGGGTTCTGATGGTCTCGATTGAGCCATTTTCGTCCCATCTGCGGAGTGTTCTTTCATGGACTCCAAGGATTTGGGCCGCAGGCCCCGCTGATTGATTGTTCAGGCGGGGCTTTTTCTTGTTCAAAGTTTTAAGATAGGATAGAAAAAATTCCCCATGTAAAGTTTTAATAAGTTGCTCTCATGAGTGTAATTATTCCCCTAGACCAAATTTCCCGTAAGTTAGACAGCGATAATACCCGCGATCGGATGTTAGCTTTAGCTTCCTTGCGCGAGGTATCCCCAGAGCAAGCTGTTCCCCTAATTAAGAAGGTTCTCTTTGATAAAAGCCTACAAATTCGGTCAATGGCTGTTTTCGCCCTAGGGATTAAACAAACTGACGAATGTTATCCGATTCTGGTAAAATTATTAGAAACCGACCCCGACTATGGCATTCGCGCTGATGCTGCCGGGGCTTTGGGGTATTTGGGGGACTCTAGGGCTGTTGAACCCCTCATGCGCGCTTTTTATGAGGATACCGACTGGCTAGTGCGTTTTAGTGCTGCTGTCTCTCTCGGCAATTTGAAGGATATCCGCGCCCGTGACGTTTTGATGTCTGCCCTTAATAGTGATATGGTGATTTTGCAACAGGCGGCGATCGCTGCTTTAGGTGAAATTCACGACCTCGAAGCTATAGACCATATCCTCAAGTTTGCTCAGTCTGATGATTGGTTAATTCGCCAGCGTCTAGCCGAAGCTCTGGGAAATTTACCTAGCCCTAAGAGCTTATCAGCCCTTAAATATTTGGCTAAAGACAGTCATCATCAAGTGGCTGAGGCGGCTATGATTTCTATTGACCGCCTAACAGAGTCATTATAGACCGTTACAACTGGGTTTCTTTTACCTGGAAACCCCGTTTCTTTATTGTTGATGTGTTGACTAAAAAATCAAGCAACAAGACATATCACCCCCACGACACTATAATAGGCGATCGCTCTTGATTTGTCAACCGTTTCCGTGGCTGGCGGCGGCGTTTTTTCTGTGTTGAATAAAAAATCAAACAATGATGTGATTAAGTGTGGTTTCTTTGATGGGCTTTGGTTGCTTATCAAAAATTTCTGTAGAAACCTGGTTTCTTTGTTAGCTGGCTGTTGATATATTGAATAAAAAATCAAGTTAGTAGATATGTTAAGCCCATGAAATTATCATAGGCGATCGTTTCATGCTCTTCTAGACCTATTTTAATAACTGATCTATAATGAAGAAGTTGAGCTGTAGCAACATCTGATAAGTAAGCTTTGCTACAGCAGATAGTTTAATCTTCGTGCCATCAGACCATGAACACCATCTACTGTCTGAACCCAGGCTGTCTCCACCCTAACCCCAGTCATTTCCAATATTGCCATAGATGTGGTAATAGGTTAATCCTGAAAGAAAGGTATATACCACGCTCAATTTTAGGTCAAGGTAGTTTCTGTCGCACATTCTTAGCTAATGATACAGATAAGCCTTCTCAACCCTTCTGTGTGATTAAACAGTTTTTACCTCAAGCCCAAGGAACAGATACTATTGAAAACGCATCCCAGTTATTTGCACAGGAAGCAGAAAGGCTTGAGGAGTTGGGCAAGCATTCTCAAATACCTGATTTAATCGCTTATTTTATAGTCAATAATCGACAATATTTGATTCAAGAATTTGTCAACGGTGATACCCTAAAAGAGGAGCTTGACCAGAATGGTACTTTCTCAGAACCACAGATTAGAGAAATTCTACTAGAGGTATTAGAAATTTTGGATTTTGTGCATAGTAAGCAGGTAATCCATAGAGATATTAATCCAGAAAACATGATCATAAGTACAGTTGACAATAAGCTGTTTATCGTAGATTTTGGCTCTGCCAAAGTAGTCAAAAAGCCACATATTAATGTTGACGGAACTATAATAGGTTCAGCCGAATATTGTGCACCAGAACAGTCCTTGGGAAAACCTTTATTGGTGAGCGATTTATACGGTTTAGGTGTAACTTGTATGCACTTACTCACAGGAGTCAGTCCATTTGATTTATATGATACTATTAATAATCGGTGGATATGGCGAGATTATCTGAATGGGAAAGTGGTTAGTGAGGAATTAGGCAATATTATTGACAAGTTAGCTCATCAAATGCCTAAACATCGTTATCAATCAGCTCAAGAGGTTATTAATGCTCTCAATCCTTCTGTTCTTGAAATAGTTACACCAAAACCTCCTCCAGTTTCTACTCAATTGTCTGTTAATAATGAAACCATATCTAATATTTATGATCATCCAATACCTGTTAACTTTGCTATAGCATCTTCAGAGCCAACTTTACCAAAAATCAACTTTTCTGGGGAATCTAAGCTAGTACCTGAGTCGTCCCCACAGATAGCACAAAAACAAAAAGCGTCAACAGCCATATCTCCCTGGAAAAGTTTTTGGCAAAATGCCGGCCTAGTTATTTGCTTGGTTGGTATAGCTGTTGTAGGAGTAAATACATTTAGGGATAATTCAACAACAGAGCCTACTGCAAGGTCAGATACTTCCTCTCAGTACAACCGCCCTCTTGAAATTGATATCAATGATGCTACTGTCTACTATAGTCGGGGTCTTACTCACCGCCGCCAGGGAAATTATGAAGCAGCCATAGCCGACTACAACCGCGCTATTGAAATTAACCCGAATTATGCTCTAGCCTACAACAATCGGGGTTTTGCTCACCGCCGCCAGGGAAATTATGAAGCAGCCATAGCCGACTACAACCGCGCTATTGAAATTAACCCGAATTATGCTCTAGCCTACAACAATCGGGGTTTTGCTCACCGCCGCCAGGGAAATTATGAAGCAGCCATAGCCGACTACAACCGCGCTATTGAAATTAACCCGAATTATGCTCTAGCCTACAACGGTCGGGGTCTTACTCACCGCCGCCAGGGAAATTATGAAGCAGCCATAGCCGACTACAACCGCGCTATTGAAATTAACCCGAATTATGCTCTAGCCTACAACAATCGGGGTTTTGCTCACCGCCGCCAGGGAAATTATGAAGCAGCCATAGCCGACTACAACCGCGCTATTGAAATTAACCCGAATTATGCTCTAGCCTACAACAATCGGGGTTTTGCTCACCGGAGCCAGGGAAATTATAAAGCAGCCATAGCTGACTACAACCGCGCTATTGAAATTAACCCGAATTATCATAATGCCTACAACAATCGGGGTTTTGCTCACCGGAGCCAGGGAAATTATGAAGCAGCCATAGCTGACTACAACCGCGCTATTGAAATTAACCCGAATTATCATAATGCCTACAACAATCGGGGTTTTGCTCACCGGAGCCAGGGAAATTATAAAGCAGCCATAGCTGACTACAACCGCGCTATTGAAATTAACCCGAATTATCATAATGCCTACAACAATCGGGGTTTTGCTCACCGGAGCCAGGGAAATTATGAAGCAGCCATAGCCGACTACAACCGCGCTATTGAAATTAACCCGAATTATGCTCTAGCCTACAACGGTCGGGGTCTTACTCACCGCCGCCAGGGAAATTATGAAGCAGCCATAGCTGACTACAACCGCGCTATTGAAATTAACCCGAATTATCATAATGCCTACAACAATCGGGGTTTTGCTCACCGGAGCCAGGGAAATTATGAAGCAGCCATAGCCGACTACAACCGCGCTATTGAAATTAACCCGAATTATGCTCTAGCCTACAAAAATCGCGGTGATGCTTACAAGGTTTTAGGAGAAAAGCAAAAAGCCGGTTCCGACTGGCAAACCGCTGCTAACCTCTATCGAAAACAGGACAATAATGCCGGATATCAAGGAGCTATGAACAGCCTGAGAAGCTTGCAGTAGGCTGAGAAACTAGGTTTCTTTGAGGGGCTTTGGTCAAATCCATGAATCACAAAAAGTGTATTTTGTCAAGGGGCGGATTTTCCAGCGCCACAATTTTCGCCAAAATTGGTGCATCGCCAAAGTCAAAATTTACCCCATTACCGCCCAAGTGCCACCATAGAATCAGGCTTACAGAGGATATTTTGGTGAGTTGACAAAACCCCAGTGGATTTTTATTTTTTCAAATTTACCACAACCCCCATTCTGTCGTCAATTATTTAAGAATAAGTAGCAATAAAAATGTAATGAATATTTACAATTTTTTAAATATTAAAATTATTCTCCTAAAAACATTAAATTAACTTATGTTTGCCGGGGTTTGGGGAGGCAGGGGGTTGACAATTTCGGGAAAATCTTTATATGCTTATTATAAAATTGAGATATTGCTAACAAAATTTTGACAGCATATGCAAAAAATATAACACATACATTTGAGGATATCAGCAAAAATAGGATAATGTCAACCCCTAAGCTAAAAATTGATATGGAAGTGTTTTGAGTCGATGGTGGCTGATCCAATATAAACTGTGGTATTTTGTTATGATTAACCCCAATGCAGCCAGAGCAAACCGTCCCCGGCTGGGTAAGAGCTAGTCATGAAAGAGTTTCTGAAATATACCCTAGCCAGTGTAGTTGGCAATTTACTGGGACTGTTCCTAGTCATCACATTTGGCATGGGGGGAATCGCGTTTTTAGTAGTAGTTAGTGCTTCGAGGGGTACACAAACAACCCTAAGAGATAAATCAGTATTGGTGCTAGACCTGTCTGTGGGTATAGCGGACACAGCACCGCCGCCAACACCATCGATCGCCATAGGACAGACCCTGAGAGAAGATCGGGCTAGGTTCTTGCCATTGCGGGTAGTCCTAGAAACTATTGAGCGGGCGAGTAAGGATGATAAAATTGTCGGGCTGTATCTGCAAGGCAGTAGTGGTACAACTCCCACAGGGTTTGGGAATTTAAAGGAAGTCCGTCGGGCTTTGGAAGGGTTTAAAGAGAGCGGTAAAACTATTATTGCTTATGATACTGACTGGACCGAGCGTGAATATTACCTGGGTTCAGTAGCTGATCAAATCATTATCCACCCCATGGGTACGGTGGAGATGAGCGGGTTTAGTTCTCAAAGCGTCTTTTTGGCGGGAGCCTTGGAACGGTTCGGGATTGGGGTACAGGTGACGCGGGTTGGTCAATATAAGTCTGCTGTTGAACCTTTTTTGCGCCAAGAGATGAGCCCGGAAAATAGACAGCAAATGCAGCAGTTATTGGGAGATTTGTGGGGTGAGTTTACCGGGGCGATCGCATCTAGTCGCAGTCTGACTACAGCACAGTTGCAGCAAATTGTGAATCAGGACGGATTTTTAATGGCTGCAGATGCGAAGGATCGCGAAATGGTTGATCATATCGCCCATAGAGATGAAGTGGCCGCTAAACTGCGCGAATTGACCGAAGAAAAGGAGGAGGGAAGACAACCTTTTCGACGGGTGGGGATCCAGGAATATTCGAGAACTCCTCAAGTTAAGGGAAGTTGGGCTGGTAATCCCAACAGTCGCAATATCATTGCTGTAGTCTACGCTGATGGTGAAATTGTCGATGGTCGCGGGGGGATTGGTCAAGTTGGCGGCGATCGCTTTAGCGAAGAGTTACGCAGGCTACGGGATAATGATCGGGTCAAAGGAATTGTCCTGCGGGTCAATAGTCCCGGTGGTAGCGCTACCGCTTCCGAGGTCATCGCACGAGAAGTACAATTGACCAGAGAGGAAAAACCCATTATAGTTTCTATGGGGAATGCCGCCGCTTCCGGTGGTTATTGGATTGCTATGGGGAGCGATCGCATTTTCGCTGAACCCACTACGGTCACTGGTTCCATTGGTGTATTTGGACTGCTGTTTAATGCTCAGGATATTGCTAACCAGAATGGCATTACCTGGGATGGTGTGAAAACCGGACCCTTTGCTGATCTTAATTCTATCTCCCGTCCCAAAACAGACCAGGAACTACAGAAGGTTCAGCAGATGGTTGATTTCATTTATCAGCGGTTTGTCTCTTCCGTCGCCCAATTGAGAGATTTACCACAAGAGGAAGTTTTGGAAATGTCTCAGGGTCGGGTTTGGTCGGGGGTACAAGCTGAAGCCTTGGGGTTAGTTGATCAGTTGGGGGGTTTACAAGATGCGATCGCTGCTGTAGCCGAAAAAGCCGAACTGGGTGATGATTGGAAACTCGCCGAATATCCCAGAATTCCTAGTTTTGAGGAACGTTTGCTAGAAAGCCTGCGAACCGAAGCCACCCAAGCAGACCCTCTGACCAGGGAACTGCTCCAACTCTATCATGAGTTATCCGTGCTTAGGCATCTCAATGATCCTAGGGGAATATATACCCGGTTACCCTTTAACTTACAGATTGATTAGATCCAACCCAATGATCGTGGTGTGGGGCGGGTTGACGACAATTCCGGTGGAGAAATTTAATTGACTGCGGAGGCGCGCCCCTACTAGGATATGCCGACCAAATCTTAAATTTTTCTAAAAAAGTAATAATACCTATTCCCAAATAATCAGTTAAGGTGCTAGACTCTAGTCAATGGAGAATTAAGTATCGGTTGTAGTATTTTTGTTTCAAGTATCAACGAGTTTTTCACGTTCAATGCTGGCAAGTTTCTCTCCGAGAACCTCACTCCCTACGAAACTCTGGTTTTGGAGATAATTTATGTCGATTTACGTTGGTAACCTGTCCTATGAGGTTACAGAAGATGATCTAACTGCTGTGTTCGCAGAGTATGGATCAGTTAAGCGTGTCAAACTACCCACGGACCGAGAAACCGGACGTATGCGTGGTTTTGGCTTCGTAGAAATGGACACAGAAGCTGAAGAACAATCAGCCATTGATGCTCTTGATGGTGCTGAGTGGTGCGGTCGTGATCTGAGAGTCAATAAAGCCAAGCCTCGCGAAAATAGTGGCTCCTTTGGCGGCGGCGGCGGCGGTCGTCGTGGTGGCGGCGGTTACTCTCGTCGGTCCTAAGGGTCTCACTTCCTCACTTCTTTTAATAAGTCTTACAGCTTATCTAGCAATTTCGCGTTTCAGCTTAATAATTGTTAAGAGTTAGTGCTGTGCAGTCGTGCGCTGTCAACATTGTGTTGAAGGCTTTGAGAGATACCTTTCCACGTCTGGGGTAACTGAATTATTCCAGATTGTGCAATACTCAGAAACTTTCTGAATTACTAAATTACTAAGTTAATCAAAACCCCTCATTGTTGTAGGGGTCTTTTTTTGTTTCCATGGAAATATGAAAAAATATACAACATCCCAGACCCTATTTTGGCTTTTCCTCAGCATGAGTTTAGCCAGCATTTACGGTATTCTATCGCTAAAACAAGCCTTTGCGGAACCCAATTTAGTCCATAATGACGCAAGACAGCACATTTTTTGGATGTTGCGGTTCATTGACCCCAACCTGTTTCCCAATGATTTAATAGCCGATTATTTTCAATCTGTAGCTCCCCGGGGATATACTATAGTTTATAAACTAGGTATTATCTTAGGAATAAACCCCTTTGATTTAGCTAAAATTATCCCACCAATTTTAGGATTATTTGTTACTTATTATTTTTTCAGGTTATGTCTTGAGATTTTACCAATTCCAGCCACAGGATTTATCGGCTGTTTAATCATCAATCAAGCCTTATGGTTAAAAGACGATTTAGCATCAGGAACACCCAGAGCATTTATTAACCCGATTTTCATCGCCTTTTTATACTATCTAGTTAGACATTCTCGGCTGGGTGTTTGTGTCACAGTAGCAGCTATTGGCTTATTTTATCCTCAGTATGTTTTCATGGCTGCTATAATGCTGATATTGAGAGTTATTAATTGGCAAAATCGCAGCTTTAAGCTAACCCAAAATAACCGCGATTATCAAATTTTAGCTTGGGGTTTATTGGTCGCGTTCATAGTATTACTTCCATATATTATCACCTCCTCAGAATTTGGTCCGACCATTACTCGCGCCGAAGCCATGAATTCTCCCGAATTTTTCGAGGGGGGACGGAGTAGGTTTTTTCACGATAATTTGATGGATATTTGGTTCACCGGAAGACGTAGCGGAATGTTTCACAGTTCCCTATTTACCCCCGCTACTCAATGTGTGGCTTTATTACTGCCATTTTTACTAATATTTCCGAGACAGTTTCCCCTAGGGAGATATATTACACCCCAGGTTTGGGTATTATTGCAATTATTCATATCATCGGTTTTGATGTTTTTTGCATCCCATGCACTTTTGTTTAGGCTACACCTTCCCGGTCGATATACTGAGTTCAGTTTTCGGATTATTATTGCGCTTTTAACAGCCATATCTTTGACTTTAATATGGGATACACTCCTGAGAGTCTTTAAACATAACTACGGCTATAGATTTTATCGATATTTGGCGGGGAGTCTTATGGCTATTATGGTGGGAATTGTCCTATTATATCCGGCTTTCGTGCCTTATTTTCCATTGGTGAGATATGAAAAAGGTAGAATGACAGAAGTTTATGATTTCTTCCAACAGCAACCCCCAGATATTGTCATAGCTTCTCTGTCAGCAGAGGCTGACCAACTGCCAACTTTTGCTCAAAGAACTGTTTTGATGGCGCGAGAATATGCTATCCCTTATCACTTGGGTTATTATAATCAAATTTTGGCGAGAACTTTGGATATGATTAATGCTCACTATACGGATGATTTGCAGACACTTCAGGATTTCATTAATCAATATAATGTGGATTTTTGGCTGATTGACCCGGCGGCTTTTTCGCCTGAATATATTAAAAATAATCACTGGATGCTGATTTTTTCGGAAGGTCAAAAAGCATTAAATTTACTGGAAAATAATTCGCAATTTGCGTTATATCAACAGGTTAATATATGCAGGGTTTTTGAGCAGCCTAATTGGTGGATTGTTGATACAAAATGTATTTTAAATAACCCAGGATGATGAGTTGATAATGTTTTGATTGCCGTTTCAGTAATCATGCCATAAGCCTGCGAAGTACCTCTCCCCGGTGAGAGGAATTTAGGGGGTGGGTAATGTTTAGTGCGATGGCTGCTTGGGGTTATTGTGAATTACTCAGAACGTAAATCTTGAGTAATCCGATCGCAGTTTAATTGCTCTAAATCCTCTGGTGGAATATCCCATTGGGTGGCGGCATTTTGGCGCATTGTACCTACCAGACTATCAGCTTGTTCGGGAGTTAAAATACCCTCTTGTTGAGCAGTTTCTGCGGTGATACATATACCCAACAAAACCCCGGCAGCCGCACCGCCAATACCTCCGATCGCCGTACCTCCGACAAAGCCAATACCACCACTAAATAAGGCAGTAGCAACGGCAATTAAGACAACATGAATGGTTTTCATTATCGGTTATCCTCTCTAACAATTATCAAAATTTAGCAAGATTCTCAGCCTATATCAATCAATATTATATGAAAATCGAGACGATGATGGATCAAAGTTGAGTAAATGGGCAGGGGAGGACTATAATTTTTGGGTAAGATAGCGCTAGGCCTGTTGTAGACTGCGACAGGGAAACTGGGAGTGGGAATGAGTAGTGTTGAAGAGTTGTTGAAGTTGGCACAGGATAATTTAAGCCAAGGAAACCAAGATCGGGCTTTTGCTATTTGTCGAGAAATTATCAGCCAACAGCCTAATTGTGCCATTGCTTATCAACTACTAGGCAATATTCAAGAAGATAATGGCCAATTCATAGCGGCCATGGGGGCTTATACCAAAGCCTTTGAACTTGCACCTAACCAACCTATTAGCTATGCTTACCTTGCCCAAGTATATCGGAATATGGGCTGGTTTGATGAAGCTATTTCATTTTACCAACAGGCGATCGACCTCTCTCCTAATTGGGCAGATTTACACTATCATTTAGGGATGACTTGGCATTGGCAGGGTAATATTGAAGGGGCTATTGGCTGTTACCAAAAAGCGATCGCCTTAAACCCTAAGCTAGGTGAGGCTTATTTAGATATGGCGCTGCGGTTAAATGAGCGGGGGGACATTAACACAGCGATTAAAGTTTTACAACAAGGCCGAATTAACTGCCCTAATTTTAAGGAAATTTTCAACACTCTGGGATATTTGCAATTACAGCAAAATCAGATAGATGAGGCGATCGCTATCTTTCAAGAAGCCCTAAGTATTGACCCAACCGAACCATTAGTATATAATAATTTGGGTTGGGCTTTCGCTCGCCAAGGAAAGCTGAGTGAAGCGATCGCCGCTTACCATAAGGCAATTAGCCTGAAACCAGATTTAGCTATTGCTTACAGTAATTTGGGTAAGTTGTGGCAGCACAAAAATAACCACCGACAAGCAATCACTTATTTTCAAAAAGCGATCGCCATTGAACCGGATAATATCATGTTCTATAGCGACTGTGGGAATTCTTGCCTAATCATAGGTTGCCTATCTCAAGCCATGGCTTGTTTCCAGAAAGCGATCGCCATTGACCCCAAATTTGTGCAGGGTTATATCCAACACTTTAATCGGGATGTTATCCTAGAAACAGGTTCAGATGAACTACTACAGGCACAAATAGCCTGCGCCCAGTTTTTGGAAGCTCTGCAAAAATCCGATTGGGAATTGGGGAACTCTGAGAACTCCCAGGAGTCTGATCATAGTGTAACTGAGGTGCCAGATGCGGTTTATAACTACCTAGAAGCTACCTATAGTCATTTGGGTAATACCCTAAATCAATATGGTGAGTGGGATGCAGCAATTAGGTATTATCAACGAGCATTAAGGATTAAACCTCAGAAAATACAAACTTACCTGGATTTAGCATCCTGTCTAGCTAAACAGGGAAGGTTGCAGGGGGCAATAACAGTTTGCCATACTGCCGGGGTGATTGAATACTCCCCAGAAGTCTATTGGCTTTTGGGGAGTTTACTTGAGTTACAGGGACGGTGGGAAGTGGCGATCGCTTATTATTCAAAAGTCTTACAAAACGGAGGAACAGCAGAGAAGTTAACTACTGTTTCGCAGGAGTGGCGGGATAGCGGAACTATATCGACCGGAGAAATTCCCCGACCACAACAGCCACCCCAAGGAGTTTATCAGAAAACCCAGGCATGGCTACAGGCGAATAATATAGACACCAGCCACTATATCCCGATTCCAACGGTAGGACAACAGCTACCCCCAACAGAGTTAGACTTAGACAATGTAGGGGGAGAGTGCGGCGGTTTAGATTGTAGCCCTTGTCGAGAGCGAATTTTTGCGGGATTTGAGGTGAGCAATTTAGGTTATGGTATTGAGAGGCGAGTGGCAGATGCCAAGACTGTAGAGGTTCCCTTTGAAACCTTTGTGGCAAGTATTCCCCAGGGACGGTGTTGGATTGTCCCCCAAGAAAATAACTGGAAAGTCTGTCGGGCGATCGCTACCATAACACCGGATAATCAACTGTTAGCGGACCTGTCACGGGAATATCCCGCCCCCCTTCCGGGTTGTACTAACTATAATCCCGAAAAACATTGGATTTTTCGCCAAACTAAACTTTGTCCCCCCCAAAATATTGATGGGACGGTGGCGGTATTATCAGGACTTTCGGGACATATCTATTTTCACTGGATGGTTGATATAATGCCACGGTGGGAATTAATGCGACGGGTGGGGGTAGACTTTAATCAGATAGATGGGTTTGTGGTCAATAGCGCCTTGCTACCGTTTCAGCGGGAAACTTTGCGGCGCTTGGGTATTGCGGAATCGAAAATTATCGAAAGCGATCGCTACCCCCATATTCAGGCGCGACAGTTGCTAGTCCCCTCGTTTGCTTCTCCCACGGGATGGTTGCAACCCTGGGGGGTGGACTTCCTGCGAGGAACTTTTCTCCCGCTGGCGACAGGTGATAATCATGATTACCCTAATCGTATCTATGTTAGTCGTGCCCAGGCTAGACATCGACGGGTTTTGAATGAAGAACAGGTGATGGCGCGCCTGAGTCGGTTGGGGTTTGTGCGGGTGCTACCAGAGAAACTATCATTTTCCCAGCAGGTGGCATTATTCTCACGGGCGGAAATAGTTATCGGTCCCCATGGGAGTGGTTTAACCAATTTGATTTTCTGTCAGCGAGGGGTGAGGGTGATTGAGTTGATCTCCCCCCATTATGACCGCCATTACTATTGGGTGATATCTCAGGCTTTGGGATTAGAGCATTATTCCCTGACTGGGGATGGGTTTTCCTGTTACCCTTTGCGATCGCTAATGTACCAAAATCCCTTAACTGAGGATATCTGGGTCAATATGACCGGGTTGGAGAAGATTTTAGAGAAGTTGGAAATTAGATAAAAAAAATTTTGTGATCCAATCACCATAAACGAGTACAATCGAATCTTGGGAATTAAAAAATGAGTCCGTCTGATCTGAGCCAAACCATGCAAGCTAAAGAGATCCTCCAAAAAAGTGTCCAGTTCCTGCAACAACAAGCCCAAGCATATCTTCAACAAGGACAGGTTGATGATGCTCGTAAGGCTTGTGAACAATTATTGAAAATTCAACCTACCTCGGCGGTGGGGTTTAAGATCCTGGGAGATGTCTCCTTGCGAGGGGGAGATATAGAAACCGCCAAGCAAAACTATACGAAGGCCCTGGAACTACAACCCAACTGGGCTGAAGTTTACGCCAATTTGGGTAGCCTCTATGCGCGATCGCAACAATGGGAACAGGCTAGTGCTGCTTATCAAAAGGCGATCTCGATTAAACCAGAATTTGCTGGGGCTTATCGGAATTTGGCTAAGGTCTGGACTCAACTAAATCGCCCCTTAGATGCTATCCGAACTCAATATAAAGCCTACACCCTAGAACCTCAAACTTTCAGCGCTCAAGAACATCTGGCTTTGGGTGATGGTCTGATGCAGCAGGGTATGGCGACGGAAGCACAGGCTTGTTATCAAAATGCGATTAATCTTAATCCGAGTTTGGCGGCGGCTTATCAAAATCTGGGGGAAGCCCTTAAACAACAGGGTAAATTGCCGGAGGCTGCTACCTATTTTCGGAAGGCTATTGAGTTGAATAACCCAACTCCAGCAGTTTCTAACCCGGTGGATACTTTGGCGGCGGCGGTGTCAACTCCTCAAGATACTTTAGCAGCGGCAACTGCTGCGGGGCAGGTTCCTCAGCCTGATGTGTTGGTGGTGGGTCAATCTCCACAAGTTCCTATGGAGACGGGAATGGGGGTTCCTATTAGTCGCCCGGTTAACCCGGAAACGGTTTTACAAGAGGCTAAGGCATTCTGCGCTATTAAAAAATGGGAACAGGCGGTTTCGGCTTGTCAGAAAGCATTGCGACTTGACCGGAATTTGGCGGAAGCCTATAAAATTCAGGGGAATGCTCTGCAAATGTTGGGGGAAATGGAGGCGGCGGTGCGCTCCTACAATAAGGCTCTGGAAGTTAAGCCTCAATTCCCGGAAGTTCATGCGAATTTGGGTAGCTTGTACGCCCAGGAAGATCGCCTGGAAAAGGCGGTTTCCTGTTATCAACAGGCGATCGCTCAAAATCCTAATTTTGCCGGGTTCTATCGCAATTTGGCTAAGGTTTTAGAACGTCTGGGGCGAGAGGGTGAAGCCTCTATATGTCTGGAAAAAGCCTATACTTTGGAACCGAATAAGGCTACCCCGGAAGATCATCTGCGTCTGGGAAATACTCGCCTCGGTCAGGGTAAGCTCGATCAGGCTTATGAGAGTTATCAGCGGGCTTTGGAGTTGAATAAACAACTGGCTCCGGCTTATTATGGTATGGGTAAGGTGAAGGCTTCTGAGCAGGCTTGGTCAGAGGCGGAGGCGGCTTACCGTCAGGCTATTGAACTTGACCCGAAATCAGGAGTTTTTTACCAGGGTTTGGCTGAGTGTTTGGCTGGTAAACAGGACTTTGATGGGGCGATCGCTCTGTATGGTCAGCTATTACAGCTTAATCCGAATTGGGCGGCGGGATACTACCAAATTGGGGAACTTCGCAACCAACAATGGAATTTGTCGGAGGCGGAGGCGGCTTATCGTAAAGCGCTGGAATTGGACAAAAATCTGGCGGCTGCCTATTATGGGTTGGGTCGGGTATTGCTGCGACAAGAACGTTGGGCTGATGTGATTCCGGTTCTGGGTCAAGCAATGGCTTTGGATGCTTCTGGGGCGGATTTTGAGCTGTGTAAGGGTTTCGCTGATGCTCTGGTACAGACGGGACAGCTAGATGAGGCGATCGCTTTCTATCAAAAAGCTACGGATTTGGCGGCGGATAATGCTGAGGTTTGGCAAAAGTTGGGAGACCTATGGCGGGATAAACAAGCGTTTGATCAGGCTATTGAGGCTTATCAAAAGGCTAATGAGTTGGACCCTAATTTGTTCTGGTCTCACAATGGTTTGGCTGATGTGCTGTTTAAGTTGGAACGCTGGTCGGAAGCGGTTGAGGTTTATCAAAAGGCGATCTCGATTAAGTCGGATTATTCCTGGTCCTATAACAGTTTGGCGGAGGCTCTGGTTAAGTTGGAACGCTGGTCGGAGGCGACTACGGCTTACGGAGAGGCGGCGCGGTTGAATCCAGAGTTCCCCTGGTCTAGTTATAATTTGGGAGAGGTTTCGGTTAGACTTCAAAATTGGGAAGAGGCGGTTAAGGGGTATCGCGCCGCCATGGCTGTACAATCGGATTTACCTGGGATTCAACAAAAACTGGCTGATGCACTGCGAGAACGCGCTAAAGGTGATTTAGATGAGGCTCTGGGGTGTTATCTTCAGGTGATGGAACAAGAACCAGATAATGTGGATACCTATCATAAGGCGATCGAGATTAAGCCTGATGATTCTGAACTCTATGTTAAGTTGGCTGATACTCTGGCTCGACAAACTCAGTTGGATGGGGCGATCGTTTTTTACCAAATGGCTCAAGACCTTGACCCTGACAATAGGGCGATCGCTTCTCGCCTACAACAGGTGATTGAAAAAAAAAATGACGGGTTAGAACTATTCATTCCTCAAGAAACTTTCGGGGAAACTCCAATTCTTCCTACTCAGAAAAAATCCCGTCCATCTGAGCAACGGTTTCCCATTGACCAAGAAAGTTATGAACATTGGCTGAGGGAAAATTTGCCTAGACCCGCTGACTTACGGCAAATGTCTCAGGCGGTTAATTATCTCGGATATAAGCCGCTAATTAGTGTGGTTATGCCGGTATATAATACCCCGGAAAAGTTCCTGAAAAAGGCGATCGAATCAGTTACTAACCAAGTTTATCCCTACTGGGAACTGTGTATTGCTGATGATAATTCCAGCGAACCTTGGATTAAACCTCTTCTCAAAGAATATGCCAGAAAAGATAACCGGATTAAAGTTGCTTTTCGCACCGAAAACGGTCACATTTGCGCCGCCTCCAATTCTGCTTTGGAATTAGCCACAGGAGAATATATAGCACTATTAGATCATGATGATGTCATTACCCCAGAAGCACTCTATGAGGTCGCACTGGTACTTAATGAAAATCCCGATGCTGATATGATTTATTCCGATGAGGATAAATTAGACCAATACGGTCAGCGAGTGTTCCCATACTTTAAGCCAGATTGGTGTCCTGACTCATTTTTAGCACGGATGTATACCTGCCATTTAGGAGTATATCGCCGGGAACTGGTTAATCAAGTAGGTAACTTCCGAATTGGTTACGAAGGTAGTCAAGACTATGACCTAGTTTTGCGAGTAACTGAGAAAACTAATAAGATTTTCCATATCCCCAAAATTCTCTACAGTTGGCGACAGCATAGCGGTTCCACCGCCTACGACCCCAACAGTAAACTCTACGCCTATATAGCAGCAGAAAAAGCCCTAAATGAATCCTTTGCTCGTTGCCAAGAAAAGGCGCGAATCGTTTCCGATCATGAGAATTTCCCCGGTCAATACACTGTTCGCTATCACATCGAAGAACACAAACTTGTGAGTATTATTATCCCGACTCGCAACCTGGGAACCACTCTCAATCATTGCCTACAATCAATTTTTGAAAAAAGCACTTATCCTAACTATGAAGTGGTGGTCATTGACAATGGCAGTGATGAGCAAGAAACTTTCGATATTATCAACGCCTGGAAACAAAAAGAACCCCAACGCTTTAGCTGTTACGAGTTTGATGTACCGTTTAATTACCCCCAAATTAATAACTATGGGGTAACTAAAGCTAGGGGCGATTATTTACTGTTTCTAAATAATGACACAGAGGTATTGACCCCCGACTGGATAGAAGCCATGGTAGAACAGGCTCAACGTTCCTCTATTGGTGCTGTCGGTGCTTTGTTACTCTATCCTGATGATACGATTCAACACGCTGGCGTTGTCCTGGGAATTGGCGGGGTAGCGGGTCACAGCCATAAGGGTTATCAGGCTCATCATTTGGGTTATTATAACCAACTGGTAACGGTTAATAATTACTCCGCCGTGACGGGAGCCTGTTTGATGTGTCAGCGAGAGGTTTTTGACCAGGTTGGTGGGTTAGATGAAGAGTTGGAAGTTGCATTTAATGATGTGGATTTCTGCTTAAAGTTAGTGAGCCGAGGATATCGGAATATTTATCTACCCCATGTGGTTTTATATCACTACGAGTCTAAGAGTCGTGGTTATGAGGATACGCCGGAAAAAGAAGAACGGTTTAAACGAGAATCTAAAATCATGAAGCAGCGGTGGAGAGATTTACTCAAGAATGACCCCTGCTATAACCCTAACCTGAGTCGCATACGACAGGACTATGGTATTCGTCTGAGTAATGATGAAAATCAGGTGGTAGCGATATCAATGTCTGAGGATAGGGAGGCGTTTTTAGGATGTGCGATCGACTCACCCAAGCTACACCAGCCTTTTAATGAGGAAAATATGCTGATTCAGGGATGGGTGATTGGTAAGCACTCTCCGGCTAAACTAATCAAGTTTATCTGTGGCGATCGTGTCATTGGCGAATCCAAAATGAACCAGGAGCGTGGTGATGTCGCTAAAGTATTTCCAGATGTCCCCCATGCTATTGATAGTGGCTTCGTCAAAACCATTGATGTCAGTGAAACACCCAGTGAAGTAGAAATTTTGATTCTAGCTACCATGGAAGACGGGAATGAGATTCCTTTGTCAACATTACACCTGCGACATGGTAGCTCAGACGATTAGATAGGGACCTGTCAACGACCCGACGCTAACCGCTTTTAGGCGGTATAGCGTCGGCTTGTAAGAGTCCTACCTTGACCAGTCTCCCTCAATAACGGCTTTTTGAGGGTAAGCGATATCTCGGTCAAAACACCTACAAATGCGTGTCTAGCCAACTTCAGCCAGTTTGTATATGCGTAGTGCTATAACATCCTGAAAACAAGGATTGGCGATCGCTCAATTTCAATATTGGCAGCAATTCCCCTCCCGCTAACTATGCACGAGTATAACGGGAGTCCCCTTGCCGCATCTAAGATGGAAGAAGGAACCCAACCTTCTTCCCCACAGGTTCCTAAATTATTAGACTGGAATACTTACATAATCTCTTCCAGTCGTCTCTCAAAAATTGACTGAGCTTTACAGTATAAGTCTAAGTCCTTCTCATTCTTGCTTTCTATCAGTTTCAAGGATTCAGAATCTAACTCGTACTGCTCATCAACTTTTTTTTGGGGGTTATAATTTATTTGGACATCCTTAATATCAAGGTTTGTCAGTTTATTAAACAGTTTAATAGAGTCACTATAACGCTCAGTAATTCCCACAAAAAATAACTGGTCAAGCTCTATCCCCTCAAGGGCTTTAGATTGTTGATTAGAAAAATGGGGATTGCTGAAAAATTCCTCCACAGATTTATCATACCCATAATGTCTACGAAAATGCTCGTAGTTAGATATAGATCGCTGAATTGGGTGTCGCAAGAAAGTAGCAAATTTTGTCCCGGGGTCTACAATTGGCTGATACTTAGCCACCTCAAAATGACCATATATAGCTTCAAAGCCCTCCGATTTAAATGATTTCACAAAAGATGTTAAGTCACCTTTATCTATCGTCTCATGTACCAATGGCGAAGTTTTTGGGTCAGCCCCATACTCAAAAATGCACTTGAGTTTTTTTTCGATTTGAGACCGAAAAGAAGTCCCAGCCGTTTTAGGGATATGAATAAATAAAAATGTATTATTTGGTAATTTTTCAGAGAATTCAGTCATAATTTTAATCTCTAAGTTTTTCCCAGCTAATTGACCATATTTGATTCACTGTAATGCATTATCTCACCAATCTATTGATATTTGTCTTAGAGTATCATATCACAGTATAAATGCGTTAACTCAGATAGTCTATTAGCTTCAACAGCAGACACATTGACAGTTATCGACTCGTCTGTTGGGTCGTATTTCATCCTCTTTTCCCTTGGTTTTTCACATAATCCTCAATAATCTCCTGAGAGATGGTCTCCGATGTCGAAACTAGGTAAGAACGAGTCCATATTGATGGTAGCACCAGCAAATGCTCAAACTCTTTACGGAGGTGACGGGCTGTATAGGCTTTGATTCGATGGATAATCTGATGCGGGGCGATCTTCGGCGGACAATCTAAAAATGCGTGGACATAGTTAGGGTGTATATCCAGAGTCAGGATTTCGACCTCCAAATCTGGACATACTTCTTCGATTAACTCCCTAAGTCTAATCGCTACCATCCCCTTGAGTACCTTACGTTTGCGCCTAGAACTCCAAACAAAGTGGTAGTTAATCAAAGATTTTGTTGTTAGATTGTGTCTATAGACTTGACACATAGACAAAAAGTTGTTATAGTAAAGTCAGTTAGAACAATAATCTGGCTGTTCCCACCTAATCATAGGAGTTTTTGGGTATGAAAACAAACGAACTCGTCCAGCGCGTCGCCGAAAAAGCCAAACTTCCCAAGAAAAGAGTTAGAGCTATTTTGGACTTGGCTTTTAGCGCTATCTCTGAGGAAATTGAGAGTGGTCAGCCAGTGGTGGTCAGAGGTTTAGGGAAATTTACCCTCAAAGAGCAACCAGCAAGAACCAAAACCAACCCAGAAACTGGTGAAACCACTGAAGTCCCAGCGCGTACAGTGGTTAACTTCCGGGTTATTAAACCCTCTAAGGATAAAGAAGAGGCCGATTCATAATAACAACATTTGATTAACCATTAACAGAGATAACCTGTTAGCATTATAGAACTTTAGGGGCGTATTATATACGCCCTACTGCTTTAATTTGGGGAGGGACTCTATAAATTCTAACCATCTCCATTTGTCGAGAAACTTTATTAACCTCTGATTTTATTTAAGTCATCTCTCCACTTGAGCATATCTTTTTCTATTTGAGCAAGTGAAGGTTGAGACGGAGCCTGAGAAGTCAACTCTAAATCTAATTCTGGCTTGTACCCAAATATCTCAAAATCAGCGCGGTAAATATTAGCAATATCCCGAACTAACTCCTCAGAGTAGAAATATTTGTAATGTGGAAATAATTGCTTTCTCGCCTCAGAAAACTGAATATGGTAACATTCCTTTTTAAATGCCGAATCCTTCGGAGTGCGATGAAACTCTAAGGATTTGCTAATTTGGCTAAGTGGAGAAGGATTCAAACCTAACTTTTTCTCTACTTCTTGGAAATCATTAAATAAGTTCTCAACTTTGATAATATAGGGTTTGATGATACCCATCTCAATTAAAGGATGAGCTTGAAGCTGATGGTGAATATTGCAATTTCTAATATCCAGTGATTTTAAATACTGGACAAACTCATCAAAACAAAAACTATTTTTACGGCCGATCTTTCTTCCTAAAAATTTTGATATTGCGCGATCATCATATCCAGTTTTAATAGCGTGGATATAGCTACTAACTGCACGAGAGAAAGGATCTCTAACCAAACATACTATATTTGAATTTAATATGCCGTCTACTTCTCTGATATGTTTTTTGTATTGAGGATCTTGGGTAAAAACTTCTGATCTATACCTATGAGGAAAACGATGGTAGGATTCCACCTCTTGATAAAGTCCGGCATGATAAAAAAACCACTTTACAGCAAAGCTACAAGCACTTTTAGCACAGAAAATTAAAGTTAAATTCAGCGATTTATTGTATATAGTTTTTGCCTGATTACGAAGCCATATTTTACGAATTTCATGCGGAGATAGCTTTTTGTAAAAATTCAGATAAGCCACTGATTGGTTGGATTCCCTACTTTCTAAGTCACTGGTTCCCAGTATTTCTCCTGTATCTTTCAAGGCTAACTGTATTTGAGAGCCATCTGGGAAATTATAGGGAGATAAATCAAAACAAAAATTCACCCGTAGATTATCACTATTCCTCTGGAAACGTTTAGGTTTAATCTCCTCAGAATTCAACTTTTGACCATTAATTAATACAACAATATCAGATGGTTTACAACCTCCTGCGTCAGGTAATATCCAGCCTCTGACAATTCCCTGGCTTTCTAAATTATTCCAGTTTACAGAACTTTTCATTTATGGGCTTACCTCAATTGATTTAGGAACTCTATAAATTATAACAATCTCCGTTTGGATTGAAACTTTATTAACCTCTGATTTTATTTAAGTCATCTCTCCACTTGAGCATATCTTTTTCTATTTGAGTAAGTGAAGGTTGAGACGGAGCCTGAGAAGTCAACTCTAAATCTAATTCTGACTTGTACCCAAATATCTCAAAATCAGCGCGGTAAATATTAGCAATATCCCGAACTAACTCCTGGGAGTAAAAATATTTGTAATGTGGAAATAATTGTTGTTTAGTCCACCTGAACTTGGTTTTATGGCACTGCTGTTGAAAGCCGTGATTTCTTGGTCTTTTATGAAAATCTAGAGATTTGCTAATTTGTTCAAGTGGAGCCGGACTAAGACCTAAAGTTTTTTCGATGTCTGCAAAATCATTAAATAAGTTCTCAACTTTGAGAAGATGGGGTTTGATGATATCCATCTCAATTAAAGGATGAGCTTGCAGCTTATGGTGAATATTACAATTTCTAATATCTAGTGATTTTAAATACTGCACAAACTCATCAAAACAAAAACTATTTTTACGGCTGATCTTTCTTCCTAAAAATTTTGATATGTCGGGATTATCATATCCGGTTTTTATAGCGTGAAGGTAGCTACTAACAGCACGAGAAAAAGGATCTCTAACTAAACATACTATATTTGAATGGATAATTTTATTGGTGGCTCTGAGCTGTTTTCTGTATTTAGGATTTGCCATAAAAACCTTGGCTTTATACATATGGGGCTGAGGATGATAAGATTCCACCTCTTGATAAAGTCCTGCATGATAAAAAAACCACTTGAGACCAAAGCTACAAGCACTTTTAGCGCAGAAAATTAAAGTTAAATTTAGCGATTCATTGTATAGAGGTTTTGGCTGATGATTAAACAATATTTCACCTACTTCATGGGGAGATAGCTTTTTGTGAAAATTGACAGAAGTCACTGTTTTGTTGGATTCCCTACTTTCTGAGAATCTTCTCTCAAAAAGTTGAACACCAGCTTTGTATAACTCTAGATCGAGAGCATTATTTTCAACGACCAAATCTAATGTTGATTGAGGTAAGTTTTGTATAAAGTTTTCAATTTTAGGGTTTTTGTTGAGAGTGAGTGATGGTACGGAAGTTTGAGAAATACGATTAAAAAATTCAACGGACTCATTATATTTCTCTGTGATTCCCAAAAAATATAAGTTTTCCATATCTATGTCTTTTAATACTATCGATTGTAAATTAGGTCGTTGTTTGACAAATGTCTCAACAGTACCTGAATAACCATAATGATCATACATATGAAAATAATTAGATAAACACCGCCGAATAGGTTCTCTAAGAAATGTAACTAATTTGAGACGACTACCGAAAATAGAGCAATAATGCTTTATGTCACGTTGATTAGCACCTCCTATATGTCCTCCTATGACTTTGATTTTTTTCTCATCAACATAGTCTTTAAGCTGTAAGGGACTGGCAGATTCCCCGTAAATTGAAGATTTAATGATTGGACTTGTGACTGGAGATTCAATGCCATAATCATAGATAACTTGAGAAGGATTAAATTGTTTTTCTAATCCCTTTCTAAAAGAGGTGCCAGCAGTTTTAGGAATATGAATAAACAAATATATAGTATTATCATCACATGATGGGGAACTTTGTTCAATAAATTGACTGGTTCCTAGTATGTTTCCTGTATTCCTAAAGGCTAACTGTATTTTATCTCCATTTTTCAGATTATATGGAGATAAATCCAAGCAAAAATTAACCTGTAAAGTATCACTATTCTTATGGAAACGTTTAAGGTTAATATTCTCATCAGTCAGTTTTTTGCCATTAATTAATACTATAATATCTGATGGTTCACAAATTCCGTATTCAGGTAATATCCAGCCTCTAACAACTCTTTGAGTTTCTAAAGTCTTCCAGTTAACAAAACTTTTCATTTTTGCACTTACCTCATTTTTTTGTGAGCTAATGTCAAAGATAACATTTTTGTCATATTTGCCGACTTGATAATCTTGTTTGTAGATTTCATAAACTGAATTGATGATTTTATCATTGATAAATTTTCGGTATAAAGTTTGGGTGTCTATATTAGACAAATTTTCTTCATCAAAAATATTCAAAGACAATATATCCACAGAAAATAAATCATCAAGTTTGAATTGTTTTAATATATCATAATATTCAACATTTGAGGTATCTTGGTTTCTATAATTGATGGTACTATTTATCTGAGGAGGAACATAATCAATATTAAAAATATTGTTCAACTGATTAATACCTCCAACAAATTTTTCCTGTTGAAAAATATAATCAAAGGAGAATAATTGAGGATTATAACTATCATAAACTTGCGTATCCCAATGATGATCTATCGGTTTATTTTTGCTTTTATTGAGTTTAACATAATCAATCAAATCACGAAATCGAATCCCTTTATAGTTTTGGTCAATATCCCAATTATTATACTTGTATATTTCTTGAACTACTTTTTTTGAAAAGGGTTCTAATTTATGAAATTCATCCAATATTTTACCATTATAATAAACAAACTTATTTAGATAAGCACTGATCAATCTTGACATGGGATGTCTCATGAATATAACTTTCAAGTAACCATCATAGTTGCTAATCTTTTCAAGATCTTCATAGGTATTGATTGACCTAAAAAAACCCTGTTTAGCTAACAATGTCCTGGGAGCTTGTTGTGGCTTTTTGTTAGAAGTGAGGTTCCCCAGTAAACCGTAATATAACCAATGGGTTATCGCTGTACAGGCACACTTAGGAGACCAAAATAATACTAGCTTTTTGTCGTTAAAAACATAACACTGGCGAGGCATAAATTTTATCTCTGATTATACTAAACAACAAAACTCAATTCATCAAATATGCTAAAAAAACATAACTTTCCTAATTTGCTCTAAGTGACGGGTTTGGGATTTGAAAAGTTGCTGACTAGAACGGGTTTATTAGCCATGACCAATTTCATCAGTTTTTGCCACTCCGGTAACTTGGTTAGCGACTCAGAATTAAACGGGATGTTTTTCTCAGATGAGAATTGCTCAAAACTTCTTAGCCAATCTAAAATCGTCTCTGAGGGAGAGTCGTTTCGGAATTTCCAAGATTGTCTCAAACTTACAATCATTTCATCATAGTTCCCCATTGTATATGAAGACCATGCCTTCCATACTAAAAATTTGTAATCCACTTGTTTGTTTGTCTCTCCAGTCGGGTTGAAAGAACGCTCTAAACGCAACCTAACCAGTTCTTCTTCTATTTTTAACTGTTGGTCTTGCGACCTTTGTAACTCCTCTTGGGTTTGCTGTAGTTGATGTTTAGATGATTCTAACTCCTGTTCAGTAGCCTGCAATTTAGCCTGATACTGAGCGATCGCTTTTTCCATCTCATCTTCCTGTGTACTCGCCGCCGCCAAAAGTTTTTCGTACTCCTCAATTTCCTGTTCCCATTGGGTTTTCTCCTCTTGGGTTTGCTGTAGTTGATGTTGAGATGATTCTAACTCCTGTTCAGTAGCCTGCAATTTAGCCTGATACTGAGCGATCGCTTTTTCCATCTCATCTTCCTGTGTACTCGCCGCCGCCACAAGTTTTTCGTACTCCTCAATTTCCTGTTCCCATTGGGTTTTCTCCTCTTGGGTTTGCTGTAGTTGATGTTTAGATGATTCTAACTCCTGTTCAGTAGCCTGCAATTTAGCCTGATACTGAGCGATCGCTTTTTCCATCTCATCTTCCTGTTCAATTGATTCTTCCCAAAGTCGTTCCCACTCTTCCAGTTGATTCTTATACTGGGTTTGTTGTTGCTGACTTTCAGCTAAATACAATTGACATATCTCCAAGTTCCCTTGAGTTTGATGTAATTGTACCAGAGTTCGCTGATGATTTTTCTCAACCTGGTTAAGTTTAACCAGAGACTGACTCAATTGGATCTCAGTTTTCTCCAGTTGTGGCTCAAGTCGTTCTAATTCTGCTAGATACTTATGTTGTTGAAACTCCGCATATTCTAGTTTACCTTGGGTATCATGAAGTTGAGCAATAGTTCGGACTCGGGTTTTGTTCCCTTGTTCCAGTTTTAGCCTTGATTGACTCAACATCATCTCAGTTTTCATCAGCCGAGACTCAGACTCATTTAGTTGAGACTGTAGTTGATGTTTGTGGCTTAAAATTTCTCGGTTTTGTTGCTCCGACTGTTCCAGTTCTTCCTGCGTATGGTGTAACTGGGATTGATATTTCATCACATCCCATTGAGTTTGACTTAACTGTGATTTGGCTTGATCGAGTTCTTCCTGAACTTGGCTAAACTGCGATCGCAATACTGTCAATTGACTGTGAGACTCCTGTAAAATCGACTCAGTTTTTTGCAGTTGGGTGTGAGTTTTTTCTAAAATCTCTTCCGTTTGTTCCAACTGAGACCTTAACTGTTCTACAATCGACTCTGTTTGCTGTAGCTGAGACCTAGTTTCTTCCAATTCATCGCGAGTTGGGTTTAACTGAGACAGAGTTTCTTCCAGTTTAGCTTGAGTCCCTTCTAACTCAACCCGGAGAGACTTATTTTCGGCTGCGGACAGTCGATAATTCGCCCAATCTCTGAAGGCCCAAGCCATATAGGGAGAAGACTTAATCTGATTACTCCATGATAAATCTGGAGTTTGATTAGGATGCCATCCCCGACTCTCTAGTTCCTGATACATTTCTATGGCTTCAGGAAAATAATAATCGATTAAGCTGGGACGTTGACCATCTTCTGAACTATTCGTTTGCAGTAGGGAGGCATCATAAACAGCCGGAGAAGGATTAGTTAAATTTATCCCAAATTTATGATTGATTTCTGCTACATATTTATCTTGATATTTAACAATCGTTTCAATATTTGCCAACAAACACTTATCACCATATTTATTATAAAAGTCTAATACATTCTGATTATAAAATACCCAATATTTAACTGCTAATTCTGGTTGATTTCTAAAAATTTCATCTCCTCGGCGGTACAGAGAATCTATCACATCCCAGGGAGAACGGTAAATCAACAGAAACCTAGCATCAGGTAATAACTCCGCCCAAAAATCTAAAAATAGCGTCGTCCGAGGTTCTTTCCATCCCCAAATATGACTCAGAGAATTTTTGTCGACAATGGCATTAGCTCGGTCGATAAACTCTTCGGGAACATCTAGGTTATCTTGTAATGTCCAACCATCTACATTAACACCCTGCGATCGCAATAAATCTAGGTGAAATTCACAAAAATCAATATTCTCAAAGTAGCCTTTGGGGTTAAACTCGGTTCCCTGCATTAGCCGACGACCAATGTGCAACCCAGCACTTTGCAATAATGATGCGGTCAAGGATGTACCTGAACGGTGCATTCCTGTAATAATTAAAACCTGGGATTCGCTTTTTTTATCTGGCATGGTATAAGTGGGGATTTATCTTTATATTCTAAATGAATGGCAAATATAGCGTTTATTAAGGTTCATAACTGACTACCTACCAATCCTGACAGTCTAGCCCGCAAGTCGGTAGGAGTCTACCATAAATCATCGAGATGGTTCAGGATTTCCATAAATGCTGTCCGTTCTTTGATTAAACCATGTTCAGCGACCGTTTGAAAGGCTGCTTTTTTGACCAGAGACTTCCGCACCTCAGAAAAGGCGATCGCCTCTTTGATGGCTTCTAACAGCCCTTCCACAGTATACTTGGGTCGCAGACAATTGTAACCTGGAAAACAGAAACACCGATTCCCAATACAATCTGGACAGATAGTTAGTGTCCCCATGGCCATAGCTTCGGGGGCGGGAAGGTAAAATCCCTCTCCCTCTTCGCGGTTAGGCAGGAGTATCGTCATTTTAGCACGGTTGAGGTACTGTAGATAATCCCTTCTGGGAATTAGGGATGTCAGCAGTTGCACCCCATAGCCCATTGCTGTTAACCTTGGTGGTAACTTGGGAGCATGAACACGAGTCCATTGACCTGACGTGATTCTGCCAGATAGGTTCCCACCTCTGGGTTGACCCATTATTAAGTCTCACTATACTACTCACCAATATTCAACATTCAACTTCACTTAAAATCATCTACTATTTTCTTGAGTTTTTGTTGATAATCTGTCAGACTACTTCGCAGAGATTCTAACTTAGGTAAATTACTCACATCTACAGTTTCAGATCTAGTTGCGGAAGTGGGAGTTGAGGAAGGAAGATTAGAATTGATCAGTCTACTTTTTAAGTCGGGAAACAAACTGTAAATATCGGGGGTCCGGCTTTCTCCTTTCCAGAGAATACACAAAAAGTCTAGATATCCTTGTTTAGTTTGATAAACTTCTGCTTTGGCAAAATTCACCAGATTATATTTAATTAACTCAGATATCACATCATAGAAATGTACATCCGTGAAAATATTGCAATGAGTATCAATATATGACTCTTTAGATTTTTCCGCCGTCGAGATTAGTTGTCTGACATCTCTGGGGACGCGAGACAGTGACTGGCTGTTAGTTTTGCCAGCCCACACATCACCAAGATTTAAGGGTCTATTGTAATAGTTAGAATTAAATACATGACGAAAAGACGGTCTTTCTAAGTTGTTAAAGTTGTTTTCTAATATCTCCCCCAGGCTGGTTAGGGGCTTCAGTACATCGAAGGTATAACGCTTATCAGGGATGACGAAAAAAGCTAAACCAGTATCCTTTAATAAATCAGAAATCTGATTCAAAAAACCAATCATGTTGGGTGTATGTTCCAGAACATGAGAACCAATTATATAATCATGTTTCTTGGGAATATCACTCAGATCTATTTCTGACAAATTGTATGTTACATCAACCACAAAATTGGCGCGATGACCAGGAGTATCCCTTGCTAGTTTCTTTAACTCTTGTGTTGTCCTATAGTCCGCATAGCTGATGTCTCCATGACCTGGTGTGAAAAATGGCCGATCAAAGGCTCCTATTTCTAGCCCTGTAGTAGTTTTGACATCTATAAGATTAGTCAGTACACTTTTATAATACAAAAAGCGATGGTGTTCCCTAGGATTTTTAGGAGGTGAATTAGTCTGATTAGGTTTTGGCTGGTTTGGTTTCAAGGGTGAAGCAGATGGTTTTGGAGATGGCTGCATGGTATAAATGTCGGTTTATCTTTAGTTTATAAGTGAATGGCAAATATAGCGTTTATTAAGGTTCATAACTGACTAGCTACCAACCCGGACAGCCTAGCCCGCCAGTCCGTGGGAGTTTACCATAAATCATCGAGATGGTTCAGGATTTCCATAAATGCTGTCCGTTCTTTGATTAAACCATGTTCAGCGACCGTTTGAAAGGCTGCTTTTTTGACCAGAGACTTCCGCACCTCAGAAAAGACGATCGCCTCTTTGATGGCTTCTAACAGCCCTTCCACAGTATACTTGGGTCGCAGACAATTGTAACCTGGAAAACAGAAACACCGATTCCCAATACAATCTGGACAGATAGTTAGTGTCCCCATGGCCATAGCTTCCAGGGCGGGAAGGTAAAATCCCTCTCCCTCTTCGCGGTTAGGCAGGAGTATCGTCATTTTAGCACGGTTGAGGTACTGTAGATAATCCCTTCTGGGAATTAGGGATGTCAGTAGTTGCACCCCATAGCCCATTCCTGCTAACCTTTGTTGTAACTGTTCGCCTAGTTCCGGTTGTTTCAGGGCCGAAATCAGGATTTCGATATCCCGTTGGGGGTCGGGTCGGGGTTCGGGGAAACTACTGGTGTCTAAGCCATTGGGGATAATAAACACGGGTCCATTGACCTGACGTGATTCTGCCAGATAGGTTCCTACTTCTGGGCTGACACAAATGCGGATCGCTTTATGGTTGAGAAACTGATAGCGAGGATTATCTGGGTAGGCGTGCCGGATGTGCTGAATTAGATTAATAATTGGTATGGGGGAGTTGTGGCGCTGGGTGGCTGGTAAAAATTCCCAGTCCATACCGTCCATAAAGATAATTTGGGGATCTGATAGCGGTTTAGATAAAATTAGTTCCTTGTCAATATTGAACCAGGGGTTATTAGCATCGATCGCACTTTCGGGAGAAAAATAAATCTGGGGTAGGTAGTCCTGGGAGTGGAGAATATGATTAAAATAATCCCAGACCTTTAAATGACCTCCGGTTAGTCCCCCATAATCTCGATAAAATAAAATAGATTTTCGCTGTGGTGAGCTAGGTGGTATAATTGCGGGCGATGGACTACCCTGGGCTGGTAACTTTTCCATCTGCTCAGAGATTTGTTCTAGCCAGGACTGCGATCGCTCTAACTCAGAGTCGATTTGCTCTAATTTTTGGCGGTCAAATTCCATAAATTATGTACAATTGGGAGGGATGGCTCGATTCAGTAGGGGGATGGGAACATCTAATTAAACTCTGGGTCAGTCTCTAGGGCGGGTCATAACCAACAAATATCAATCATCTGTTCTTCCATATCAAAATATAGTAAAGAAACCGAACATGAGCGTCACTTCCTTCGACACAGCCAATCAACTCCTAAGAAAAGGTCAGCTAGACGAGGCGATCGCATCCTATAATCAGGCGATCGCAGAAAGTCCCCAATCGGCTTGGTATTATCATAACTTGGGGGAAGCCCTCAGCCAACAGGGAAAAATAGACGAAGCTATTGCAGCCTATCGTCAAGCTACCGAACTTAACCCTAATTCTGCCTGGTCTTATGATAATCTGGGAACCCTCCTAAATCAACAGGGTAACTTACCAGAAGCCGTTAGTTGTTTCCGCAAGGCTATTGAACTTGACCCAGATTTCTCCGAATTTTACCACAATTTAGCCCTAGTGCTGATTAAAGAAGGCCGCCTAGAGGAGGCGGTTTCCCTATTACAAAAAGCCATTGAGTTAAAAGCCGACGATGCCGAATTATACCACAGCTTGGGTAAAGCCTACCAGCAACAACAGCAATATTCGGAAGCAGTTACAGCCTATCGTCAGGGGTTAGAATTAAACCCTTATTGGTCCGACTGTTATCTGAGTTTAGGTCAAACTTTGGAGGCTTTAGGAGAAACCGAAGAGGCGATCGCCTCCTATCGTCGCTCCTACGAACTTAATCCTAGCCTATCAGAAGCCCTGCCCAAATTGCAAACAGTCCTAGAGTCCCAAGGACGCTGGGAGGAATTAGCCACCCTCTACCGTCGCTGTTGTATTGTTGATCCTAACTCAGCCACCAGTCATAAATACCAGGGGACCGCTTTAGCCAATAGTGGAAAGCTATCAGAGGCGGCGGAGAGTTATCAGAAAGCCTTAGAGTTAGACCCGAATTTGGTAGAAATTCTGCAACCCCTAGGACAGGTTTTAACCCAATTAAATCAATGGGAAGCCGCCGTTGACATATTCCAAAAAGCCACCCAAGTCGATCCTAACTCCGCTTCATTCTACCATCAATTGGGGCAGGCTTTAGCTAAATGCGATCGCCTCTTAGAAGCACTCGCCGCCTATAAACGGGCTTCAGAATTGCATCCCACTTCCACCCCAGTCCTGTTTGATTTAGGTCAGGCCTTGACTAAACTTTACCATTGGTCCGAGGCGATCGCCACCTATCAAAAAGCCTTATATCTTAATCCCCCCAACCAGGCTGAAATTCAAACCCATCTACAGGAAGTCCAGGACAAACAGCGCCACCTAGACGAGGAAATCGCCGCCTATAGCGACAGCCATGAGTTTCATCCTAATTCTAGCGAATCCTACGAAAAATTCGCACAGTTTCTCAGAAGCAAGGGAAAAATTGAAGATGCGATCATAGGATTTCACCAAGCCTGTATTCTCAATCCTCAGTCAGCCGTAGCCCATCATCAACTAGGTTATACCCTCGCTCGTGGTCAACGCTGGGATGAGGCAATTCTAGCTTATCAGAAGGCGGCCGAACTTAATCCCTACTCTCCCCATGTGCAATATCACCTGGGAGAAGCCTTGGTTGAGGAAGGACGGTTAGACGAAGCGATCGCTCATTTTAAACAGTCCATCACCATTGACCCAGAATTTGAAGAGGGTTATGATGCTCTCAGGCAGGCGATCGCAAAAAAAAAAGGTAGCCTCTAAAACCGATCCGATTTCTCATTATCGGCATTTACTCCAAGCCAGTCCCAACAACCCTGATCTACATCAGGAGTTGGGACAGCTTTTGCATAGCCAGGGTCAAACCCAATTAGCGATCGCCCATTATCAAAAAGCCATAGACCTTCAGCCAGGACCCGTTCACCTGTGGTTTTATCGCAATTTGGGAGAAGCCATGTTAACTACTGATCAACATTTTAGGCTACCTTAGCCAGAGTTTCCCATGCAGCCAACCTACACCACCCATAGTCATTGGATGCAACAGGCCTTAAAACTAGGCGCAGCAGCCGGAGAAGCCGGAGAAGTCCCCGTTGGTGCCCTCATTGTCAATCAACAGGGAAAACTCATTGCCCAGGGAGAAAATCGCCGAGAACGCGATCCGGACCCCACCGCCCATGCTGAAATTATAGCATTGCGCCAAGCCAGTCAGGTATTAGGAGATTGGCATTTAAACACCTGCACCCTATATGTCACCCTAGAACCCTGTCCCATGTGTGCAGGAGCCATTCTCCAAGCTAGGATAGGTTTATTGGTCTATGGTGTCGATGACCCCAAAACTGGCAGCATTCGCACCGTTTGCAATCTTCCAGACAGTCCCGCCTCCTATCATCGTCTCCCTGTCCTTGGGGGTATTCTCGAATCATCCTGTCGCCAACAACTGCAATCCTGGTTTGCTCAACATCGCGCTAATATGTAACCATTGAGACAATCTAATAACTGTCATCCTCTCCCATGACAGCAGGGGGTTAGAGGATTTACCTTAGACTTATAGAGTTTAGAAATCACAAATCATGATCATGGTAACAGTTGAATCGATTAAACCCTTGTCTAATTCACCTCCATCTACCCAGACTAAATCCTCTGATGTCGCACATTGGTTAACTTCTATCGTTTATCCCCTGGGACGCTATGGGGTTCTTCCCTTCTATTTTAAAAAAATTACCGTCACCGGACAGGAGAATTTACCCAAAGACAGTCCCCTAATTTTAGCACCCACCCATAGATCCCGTTGGGATGCTTTTATTGTACCATTTGCAGCAGGTCCTTATGTCACCGGACGAGATTGCCGGTTTATGGTAACTGCTGATGAAATGAAAGGACTGCAAGGGTGGTTTATTCGCCAAATTGGAGGGTTTGCGGTTAATCAAAAACATCCGGCGATCGCCAGTCTTCGATATGGCGTTGATTTACTACGTCAGGGAGAAATGTTAGTCATTTTTCCAGAAGCTGGCATTTTTAGGGATAATCAAATTCACCCCCTCAAAGCCGGATTAGGTCGTTTGGCAATTCAGGCTGAATCACACTATCCTAATTTAGGAGTTAAGATTGTGCCTATATCTATCCATTACAGTCCCAATATTCCCCATTGGCGGTCTGAGGTTAACGTCACAATTGGGAAACCCCTAGAAGTCAAAGAATATGCCACCGGTTCAGCCAAAAAAGAATCTATCAGGTTGATGTCAGACTTAAATCAGGGTTTAATCGATATTGATAGTTTCTAGTATATATGAATAATTTACCTCAATTTAACTCCGGTCAAATTGTAGCTATTGATGCTCAAAATACCTCTGTTTATGCCGAAGTGATTCAAGTGGTTATGGTGCGCCGAGTCTGTTGGGTGCGTCCCTTAATCCTCGTCGAATTTACCACAGAAAATCAGCCCATTTGCTATCATTTGCGAGACAGTGCTGATTTGATTTGGCCCTTGGAGTTATTTAGGGTAGCTTTGGATACAGAAGTAATACCTTTTTTAGTCGCATTAAATCCCCCAGAACAAAAGCCGGAAATGTTACCCAGAAACCATCAACTTTTTCGAGAGTTTATTTCCCAAATTTGGCTCAATCATTCCCAGGTTTTTCGGGAAGTTAGATAAAGATTCCCTTTTCTCTTGACAAATCCTAGGAATTGACTTATACTTATATCATGGGAGAATGTGGCGGCATATATATGGCTTTCCTTGAAGGAACCGAAGACCTCCACCACCAGATTAATCTAGTAGTTGTATATTTAACTCCTCCAACGTCTCCGAATTTTCATCAATAGTAATAGTATTAGGTAAAAGTTGCCGAAACGTTGGTTAAGATGCCAATTTAGAGTTTCATCTGTATCAACACTGACACGGATATTAGTAGAAAAATTGCGCCTACCCCAAAAATATTGCAGACCCAAACTCGAAGACCTATCTAAATCCCCACTCCCCAATAATGTCAATCCCCGCAAAAGTCTCCAGTTGAGACTATACCAAGTTCTCTCAAAATCACTATTAAAAGTTGCATAAAATTGTCGAGAGTCCCAAACTATATCAGTAGTAATATTAACATCATCCCCCAGAAAGCCAGAAACCCCAACCCGCAAAGGTGTTCCTTTCGGTTGATCAAAAACTTCCGCCAAACCACGGGTAGATGAATCATAAATCCCACCTAAACCCACGGTTAAATCTTCGGTTATTCCCCAACGTTGAGAAACTCCGGCATTAAATTCGGTAAATTCTCCCCAGAAGTCATCACCTCGATTAAAACGACGCTGTAACCCTCCAGAAATTACCAATGCTGACGCGCCTTGAGGTAATTGTTCTGGTAGAATGGTAAACCTAGCTTCTTCTATTTTGGGTTCACTAATGAGAGAGCCGCCAGGGTAAAGTAAAACATAGTAATTTCTGCCAACCTGTCTACCTACAGGAACATTATTAAAACGGTAAAAGCCAGAATTATCGACAAACTGTTCTGCTATGACCTCCCCACGATAACGACTCGAAACCAGTTGTGCTAAAGTTCCTGGTTCAGCATTACCTGTTACTGTGGCGGTAACTTGTTCGGGTTGCAAACGTTGACTAGGGTTGGCGGCACCACTACCCAATAATGAACTAGGGGAATATCCCCGCCTTTGAATGGTGGTAAATCCCCAAAAGTCACCTGTAGTCCTTTGGTCTCGCCAAAATCTCCGTTGAGAACCTAAAAAATAATCGCTATATTCAGTTTGGCGGATGATTTGAAATTCGGATAATCGCCAGGTTTCGCTGTCGGTTATGTCTCCCTGATTAAGCGTGAGAAACCAACTACTATCTAAAACTGTTCCGACGGCGGATAGGCGACCTGTGTTGTTCAGGTCAACACCTTGGTTTTTGGTAAGATTAACCCGCTGTTATATTATACCAGTGTTAAAGTTGGGGGGGGAAATTTCTGGCAATCCTTCTAAAATTACTGGCGGTCTTTCCCGGCTGCTTCTTCTCCCCCTTCTGACTTCGGGGACCTCAAAAATAATTGCATATTCCCGAAAACTAAATTCTGATTTGATATCAAATAAGTCTTGAATATCTTGCACGGAAAGGACTAACCCTAATTCGGGGTCGTTGCGAATTTCATCGAGGTTAAGGCGGACAATTTTAAAGGGCGATCGCAATTCGACTTCATTATCTGATATAACTGTAGATGTAAACTTTATGACCTGCAAAACTTCACCATAAGGAATTAGCCAATTCCCAAAATTTATCACCTCATTATCCGTTACTGACCCGCGCACAAATACCCCAGTTTTAAAATTGCGCCTACCAGCATTTAAGCCAATCATAAAAATCGTGAATTCCGGTGATTCTGGGGTGATTTCCTCTGTGATGTCTGGGACAAGCAGATTGTATCCACAAATTTTCAACAGCCATCAGGGTAAACAACTGCCCCAAAATAAACACTTATAAATATTTGGCATAACTCAGTGTTAAAACTGCCTTAATTGCCGTCAAATTATGGCAGTATTTTACTGATAATATACTCCATTCATCACCATGTTAAGGAACGGCTAATGTTACGCTGAATGGGATTTTGTTATTCCGGTTTACTCCCCAAGCCAAATTCCCATAAAGTTTATAATCTCCCGGTTCAAGGGGTTGATTAGAATTGATATTAACCAAACGTTCTTTTTCCGCAATCACCGTAGTATCTACACCACGACCACTCTGGATTTCCTGATTTCCTTGAGAAATTACCCATTCTGGTTGCACAATCACACTGGCTTGTCCACTATTACGAACCAATAAATGTAAACGATTCGATTCGGGATTATAGCGAACATTAACAATATCTAAATCGTGATAAATATCTCCCTTGCGAACATAGACTGCTACCCCAATTTGGGGAACAATAGTCGTCCTTAATACAAAATTTCTGGTTTCATCTGTTTGTTCCTCAATGATGGCTTCTAAATTTTCGGTAATTAGCATTGCTCGATATTCTCCGTCGGGTCAACTCGGTCGCATATCAAGCAGATGTTGCATTGTGCAGTAAAAAACTGATTAATTTATTTACTGGCAAGGGTTTCAGCTTTTTTTAAATCAAACGCCCTTTTTACGGTTGCACTTGACCATCTGGGAAAACTCGGATGTTAACTGGGTTAAAGAAAAGAAGGCAGATTAGACGATCGCCCGCCTAGAACATTCTCTATTGATGGGATGTGTGGCAAAATCAGGGTCAGAATTAGGGATGTTGGGGATTCTGAATCAAAAAGCCCGTCTTAGTTGACTTCCCCGCAACCGAGACTCCCGTAACAGAACAACATCACAGGGATGATGCCTTTTTTAAGCCTTCCCAAACTATCCCTAGTGTTAGGGGTAGTTTAGGAGTGCTTTTGACTAGACCCTGAAGCAAGCTAACAATGTTATTGAAAGCTCTAACGATTGGCGATATGGCGATGTTTATATCGCATCTGAAACTAAGATATCATACTTTTTCTCATTTTTATATCCGATTTGTGCAACTTTTTCAGGGTTGAGGGGTATTCTCCAAAATAACGATGGAATTGTTCGGAAAATCGGCCCATGTGGGAGAAGCCGTAGGCGGTGGCGATCGCATAAATGGTGGTGGGGTTTGCACTACGTCCGCAAAGTTCTTCCCGGACGGCGTTTAGTTTGCGGGCGCGAATATATTGCTGTACCCCTACCCCGGTAATTTCCTTGAAGGCGTATTGTAGGGATCTCAGGGAGATGCCAAGCTGTTGACATAACTCCTCATTGGTAAGGTTTTGGCGTAAATTATTGTCGATGATCGCCTGTACTGTTTCAAAGATCCAATACCGTCGAGAGGGTTTGAAAATTTGGCGATCGCCACGCTGTTCAAAGGTATAGTCTAATAATTCCCGAAACTGACACAAAAATTTTTCTCGCAACAGTGCGGCTTCCTGGGGAGTCAAAAGACCTCGACGATACAGACATTCAGCCCTAGGAAACCACTGCTGCATAAATCTGGTGAAGTTGGCAAACCTAATGGGGTGGACGGTCAAAACTGCTTGATTGGGGTCCTGGCTATTTTCCCAAAATTTCTCTGGTAGTAAATCCAGGTTGGCGAGGAGTTCATCATTGAAACAAATATATACACCATGCCAACCCGGAGGTAAACTTGATGTGTATTCGATTTGGCTGCGATGAACGGCGATCGCATTACCAATGGGGTCTGTATAGCCCATCCAAGACAATAGGGGATGATGGGGATACAAGCCCAGGGAAAAATGGGTTTCTCCTTCGGGAATTACATGGTGATCGCTAAACAGATTTTCTGTGAAGAAATGCGCTATTTCTATCCCCGGAAAAGCTACTTCTCGATGTTCGAGCCTAAATACTCCTTCTCCTAAATGGAACCCTTCTATCCAGGCGGGTAACACTTCACTCTGGGAGTCTACCGCCAAGGCTCGGCGAGCCTTGTACTCGGCACACATGGGCTTATACAAGTCTATACGGTTGACCATAATCAGTTTCAATATATCAGGATTAGCTGCAACAACCAAGAATAATAATTGATGATACAACTGTTAAATTTGCCTTCATACTACCAAAATTTATCCCCGATAATTCCATCTTTTATCTTGACAAACTCCCCTACATTGACATATAATAATAACATGGAAAAATGTGCGGGCATATATATCAGTTTTTTAGTTATCCTTGATATATTCGGGCATCTTCCATCCTCCTGCAAGTATCTGTAATTTACGCAGTTTCTGAGACTAATTCCAGCACCACATTTAGGACGACTCAGGAGTGGATATATTTACTATTTCCACAAGTCACCAATCTATCTTTCCTAGTCGATATCTGGGATGGGGTTCTGCTGTTAATTCCCACGATAAGATGAATCACCCCCCTTTCTGGAGAGGGAGAGATGGTTGGGGTTAGAGGAATCTAAAATGGCGGCAGTTTTACTGATAACGTATTCCCGCATTTCCCATTCTGTCTATGGCTTCTTGAATGCGGCTTTCTTTATTGGTTAAAGCAATTCGGATAAAACCCTCTCCCGCCGCGCCATAACCGTTGCCAGGGGGGACAATCACCCCACATTTCTCTAAGAGTAATTTGGCAAAATCTGTGGAAGTGTAATTGCTGGGAACAGGTACCCAAATATATAATGTGGCTTTGGGTGGTTCAATTTTCCAACCCAGAGAACGCAATCCTGAAATGACTAAATCGCGGCGATGTTGATAGATATCATTCAGCTTTTGACGGTCTGATTCTGGGGTCAAATAGGCGGCGATCGCCGCTTTTTGAATAGCCTTAAACACACCGGAATCTACATTGGTTTTAACTTGGCTTAATCCCTTAATCCCGATTTCATTACCTACCACAAACCCAATGCGCCACCCGGTCATATTATAGGATTTAGACAGGCTATGAAACTCAATAGCAATATCTTTCGCACCGGGAACCTCTAAGACACTTGGCGCTCGATAACCTTCATAACACACCTCAGAATAGGCGTGATCATGACATAGTAGAATGTCGAACTTTTGACAAAAATCTACCATGGTGCTAAAATCTTCTAAGGTCGCGATCGCACCTGTGGGATTATTGGGGTAGTTTACCCAAAATAATTTAGCCCGTCTAGCTATCTCCTCTGGAATTGCCTGTAAATCTGGTAAAAAGCCATTTTCCGGCTTCAGGGGAACGTAGTAAGGCTCTCCCCCAGCGAATAGGGTGGAAGTGCGATACACTGGATAACCCGGATCGGGGATTAAGACAATATCCCCCCCCTCCACAAAGGCTAAGGCTGTGTTGTGGATAGCTTCCTTAGAACCCACAGAGGAGATAATCTCGGTTTCTGGGTTTAAGCCAGTGACACCAAAGCGACGAGACATCCAAGCGATCGCCGCCTCCCGGTATTCTATCATACCCCGATAGGGTGGATAATTGTGGTTGGAGGGGTCTTCGATCGCCTCGTGCATAGCCACCCTGATATGATCCAAGGTAGGCTGGTCAGGATCACCCACTCCAATATTTATTATATCTACCCCTTGAGCCACCAGTTCTATACGTCTCCGGTCAATTTCAGCAAACAGGTAGGGGGGGATTTTTTCTAAACGTTTAGCAAACTGCATTATCACTCACTGGGGTTGGTTCATTAGATATAAGCCAGAGAATTATACCAGAAAAATCTTACAACCTACCCATGAACAGCAGCAAATGAACGGCGATGCAAACCCAGTTATCGCCTTAATTACAGGCTTGTCGGTTAAATTCTTGCCAAAAGAAAATCGGCAGTAACAACAACTCTAAATTAAATCCTACACAATGGGACAGTTTCGGGTTCAAGGGGAACCAGCTTGATTAACTGTGTTAAGTTCCGAACCTAGGGACTAGGTATTAAGCGAATACGTCCGGCATCCATTTCGTCCATCAGTAATTCTAACGCTTCATAATCCACATCGGAAATATAACCCAGTCGAGTCAGTTCATAGTTAATCCCGTTTTCAATTTCCGGGGTCAGGCATCTAAAGTAAAGTGCTTTAGATACCAGTTTTCGAATTCCATTAGTGGCTGACATGAGTAGTCAAGTAACTCAACTTATGTTAATTCTCCAACCAATAAACAGTCTGGCTGGTGATCTGCATCTCCATAAATATGTGATCTAAATCACGCAGTCTGGCTATTGGGGGTTGGTGATAGCAGAAATTAAGATGCTGCTATATTATGAGACAATCAAACAGTTTTTATCTGTGTTGTTTTATACACTTCTTATCATCTCATGACAAGTTCAGTGCCTATCAATAAGTTAACAAAAACTTAATCTTTGTGCCACCGATAATATCATATCTGCCCATAAAATCTAGCCCGATACCGGAAACATAGACAATATCCACCCTATTTTGATTGACAAAATCACCATATCTATCAACTAATTATCAGCCCCAAATCTCCGCAAATATGAAGCCACCAAGTCCTGTAGTGAATCAGGATAAATTTAATCTGTCAGAATTGCACCCATCATGTATAATGGTGGTATATGCGTCATTTCTGAGCCGAACATCATCAAAACATATCCGTAAAGATTGCCGATTTAAGAATCAGAAGAGGTAGAAAGTGGCAGTTCCAGTCAAAGAATTAATCACACCAGAAATCAACCAGCCAGCGAGATATTTAGGTAATGAATTAGGGGCGAAACACAAACCCTGGGAATCAGCGGCTGTGCGCTGGTCTCTCACGTATCCAGAAATCTATGAGGTAGGAGCCTCGAACCTAGGACACATAATCCTCTATAATATCATCAATGCCCAGCCGAGACAATTATGCGATCGCGCCTATTTACCGGCCGCCGATCTTAGCGCCAAACTGCGAGACACCCAAACCCCCCTATTTGCGGTAGAGTCCCGCCGTTCTCTGACGGAATTTGACATTCTCGGGTTTAGTCTCAGCTATGAACTAGGGGCCACGAATATCCTAGAAATGCTAGATCTTGCCCACATTCCCCTAACCTGGAAACAAAGGCAGGAGCCAAATGGACAAACCCCCCTAGGAGAACTTCCCCTAATCTTTGCCGGTGGCCAAACCGCCACATCCAACCCGGAACCCTACGCGGACTTCTTCGATTTTATCGCTTTAGGGGACGGAGAGGAACTCCTCCCAGAAATAGGTTTAGTGATAGAAGAAGGGAAAGCAGCCGGGTTAACCCGGGAACAGCTACTCTTAGACCTAGCCCAAGTGCCAGGGGTATACGTTCCCCAATTCTATGATATGGCGGCGGATGGGTCAATCCATCCTAACCATCCCGACGTACCTGCAACCATTATCCGTCGGGTAGCGACTCCGATGCCTGCCTATTCGATTACAATGGTTCCATTCGTGGAAACAGTTCACGATCGCCTAGCCATAGAAGTGAGACGAGGTTGCACCCGTGGCTGTCGTTTCTGTCAACCGGGAATGTTAACCCGTCCGGCTAGAGACGTAGAACCCGAAGCGGTGGTAGAGGCGATCGCCAAAGGGATGAAAGCAACGGGATATAATGAATTTTCCCTATTATCCCTAAGCTGTTCAGACTACCTATCATTACCCGCAGTAGGAATGGAAATCAAAAACCGCCTGCGTGACAGCAATATATCCCTATCCCTACCCAGTCAACGAGTCGATCGCTTTGACGAAAACATTGCCAACATTATCGGCGGAACCCGCACCAGTAGCCTGACCTTTGCACCCGAAGCGGGGACCCAAAGAATGCGGGATGTCATCAATAAAGGACTAACCAATGAGGAGTTATTGCGAGGAGTCCAAACCGCCTACGAGCAAGGTTGGGATAAAATCAAACTATACTTTATGATCGGCCTACCGGGAGAAACGGATGCTGATGTCCTAGGTATCGCGGAAACCGTCCGCTGGTTGCAGCGTCAATGTCAGGGACACCGCCGCCGCCCCCTAAGCATTAACCTGACCATTTCTAATTTTACCCCGAAACCCCATACACCCTTTCAATGGCACAGTGTATCGACCACAGAATTTCAACGCAAACAGCAATTGCTGAAAGCGGAATTTCACCGCCTCAAAGGGGTTAAAGCCAACTTTACGGACGTGCGGATCTCGGCTATGGAGGACTTTATCGGTAGAGGCGATCGCCGACTAGCACCCGTAGTCCAACGAGCCTGGGAACTGGGGGCCGGAATGGATGCTTGGTGGGAAAGCCTAGATCGTGCCTTCGCCGCCTGGACCCAAGCCATAGAAGAGTCTGGGTTAGGCTGGAAATATCGGCAAGTAGAAGCCGGGGAATGGAACCTCATGGAAAAGGCGATCGCCGAGGACAGCCACGACCACAGCCACCGTGAACAACTACTAGACCAACCTCTACCTTGGGACCATATCAACACCGGAATAGACAAAAACTGGCTGAAACAAGACCTACAAAGGGCGATCGAAGCGGCCACAGTTCCCGACTGTTCTTTCGCCGCCTGTTCCCATTGTGGGGTATGTGGCCCAGAATTAGGTCATAACGTGGTATTTACACCCCCACCCATTCCCGAATTTACGGGTCATTTCGTCCCCCCTTCCCAACGAGTCCAACGGTTCCGAGTCTGGTTTGGGAAATTAGGAGAGATGGCATTAGTCGGACATCTTGACCTGATGAAAGTATTTGATCGCGCCGTCAGACGCGCAGAATTGCCCATATCCTTCACGGGAGGCTATCATCCCGGCCCCCGTATATCCCCCGCCAATGCACTGCCTTTAGGAACCACTAGCACCGGGGAAATCGCGGATTTTGACCTAGCCGAGACTATGGATATACAAACCTTTCAACGGGAATTATCCGCCTGTCTCCCGGACAACTTACCGATTTATCGGGTCGAAGAAGTGGACGTTAACTCGGCGGCGATCGCCCAAACCATAGGACAAGCTACCTATATCATCCATTTACAAGCCCAAGATGAAACCATTACCCCGAATCATTGGGCCAGTTGGGTGGAGGCTGTACTGAACAGTTCAGAAATGTTGTGGGAAAAAACTACCAAATCAGGTAAAATCAGAATTATTAACCTGCGGGAGCAGTTATTACAACTAGAGGCGATCGTAAAGGAAACAGTCAAAATTCCACTATGGGAATTAGACCAACCCGCCCCAAACGCTACCCTGTTGCGTTATTTGGGAACCTGTCGCAATGATGGCACTCAACTGAGACCTGAGCAAGTAGTCTATATGCTAGAACAGGTTAGCAGCCTGGAATTGCAACTAATTTCAATCCATCGAGAACATCTAACTTTAGCCTAAACCAATTTTCTCGTAGCGTCAGAGTGAGGCTATATCAATCTTGGCCGGACAATTTTCGGCTGACGCACCGCAGATTACAGATTCGGCTGGTTTAGGGTATAATGATCTAACCTGTAGAATACCTAATTAACCCTACTACCTGGGATTAACTTAGGCAATTGGGTTTAGGGTGATCAGAAGAATGGGTCTAAAACCCTGTTGTTCTAGGACGGCTTTGTTCTCAAATAGATGAAGTCATAAGGATCAAGACCCGTTGAAATAGCTACGATGAGAGCGCACCTAGACAGTTCCGAGGGGCAATGTTTAACTACATCCCTGAAGAAAACCAGCTTTGGGCTTGAGTAGAATTAAACATAGTCGCCCGAGGACATTGGGAGACTCTAAACGGACGCAGAGCGAGGGTAAGACTACTTCGGTAGCACATTGCTGTGAAGCGTCAAGGAATCCTCGCTCCTTCAGGGCGAGGAGGTATGTCAAGGCTATCGAATGGACAATTTAGGGAGTATTTAACCCCCGCTCAATTGCCACTCCTATCGAGACCCACCCACAAGGGGATGGAGTTTTTCGGAGGAAGAGCATGAATTAGAGCAAAAGTTCCGGAGGAGCATCTCGAACCGACAATGGCTACTATGGCGAGTCCCTTGCCCTTTTCTCAGCAGATGATTGCTGCGGGTGCGATCGCACGCTTCGCGAACGATTCTAGCAGCCACCACAATATAAGGCCCACGCAGATGCGCGTGCCTGTAGGGGCGGGTGTTAGATATGCCATTGGAAACAGGACAAGACTGCTGCACCCGCCCCGCCAAGTTTTGAGGAAATTAAATGTCCAAGCAAATTATTATTGCAGAGCAGCATAGGATAGCTGCAGTTTTTTCTGAAGATGAGATTCAAGAACTTGTGGTGGCCACCGGAAACCAACAAGTTAGTGATATTTATTTAGGAATTGTTGAAAATGTCCTGCCAGGAATAGACGCGGCTTTTGTCAATATTGGCGACCCCGAACGTAACGGATTTATTCATGTTTCCGATTTGGGACCACTAAGATTAAAGCGATCGTCCGGTTCCATTACCGAACTATTGATGCCTCAACAAAAGGTTCTAGTCCAAGTGATGAAAGAACCCACCGGCACCAAAGGACCAAGATTAACAGGGAATATTACCCTACCAGGACGCTATCTCGTCTTAATGCCCTATGGCCGAGGTGTAAATCTATCTCGCCGTATCCGATCAGAAGCAGAACGCAATCGTCTTAGGGCCTTAGCGATTTTAATTAAACCCTCTGGTATGGGTTTATTAGTCCGAACCGAAGCTGAGGGTATGGCAGAAGATGCCATTTTAGAAGACTTAGAAGCCCTACAAAAACAGTGGGAAGAAGTCCAACAAGAGGCTACCTCGACCCGACCTCCCGCTCTACTCAATCGAGATAATGATTTTATCCAACGGGTGCTAAGAGATATGTATAGCACCGAAGTTAATCGCATTGTTGTAGATTCCGCTGATGGCATTAAACGAGTTAAACAGCATTTGGTCAACTGGAGTGTTGGTAAAACTCCCCAAGGAGTCTTGATTGACCACCACCGAGAACGTATCCCTATCCTTGAATATTTCCGCGTTAATGCTGCTATTCGAGAAGCACTACGCCCTAGGGTAGATTTGCCCTCCGGAGGATACATTATCATTGAACCAACAGAAGCCTTGACCGTCATTGACGTTAACTCCGGTTCCTTTACCCGTTCGGCGACTTCTCGGGAAACTGTCCTCTGGACTAACTGTGAAGCGGCTACCGAAATCGCCCGTCAACTGCGCCTACGCAATATCGCTGGGGTGATTATTGTTGACTTTATTGATATGGACTCCCGCCGAGATCAGCTACAAGTCCTTGAACACTTTAATAAGGTCTTGAAAGCAGATAAGTCTAGACCACAAATTGCTCAATTGTCTGAGTTGGGTTTGGTCGAGTTAACCAGAAAACGCCAAGGACAAAATATTTATGAGTTGTTTGGCCGTAGTTGTCCCACTTGTAACGGCTTGGGACATCTGATTCATCTCCCCGGAGAGTCAGCAGCCGATACCGCTGAAGCCTCTGAACGATTCATGGTTGGTCCGAAAGGGTTATCTAGCACCCCTGGTTTGGATACCGGAACTCGCACAGCCGCCGTAGACAACACTCGCCGAGTTCAAGCCAATGTGTCTTCTGTATCGTCCGCTGAAACTGTTTATAGGGATGATTCGGAAATAGTTTCTGCTGAAACTGATACAGGAGGTAATTTCCCTGAGTTGGAGTTGCTTAATCATCCCAGTTATCAAGACATTGGCGGTACTAGCAATATCCGCCGCCGTCGCCGCCGTCGCATTGGTGATCTGGAACCTTTAGTGCGTGAGGAAGAGGGAAATCGTGGTAATCTCCGCGTTAACTCGGGTAATACCTACAATGAGACGACTAAGACTGAAACTAATACCGATGTGGCTTTCTCCGGTCGCCAAGAACTTACTGAGCGATTTCCTAAGTCCGTTAAGTCTGATGCGATCAAGGCTATCCCAGAACCTCCAGAGGTCGTAGCTGTGGAAATGACTGGGGATGAACAGGATGTTTATGCGCTGATGGGGATTTCTCCCTTGGTACTCTCTAACCAGTCGGTGAAAAATGCTAGAAATGCGATCGTCACAGTTCGTTTACCAGGTGATACGCCTTTACCTCTGTCCAGCATTTTGGAGGAGGAAACCGACACCGCTATCTCCTGGGCTCCAACTCTACCAATTCCTAATGCTGTGACAGTCCCACCTGCTGAAAATCTGATCTCTCAAGATGACCAAAACCTCGTTTATAATCATGTAGAAGATACAACTGACGATTCTGAAGAGTCCCCAGAAATCACAGAATCTATCGAGGTCATAGATCCTAGTGATCTCACAGTCACAGATATTAATGATGTCACAGATCCTAATGATGATATCGACGATTCTGATTATATTTATCCCTCGGAAGATTCGGAAAATTTGGAAACTGAAGGCGACGCTGAAAATACACCTGTTATTCGCCGCCGCCGCCGCCGTTCTTCGGCCGTTTCTGAGTGAGTATCCCCAGCTTTACCTATCAACTCCCTCCCGCCTTTGAACAACTATCCTGGACTGCTGTGGCTGGTATAGATGAGGTGGGAAGGGGAGCTTGGTTTGGTCCAGTGGTGGCTGCTGCTGTACAACTGTCAGAAACAACTATCTTGGAACTTGCTGCGGCTGGGGTTAAAGATAGTAAAAAATTGACTCCGACTCTTCGCGCCAGTTTGTCTACTTTGATTAGATCTAAGGCGATCGCCTGTGGAATTGGTTGGGCTTCGGCGCGGGAAATCGATCGCCTAAATATTTTGCAAGCTACCCAACTCGCTATGCGGCGATCGGTGCTTAAATTGGACCCGCCACCGCAATTGTGTTTGGTTGATGGGAACCGACTTATCCCCAATCTGTCTATCCCTCAACAGGCGATCGTCAAAGGGGATAGTCATTGTATTGTCATCGCCGCCTCTAGTATTCTGGCTAAGGTCTGGCGGGATGAACTCATGACGCGCTTAGATCGCACTTACCCACAATATGGTTTAGCCAAACACAAGGGATACGGTACTAAACAGCATAAACAAGCTTTACAATCTTATGGTCCTTGTTTTCACCATCGTTTCTCCTTTGCTCCCGTCCGTCAACATTTGGAGCGGGAGGCGGGTTCAGTAGGTTGGCTGTGGGAATCATCACCGACTGGGGAAACCCCCCACCAATAAGCACTGGGGGCGGGCGATCGGAAGTTGGCTGCTGGGAATCATCACCCGACTGGGGAAACCCCCCACCAATAAGCACTGGGGGCGGGCGATCGGAAGTTGGCTGCTGGGAATCATCACCCGACTGGGGAAACCCCCTACCAATAAGCACTGGGGGCGGGCGATCGTAAGTTGGCTGCTGGGAATCATCACCCGACTGGGGAAACCCCCTACCAATAAGCACTGGGGGCGGGTTCAGTAGGTTCGCTGTGGGAATCATCACCGACTGGGGAAACCCCCCACCAATAAGCACTGGGGGCGGGTTCAGTAGGTTCGCTGTGGGAATCATCACCGACTGGGGAAACCCCCCACCAATAAGCACTGGGGGCGGGCGATCGGAAGTTGGCTGTGGGAATCATCACCGACTGGGGAAACCCCCCACCAATAAGCACTGGGGGCGGGTTTAGTAAGTTGGCTGCTGGGAATCATCACTGACTGCGGAACCCGCCCCTACTATAACTTGACTATTGGGTTGTGTAGCCATTCCTTGATCGGCAACCTCACAAGTCCATCGCTGATAATCTGATAGTAAATTGTGCATTAATCGCTGTTTTATGGTTAATAAAACGCTTTTAAGCAAACCGTTTCCAGTGGCTTCAATAATCGGTTGAGGAGTTAGCGACAACGGGTAGGGGACTTCCACCTGTACCTCAAGATCCGCTTGACCCCTTAGATAGGTGATACCATTGATTTTATACGGCGCTAATCTACCATATAAGTTCAGCGAAAACCTCTGGTTAATGTATTCAATACCCCGAATTTCACAACCCTGCGATCGCAACCTTACAGTTCCATTGGCCAAAGCTGATACTTTCATATCTACTGTCGGTTGAATGGTCATGGTCATAAATGACAGAGGACGCATTTTTAACCGAAAGCAGTCCGCCTCCAACCTCTCTAACCTATTTGGATCAACTAAGGCGTTCACCAAACGTCGAGGCTGACGCAAATAGTGCTGGATCGGAATCGTTTGCTCACCTACCGCAATTTCCAACGATTGGGAAGCTGTAAATCTATTAAGCATAGGAGACCGTATAAATCAACAGTTGTTAACCTACATTAACAAAACTTAACTTTTTTTAATGTGACTGACATCACCCCAAGTCCTCAAGTAGTCTTAGATTATTCTTAGATTGGGGTTTTGGCGTTCAGTTTTTCCATCATAACGGTCATATTCATGAGAATCTTGTAAAGAATTACAACAAGCTCAATTCCTGAGAGTGCATTTATCCCTACCCTACTTGTCCTAAGTCAGCCAAGTTCAACTAAATAGACCCGGTTGGACCCCTGTTTCAGTTCCCCCAAACCTCACACCATAGCAACCTAAATTTAATTGATTAGTGGTTAAAATGACTGTCTCTATTGCTCATTTGGGCCCCCCAGGTACTTATGCTGAGGCGGCGACTCTGGTTTATGCCGATTATTTAACCCAAACTACAGGACATAAGCCTTTACTTTGTCCTTATCCTAGTATCACCCAAACTCTACAAGCCGTCGCTAACGGTGATGTCACTCTGGGAGTTGTCCCCGTCGAAAATTCTATTGAGGGTAGTGTTACTATTACCCTTGATGCTATCTGGAAGCTAGATCTAATTCGGATTCAACAGGGCCTGGTTTTACCTATTTCCCACGCTTTACTATCTAACGCTCAGGAATTAGCAGAGATTAAAACTGTCTACTCACACCCCCAAGCCTTGGCTCAGTGTCAGGGATGGCTCGAAAAATTTCTCCCTAATGTTCAGGCTATCCCTACTAATTCCACTACAGAAGCACTCCAATATTTGCAGGACACTACTACCGCTGCGATCGCATCTGGACGCGCTGCTGAACTTTACCAGTTACCTATTTTAGCTCATCCAATTAATGATTATCCTGACAATTGCACCCGATTTTGGGTCGTGAGTTTACAGCCTTGGCCTGGGGGGAATTATACTTCCTTAGCTTTTAGTGTTCCCGCTAATGTTCCTGGGGCTTTGGTCAAACCATTACAGATTTTTGCCCAACGCAATATTAATCTAAGTCGCATTGAGTCCCGTCCTACTAAGCGATCGCTTGGTGATTATTTGTTCTTTATTGATATTGAGGCTAACACCGATCATCAATCAGTGCGCGAGGCTTTGCAAGAACTCAAAACTCACACCGAAACTCTCAAAATTTTTGGCAGTTATAGCATTCTTAACCATCAACCACAATCCCCATGTTGATTTTTTCTTCAAAAAAAAAATTTAATCGCGCCGCCCGTGGAGGGGTTGACAGGTCGCGGGAAATCATGGTAAGCTGGGAGGTAATCCCTGATAATGGGAGGCATGACTAAAATATTTTAAAAGCACAGATTTCCATTATATAAATATAGTACCCCAACTTCCCCAGTAAGTCAAGCCCCCCTTGCCCGGTGAGGCCGGGCGCGAGGGGGTTGATTTTTTTTTCAACAAAATTTAATCGCGCCGCCCGTGGAGGGGTTGACAGGTCGCGGGAAATCATGGTAAGCTGGGAGGTAATCCCTGATAATGGGAGGCATGACTAAAATATTTTAAAAGCACAGATTTCCATTATATAAATATAGTACCCCAACTCACCCAGTAAGTCAAGCCCCCTTTCCCGGTGAGGCCGGGCGCGAGGGGGTTGATTTTTTTTTCAACATTTGAGATGCACAAACAAACCCAAGGGGAGACCGTTAAGGAAAAATCCTCCCGCCGTGCCCTAGAGACAAGGGCTGCCTTGTCTCATGAGGCGGGCTTGGTCTGTCAACTACTCCCCTAATTTAGGGCATCCTTTAACACAGTTCTAGCAGCTAAATGATTGCGAGTTGAAGTCAGAATTTCAGCTTCCCTTTCCAAACGAGCTACAGTATCCTGCATTTCTAAGAGCATCTGTTGTTCCGATGCCACCCCATAGAGGTTACTAGCAACCCAGTAGGATAACTCTGTGGGTAAATCAGGAATATCATCCGGTAATTCGATCGGCTGATCCATTAACTTACTGGAAAGATGAACCACATCTCGCAGTAAATTAGCCACATCCTGAGCCAAAGGTCTCAGATCAGCCGTTGGTGGCTCATCTTCGATCCATTCCACCAAACCAACCAGATAAGGCTTTTCCCGGACAGCTTCAAGGACCCGAAATCGTTGTTGTCCCAAGGTCACAATTTTCATGCGATCATCGGGTAAACGCTGATACTGAATCACCTCAGCACAGCAGCCCACCGAAGCCACTTGTCCTTGAGTAGGATCGAACATCAACACCCCAAAGCGACGATCGCCCTCTAGGATAGTGTTCATCATAATTCGATAACGGAACTCGAAAATATGTAAAGGTAGCGGCCTATGTGGAAACAGAACCACTTCCGGTAGAGGAAACAGGGGAAGTTCTCGAACAGCAAGAGAGGAAGATGATGCCATTGTCCCTTAGTACAGTGTGCGCTTCTTTCTTTATACTTTAGCTGATTTCGGACGACCCCTGTTTTGATCACCCCATATATTAAAGAGCGATCGCCCCTAGTGCCCCTACAATTTCACCTCAATATCGACACCCGCAGGTAAATCTAGTTTCATGAGAGCATCAATGGTTTTTGAGGAGGGTTGATAAATATCAATAATGCGGCGGTGAGTCCGGGTTTCAAAATGTTCTCGTGAATCCTTATCAACGTGGGGAGAACGTAGGACACAGTAAATGCGTCGTTTAGTCGGTAAAGGAATCGGACCGAGGGCTGTAGCTCCGGTGCGGTTAGCCGTATCGACGATCTTCTCGCAGGAGGTATCCAGTAAGCGGCGATCGAAGGCTTTAAGACGGATGCGAATTTTTTGCTGCTGAATGGTAGCCATTGTCTAATTGTTGAGTTTTCGAGGTTCAGTTGAATTGAATAAGCAAGAGGAGAGGGAGCAGAAAAGTGTCCTCAACTCGGATCACTTTCCTGCCACTCAATTGATCAGTTCAGAATCTAGCGATCGGATTCTAGTTCTAAGCCAGAATCTTAGCAACTACACCCGCACCAACAGTACGGCCACCCTCACGGATAGCGAAACGCATCCCTTGCTCAATAGCGATCGGGCAGATCAGTTGCACAGTCATATTAATCCGGTCGCCAGGGATAATCATTTCAGGAGTGCTGCCATCATCAGCAGTAAACTCATCAATAGTCCCGGTTACATCGGTAGTCCGTACATAGAACTGAGGACGATAACCTTTAAAGAAAGGAGTGTGCCGTCCGCCTTCTTCTTTTTTCAGGATATAAACTTCCGCCTCAAACTTAGTGTGGGGAGTAATTGATCCGGGTTTAGCAATTACCATACCCCGTTGAACATCATTTTTCTGAATACCCCGCAGGAGTAGACCGACGTTATCTCCCGCCATCCCTTCCTCAAGAGTTTTCTGGAACATTTCCGCCCCAGTTACAGTAGTGGTGCGGGTATCCTTAATTCCAATCAGTTCAACAGTTTCACCAACCTTGACTTTACCCCGTTCGATCCGGCCTGTAGACACCGTACCCCGGCCAGTAATCGAGAAAACATCTTCCACAGCCATCAAGAAAGGCTTATCGATAGCGCGCTCAGGAGTGGGGATATAAGCATCCACCTCATCCATCAGAGCATGAATTTTGTCAACCCAGTCATTTTCACCGCGAGCAGTTTTCGGGTTTTCTGTCAAAAAGTCCAATGCTTTCAAAGCAGAACCAGAAACAATGGGGATATCATCACCGGGGAAATCATAGGAACTCAGAAGTTCGCGAACTTCCAATTCTACCAGTTCCAGCAGTTCCTCATCATCTACCATATCGGCTTTGTTCAGGAAAACCACGATACTAGGAACCCCTACCTGTTTCGCCAGCAGGATATGTTCACGGGTTTGAGGCATGGGACCATCAGCCGCCGAAACCACCAGAATCGCACCATCCATTTGGGCTGCACCAGTGATCATATTTTTCACATAGTCAGCGTGTCCCGGACAGTCAACGTGAGCATAGTGGCGTTGTGCAGTTTCATACTCAACGTGAGCCGTATTGATGGTAATACCCCGCTGCTTTTCTTCAGGAGCAGCATCAATATCATCATACTTACGAGCTTTAGCCCCACCAGACGCAGCCAATGTCATGGTAATAGCAGCAGTCAGCGTTGTTTTTCCGTGGTCAACGTGACCGATAGTACCAATGTTAACGTGAGGTTTGTTCCGTTCAAATTTTGCGCGTGCCATATTATTGTTTCGTTTGTTCTTCTAGTAATCAGTGATCAAGTTTGAGATAGGAGTTTGAGTGCGATCGCCGCGATCAAAATTCACGCTAACACCGCCTACATCCTAATCTCTAGTTACCTTTGCTCTTGGCAATGATAGTTTCTGCCACACTCCGAGGCACCTCTTCATAATGGCTAAACTCCATCGAGAAGACCCCCCGGCCTTGAGTTTTCGAGCGGATATCCGTCGCATAGCCAAACATCGTCGCCAGAGGAACCTTAGCCACTACCTTGGCAATTCCCTGACTCTGATCAGTTTCCTGACCCTCAATCTGACCACGGCGGGAGTTGAGATCCCCGATGACATTCCCAATGAAATCATCGGGAACTTCCACCTCAACTTTCATCATCGGCTCCAACAGCACCGGTGAAGCCTTGGTGACACCATTTTTGATCGCCATGGAACCAGCAATCTTAAAGGCCATTTCCGAGGAATCAACGTCATGGTAGGAACCATCCACCAGAGTGGCTTTGACATCGATGAGGGGATAACCAGCAATCACACCGGACTCGCAGGCTTCCTTCATTCCCTGTTCCGCCGGATTGATATATTCCCTGGGAACAGAACCCCCAACAACTTTGGAGACAAATTCAAATCCACTGCCCGGCTCACCCGGTTCCAATTCAATCACAACGTGGCCATACTGACCCTTACCACCACTCTGACGGATGAACTTTCCTTCCGTGCGAACTGACTTACGGATCGTTTCACGGTAAGCCACCTGGGGGGCACCAATGTTAGCTTCCACCTTAAACTCTCGTAACATCCGGTCTACCAGAATTTCCAGGTGTAGTTCACCCATCCCAGCAATTACCGTTTGGTTAGTCTCCGAGTCAATTGATACCCGGAAAGTCGGATCTTCCTCAGATAACGATTGCAAAGCCTTGGAGAGTTTCTCCATATCCTGTTTGGTTTTGGGTTCCACCGCCACCGAAATCACAGGCTCTGGGATATATAACGACTCCAGGATAATCGGGTTCGCCTCATCACAGATTGTATCCCCAGTCAGGGTATCCTTGAGACCCAAAGCAGCTCCCAAGTCCCCGGCTCGGAGTTCTTCGACCTCAATGCGTTCATCAGACTTGAGAACGATCAAGCGAGAAATCCGCTCTTTCTTGTTCTTAGTAGCATTGTAGATGTAACTTCCTTTCTGGAGAACACCCGAATAGACCCGCACAAAAGTCAAACGTCCATAAGGATCAGCCATCACTTTGAACGCTAAAGCTGATAGCGCTACATCATCATCCGCGTGGCGAACTGCCTCTTCACCGTCCGGTAGTATCCCTTTGATCGGAGGAACTTCTGTAGGTGCCGGAAGATAGTCTACCACAGCATCCAGAAGCCTTTGAACACCTCGGTTTTTGAAAGAAGAACCACAAATTACCGGCACAATTAAGCCTTTAATTGTTCCCTGACGTAAGCTATGACGAACTTCTTCTTCCGTGAGAGCGTCCCCACCTTCCAAATACTCGAGATATTTCTCCATCAAAGCCTCATCCGTTTCGGCTACAGCTTCTAGGAGTTTTTCCCGATACTCGGCTACCAAATCTTGGACTTCCTCTGGAATCTCATCACTGATTTGGATATCAGTTCCCAGGTCATTGGTGTACAGATAAGTCTTCATCGCGACTATATCTACCAAGCCGTGAAAGTCACTCTCACGACCAACAGGAACCTGGATTGGTACTGCATTAGCTCGCAAGCGATCGCGGATTTGACCATAGACCTTAAAAAAGTCCGCTCCGGTGCGATCCATTTTGTTAATGAATGCAATTCGGGGAACCTGATAACGTTCAGCCTGCCGCCAAACCGTTTCTGACTGAGGCTGTACGCCACCGACAGAACAAAAAACTGCAATCACCCCATCAAGAACCCGCATAGACCGTTCTACTTCAATGGTGAAGTCAACGTGACCAGGAGTATCAATGATATTAATGCGATGATCTAGCCAACTGGTACTAATGGCGGCAGCCGTGATGGTAATACCACGCTCCCGCTCTTGAGCCATCCAGTCCGTTACAGCAGTTCCTTCATGAACCTCGCCCATTTTGTGAACCACACCCGAATAGAATAAGATTCTCTCCGTAGTGGTTGTTTTGCCCGCATCGATATGGGCTGCGATGCCGATATTACGTACTCTCTCAAGCGGGATGGTACGTGCCACAGCTACCTCCTTTTTAAACCTTTATTAAGATTTTATACGTTTCTGGAACTGACTGCTAATCCAATATTCTAATACCGATAATGGGCGAAGGCTTTGTTGGCTTCTGCCATCCGGTGCGTTTCTTCCCGCTTCCGAACTGCACTCCCGGTTTCATTGGCTGCATCCATCAGTTCTGATGCTAGTCTACTAGCCATCGATCGCCCTGAACGAGTCCTCGAAAAGTGAATCAACCAGCGTAAAGCTAAGGTCGTTCCCCGTTCGGAACGCACTTCCATCGGAACTTGATACGTCGCTCCTCCCACCCGGCGAGCCTTAACCTCTACCAAAGGAGTCGCGTTTCTAACCGCTTTTTCAAACAGTTCTAGCGGATCAGATCCCGTCCGTTCCTCAATAGTAGCCAAAGCATCATAAACAATGTTGTGAGCCACAGATTTTTTTCCGTGTCTCATGATGCGGCGCACCATCATACTCACTAAGCGACTGTTATACCTAGAATCAGGAGGAACCGGACGTTTTTGAACAACTCTACGACGAGACATACTAATTTTTCCTCAACACAATCTCAAGTTTATGCCGGGCCAGCAATACTTACAATAACCCATGTCAACCAGACCCGCCCCTAAAATTAGGCTGCCAAAATTTGGGTTAATTCATACTCCGATCCTAAGCCTTCGGGCGTTTCGCTCCATATTTGGAACGACCATTACGACGATCTTTGACCCCGGCTGTATCCAAAGTCCCACGAATAATGTGATATCGAACGCCTGGTAAGTCTTTCACCCGACCGCCTCGAATCATTACTACGGAGTGTTCTTGTAAGTTATGACCAATACCCGGTATATATGCTGTAACTTCAAATCCTGAAGTCAAGCGCACCCTTGCTACTTTGCGAAGTGCTGAATTCGGTTTTTTAGGTGTTGTAGTATAAACACGAGTACAAACGCCTCGACGTTGCGGACAACTTTTCAGGGCTGGAGACTTGGTTTTTTTATCAGTCTTTTCTCGTGCAGAACGAATTAGTTGCTGTATAGTGGGCATGAGTTACGACATAATCTATGAATTCGGCAATTTTAGGGGTTACGGTATCTCCACTGAAATAGCCCTCCCCGATTTGGGGATGGGATTTTCCTTTCTATCTATAAGTTAGATTCTGATACCCAAAACTTTATTTTAAACGATCTAACTGCTTTTGGCAAACTTTTTTTGAAAATACGGAAGCGAATGGGACGCAACCCTCTCATATCAGGACTTGAACACAAAAGAGTGACCACAGCTACAGGTCTTGGCTGCATTGGGATTATCGAACCGGAAGCCTCCCCCCATTAGATCCTCTGAATAATCTAGGGTTAGTCCCGCCAGGTAGGGAGCTATTTCGCTATCAATCACTATCCTAATCGAACCACACTGATAAACCCCATCATTGGCTGTGGCTTCTGGTTCCCAACCGAAGGTATAAACCCACTCACAACACCCCCCAGACTTCACTCCTAGTCTAAACAATAGGTTGGAGTCATTCTTCCTAGACTGTTGTCGTAGAACTTCATTAGTGGCAGATTGGGTCAGATGAATCATATTTAACACATATAACACATAACCGATCGCTGAGGCTCGACCATAAGCACCCTGTATTTTTGGTCAAGCCGTAATTATACAGCTAGGGTCGGCAATTGCACAAGTCAAGCTAATCAAAGCCGTCTCAACTCATAGGAAGCCGAATTTTAAGGTTAGCGACCGCGAGAGTAGTCATCCTGAAAACGAACAATGTCATCTTCCCCTAAATACTCCCCATTCTGAACCTCAATCAAAACCAGAGGTATCACGCCGGGATTTTCTAGGCGGTGGGTGGTACATTGAGGCACATAAGTAGACTGATTAGAAAACAGTACCTCTTCATGATCGCCACAGGTAACTCTAGCAGTACCGGAAACCACAATCCAGTGTTCACTGCGATGATGGTGCATTTGTAAGCTAAGGCGATGGCCTGGGTTTACCTCAATGCGTTTAATTTTGTAGCCGGGTCCTTCTTCTAATACTGTAAAAGAACCCCAAGGCCGTAACTCAGTTGGCGATGGTAATTGGGGAATTGTGTTGGGGAGTGGAGGTGCAACTTGAGGATTTTCTTTGATGGCTACCATAACAATCTGTCCTTGAAAAAATAGGAGAAATCTGGGAATAGCTCAGGGTTTGAGGTGATCGAGATTCGATCCTTTACATTGAGCTAGTGGTGCGTCATAACGATATGCTTTCGGTCAAACCAGCCAACTAGGGGCTGTGACGCACGCAGACTACCAATCACCATAGCAAATTTATGAGGCAAGATGTCACTGTTGGGAGACCAGAATGCCCTGATTTCGACCAAATTTTATCAAAACTTTACTGTCGTTACTTATAGCTTTACATACAAGTCTGAATTTCTAAGGGGATAAGAACACACCCAGGGCATTGTGAATAGGGGCGGCGGTTTGAGGAGGGCGATCGAGTAGATACCCACCCAAATAGAGACCCGTGGAACTACCACCGTCCAAATTGAGAGCATCAGTAGCCCCCAACTGTTTCATTATGAGTGATAATTCAGCCAGAGAGGGTCCGGGACCAGCCAGACGAGGATGGACTACGACGAATAAAAGCGATACTCCTGGGGAGTCGCTGGGCGATCGCCCTCCGGTGTTAGTTTTCAGACCGACGGCACTGCGGATAGCTCTTTGAGTATTAAAAGCATCACTAAAGTTTTCGGCTATAGCATCTAGGACTACTTCGTTGCGCCGGAGTAACAGAGGACCAGCCCCCAGAATATGGGGATATTCAGTAAAATCGGGCGGATTAGTTTCATAGACGAGTTGCACCGGTCGGGGTTGGTGTTCTGTCTGGGTGCTAGGGGGACAAACCAACCCGATACACTGGGTTTGATCTAGGCCGAGGGCTAAAGCTATTTCGGGTTCATTTCGCAGAATTAGTAAATGGCCATCGTCGGGAATAGGGACGGCTGAAAAGTTAATCGAGTCGAGAACTTGGTGACTAATAAGGGTTTCCCCTTGCACAGTGATAGCAATTTCTCTGGGAGTAAAAGGGCTATAGGTGTTTCCCCAGTCAGAAGTATAGCGAGAGAGTCCCCGTTGAATAAAGGCACTGTTGAGGCGACCGAGGGGGATAGGTTCACCAAGGTCTGTTAACAAGGTTTGTGAAAGTTCGAGGCGATCGATAAAAAATTGGTTTTGGTCTGTCCAAGCGATCGCCCCCCGGTTAAGAATTGGGCCAGAGAGCCAGCGATTTTGGTGTCTGATGACTCCCAGGGGATATTGATTATTGCGATTGAAAAATCCGCCATTAATGGCGGCGGCGGCTCTGGTACGACTAGCAATATTAACCAAGGGGCTGACACCGGAGCGAGATCCTTCTCGGCTGAGAATCGGTTGTAGGGAAATCCCCGGGTTATTTAAGTCTATCTCTAACCAAACCACTGGGAAGAGCGCCGCCTCGGAGCCAGTAGAAGAGGCCAAGGGAGGGAGTGCAGATGACCTTTGGTGGGTATTAATATCGACATATTTTTGTTGCCAACGCAGTCCCTCAGCCCAAACTATATTGCGATCGCGCCAAAAATCGGGGCGAATTTCGATGTTGATTTCTGGTAGAACAGCGCTAGATGTTACCACAGGTTGCCACCCGGTGGGAGTGCTGAAAATCAGGCGAGTTTGCTGGTTCTGGGAATCTACCCATAACCCCATTAAATTTGTCCAGAGATCTGATGAACTCTCGGAGGGGGTGAGAGATTCGATATTATTACCAGGTAAAATTACAGAACCGGGTAGCTGGCGCGAGCCGCTACTATTGGAGAGGTGAGGCGATGTAGCCTCCAAGGGAATTGACCACCATACCAAAGGCGGTAGTTCCCGGGGTGGTGTGGGTAAAGGTTGCCTATCCCCTTCATCTTCTAAGTTGGTTTCCTCTGTGGGCTCAGGTTCTGGTTCAGGCTGTGGCGACGGGGGTTTAAGTAACTCTTGCAGAGGGGGGGGAAGATCAGATATATCGAGGTTTTGGGGAGATATGCTGCGCCCAATGATACTGGGAGTTTGCCAATTGGCTGGGTTGTTGAGTCTGACCACAAAACGGCGGCAGAAATTTTCCGAGTTGCGTCCTGGGGGGTTGACGAGTGTTGTAGTGGGGAGGTCGGATAATTCTTGAACCCGTCCGTCGGTTCTGTCACCAGTCGTTTCCCCCAAAGAAGCTAGGGCGACTGTGTAAGGGGGGATGCCGAAATCAGCCCCGCTCAACACCGGATCCGAGGGGCGGGTGTGGGGAGTTGGCTGATTTTTCCCGTGGGATATGTTGCACCCGCCCCTACAAGCACCCGCCACGGGAACACAGAGATTGTCTGCTATGAAATCGGCTTGTACTGATTCAATAGTGCTAGGGGGGGTGACAATTTCGAGACGGTTTCCCTGGATCTGAATTTGCCAATTTTCCCTGGCTGCCAGTTCGCTAATCTCTAGGTATCGGTAGCCAGATTGATATTGTGTAGGCACGTTATGGGAAAATGCAAACCAACTAATGGGCTGTTGTTGGTGGTTATCGGTATCAAGGAGTTCGACTCCCATGGAGTGCATTAAGCCCAAATCGCTAATACCAATAGCAAGGCGGTCTGGTATGCGAGAATCTTGCCACTCTAGCCAATTAACTGGCAAATGTTTTCCGTTGATGGCAATCTCGGTTCCTGATTGAATAGGTTTTGATACAATGGTATACCCCGCCGCTAATGCCACACCCCCGCCGACCCCCCCAGTGGGAGTGCTAAGGGCGGGAGAGGACAACAACCAGAAAAAAGCAGCCAAATTTACAGAAAATCGGGATGAGTTAAACATGAAATCAAAATGTAATCAGATTTAAACTTTTGGGAGTCAAGACCAAAAATCGCGTGTATCCTAGGTAATTATGAGCTATAGCTTGGAATAGGGTACAGGCGGGTTCACAAACAATGGGCGTGGAAATAGAGTCGCGCGTAAGAACCCGCCCCTCGATGCGAAAATTTCGGAGTAAATCAACACGGAGTGCGTCACAATAACGCTTTTGGTTGGTGTTTCTCGTAGCCGGTCGGATGTGACGCACCCTACGAATCTTGGCTACATAATAATACCTAAGGGCATTTCACGGACAACGGACACCAGACAGCAATTTCCCTAGCAAAACCCATTGATCGAGACATGGATAGAAAAGAAACCAATTTCAACCCCCATCAACCCCCTACCCTGAAAGTTCGCCGGTTATCTAACCAGGGAAATAGCCTGGGTACACCCTACGCGGGTCCTCGGTGGCTGGTGGAAGAAAGAGATGCTTGTGGCGTTGGGTTCATTGCAGACCTAAACGGAAAAGCCAACCATAGCATAATTGAGAAAGCCTTAAAAGCCCTAGGCTGTCTGGAACACAGGGGAGGATGTAGTGCCGATTACGACTCTGGGGACGGAGCCGGAGTGATGACTACTATTCCCTGGAAAATACTGCAAGCGGAAGGATATGCGGTGAGTCCAGAGGGTGACTATGGAGTAGGAATGATATTTCTACCCCAGGCGGGTTCTTCAGGGAATGGTTCCCCCAATCAGGAGGTTGCGGAAGCGGACGGTAAACAACAGTTAGCCCGCGATACGATCGCCAAAGTTCTGGAGTCGGAAAATCTGAACCTGATAGGTTGGCGAGTGGTTCCGGTGCGCCCGGAAGTCCTCGGACCGATGGCAGCAGCTAACCAACCCTGCATTGAACAGCTTATTGTTAGCTCAAAAACAGGTCTGGTGGGAGATGACCTAGAACGTCAATTATATCTGGCACGCCGCCAGTGTGGGGTAGCCCTAGAAAAAGAGGGCTTGGTCTGGGGACAAGATATCTACATTTGTTCCTGGTCCTGTCGGACTATCGTTTATAAGGGTATGGTGCGCTCGGCGGTGTTGGGTGAGTTTTACCGTGATTTACAAAATCCTGACTATGAAAGTCAATTTGCGGTGTATCATAGGCGCTTCAGCACTAATACTATGCCACGCTGGCCCCTCGCTCAACCGATGCGGTTACTGGGGCATAACGGGGAAATTAACACGCTTCTGGGTAACATTAACTGGATGCGGGCGCGGGAAGGTATCCTCTCTCATCCGGTTTGGGGCGATCGCCTTTGGGATCTGAAACCTTTTGTGGATGCCAATAACAGCGATTCGGCTAACCTCGATAACGTGATGGAACTGCTGGTGCGGACGGGGCGGGAACCTTCTGAGTCGTTGATGATTATGGTTCCAGAAGCCTATCAAAATCAGCCGCTGCTGAAAGACTATCCAGAAATTACGGACTTCTACGAATTTCACAGCGGAGTACAAGAAGCCTGGGATGGTCCGGCTTTGCTGGTGTTTAGCGATGGTAAACAGGTGGGGGCGTGCTTAGACCGCAATGGACTCAGACCGGCGCGTTATTGCATCACCAAAGGGGGTTTGATTATTGTGGGCTCGGAAGCGGGAGTAGTACAAGTTGAGGAGTCGGAAATTATCGAAAAAGGTCGCCTGGGACCGGGACAAATGATCGCGGTGAACTTGGAGGAGTCGGAAATCCTGAAAAACTGGGATATTAAACGGAAAGTGGCGGGGAAATGCAACTATGGGGAATGGCTGCGAAAATACCGCCAGGATTTGGAGCGGCAACCTTTTGTGGGCACGGAAAATCCTCCTCTTCCTGACCTGGCTATCCAAAAAGCCTTTGGTTACGGTTCGGAAGATGTGGAAATGGTGATTGCGGATATGGCGAGTTTGGGGAAAGAACCGACTTTCTGCATGGGAGATGATATTCCGCTGGCGGTGATTTCGGAACAACCTCACCTGCTATATGACTATTTTAAACAGCGCTTTGCTCAGGTGACTAACCCGCCTATTGACCCGCTACGGGAGCGGATTGTGATGTCCCTAGAAATGCGCTTGGGAGAACGGGGGAACCTGCTGGACCCGAAACCGGAAGATGCGCGGATGCTAAAAATATCATCCCCAGTCCTGAATGAGGCGGAACTGCAAAAACTGGCGGACTCTGGTTTAAAGGCGGTGGGTCTGTCTACTCTGTATCCGGTGGCGACGGGACCGGACGGGTTGCGGTTGGCGGTGGAGGCTCTGTGCGAAAAAGCGATCGCCGCTGTGGCTCAGGGGGCGAAAATCTTGATTCTCAGCGATCGCCACTCGGAGAGCCAATCGCCTTTGAATGGGGAAAATACCTATATTCCGCCTCTGTTGGCTGTGGGGGCTGTCCATCACTATCTGATTGAGTCGGGAGACCGCCTGAAATGCTCGTTGGTGGTGGATACTGCCCAATGCTGGAGTACACATCATTTTGCCTGTTTAATCGGCTATGGTGCGTCTGCTATCTGCCCCTATTTGGCTTTGGCGACGGTGCGACAGTGGTGGTCGGAACCCAAAACTCAGATACAGATGGAAAAAGGGAAAATGCCACCCTTGACGATGGTTCAGGCTCAGGAAAATTATCGCGCGGCGGTGGAAGGGGGACTGTTAAAGATTCTCTCGAAAATGGGGATTTCTCTACTGTCTTCTTACCAAGGAGCCCAAATTTTTGAGGCGATCGGTATCGGGGAAGACCTGTTGAATTTGGGCTTTAAGGGGACGACTTCTCGGATTGGAGGGTTGACTGTGGCGGAGTTGGCGATGGAGGTGGGCCAGTTTCACGCTAAGGCTTTCCCGGAAATGCAAGGCAAAAAGCTGGAAAACTACGGCTTTGTTAATTATTTTAAACGGGGAGAATATCACGGCAATAGCCCGGAATTGGCGAAGTTGCTCCATCAGGCGGTACGCGGTGAGGGGGCAGACCATTACAGCACTTACCAGGCTTACCTGCAAGAGCGCCCGGTGGCGGCGCTGCGAGATTTGCTGGATTTCCAAAGCGATCGCTCTCCTATCTCCATTGATGAGGTGGAACCCATTACGGATATTGTGTCGCGTTTCTGTACCGGGGGGATGTCTTTGGGGGCGCTGTCGCCTGAGGCTCACGAAACTTTGGCGATCGCTATGAACCGTTTGGGGGGTAAGTCTAATTCTGGGGAAGGTGGGGAAGACCCGACCCGGTTTAAGCCTTTGGATGATGTGGCTGATGATGGTATCTCCCCCAGTCGCCCTTATCTGCGAGGGCTGCAAAATGGGGATAGTTGTTCTTCGGCGATTAAACAGGTGGCTTCGGGTCGCTTTGGGGTGACACCAGAGTATCTGATGAATGCTCAGTCTATTGAGATTAAGGTGGCTCAAGGGGCGAAACCCGGTGAGGGGGGACAGTTGCCGGGTAAGAAGGTGAGCCCCTATATCGCTATGTTGCGACGGTCGAAACCCGGTGTCACCCTGATCTCGCCGCCGCCTCATCATGATATCTACTCCATTGAGGATTTGGCACAGTTGATTTTTGACTTGCATCAGATTAATCCGGGGGCTCAGGTGTCGGTGAAACTGGTGGCGGAAATTGGGATTGGGACGATTGCGGCTGGGGTGGCTAAGGCGAATGCTGACTATATCCAGATTTCTGGTCATGATGGGGGGACGGGAGCCTCGCCTTTGTCTTCGATTAAACACGCCGGAGCCCCCTGGGAGTTGGGTTTGACCGAGGTGCATCGGGTTCTGATGGAAAATAAATTGCGCGATCGCGTCCGCCTGCGGGTTGATGGGGGCCTGAAGTCCGGCTGGGATGTGGTGATGGGGGCGCTCATGGGGGCGGAAGAGTTCGGCTTTGGGACTATCGCCATGATTTCCGAAGGCTGCATTATGGCTCGGATTTGTCACACTAATGGCTGTCCGGTGGGGGTGACAACTCAGCGGGAGGATTTGCGGAAACGCTTCCCAGGAACTCCTGACCATGTGGTGAATTTCTTCCATTTTGTCGCCGAGGAGGTGCGATCGCTGTTGGCGAGGTTGGGTTATCGTTCCCTGACTGATTTGATGGGGCGATCGGACCTGCTGAGGATGCGTGATGTACCTCTGGCCAAAACTAAGGGATTGGATTTGGGGGTGTTGATGCAGCAGCCGGTGGCTCCGGGTAATGATTGGTTGCATCATGAACCTGTACACAGCAATGGTGCGGTGTTAGACGACAGCATTTTGGCGGATCAGGAAATCTCTAATGCTATTTCCCATCAGTCCAAGGTTGCCAAAACTTTGGATATTGTCAATACCGATCGCACTGTGGGGGCTCGCATTGCTGGGAAAATTGCTTCTATGTACGGCAATAGTGGGTTCTCTGGAGAAATTGCCCTGAGTTTTAAGGGGTCGGCTGGTCAGAGTTTTGGCGCGTTTAATCTACCTGGTATGATTTTGACTCTCCATGGGGAGGCTAATGATTATGTCGGTAAGGGTATGCACGGCGGCGAGTTGATTATTAAGCCCAGTGATGACTCGACTCTGGCGGCTTTTGAAAATGTGATTATTGGCAATACTTGTCTGTATGGAGCTACCGGGGGCACTCTGTTCGCACGGGGACAAGCGGGTGAGCGCTTCGCTGTGCGTAACTCTATGGGACGGGCGGTTATTGAAGGGGCTGGCGACCATTGCTGCGAGTATATGACTGGTGGGGTGGTTGTGGTTCTCGGTAAGGTTGGCCGTAACGTCGGGGCGGGAATGACTGGCGGTATTGCTTATTTCCTGGATCCGGGTGGGTCTTTCCCCGATTGTGTGAATGGGGAAATTGTCCGCATTCAACGGGTTTGTACGGCAGCCGGTGAGGCTCAGTTGCGCGGGTTGATTCAAGACCATTGCGATCGCACTGGCAGTACCCTAGCTGCTTCGGTTTTGGCTAATTGGTCTGAGTTCCTACCTAAATTCTGGCAAGTGGTTCCCCCTTCTGAGGAAAATACGCCGGAGGTTTCCTCGGCAGCTAGTAATCAAAAGGTTGCGGTTGAGCAGTAGACTCTGGGGGCGGGTGCAGGCGAGGTACTGGTTTTTCCGGTGGCTGCCCTTGCCACCCCTCCCCTTTTCCGAGGTTCTGGGGAATTTTTAAAGGATAAGTTGAGGCGGAAACTGCACAAGGTTTCTAGTAATTGACGACAAGGCGGCGGGGAAATTACCGCTTTCTTTACTTGACCTGAAAAGCGATCGCTCTCCCTCTCAGACACCCCACCCACTAAGCGGAGCATTCCCAAAACTGCCACCCCACCCATTTGTCAATCATTGGGGTCTATTTCTGATATTATTTTTGATATCGGACTGGGCTTTTTCTGAGACTGTAAACGAACTCACAGAAATTAACGCTCGATTCATCGATAGAATTGTTCAAGATAAAGAGAATAGTTCAGTATTTTTGGTAACAGAGTTTATGGCAGGGAGGAGAGAAAAGCAGATGACAGAATATAGGGTTGATTTTTCTAACCCCAATCAACCAAAAATAACCAAGTTATCAACTTGGCGCGAGGACATATCTATTTGATTATAGGGATTTATCAATCATGAAAACTTTAGTTCAGAACATTGTGGCAACTACGGTGAGCATTAGTTTATTGCTACCAACCGCATCAGCCTGGGGTAGACCCCCAGCATTGAGATGGTCTTTTCGCTCTCATCAAATGAGTATTGATGGATGCTTGGATAAAGCCGGTCGGGTTATGCGACAAGAAGGGTTGAGAAATGTCAGAATAAATAGGGAAGGTCGCTATGTGTCTGGTTTACTTGACAATTATGCGATCGATATTCGTTGCGGCTCACAAGAATGGGTTGTTATTGTTACGGGCTACGATAATGATGGGACAGCATTGTGGCGAAATCGATTGAGGGAAGCAATGGCAAGATAATTACTGATTCTAAGTCGTCACAATCTAGGATGGTTAATTCAATGTTAAACAAACGTTATTTATTTGGGGTTTTAATTTATACGGGGACTTACTTGGTTGGGTTTTTCGGGGCAAATCATCAAGTTAACGCGCAGTCTCATTGCGAGGGAATGAATACTCAAGCTGATCTTAGTGCTTGTGCTATAGAAAAATATAGAAATGCAGATGCTCAACTTAATTCTACCTATCAAAGATTAACTTCTATGATTTCTGCTGACCGCAGACAAAAGTTAGTTCAAGCTCAATTAGCTTGGATTCAATTTCGAGATAATCAGTGTTCATTTGTATCGTCTGCTACTCGTGGTGGAAGGGGCGGATCAATGTCTCCAGTGATTGTTTACAGTTGCCTAACCTTATTAACACAAAATCGCACCAACGATTTTAATCACTATATTCAAAGTCAGTTACCTAAGCCTTTAAATGCGAATAACCTTGGACAGAGTGAACGATCAATGAATAGTATGTATCTAACAATAGCAATGAACCTTTCAGGAGAAGCTCAAACCAATTTAAATAGATCTCAAAGTTCTTGGTTCAATTTTCGTAATCTCAACTGCCAATTTGAAGGAACCTTTGCCTCTACTGGTCAAAATTTGTGTTTAACGAGAATGGCTCAAGAAAGGTATGAATCTCTGTATAAAAATCATTAAATATTTAGATTTTGCGAATTTTAATTAATGAATAAAATTACCTAATTTCATCAAAATTATTGATATTACTCGCCATGAAAGCCAACTATAATATGTTCAAAAAAATTATCTTATTAAAACTATCTTTAGTAGGGACTATATGGCTACTACAACAAACGACCCATGCTGGTTCGATTGGGCCGATTGCGAGGTTGATTACATCCAATAGTCTTTATGAATGTCAGACCGATGGAGCTTTTGAAATTATTCTTGGTAATTCTAATATCTGGCATACTTCAGGATTGTTTTCAATGATTTGCTTAAATACCGATGACACAGCACATTGGATTCTTCAATCAACTATAGATTGTGAAGCTGGAGCCTGTAGTTCAGCACTTTTAACTGACTTTTTTGGTTTTCATTATTATAATGTGGGTTCAACAGTTAACAGAACGCAAGTTCCAACTGCTATTTTAGGAAAAAATTGCCAACTTCAGCCGAATCGCTCTGAGCAAAGAAGTGGATGGCTATGTGAACAGCTTATAACTCAAGATGCAATGACCATCACTACGAGAGGTGAAAATGAGCGAATGCATATCCGAGATTTTTTGAACCGCTATAGTCTGGAGACTTTTCAAATTATTAGCTCTAGCATCATTCCTGCTGATGCAGAACAAGCTAATCTCTTGAGAACAAGTCGCCAAAAGTGCTATGGTTCCAGCCAATTCTGTCGTTAAGCCTTTCAAAACTAGGAAGAGCAAACCATCAGTCAGATTGTACTAACGGTTAGCTGCCTATTTAGTCCTCATGAAAAAATAAGACAATGCTACAAACTTCTCTGATTAGAAAAGATAGAAATTTTTCCCTGTATCTAAGTGGGCTTTTAGCTGGAAGTTTGCTATTCGGAATAATAGGCAAGTCAGCGATTGCATCTAATCTAAATAATTTGCCTGATGGGGATTACAGCAGTAATACTTTTGTTCTGCGAAAATCTGGTCCTGTTATTATTGGAGTCACCACAAGAAACTCTCTTTGCTTCCAAGGACAACTAGAAAATGGTCGGATTCGTCAGATTATTCGCGGGGCTTCTGTTGTCTTAGGTGACACTTCCGGAAATTTTTACTTGAGTGAAGCTCCCGTCGAGATTAACTCTCATGAACTTTCCCAAGCTGATCCATCTGCTGAGGATCTACTCAATCAATGTGCAGAAATTTTCCGTCCTTTAGTCAACTTGGGGATTAATCCGGGGATGAGCGACCGTGCGATACGTCAACAACTAGGAAATTTGAACTGGGAACTTTCCAGCGCACAACCCCGTGCTGCGACAGCAGCACTCAGAAGATGGGTTGTTGAACCGAATCGTCGAGGGGTATTCTGTGATCAAGCTGGAAACTTTTGTATTGTGACTTGGCGAAAAGGAAATGCTGAATTATCTGCATTACTGGCTGTGAGTTTAGGGGCTGATCCTCCAGTTGTAGAACTCTGCTTAATAGAACCATCAGCCTTTAATATTCCGTGCGAACTAGGAAATTCTTTGAGAATGTAATTTAAAATTTGAAGCAAACTTGCTCGGCTTAGTGTTCAAGTTTTAGGAGCTTGAATAATCAGCAATTTATATTTTTTTTGTATAATTTTTTGTAAGGTAAAGTTTTTTAAACAAAAATTTACTCTAATAACAATTTTTTCTAAAAGTGAAGGTTCTAATTATGCTAAATTCTTTCATGTTTATCAAGTCTTCTGTTAGTCTAAGTTTAGGATTATTTATGGGATTTTTTACGAACCCGGAGTTAGGATGGGCACAACCAGCTAATACCACCAATCGATTAGCTGGAGAAACAGCTTTTGATATTGCTATTCAAGAAGTTGGAGGAATTCGCAGAGGGCAAGTTTCTTACCTCGAATTCTCCGAACAGTTTAATCCATCTCTTGATAGAGCGATTCGAGAGCGATTTCAGCAGTTTATTGATCGTTCACACTCGACAATTACTTACTCCTATGCAGAGTTTGACCTCAATGGTGATGGACGAAATGAAGTCTTTGTTAAAGTCAATAGCTCATTTGCGGCTGGCTCCGGCGGGGTTCATACCCTACTTTTTCAATTAAGCCAAAATAACTATGAACTAATTCATGTATTTTTTCATCAACTTTCTTTAGTTGTTTTGCCGGGACAAACATCAGGATGGCGAGATATTTTTGTTGTTCCCGGTAAAATTTTAAACCCCAATTCTGGGGTCTCCTACTCCCTCTGCTACCACAATTTTAATTTGGAAAATTCAAGTCGTAGAGTTGATTTAACTCCAGTTGATAACTCTAATTATTTAAAATCTTTAAATCGCTATGATAACTGTCAAAGTGTCCCACAAAATTATACGGTTAATGGAATTGTTATCCATACTGGAGGCTTTAATGTTCAGTACCCTGAGTTTGAGTTGTAAATTTATGATAAATATTATGCTTCCCAAAATTTTTAGATTAGGGGGTCTTGGACTTTCCTTGTCACTTTTATCTCTTCCAGTAGTGGCTAATGAATGCAGCCCTAGACAACTACAGCCCGCTTCAGAAACGCGAAAAATTGTCAATCAAGAGTACACCTTGCAATTTGAGATACCAAGAAATTATCAGGCTTCATTGAATCGTCATGATAGTCAGCTAATCATTGAGATTAAAAATCCAGGAGATGTGGAATTTGAAGCCTGCATAGCTGAACGGGGTCGGTCCGGTAACTCTCGGTATGTCGCTATGAATATCGAGATTTTAATTTATGATTTGCCTGCAAATAGTGTTGATTCAAATGATTTGCTAACCTATGTAACCTCAAGAGCAAGTTCTAATAATCCACAAACTGTGCTAGAACCAATAACCATTGGAAACCAAGACGGAATCTTAGTAGTTGAAAATTTTTTAGGGAATAGATCGAGGTATCCTGAAACCAATCACTATGCTTATCTCTTACATCCCAATAGACAGCACATCATCCGCATTCGCGCTTGGCAACTAGGAGGGGGTGATGTTGATGCAGTTGATTTAGAAATCCAAAGACTTATTTTGTCCACCTTATCCTTTTTTTAGGAAACTTCTCTCTCTTAATACTTTTGTAGAAAAATTTGATAACTTAGACAAGTGAAATTATGAGAAATTTATTTCAGAAAATTATCGAAACTCCATCGCGTATTAGCTTATTCTTACCTACATCATTCGCTTGGACTAAATCCATGACTTTGATGTGGAAGTTTTATATAGTAATACTGATAAATTTGGGCGTTCTAATTGGTATGAGTTCAATAAGTTTAGCTCAAATAGAAGAAATTCGCTCATTATTACCCCAACTCCGGCGACAAACTAATGTCAGAATATTTTTGCCCAGAGACTTAACCATACCCGGAGAACGTATTTATGTGAACGCTCAAGGAGACGCAAATGGCTACGGAATTAGTCTAGGGACTCATCCACAATGCAACTCTAATGCTTGTTGGATGGGTTTATTAGGAGCAACCCGAGGTCAAAGACCTCCTGCTGATTTTAAGCAAGTCCCTTTATCGCGAGGAATTACGGGTTACTATTTTGCTCATCCTCGTCGAACTTCAATTCTTTACTGGGTGTATGATGGGGTCTTATATGTAATTCAATTAAAAGTCGATGAAGAGACGGTCATTGATATCGCCAATTCAGCCATTGAAGAAACCCTGGGGAATTAAATGGATTCATAGGACGTTTATGGACATAATCGGTCAAAATAATGGACGCTTCCCCCGGATACCGTCGCATAGTCATCGCGATCGCCTTGGAGTTGTACCCACCAGTCAGGATTGGGAATAAAGTCGTCTCCACTGTTGGCTCCGACGCGGCGAGTCGAGCAGACCGCGAAATGGCGAGGTGTTCCGGTGAAGGCAACGTAGGATTGGGGAGTGCCGTAGTTACGAACTTGCTCAGTTTCAAATAGAGCCGTGTTAGCAACGCTACCATCGGCGAGACGAATTGTCTCCACTTCACTAATGCGGACTGCTGTGACGCGGCATCCTGTACCGCATCCGTAAACGAAGGGTTGGTTCTCAGGCGTTTGAGCGGTCGCATCCGTCGCCAGTCCTGCCAAACTTATCAAACTGAAAATCAATAGGGTCTGAAGCTGGGTGTAAAGTGTCATAGTTGTTCAGTTCTCCAAAGTTCAATTTTGCGATGCTCGAATCGATGAAAATGACCAGCTTAGTAGAGTAATCTGAGATTGTATTACTGAAGCCTAACGATAGCAAATCGTATTTTGGTTTCGGCGAATGGTAAAACAGACTCCACCATCGCTAAAAACTTTATAGTCGCTAAGTTCACCATCAATTTCAGCTAAACCAAATCGAGACCAAACGCGATCGCGGGGTTCTCGGTTAATCGTCAGCACTTCGATTCCTGTCAGCACCCCATCGCTCCACCTCAGTTGAGACCCCACCCGGCGACCCGACTCATCATCAATTTGGTTGAGTTCACAAGAATCACGCAAGCGATTCTCGCCACTGGTGAACGTGCAACGAACGGTTATCCAGTTGGGATTTGCTTCGGCCACAAGAGGGGTGAATCCCAAGGTTGTCAGACTACTTAGTAAAATGAACGATCGCATCAGCCTCACCTTGAAAAAGAGTAGTTAGTGGTCAGTCCCATCTAGTCGTCAATCTCAATATCTTCTATTAGTCAATTCTAAATGAAGACATAATGATGTCCATGACTTCTAAATCAATGGGATCGATCTCTTCACCATGGTTTCCAGCCCGAATAACAATTATATATTGTCCATTCGGGTGAATTAGCCGTGCAGCTTGATGGCGATAAGGATAAATTGTTTGTACTGTATAAATCACAGCATCTTGTCCAGCAATTGTTGTAAAACTAGATTCTAGTATTTCACGTCCCGTGATACCAGATTCCGATTCCTCCCGGAAAATATCCCGGACATTACGGATATGTCTAGGACGAGGTTCAATACTAACAATGACATCAGAAATTGGTCCTGCTCCAATCATCCGGTTACGAATTGCACAGTCAATAAATTCCACATCAGTTGGGTTCCGAACCGCAATAGATAACCGTTGATGGGACCGCGAATCACGCCGAAGTTCAGTCCTGTAGTTAGCAGGAATCTCAAATCGCAAACCATATTCCCGGTTCGTGATTTCACGACGAGCTTGGGATGGCTGTTCTTGGTTATCATTAGAACAGGGAGCCGACCGTTGAGCCTGAGCTGGAGTCACGAAGATGAGACTGAAGCTCATCAGCGAGAGGATTGTGGGTAGTTTTAAATAATCTCTCATGGCAACTTACTCTGAATGAATAACACGAGTCATCATTGACAAATTTTAACGCCAACAGACTGAATTATTATTGACATTGACACATCGGAACATTGGACCTCCATTACTCATCCGCCGGAGAGTCCGCTGGCTAAGTGGAGCCAACGTAGCCGCATCTCGAAAACCCCATTCTCCACAGACTCCATCAACCCCCACTTCTGGACAAGGACGCTCTCCTCGTCCCTGTACACCAAAGTTAATCACGGTACTGACACCATCTTCCCATTCTAGTTGGGTGAAACCACCGCCAGCCCATGAATAGCCGGAATAGGTGCAGCTTTGACGTTTTTCAAGCTGTCCATTCCTAAAAAATAAGCACTCTCCGCTTGTTGGTTCTAACTTTCCCGCATTTGTGTAAATTGTCCCGAAAAGCAAAGATAAAATAGGTAATGGAAAAATCAATTGTCGTATTTTCATTAGATTAATTTTTGATGGAGAGCAGAATAACAACAAAATTAGATAATCGATGAGGATGAACAGTGCCTAAAACTACAGTCACTCTACTTCTCGCCTCCGTTATGAGAGATTCATATATCCCAAACTGCACACCCGTTCACTTTATCTTTCGAGAGCTTTATTCAATAGAATAAAAACTGACATCCAAAACTTGCAAACACAGACAATTCAGTGGTTTGATTTCCTTGAATCACTTTAAGAGTTGCATTATCAGTAACCCATCCATAACTTGTACCAGGATGCTGAATTTTCCAATCTGCTTGTAAAGTTGTAATAATGGAGCCATCAGAATTTTGAAAAGTCAAACTAGAGGGAGGCTTAGTTTGTCTTGATGACATCTCTGAACCTGTCGATTTCAATTGCAAAATTTGATTGTCAAGTCTCAAGTTAGCAGATAACTCACTACCTGATGCAGTTAAGAGATGCGTCAAATTATCATCAGCATATTTCCAAACGGCTAGACCACAAAACTCTAATGTCGGAACAATACCAATTCTGATCGGATTTTCTGTAACTGAAAACAAAATCTCAAAGTTATTCGTATCAACCCAACCTACAAGCTATTCAATAGAGATAGTTAAATTATAGTTAGTATTATTACCAGACCTAGGTACGACTCGAACATAATAAGTCCCTGCTTGTATAGCTCGTTGAATATCAGTATTATTCGTAGAAGAAGCTGTTGAGAATGTCAGAATATCACCGTCTCCTTGATTGATCTCTCCATTGTTATTAAAGTCTTTAATTAGTTGAACTTCTGCGGATTGTGTGACACCACCAAGATTTATCCTGACATTACTGTTAGAGTTAACTGTAAATTGATAGATATCACTACTATCAGTCACGCCTACAAATTCAGTGAAATTGAGTGTTTCCCTTGGTGATAAAGTCCCAAGATTTAAAGCATTTCTTAACGTATTACCAGGATTAGCTGGGATGGTACTCGGTTGAGAGAGGAAGCCTAATTCTAAGTCATAGTTAGTATTATTACCAGACCTAGGTACGACTCGAACATAATAAGTCCCTGCTTGTATAGCTCGTTGAATATTAGTATTATTCGTAGAAGAAGCTGTTGAGAATGTCAGAATATCACCGTCTCCTTGATTGATCTCTCCATTGTTATTAAAGTCTTTAATTAGTTGAACTTCTGCGGATTGTGTGACACCACCAAGAACAACAGAGATGCGACCATTAGTCGGAAGTGTAAATCGATAATCATCGACAGGATCTTCCCTGCCTACAAAATCTCGAGTTGTAAAGCCATCTTCAGTTAATATTCCCAATTCACGAGCCTGTGCAAGGGTGGTACCCGGTGGGGGCGGGGGATCTCCAACGGGGAGTGGTGCAGGTGGCATTGGTATAGGAGGTAGAGGCGGTGTTTCTTGTCCAGCAGTGATAAAATCATTGCTGTTGATAGAAGAAGACATCACATCATTGAGAATTGCCACAACTTCACCATTGCGGACAATCTCCGTGTTAGCACCAGCACCTCGAACCTCTAAATCATTAAAGGTAAGACCTGTAGGAAGACGCATCTTATCAATACCGGATTTGAAATCAGTAATTACATCCCGGTCAGCTCCCGATGATTGTAGGATAAACTGGTTTGCGCCATTACCACCAGTTAAGGTGTCTAATCCCTTGTCACCAGAAATAATGCTGTTTCCAGGACCTCCGATAATCACATCATTACCCGCGCCACCATACAGGCTATCGTTTCCAGGTCCTCCAATTAGGGTGTCATTACCCAAATTGCCAAATAGGATATTGTTACCATTACCAGCTTCTAGCAAATCATTATCTTGACCCCCAAAGATGGTATCACTACCGTCACCGCCAATAATGGTGTCATTCCCTTGGTTGCCGTAGATAATCTTTGCATTATTGTCATTAACGAGATAATCGTCTCCTTCCAATAGTGCGATCGCATTCTGGAAAGGTGAAGCGCTGAAATGGGCGATTTGCCCTGGAGGAAGCTGAGACACGATGATATAATTATTCCCAGGTGTAGCGATACCCAAGTCTAGTCCGTTCTCAGTAATAATCTCAGAAAGCATAATACTAGGCTTTTAATTATTCAAAGTATATTTAGTATGGCAAATGAATTTTTATGCGTCAAGTTTATTGTGAACTATTGTGAACTATTGTGAACATAAAAGCAAACAACAGTTTCAACAGGAAGGTGCCGGTGACAAAGCGATCGCTCTCCACCCGAAAAGCGATCACCTAACTTCCCAAACTGCACAACTACCCGAAAAGCGATCGCCTTCCCAAACTGCACAACCACCCGAAAGGCGATCGCCTTCCCAAACTGCACAAGGTTTCACTTAACCACAAGGCGGCGGGGAAATTACCGGTTTCTTTACCTCACCCGAAAAGCGATCGCCTTCCCAAACTGCACAAGGTTTTACTTAACCACAAGGCGGCGGGATAGTCATATAATCCGTCCCAAACGATATGCGATCGCTCTCTCTCAGACACCCCACCCACTAAGCGGAGCATTCCCAAAACTGCCACCGGTGAAAAGGCGATCGCTCTCTTTCCCAAAAAAGTCACCGGTGAAAAGGCGATCGCACTTCTCCCCAAGAAAGGCGGCGGGAAATGCGATCGCACTCTCCAACAGAAAAGTCACCGGTGAAAAGGCGATCGCCTGATTTTCTCGGACTTCTTAAATTAAAACCGTGGCTTTGGGTTTTGCCACTGTCAAAGCCATATATATGGTGCCACAATTTACCATTGTTATAGTGTAGGTCAAATCCGGGTATTTGTCAAGGTAAAATATCAGCCATGTAGGTTGGGTGAAAGGCAGCAGTTAGATATAGTGGCGTTGGGTTGAGGTAACGAAACCCAACCTACTCAACTTGGGGAAAGTGCGATCGCCTGTCTAGTCATTTTTCCTTGATGGGTGGGAAGGCGAGAGTGACTGGAAACTCGGGTGCTAAATTGCGTAAATTTCTCGCTTCGATCCGATAACTATTTTAGGGAAACCCAAAAACCACTTCACTGCTAAAGGACCGATGAAAACTCTACCAAACTATCAAATCAGAAAATTTGGCGATCGTCGTCAAATTCCCATCAAGCAAATCGTGATCTCGAAAGTGCAACCGAGAAAGTATTTTTCTGAGCAAAGCATCAATAAACTGGCTGCCAGTATTAAAAGCAGTGGCATCCTGCAGGATTTGATTGTGCGACCGATTGATAAGGGTAAGTACGAGTTAGTGGCGGGGGAGCGTCGCTATCGAGCGGCTCAAATTGTGGGACTTGAGACCGTACCGGCTCAAGTTAAGGAGATGAGCGATGCTGAGGCTTTGCAGTGCGCTTTGACCGAGAATATCCAGCGGGAGGATTTGAACCCGATTGAGGAAACTGAGGCGATTTTGCGTCTGTTGGCTATCAACTTAAATGACTCAGTGGAAAAGGTGCGATCGCTACTGCACCGAATGAAAAACGACGCTAAGAAAAAAGTAACTACCCATAGCGCTATGGGTACATCGGAAGCCGAAATTGTCAAATCCACATTTGACTCTCTGGGTCGAATGTCGTGGGATTCATTCGTGAGCAATCAATTACCACTGTTGAAACTGCCACCGGAAATTCTGAAAGCTCTGGGTGAGGGCGATATTGATTACACCAAAGCGAAGGAAATAGCCAAGTTAAAGTCCGAGGAGGAAAGGTTGGCGCTGCTGGAAAAGGCGATCGCTCAAAAATTGACCTTGAGACAGGTGCAGAAATTGGTGAGGGAAAGCAAAGTATCAGAACTGCCAGACCAATTGGAAACCGAGATATCCGACCTGGCGAAACAATTCCGACGTTCAAAGGCTAGGCTATCCCCTCAAAAACGTTCTGAAATTGAGGGACTGCTGAAACGGTTGAAGTTACTGCTTTATGAAGAAAGTTGAAAATTTTGAGGATTTCTTCTCCCATACAGTACAAAGGTGAAATTATTATATATCGAAGTCGGATGGCAACTTCTATTGGAAGCATCTCATAATCTGCGTGGTTCCTTTTCCCAAGAGCAGATGGGAGTATAGTTTCATAGATTCAAAATGCTATACTCTCATTTGATGTGGCATTCACGCAATGACTGTGGAGAGATTAAAAAATATCTTTCTGCTTTTGTTTCCACAATGCCAATGTCAAATAAACAATCGCGTGCAATCCAAGTAAAAACCAGTTTAAACTCAAATTCGACCAGGTTGGATCGTAAACAGGTGTCACCTCAAAAGGTTGAGGAATAATGCTCCCGTCGGGAGCTTTCATCGGTTCCGGCACCATAGCATTGACATCGACTAAAGCCCCATAAGCCCCCACCGACCAACGACTTAACATCAACCAAGAAATAATTTTTCCTATTCCTTCCATTTTGAACAATACTCCCGAAAAAATAATTTGAGGAAGTAACAATAGAGGAAGGGCTGTATTAGCTTGAGTCTCATTATGAACAAAACAGGAAACTGCTAAACCCAAACAACCACTTGTAACTAAGGTTAGAAAGGTGGTTATACTGAGTCCAATAATCCAAGGCATTAATGTGGGTTCTGGAGATTTAAAACCCAGCAGCACAACCGCAGCCATTAACAATGTTTGTGCTAATCCTAAAAAGCATAAAACCATAATTTTGGATCCCAGGTAAGGAAACAAACCCAAGTTAACAAGACGTTCGCGGGCATAAATAGCTGCTTCTCGGATAATCGTTTGCAATGATCCTGACAACCCGACCCAAATAGCTGCACAGGTAAATACAAATAGAACCCGCAAAGCTAAAGGAGCCAGGGTCGGATCGGAACCGTCACCAAGAGTCAGGGGTTCTTGCTCGCGGATAGCCAAAGTAATCAAGGCAATTCCAATGGGAGCAGTTAGCAATGACAATCCCAAGTTAAATCGGTCGGCTAAAACTAATTGGATGTCTCGTTGTAAAAGTACCCTTATTTGCCTCAGAGGAGAAGGCTTAACCTGTTTTGGTTTATCTTTTAATTTTGTCGTCCTTTGATTGGCTTGATTGATTTCAGGAGAATTGGCATTAATTTTACCGGGAACAATCAGAGCGTCTAGGACATATTTTTGGTAGTCAGTATGCTGTTTAAATCGAGTATTCCACTGGTGGCAATAATCTTCGATGGAGCAGCCTTGATTTTCTTCTGGAGACTTTTCCAGTTCATTATAAATTTCAGCAAAGTCATCCCGTCCTACATTAAAAAAACTAGGAGCTTCGCTAGGGGGTCCGAAGTAACAGAGATTTCCTCCCCTTCCCATAAAGGCAACGCGATCGCACAAAGTGATATTGGCAGTCGCATGGGTAACAAGAGCTACAGTTCGATTTTCTGAGTGAGCTAACTTTCGCAGAAGTTGCATCATTTTTTTGTCTAATCCTGGATCGAGTCCTGATGTGGGTTCGTCGAGGAAAAATAACTTGGGGTCTGCTAAAAGTTCAACGCCAATGCTGACTCGCTTCAATTGACCACCACTTAGTTGGCTAATTAGGGTATGCCGTCGATCTAAAAGTTCAATTTCAGTCAGAGTTTTTTGAATAACTGCCTCAATATTTGTATCAGGGGGAAGACGTAATTGAGCAGCAAAAGTGAGAACCCGATCAACCGTCAGATTTCTATGTACGATATCTTCTTGAGGTACATAGCCAATTTGGGTACGGTAGATATTAAAATTTTGTTGCAGGTCTGAGCCGTTTAAATAAACATATCCTCCAGAAAGAGGTTGAATACCTAGCAGTGTCTTCAAAAGAGTTGATTTTCCCGTTCCACTTCCGCCAACAATTGCAATCAGTTGACCGGGTTCGAGTGGAATTGAAACACAATTGAGCAAAGTTTGGCTGTTTCGGGAATGTTTGGAAACAATGCGGGTAACTTCCCAAGCATCAAGACGCAATTTATCCCCCCGGTCTTGAAGGGTGAGGCGATCGCCACTCAACACCAAAATAAATGAACCGATGCGAATTGTGCAACCATCGGGAAGCCGCATGGATTGATTGACTTTCTGTTCGTTGACGAAAACACCATTTGTACTGTAGTCAAATAACTGGTAGTACCCACCATCAACCTTGTCAATGACAACGTGCTTTCTGGAAACCACAGGAGAATCAAGAACCAAGTTACAAGATGGGTCGCGACCTAGCATAATCGAACGGTTTTTGATACTAATTGATTGATTTCTCGTGGTGCTAGAGACAATGAATTTAGGGTTTTGGGGATTATGGTATTTCAGACGAATGAGAGTCATAGGATCTTGACCAATTTGCAACTCAGCCCCGTCGAATAATTGATAATATTCCACAACCCCTACCCGGCGTTGCTCAACAAGCAGTCCATTTCGACTGGGTTGGCGAGTACCATTTTTGGTGATACCGTCGTAAATCTCATATTCATCGCCGTGGCGAGTTAAAGTAGCCTGGTAACGAGAAATTGCTAACCAGTCTTCGGGAGTCTTTAAATCTGCATCAGTAGCCCTACCAAGTATCAGTTGAGCCTTTTTTAGTGGAAATTTGATGGTTTGGGTCTGGTTTGTCAGTTCCAGATATGGATCGGAAGATGTTTCAAGCTGGGTTTTAGGTAGACTATGGCTCATGGGTTATGAAAACTATGCTATTAAGTTTTTTATGTTAAATTTTTTCAAGGTCAATCCGTTAAAACTTAAAAGAAAATTTATATTTCTTGGCTTGAGTTTCAGAGTTAAGCGTGTTATTGTTGGAATAAATAGGTATAAGCAATAAAGACAGTTCGTACTTAGAATGAACTGGTTAAGGAATTACTATGGCTGACCATTCTTTATTAAACCACCGCTATCAAATCATTCAGCCTTTAGGTTCTGGCGGTTTTGGAGAAACATTTCTGGCTGAAGATACTCAAATGCCATCCGGGCGAAGGTGCGTCATTAAACAACTAAAGCCTGTTACGGATAATCCTGATATTTATCAATTAGTACAAGATCGGTTTCAACGAGAAGCTGCTATTTTAGAGGAACTGGGAACGGCTCATCAACAAATTCCAACCCTCTACGCCTATTTTCGTGAAAATGACTTATTTTATCTGGTTCAAGAGTGGATCGAAGGTCAAACCTTAACGGACTACGTTCATCGCCACGGATCAATGCGTGAAAGCTCTGTCCGAGCTATGTTAGTCAGCTTACTGTCTGTTCTGGAATATGTTCACAGTAAGCAAATTGTTCATCGCGACATTAAACCTGACAATATTATGCTGCGATCGAGCAATTTAGAACCCGTATTGCTCGATTTCGGTGCCGTCAAAGAGACGATGGGAACCGTACTGAGTCACTCTGGAAATCCGACGCGATCGGTGGTTGTTGGTACACCGGGGTTCATGGCTAGTGAACAAGCTATAGGTCGCCCTATATACAGCAGTGATTTATACGCTTTAGGATTGACTGCCATTTTCTGCCTAACTGGAAAAGTTCCCCAAGAATTTTCAACAGATCCTCTTAGCGGAAATCTCCTTTGGCGCTCTGAAGTCCCGACAATTACACCAAGTTTTGCTAACGCCATTGAACAAGCTATTCAATCTCATCCAGACAAGCGTTTTTCGACGGCTGGCGAAATGCGAGCTGCGCTGAATTTCACATCTCATACAGGTACTTCTGTTTCCCGGACTGGGCAACCTACAGCTACAATAATTTCTAGCAATCCCAACCAGCAACCTCCAACAATTGTTTCTTCTGTTCCCGTAGGTCAAGCAGCTACTATTCTTTCTCCAGCTCAGTCTATGAGTCCGACAGCATTACAAAATCCATCAACAATGCCAGAATGGGCTAAAGCAGTATTAACGGGTGGAATAATTGGCAGTTGCATTATTGTTGGACTTTTTTTCTCAAGATTTTGGAATAGTGTTGCTGATAATGCAATAGACAATCCTATAGCCGTTGAGGTTCAGCCGACAACTACAGCTTCTGCAAGCCAGACACCATCGCAATCGGAATCAGAAGCAGAATCTCAGCCACCAAAGCCTGCTGTACAAGCAATACCATCTATTACAGAAGAAAAAGCGGTTGCATTAGTTAAACAATGGCTTCAGTCTAAATCCCAAATTTTTGCACCTCCTTATAGTCGAGATGCTGCCCGTAATTTAACCACAGGTGCATTACTCACTGATTTAGTTAAAGCCGATGGCCCCATAACTTGGCTACAAAATAATAATGCTTATTATCAGTATGGAATTCAGCGCGTTGATTCTGTAGAGCGTTTTGAATCAGATGAAAACAATGCAACAATAGAGCTGATAGTTACAGAAGATGGCACATTATATCGCAACGGCAAACCCGACCCCAATAATGCTTATTTCAGTACATCCAGATATCGATATACCATAAAAAAAGAAAATAATCAGTTAAAAATATCCTGGTATCAAAAAGTTGATTAAATACATCATGGCTGTGCATAAATATTTTTTCAAAAATAATCATAAAAATCAGGGTGAACGTCAAGGATTGAGACGTGCCTATTTAGCGACTAATAATTACCCGAATAAAAAGCATTTATCAAGGTTAGCTTGGACTACAATTGTTGTGTCAGTGAGTTTAGTTTTAGGACTAAGTGGCGCAGCTATTTTGTACTTTGTATTTCCTCCTAAACCTTCATTAAATGATGATCGCTATTTAGATAATACAATTTTTAGAGAGCCACCTAATAGTATAGATTTATCTCCAGATTCTGTAGATTTAAATATAACTTCTAGACTGGAATCAAGAGAAGGTATTAACCCCAATTGGGTTTATAATGTCACTAATCCTACTCACTTTAAGCCAAATGATAATTTACAAAAGATTGTTAATGAAGTTGTTTATACTGCCAGAATGCGAGGTCTTGCAACTAATTCTTTATCTATACACTTGATTGATTTAAATCAACAAACTGAAGGCACTTATCAAGCTGATGTTTTTCGTTATCCTGCCAGTATCCCGAAATTGTTTTGGTTAGTCGCGTATTATTCCTTACAAGCAGAGCGCAACATTCCTCCTCAACCAATTGATTTACCACAAATGGGATGTGTTACTACTATTTGTAAACTTATCCAAAAATCTGATAATGAAGCAGCTAGCCGAATTGTAGATTTTATCACTGATACCACATCTATTTCCCATACAGAAGACTACCAAACTTGGCTAAATAAACGCTCTTCTGTCAATTATTTCTTTCAAAAATCAGGATATTCAGGAATAAATATCAGTCAGAAAAATTTTCCAATCCCCTATTTGGGAATGAATTATCCTCAAGGATGGGATCTGCGTATGCGTGGTGATAATCAGCCTCCAATTCGTAATCAAATGACGGCTCGACATGCGTCTAGATTAATGTATGAAATTGCTACTTATCAAGCTGTTTCTGAAACCGCATCAATGCAAATAATGTCACTGCTTAAAATAGATTTAAATCCTCAAGTGTGGAAGCCCGAGGAATATGATTCAGTGGATGGTTTTTTAGGAAAAGGAATTTATCAAAATCGACAAAAGATTGATTTTTATTCAAAAGTCGGGTGGACTAATGATTCTCGGCTCGAAGTCGCTTTAATTCATCATAGGTCTAAAAATAGAGCCTATATTATATCAGTCTTTGGCGATGGGGCTGCTTATGGAGAGGATTGGGAATTTTTTCCAATTATTTCACGCTTAGTTTATGAAAGAATGTTCGAGTAAAGAAAATAATTAGAGTGCTAAACTTTGTAGGTTGGGTGAACAAGAGTGAAACCCAACATCATTTAGAGATGGTGGTGTCAGGTGGCAACCAAGGGCGGACTGCTAAACTTTGTAGGTTGGGTGAAACGCAGTGAAACCCAACAAACTGACTACCGAAAAGAGGCGGGTATGGGGGAAAGATTTAATACTACTGGGGAAATGCGATCGCCCTGGGGAGCAGCCCGTATTGCTTCTTTTCCCAAACCTTTACCCATCATCCCTGATATTGCTTTTTAGGTATCCTGATTTTACCCGTCCCCAATTTTAGTGTCGATTATTCCAGTATATAACGTATAAAATAGCCAACACCTGTAAGGGAATTAAGGCAAGATTACCGCGCATCCATACCGGAAACGAAAAACTGGAAAAAGTTATAAAGTACAGGAGGCTGATTCCTGTCAATCCAGTTAATAAAATCGTCTTTCTCTTAATCAACATTTTTGATAAAGTTCCTGAAATATAACCAGGAAAAAACAGTAATAATCATATTATACTGATGTTTTAATTTGACCATTATTAGGGGTTAAAACCATCCTTTTTTATTGAGCATATAAGTCTGCAAAAACTCTTCATCACTTTTAGTCAAATAAATGATTCCTTCTATCAAACCAATAACCCCTACAACTACTGCTGCTACTCCACAAGTGAATAGGGTTGACAACAGCATAATTAACCCCTCTGTACTATATCCTAAAACGAACTTGTGAATCCCCAATCCACCCAAAAGAATCCCCAAAACTCCAGCAGCAATTTTCTTACTATTGGCTTCCTGTAATGTAGGTTCTGACATCTGTCTTGACCCCTAGCTAGTTTTCTTTTAGACTAGCCCCAATTGGGAGGATATCAGGAAAATTATAGAATTAATTTATATTTGTTTAATTTTTGTTTACATTCAGTAATTATTTGTGATATTACCCAGGTTATATGAAAGCCAGGTTTAGGGTGAGTTACCCGGTTGTGAGGAAAACAGCCAAACGAATTCCATGATAACCCAATAAGACGATCAGAAACCATCCTACCAACCCCATCTTATGGTTGAATAACCAATCATGCAAGGAACTAGACAAATAACGACGGGTTAAAATTTCAATACATAAATGAATAGTCATCAATAAAAAACCCACAAAAACGCAGATTCCCAATCCATGATAGGAGAGAGATTCTCTGAGGTTCCCCCTAGCAATTTCTACAAAAGCGCGAGTCATCCCACAGGTAGGACAAGGAATACCCGTCGCTGATAAAATCAGGCATTTCCACCCAAAACTAGCAGAAGTATGTCCTAATAAATAAGCACCGACAAGGGGAGAAGAGACACAAGACAAGCTAAAATAGCGCCATTGTAAGGCTTGAGTAGATAATTTTTGGGAAGATAACTGAAATCGCATTATAGTTCAGACCTGAGCCAACCCAAAACTGCCGATCAGAGAATGTGCTGACATACCGATAAAAGTATATCACAGTGCTAGTATTTTTATGAGGTTGGTGATTGTACAGATGTGAAGGGGGCAAAAGATGAGAATAATTACATCAAGCAATCATCGCTACGACTAAACTTTGTGGGTTGGGTGAAATGCAGCGAAACCCAACATCATTTAGAGATGGTGGCGTTGGGTTTCGTTACCTCCACCCAACCTACTCAACTAATGGTGGTGTGAAACGAGCGTGAAACCCAACAAACTGACTACCTGAAAGAGGCGGGTAGGGGGGAAAAATTTAATACTACTGGGGAAATACGATCGCCAACCCACCCTCCCCCGTGCGTCACTGAACCCCAGAGTTGGTTGGTTTTCCTGATAGTTTTGGATGTCACGCACCCTACAGCGCCCACACCGACAGAGGTAAGCCCCGACCAAACCGACCACTCTCAACAGATCCGACAAACACGGGGACCGAGACCACCCACCAACACCGACACGGACGAACAGTGACCACCCCGCCGCCAAAAGCCTCGGAAGACACCGCACGCCCGAAGGAGACAGCCGCCCGACGAGAGGAAAACCAGACCACACCAACCCAGCGAGAGAAGGACCGGGAAGAAGGACGCACACCCACGAAGGACGCACCAGCCCCAGAAGCCCATAACACAACCGACCCAGGAAAAGGAGCCAGACCAGAAACAGAAGCAGGAGAACTCCCCCAAGACCAAGACACGGACACAGAAGCGAGAAGACCCATAAACAATAACCAAACGCAATTAATTGTAGGCGGGTTTCTCAAAGAAACGGTGGGGCGGGTTTATTGATAAGGTTGAGGATTGACAGCCCAGGCGCGTCCCTACAATTATCAATTATAGCTGGGTATGGGTGAAAGATTTTCCAGCCATGCTCAGGCTTCTTTGAAAAATCGGATAATTTCCCTCACGTTATTGAGGATTTGGCTGTCTTCTGTAATTTGCGCGATCGCTTTTTCAGCGGTACGAGAAAGGCGCTCATGTTCGGATTTGTTGGTGGCTTTGAGAGTTTGCATATCGGCAGCTAAACGGGTGATTTCATTTTGACAAAAAGACAATTTTTCGTTTTGTTTAGATGCCCAAGAATTGGATTTATTGGGGTCAAGACTCTTCTGGATTTGCTCTAATGAAGCCTCAATAAATTCTACTCTACCCCTCAATTCTACTACATCCTCGCGGGGATAAGAAAACTCCCGACGTACCATTGATAAACGGGCTACTAAGTATTGATAACCTCGGAGACATGGACGTAAAATGGTTAGTAATAATGCCGCCACAGAGCCGATATATCCAACTACACTAATTCCCGCCCATGATAACCATAAAAGCACGATCGCACTAGCTATATGTAAGGCGATCGCCGCCCACAAAGAACGACCAACTAATTTATGCACATAAGAACGCTGACTGGGTTCAATCGGAATCCCTTTTTTGTCGGACTCCGCCGCCTCTGCCAGAACTTCCTTAGCCTCAAAGTGTATATTCCAAGGCACAGTTACTATTAACAATAGCCACCCAAAAGTAATGCCGCCAATAATCCAATCCAAAAAACTCCCACTGGGAATATTGAGCCACTGAAGTATGGAAAAAGTCAGCAGTAAAATCACAACAAATCCAGCAGTCAAAACACCAAAATTAAATGGTAACTTCATACTAAAAATCCCTGCAAATATAAAATTTTGACAGTTCGTACTCCTCCCTAGCCAAGAGTTCAGGTATAATCTCTCAGAGGTGGTAATCATTATTATGCAGAAGGTGTTAACCTATATGGCGATCGCTGTGACAGTCTGACAACCGGCTAATGGTACTATTGAATCAGAGAATCAGAGATTTTGGGCACTATAGGTGAGTAGGTGTGCAGTAGAGAGAAACCATGACCAAATTAACCGGAAAAGTTTATTTAGTAGGGGCAGGATTAGGAAATGTAGCTTATTTGACTGTAAAAGCCTATCAATTAGTCAAGCAGGCTGAAGTCCTAGTTTATGATGCCCTAGTTGATCAGTCAATTATACCCCTAATTTCGCCCCATTGTCTGAAAGTATATGTGGGAAAGCGAGGTAGCCAAGTCAGTACGCCCCAAAGCGAAATTAATGGTTTATTAGTAAAATATTGTCAACAAGGAAAACTGGTGGTGCGACTAAAGGGTGGCGATCCATTTATCTTTGGTCGCGCTAGTGCGGAAATTCAAGCCTTAATTGCTGCTAAGTGTGAATTTGAGGTAGTCCCAGGTATTTCCTCAGCATTAGCCGCCCCCCTACTGGCTGGTATTCCTGTCACTGATACAGTCATGAGTCGGTGTTTTGCAGTCATGACAGCCCATGAGCCAGAAGCGCTAAATTGGGCGAGTTTATCGGAACTCGAAACTTTAGTTATTCTCATGGCGGCGCGAAATTTACCTGTGATTGTACACCAACTTAGACAACATGGGCGATCGCCTGAAACTCCCATAGCGATTATTAAAAATGGCGGTCGCTTTAATCAAAAGGTAATCGTTGGCACCTTAAATGATATTGTAGATAAAACATCACGAGAATCCTTATCTCCCAGTGTCATAGTTGTGGGGAATGTCGTGCAACTGCAAACCTATCTACAGCCTCGCCATAACCACTCAAGAATTATGCTGAGTCCATTACTTAATCACACCATTTTAGTCACCCGTTCGTCGGAACAATCAAACGAGTTTCGCAGTTTGCTGGAACAAAAAGGGGCTGAAGTCCTAGAAATGCCTACCCTAATGATCAGACCTCCTTCTACTTGGGAACCCCTTGATCAAGCGATCGCCTTCTCTGATACATCAAAGCCTTTTGACTGGCTATTATTAACCTCTGCTAATGCTGTATCATTCTTTTTTGAAAGACTCTTGGCTAATGGTAAAGATACCCGCATTTTAGCCAGCACTAAAATTGCTGTGGTCGGCAAAAAAACCGCTATGGTTTTGCGACAATGGGGACTAAATCCTGATTTTATACCCCCGGACTTTATCGCTGATTCCCTAGTCGAAAACTTCCCCGAATCAGTTAGCGGAAAACGTCTATTATTTCCCAGAGTGGAAACCGGAGGTCGGGAGATATTAGTTAAGGAATTAACCCAAGCTGGTGCGGAAGTAGTAGAGGTTCCCGCCTATGAGTCCGCTTGTCCAGATACCATCGATCCGAATGTTCAATCAGCCTTAGAAAATGGTATAATTAGTATTGCCACCTTTACCAGTTCCAAGACTGTCAAAAATTTCTGTAAACTCCTAGAAGGCTTTGCGGGTGATTCCTGGCGAGATTTAGTCACCGGAGTGGCGATCGCCTCTATTGGTCCCCAGACCTCCCAGACCTGCCAAACTCTCCTAGGAAGGGTTGATATTGAAGCCCAAGAATATACCCTAGAAGGACTCACTCAGGCTATCATAGATAAAATGTAGGCAGGGAGTCCTACCCTGTACCGGAACCCTATCAAAGTACAATTTAACCCTTTGTTTCCGGTAACTACCTCGAACAAACTTGATTGAGTTTACGTCATATTACCATAGACTAACTAATTAAATTTTAGGGATATAACCATGTTCAACTTGGGTTTTTCTCGCTTTGATTCCCTCACCGCCATTTTAACCGGAATGGCAACAACTGCCGCCGTCGTCATAAGTTGTCAAGTCGCCCTAGCCACTAAAAGCGCCCAGCAAGTCGCCGAAATCGCTGCACCCATTACAGTTCAAATTAATAGCGCCCTGGGAGACGGTTCTGGGGTAATTATCGCTAGACAAGATCATATCTATACAGTGCTGACGGTGAATCATGTAGTCAAAGCACCTGATGTCGCCTACAGTATCCGCACCCATGATGGTCAAAGTCACCCGGTCACCAGTGTGACTAGACTGCAAACTACAGGTGATGAACCCGATTTAGCAGTAGTAAGATTTGAAAGTAACCAGGAATACCCGATCGCCACTTTAGGCGATTCTGAACAGGTAGTGATTGGGGTTCAGATTTATGTCTATGCTTATCCGGCTACTGGGGGGTTAACCGGCGCGGCACGGGAACCAGAACTCTCCCCCGGATTGGTCACCAGTCGCCCTAAAAATCGCCCAGAAGGCTATAATTTGCGGTATCAGGCTGTTACTTGGAGTGGTATGAGTGGGGGTCCGGTATTTGATTCTCAAGGCCGTGTGGTGGGTTTACACGGCCAAGGGGAGTTTGGATTTGCTCAAACTCGTTCTGGAGATGTTACCCCCATTAAAACTGGGTTTAATGCCGCCGTTCCCATTAATTTGTTTCTCGAACAACTATCACAAGCCCAGTTAAATCCTAGTGATTTACAAATGGATTGGGAAGCCCTAGAAGCCTCTCCTGTGTCGTTGGATACTCCCCAAAATGCCGAAACCTATTACTTTCGGGGGTTGAGTTGGTTGGATCGCGGTTATGCGTGGGAGGCGATCGCTGATTTTAACCGAGCCCTAGAATTGAATCCTAATTCCCCGGAAACCTATTTTAATTTGGGATTGGCGCGGACACTATTGGTGCTTAATGAACCGACCCGTGGCCCCAATCCCGTTCTTGACTACACTAGGGCGATCGAACTTAATCCCGGTTTTGCTGATGCCTATTATAATCGTGCCCTCAGCCATATCCGTCGCCAAGAATTTGAGGAAGCCTTAGCTGATTTTCGCCAAGCCGCAGAACTTTATCAACAACTGGGACGTTCAGATTCTCATCAGGATGCCTTACAGCGTATCCATGAACTTGAGGAAATGGCACAATAACAGTTGAGGCTGTAGGGTGTAAAGTGTGTTTGGGGTGTACAAAAAGCAGCTATCCTGACCTAAAACAAGGAAAACAGAGATGGTCGCTCCTAATCATCAGCACACTTTTTAATTTTCCCCCGTTTCCTTATTGACTAATGACCAAACCAGTTATTCTCTGTGTCGATGATGAACCTATGATTTTGGACACTCTGAGGCGACTGCTTCGGAGAACATTGGGCGGAAAATATCGATTTGAATTTGCTGGTAGTGGCAATGAAGGAATTAAATTAGCTCAAGAATTGATAGAAGCTGGGGAAGAATTGGCGGTAGTCATTTCTGATTATATGATGCCGGGTTTGCGGGGAGATGAAGTATTAAAAGTTATTCATCATTTATCCCCCCATACTATGAATATTATGCTCACGGGTCATGCTGATATTGATGGGGTATTTAATGCTATTCAATATGCTAAACTTTATCGCTATATTTCTAAGCCTTGGGAAAATGAAGATTTGAGTTTAACCATTACTGAAGCTATTAACAGTTTCCAACAACAAAAGCAACTCGCTGACCAAAACTTTCAGCTTCAGGAGATGAACCGCGCCTTAGAATTACTTACCCAAGACCAAGCCAATTTGATTGAGTCTTTGGGTAAGACTGAACGCAAATATCGCAGTATCTTTGAGAATGCTCTGGAAGGGATTTTTCAAATTTCCCCTGATGGAAAGTTTATTAATGCTAATCCCACTTTGGCTAAGATTTATGGCTATGAATCCCCCAAGGAACTGATGTCTTCTATAACTGATGTCCAGAAACAGTTATATGTTGAACCTAATCGTTGGGATGAATTATTAGAAACTTTGCATGAGCGCCTGGAAATATCTAAGTTTGAATCTCAGGTTTATAATCGTGATGGTGAGATTATTTGGATTTCCGAAAGTGCCAGAATTGTCAATGATGAAAATGGTGATATTCTCTATTATCAAGGGTTTGTAGAAGATATCACTGAACGTAAACGCGCTGAAGCTGAACTAGAACGTTTTACCTCCGAATTATTTGAACTCAACCAGTCCTTTTTCCGCTTTGTTCCTCACCAATTTCTACAATATCTCGGTAAAGATAGCATTGTTGATGTTCAACTGGGGGATAATGTTCAACAGGAAATGTCGGTTTTATTTGCTGATATCCGCGATTTTACTAGCCTCTCGGAACAAATGACCCCAGAGGATAATTTTAAGTTTATTAATGCTTATTTGTCCCATGTAGAACCAGCGATCGCCGAATATCGAGGCTTTGTTGATAAGTACATTGGTGATGAAATTATGGCCCTCTTTAGCCACAGCGCCGATGATGCTCTGCGAGCCGGAATTAGAATGCTTGACCTACTAGCAGAATACAACAAAACTCGACGGCGTACCGACCCCACAAAACCTACCTATCGTCCCCCTATTGAAATTGGTATTGGTATTAATACCGGAAAATTGATGTTAGGAACTGTGGGGGGAAAATCGCGCATGGATGGTACTGTAATTGGTGATGCGGTTAATTTGGCTTCCCGTTTGGAAGGATTAACTAAAAATTACGGCGTATCTCTATTAATCTCTCACTATACATTTGTCCGACTTAACCATATTAATGAGTATGGTATCCGTCTTATTGATCATGTTCAGGTTAAGGGGAAGTTAGAAATGGTTTCTGTGTTTGAGGTCTTTGATGCTGACCCCCCCGACTTGCGCGCGGGAAAACAAGCCACAAAAACTATGTTTGAGCGAGGATTATTACACTATTATTTAGGCGAGATTTCTGAGGCGATCGCACTTTTTGAATCCTGTTTAGAACAGAACCCCCAAGATAAGGTCGCTCAGATTTATTTAACCCGCTGTAAGGGTGATATTTAGCTACTCCCAACTAATTGAATCACCCCCTGACTAGGGTTGGGTAATTGGCTATAATTACCCGATTTTTTTAGTTTTTAGCCCAACCAGGTGCTTTAATGGCTGATTGTAAGATAAAAGCCGCTAAGTTATCAATTTCTGCATCCGAAAGCCAATTTTCGGGAATTTCCCGACACCAGTAGTTAGTATCACTACCATCATAGCTGACGGGATGCCTCATATAAGCCACTAAATCTTTGATAGTATCCCTCGGAGGTGTGGCTCCTTTCAGGTCTTCCAGAGACAGGGAAACCGTCGGATAAGGAATAGTTACACCACCAGCGTGACAGTTTAAACAACTATCAGTAAACAACACTTTTCCCGCTGATAGATCTTCTACAGAAAAGGTCTGGGTTCCCCCTTGGCGATCGCTCTGTATTTCCACAGGTTCATCAGTCAGATATCTTAACACATAAGGGTCAACATTTTGAGCTTGAACCGGGAAACTAAAAATCAGGCATCCTACTATATTGGTGATAAATAAGAGCAGTAGAGAGCGCAAAAAACGGTTACGAAACATGGAAATTTGAGGTATTTAATATCAGCAGTTAAATCGGAGACTTTAGATTTTAGCTCCGCTGATTATCCTAGATAATTCGCGGACTTTAGTGGTTACAATTTCAGAGTATTTAGTAACCCTTCTTAGTAGCCACCAAAAACCAAAACCTAAAGTCAGAAATCTAGTTAGGTCAATCTTTCAATCTGAAAGATTAACGGAGGTATTTACCACCACCCCACTGTTCACCGCGAACCTTGGGTTGTAAGAGAATGTAACCCGCTACATTATACAGATCATCTTCGGAGATGTTTCTCATCTTGGGAAAAATGTCTGAACTTTTCAAGCTAGGATGCAGTTCGGATATCTCGACGAAGCCATCATAGGTGGTGGGATTTTTGATATAATCAACCAAGGCTGCAATGTTATCGCGGGGGGGAGTAGCCAAAGCCAGGGCTTCAGGACTCAAGTTAACATCAGGGTTGGTTTTAGTCACACCCAGCGCATGACACTGAGCGCAGGCGGCGTTAAATACTTGTTGGCCTTTTTTGATTTCTTTGAGACTCAAGACAGCAGTATCGCCTTGAGCATTGATGGGAAAGGTTCTCAATTCTTCAGTCAATTCCAAAGCGTTTGCATTACCCACCCACATTTGAAAGGTGAAGAATACAGTGGCAACAGCCAACCAAATGTACCTTTTTAGCATGGTTCTCCTTAACTTTTAGATGATTATAGAACGCACTACAGCAACAACTCAATCGGCAATCTTGAGCAGTTGTGATCCTGGTTTTTAGCGATTCTGTCTCAGAAGTCTGATCTCAATAGTCCTGTGTTAAATGATCTTTGTCAATCGTTGGATCTACTATCTGATTAAGCACTTGTGCGATCGCCAAATGGTAGTCCGAGGCCATTTGGGCCCTAGACAAATGAGCAAAAACCGATGACAATTAGTCAAAACCGGCATCACCCACCAATTATATGCAGTAGTGGGTACTATCAAATCACTGATTTAGAGATTATCGATGCTGTTGGGTTTCCTCAGAACGATGGACATGGCTGAGGGACTTAGGGTTAGAGTCCGACAATTTTACAAAAGGTCTTCCGGTAGGCTGTGGTGGTCGGTGCAGCTTAATCAATTGGGTGAGGGTTTTTTTAAGCTGAGTGCGAGGGACGATCGCATCAATAAACCCATGAGCCATCAGATATTCAGAAGTTTGAAAATCATCAGGTAGTTTTTCTCGCAAGGTTTGCTCAATCACCCGACGACCCGCAAAACCAATAGTTGCCTGGGGTTCAGCTAGAATCAGATCACCGAGCATCGCAAAACTAGCCGTCACCCCTCCAGTAGTAGGATTTGTCAGTACAGGGATATACAAAAGTTTTTGCTCTCGATGTCGTTCCAAAGCTGCCGAGATTTTGGCCATTTGCATCAGGCTTAACATTCCCTCCTGCATTCTAGCCCCCCCGGAAGCACAGATAATCACTACCGGGTATTGATGCTCAGTCCCATATTCGATCATCCGGGTGAGTTTTTCTCCCACCACCGAACCCATACTACCCCCCATAAATTGAAAATCCATCACCCCAAGGGCGATCGATTCCCCATTCAATAAACCCGTCCCCGTTTGGACAGCATCAATTTGACCTGTTTTCTCCCGGTATTCTCGCAGACGATCGCTGTAGGGTTTGCGATCGCGAAAATTCAGGGGATCTACTGAACACAGATTAGCAGCAATGGGCTGCCAGGTATTTTCATCAATCAGTTGTTTAATGCGATCGTCACTGTAGACCCTCATGTGATGGTCACATTGCAGACACACCATAAGATTCGCCTGTAAGTCTTTGGTGTAAGTTAATGCACCGCATTTTTCACATTTGACCCACAAACCATCGGCAATTTCTCGCTCTTGGCGTTCGGGACTAATGGGAACTGATTTTTGTCGATTTGCAAACCAGTCAAATAGAGACATTAATTAAAATACGTTCTGATGTTTGATTGAGGAGATTATTGAGCCTGATACATTTACGCGACATTTATCCGGCTATTGCCTGACAATGCTACGATAGCACTATTACCCGTTAAGGTAACAGAGGCGGTATCCCGCAAAGCTTTTAGAAAGATTCCAAAAGCACCGTTCCAGTCCCTGGGTAGAGTGAACCCACACTCAGGACATCGGAACACTTTTGAGCCACCTAGCTGGGAATGGACATGACCACAGTGAGTACAGGTTTTGCTGGTGTATTCTTCCGTCACATCTACAACTGTGGTTCGAGTTATCTCGGCTTGATGTCTCAGGGTTAGTTTGAATCGATAATGCGCCCATGTCAGCATGGCGCGGGCAGTCTTGGATTTGATTTTCCGCTTGGCTTTGGCAACCATGTTGGAAGTCTCGAAGGTGGGCAGAAAAATTATGCTGTAGTCATTAGTCAAGTAGTGAGCAATTTGTTTGTGGGCTTCATCAACTAGATTGCGGATTTTGGTTCTCATTCGTTGAGCCGCTTGCCTCATCCGTCGCCTTCTTGAACGACAGGGTTCCTTGGCGATTCGGCTCATCAAATCATCCAAATGTTGACATAACCGAGTAATGCGTCCTATATCTCCGGAGCCCAATTCCAGAAATCGTGAACCATCAAACCCGGTCATAAAAGTTCGGACGCCCGGGTCTAATGCAATTACGCCATTCGCTTCAGTTGGGGTAACGGCAACTGGTTCAGGGAAAATCGCCAACCATCGACCTTTGGTAAACACCAACTGAGTCCCTTGCCCGCAAGTTTTAGGGATAGCTTCGGAAACCATGAAAGTTAATCCTTTCGTGAGTCTTGGATACCAACTCCCTGAAGAGAAATTAGTATTATTGAACTTCATCCCTTGAGAGCTGTCACGACAACTTCTAAACCTTGCATCAGGACTGGCGGTCAAAGCCTGATAGGCATCAAAGATGGCATTTTGCCGAATATGGCAGGGTGTTTCTTTGACCCATTCGGGTAAGTCACTCTGCATCACTTCGTTGCGTAATTTCAGTTTGCTTAGTCGTTTACCACTCCGGGATAATGCAATTGCTTGGTTGTAGCAATACCGACAAGCGGCCAGCCATTTACGCCAGACTTGATTTAGCTCGGGGCTGGGGTAAATCCGGATCTTCTTTGACCTGAGTTTTGTATTGACTCCGTCCGTATAATCGGGAACTGAAGCAGTCGAGGATGGCGAGAATGTCCTCAACCATTTCTGGTTCTCGACTGAGACTTGTCTCGTTGAGAACCATGAGTGAGCACCTGTTTTGCTCACAGAGCCATCGAAACAAGTCAAATCCCCATCTGGCCAATCGGTCTGGGTGGGCAACGACAACCATGCCGACATCTCCTGACAAGACTTGTCCCAGTAAGGCCAGCATTTTCTTTCCCTTGAAGTTGAGCCCGCCTCCGATTTCGGAGACGACTTCTGCTTCGGGGTAGAGGTTGGACAGTGCGGCCACCTGTCGCTTGAGGTCGGACTGCTGGGCGCGGCTACTAGCTCTGGCATAGATAACGACTTTGCGTTTGTCACTGCCTGATTTGGCAGCAGTATATGACTCAACGTTGTATCGTCGTTGCCCAGCCGGGGTTCTGATGGTCTCGATTGAGCCATTTTCGTCCCATCTGCGGAGTGTTCTTTCATGGACTCCAAGGATTTAGGCCGCTTCCTTGGGTTTGACATATCTGGCAATAGGTTTATCCTCAACTCTTCTCGCTTCTTATCTTATTATACCGTATTGCCCTAAAATATTAACCTAATTTGAGATTAAATCATGCTCCTCTGGCTCTTCGTCCACCGGACTCAGCAGCAGTAGTGCTGTCCACAAATGTTCCGATGGTACTTGCAACTTAGCTGGACCCCCCACCCCCATATATGACCCAACTCCTAGGCTAATTACCCGTGCTGGAATATCATGGGAGCTGAGGACCTGTTGCATTAACTCGGCTTCCCAGCGCATAGCAGTGGTTTTTAGTGTAATCCAAGACACGATCATTTCTATCTCTAGGATAGGCACAAAGCTTGATGCACTTTACCTCAGATAACTGGGAAAAATAACTCCATATACATAGATACTATTATCTCACCCCACAGGGCAGTTATACCAGCAGCGATCGCTAAAAAAGGACCAAATGGCATGGGTTGGCGGCGGTCTAATATGCCCACAGCCATGGCTCCTGCGCCGATAAAGGCTCCTAAACCACAGGCGATGAAACTTGCGACCAATAGCATCTTCCACCCTAACCAAGCCCCCATAAGGGCGGCTAATTTAGCATCTCCCGCCCCCATAGCCGTTTGTCCAAAAGCCATGGACCCCAAAAAGGCGATCGCTTCAAATAACCATAATCCTAGCACCGCCCCCAAAACACCCACCATTAACTGGTCTATCACCCCAGCCGTTTTTAATCCCAGTAAGCCTTGAAAACACAACCCCACCACTAAACCTGACTGGGTGAGAGGGTTAGGAAGGATTAAGGTATCTATATCAATTAGAGATAATGCCACCAACCAAGCTAATAACGCCCACAAGCCAAACAGTTGTACTATAGTTCCTGGCATGATGGTTACATATACCAGCAAAAACAATAGACCCATTAACCCTTCTACTAAAGGATAGCGCATAGATATCGGTGCATGGCAATGGCGACATTTACCCCGCAACCACAACCACCCCAAAACCGGCACATTTTCACTTAAACCTAAACGGGTATGACAATGGGGACATCGTGAGGGAGGATACCACACCGACAGACCAGCCGGGACTCGATACACAATGACATTTAAAAAGCTACCTATGGAAGCGCCTAGGGCAAATATAATCAAGTAAGCCGGCAGATCAACTAAAATATCCATTAGACTTTCACCTTTCACCGGGGTTTCACGCCCGCTTCCTAGCCTGGGGCTAAAATAACTCTAATTCTATCTGCTCAAAGGGGATAAAACATTCTCCCGGAAGCAAAATGGGTTTGGGGGAGAAAAGCAGTAAACTCCGATAGCTGCGGGAATTAATGGCTACACCAGACGGACGGCGCATTCGTTTCGCGTGTACTTCTGAATAAGCATGATACACCCGTCGGGCTATCCTCAGTAGTTGGGGATCTTGTATCCGCCACTCTTGGCTAAGGGGTAAGTCCGGGTTTGGAGGCGGCGTTACGGGATTTTTTAACTCTGAGTTGGAGCCATAAACCACAAAGACAATTCCCAAAGGGTTAATCAACACACCTGGTTAGATGTTAAACTAAAACTATCACAACAATTCCATAATTTCGGTAAACTGCCCTACAACATACTAAAAACCATGCCAGATAAACCCAATCTTCTCGCCTTGGACTTTGATGGTGTTCTCTGTGATGGCTTGCTGGAGTATTTTCAGACGGCTTGGCGTACATATCTCGAAGTTTGGTCGCCTCCTGAGTCTACCCCCCCGGATGATTTACCCCCTAGATTCTACCGCACTAGACCTGTGATTGAAACGGGCTGGGAAATGCCTCTTTTGATCAGGGCTCTGATTTTGGGGTGGGCTGAATCTCAGATTCTCAGCGATTGGCATAGTATATCACGTCAACTGCTCGAACAAGAACATTTGTCACCGGAAGTTCTTGGCTCTCGACTTGATCAAATTCGTGATCAGTGGATCGCTACAGACCTACCAGGGTGGTTGGCTTTACATCGCTTTTATCCGGGTGTATGCGATCGCCTTCGGGTTATTCTTGAGCAGGACATGATACAATTACGCATAATTACCACTAAGGAAGAACGATTTGTGCGATCGCTTCTCGGACAACAGGGAATTATTCTCGACCCGGGAATCATTTTTGGTAAGGGACACAAACAGCCTAAGCACCAAACTCTACGGGATCTCATGACTCTTTCTGATCCTAGTCCGCTGATCTGGTTTGTTGAGGACAGAATGAAAACTTTGTTGTCTGTACAAGGTCAACCAGACCTACAACAGGTTACACTGTTTTTGGCTGACTGGGGTTACAATACTCCCATAGAGAGACGTTTGGTGGCTGAATATCCCCCCATCCGTTTGTTGTATTTGTCTCAATTTACTCAGGATTTTGAGGCTTGGTAATTACCTAATTATCCGCTTAGTTCATGGTGCAAACAATTACGACAATTAAACTCACTAGAATATTTATGGTGATTGGTGACTTATTATTAAGTGGTATATCTGAGAGCGATCGCTCCCCTATTTAGCAGATTCAACCTCACTGTAATCCTTGGGGATAACCCCCGAAATTATAACTCCTAATGACTGCTATATATACTAGCCAATGTTTGGCGGATTTATGGCTTGGTAAATAGAGTTAAATATGATCTAAAATTAGTTTATTTCGATATCTATGAAACTTAACTTATCACAAATTTTTCTCGACCATAAAGTTAAACCTCGTGGTATTATCTATGTGGGAGCTGGAGAAGGGCGATCGCTCAAACGTTTTGCCAAGTTTACTAATGCTCAAATATTGCTAATAGAAGCGAATCCTGTCACCTGTGAACGGTTAAAAATGGCTGTAGGCGATCGACCTAATATTCAGACAGTTCACATGGCGATCGCTGACCAAAATAGTGAAGCCACTCTCCACGTTACCAACATCGAATCCAACAGTTCTATTTTACCACTAACACAATACAAAAAACTTTATCCTAACCTCAGCGAAACTCAGCAAATCCCCGTTGATACCCGCACTATTGACACTATTTTAGCTGAACTTAATCTACTCCCAGAAGACTTTAATATACTATATTTAGACATCCAAGGAGCCGAACTTCTCGCCTTAACAGGAGCCTCCGAAATCCTCCAACATCTTGATGCTATTTACACCACGACAAGCCAACATCAACTATTTGAACGTGGCGCAACTCTTGAGCAAGTTAACGCCTTTCTCAATGAACATTATTTCACCCCCATAGCCCAAGCAACTCCTTATCATCCCTCTCGGTATGAAGTTGTTTATATTCACAACAACCTCATCAATACCTCGATACTTACTCCCGAAATTGCTGCAAATATTCGCCTCCACCCCCCCGCGGAACCGAAACCGACCGAACTCAAAATAACTCTATCTCGACTCCAAGAATTAGAATCCGAACAGGAACTTTTAAAATATCAACTACAACAACATCAGAAAGACCTCGGAAAATCTCAATCTGATTATCAGCAGAAGCACAAAGAGTTAGAAAACTCCCAGTCTCAACTACAGCAGACTCGGAAAGACCTCGAAAAATCTCAATCGGATTTTCAGCAGAAGCAGAAAGAGTTGGAAAACTCTCAGTCTCAACTACAGCAGACTCGCGTTGAATGCAAAAATCTTCATTCACAACTCGAACAAAGTCAGGAAGAGTTAGAAGAGTCCAAGGGGATAAGAGACCAAATATTAGCTGATTTAGAGAAATCTTATTCTCAATTCAAACAGAGTCAGACTCAATTAGAGCAGTCTCAGTCTCAATTAGAGCGAACTCAGACTGAGTTACAACAGTCTCAATATCAACGAGACCAAATATTAGCAGAATTAGAACAATACCATACACGACTACAGCAGACTCGGAAAGACCTCGAAAAATCTCAATCGGATTTTCAGCAGAAGCAGAAAGAGTTGGAAAACTCCCAGTCTCAACTACAGCAGACTCGGAAAGACCTCGAAAAATCTCAATCAGATTTTCAGCAGAAGCAGAAGGAGCTGGAAAACTCCCAGTCTCAACTACAGCAGACTCAGAAAGACCTGGAAAAATCTCAATCGGATTTTCAGCAGAAGCAGAAGGAGTTAGAAAACTCCCAGTCTCAACTACAGCAGACTCAGAAAGACCTGGAAAAATCTCAATCAGATTTTCAGCAGAAGCAGAAGGAGCTGGAAAGCTCCCAGTCTCAACTACAGCAGACTCAGAAAGACCTGGAAAAATCTCAATCGGATTTTCAGCAGAAGCAGAAGGAGTTAGAAAACTCCCAGTCTCAACTACAGCAGACTCAGAAAGACCTGGAAAAATCTCAATCGGATTTTCAGCAGAAGCAGAAAGAGTTGGAAAACTCCCAGTCTCAACTACAGCAGACTCAGAAAGACCTGGAAAAATCTCAATCGGATTTTCAGCAGAAGCAGAAGGAGTTAGAAAACTCCCAGTCTCAACTACAGCAGACTCAGAAAGACCTGGAAAAATCTCAATCGGATTTTCAGCAGAAGCAGAAAGAGTTGGAAAACTCCCAGTCTCAACTACAGCAGACTCGGAAAGACCTGGAAAAATCTCAATCGGATTTTCAGCAGAAGCAGAAGGAGTTGGAAAACTCCCAGTCTGAAGGGAAGAAACTGGAAACCAAAGTTAAGGAGGTTCAAGACCAGCTTAAAAATGCACAGAATAAACAGACGGAAACTCAACAGGAACTTGATAAGTCTCGCTCGGAGTTACATGATACCAGAGAAGAACTAGAAATGGCTAACTTCCAATTAGATGAAGTACAGGTGGAACTTGAACAGGCTACATTTGAGTTACATAAAACTAAGGAAGAGTTAGAGGGTTCGCAGTCTCAACTACAGCAACAGCAGAAGGAATTGGAAGAGTCGCAGTCTCAACTACAGCAACAGCAGAAGGAATTGGAAGAGTCCAAGTCAGAAGTTCAAAAACTGCGGGAACAAATACAACAGATACAGCAGATACAACAGTATCAAAATATGTCGCCACCAGGACAGCCAGTACAACAGTATCAACCTGCTGTAGCGCAGTCGGGGAATACATATAATGCTGCTCTTGTCAAGATGTTTGCTAAAATTATTGCTGAAACTATGCCAGACTAACATCTAAATTACTATATAAAAGGTGGGGTAGATGTGTGTTACCTAACCCACCTACTATCTCACCTAACTCTCCCAGGTGTTTAGGGCTAAATTAGACGAACAGAGGATTTGTAATATCAGTCAATTTCTATGGGAACTAAAAAACGTCATTTCTGGATTTTTGATAATATTCAACCTACTGTTAACCTGACTATTTTTGCGGTTCCTAAATCCTTTGTGGGAAGTGTGGGAATGATTCAACGTAATGCGATTACCAGTTGGACTAAACTGGTTCCGAGACCGGAAATTATCTTATTGGGTGATGAGAAGGGAACCGCAGAAGTCGCTAGTCAATTGAACCTGAGACATATTCGGAATATCCAAGTTAACGAATATGGAACACCTCTGCTTAATGATATTTTTAGCCAAGTACATAATCACGCTTCCCACGGGGTTTTAACATATATTAACTCGGATATTATCTTAACTAGGGATTTTCTCCCTACGGTTCAACAGGTGAATGCTAATTACCCTCAGTTTCTGATGGTGGGACGACGTTGGAATTTGGATATTCACCAACCTGTTAATTTCGATAACCCTAACTGGGAACAAGAGTTACATGATGAAATCAATACAGCGGGAATATTTAGCGGTATCGGTGCGTTAGATTACTTTGTATTTCCTAAGCCTCTATTTAAACAAATTCCGGCTTTTGCTATTGGTCGTCCGGGTTGGGATAATTGGATGGTGGGAGAAGCGTTAAAACAAGGATATCCGGTAATTAACGCGAGTCAAACTATTACTATTATTCACCAAAATCATGACTACGGACATCTTCGGGGAAACCGCATCGAAGCGTTTCACGGAAGGGAAGCGAAGCAAAATCAAAGCCTTTTACAAGGACATTTCGCGGGAAATAGTGCGGATGCTACTGATTACTTAATCCCCGCGACGGTGGCTAATTCTCCACAGGTTAGTATTATTGTTTGTAGTGATAATGATGGTTCAACTTTACCAACAACTCTTGATAGTATCCTGAATCAAAATATTGATGGTTGCGAGATTATTGTGATTGATAACGGTTCGACGGACAACACCCCGGAAGTCCTAGAAGGTTATGGAAAATCTTTGCAATATGTTGGTCAATGTGGCGAGGGAATTGTGGCTGCTAGAAACCGAGGCTTGGAAATGGCTAGGGGAGAATTTATCCTGTTTTTAGATGGGGGTTCGACTTTACTACCTAATAGTTTGTCTGACCAGATAGATGCTTTTGAAAATCGTGCGGGTTCGCTGGAAATGGTATTCTCTGGTTGGGAAATTTGGGAGGAAAATCAGCTAATTTCGGAAGTTCAGCCTTACGATAATCTTGCGCCAATTTTACAGGGTCGCGACGGTTTACATGGTTTTCATATCTGGATGTTAACGGACCTGTTGCGATTGGTTGAAACTGGTGCTATTTTATTCCGAAATTCCTGGGTTAAACGCTGGGGAGGGTTTGATTCTGGTCTGTCTCCCTATGCTGCTACTATAGATTTATTGCTAAATTTAGCATCCCATGGCGCTGCGGGAATTTGTTTACGAAAACCGACTATAAGAGTCTCTACTGATTATAGCTTTAAACAATATACGATCGCCATCCTCACCTCGGACTGTAATCAACTCATTGAAAATTACTTTTCCCGTCCTACCCTACGGGACTGGATGCGTCCCCTACAACCCCTCTGTCGCTATCAAGTCCTGGTTTGGTTAGCTGCTTTAACCTATCATACTCAAGACCAACATCAGATGCTCCAATTTCTCAGACAGTCCCGCAATTATAGTCCCTATCCCCCTCAACAAACTATCAATAATTGGTATCAAAGTTTGACCAGAATTTCCCGCGCATATAATTATCCCCCCTTTCAACTCTCCCCAGATGACCTGAAATGTTGACGAAAAAATCAAATGTTAAGAAATGTTAAAAAATTTTGCTTTTTGGGGGTAGGGGCTTGACTTTTGGGGCTCTTGACAGTACACTTTTAATATAATGGGAATCTGTGCATTTTTGACAAATTAGCATATATTTCGATTATGTAACTTGATGCTAATATGTTAGCAAAATTTCGGCTCCCTGTCAACCCCTGCAGCCGGGCGGATTTGCGTGTTGACGAAAAAATCAAAAAAGTGATCGGGTGCGTCATAGCAATTAATAATGATTTCCCGATGGGGAAATGAGCGGACTGACGCACCAAAATTGTGGTTGAGAAATTCCCGGCTTAATTAACCAGGAAGTTGCTCAACTAAGCGCCACCGCGCAGCTTTTCGAGAACGGTGCGATCTTGGAGAGTGGAAGTATCCCCAGAAATCTCCTGACCCGAAGCAAGCGATCGCAATAAACGCCGCATAATTTTACCCGAACGAGTCTTAGGCAAATCATCAGAAAAGCGAATTTCCCCGGGACGCGCCAAGGCTCCAATTTCATTAACAACGTGCTGCTTCAACTCTTTTTCCAAGGCTTCATCAGGTTGGCGATCGCCTTCAAGAGTAACAAAAGCCACAATTTCCTCACCCTTGACTTCATCAGGACGGCCAACCACCGCCGCCTCAGCCACAGCCGGATGAGAAACCAAAGCCGACTCAACCTCCATAGTCCCCAAGCGATGACCAGAAACATTAATCACATCATCAACCCGGCCCATCACCCAGAAATAGCCATCCTCATCTCGATGAGCGCCATCACCAGCGAAGTAGACATAATCGCCATTTTTAGGTCGTAGATACTCCCAATAAGTACGGCGGAAGCGCTCCGGGTCGCCATAAACAGTCCGCATCATACCCGGCCACGGGTGACGCACCACCAAATATCCCCCAGAATTATTAGTAACAGGTTCCCCTTCCGTATCAACCACATCAGCAATAATTCCAGGGAAAGGCAAAGTAGCCGAACCCGGCTTAGTAGGAGTCGCACCAGGAAGAGGAGTAATCATAAAACCCCCCGTTTCCGTTTGCCACCAAGTATCAACAATGGGACATTTTCCTTGACCAATGACGCGGTTATACCAAATCCAGGCTTCTGGGTTAATCGGTTCTCCCACCGTACCCAAAATCCGCAACGAAGACAAATCACGAGCATTAGGGTGTCTTTCACCCATTTTCATCAAAGCTCGAATAGCAGTAGGAGCAGTATAGAAAATAGTCACGCCATACTTTTCTACCACATCCCACAGACAACCGGGATTAGAAGCACGGGGAGCCCCTTCATACATCAAAGTTGTCGCCCCATTGGACAAAGGCCCATAGACAATATAACTATGGCCAGTAATCCAACCCACATCAGCGGTACACCAGTAAACATCAGTATCCTGTAAATCAAAAGCCCACTGATTAGTAATGTGACTGTAAAGATTATAGCCACCAGTAGTGTGTACAACTCCCTTGGGTTTGCCAGTAGTCCCGCTAGTGTAAAGGATAAACAGCATATCCTCGCTATCCATTTCTTCGGCGGGACATTGCCCGGAAGCATTTTGTTGCAAGTCATGCCACCAGTGGTCCCGTCCGGGTTCCATCTGGATTTTTTGCTCAGTGCGCTGTACGACCAAAACGTTATCAACACTAGGCGCACCAGCTTGTAAAGCCTTATCTACCTGTTCTTTTAGGGGTACGATCGCATCTTTGCGCCAACCACCATCAGCAGTAATCACCAATTTAGCTTCGGCATCTTCCAGGCGGTCCTTTAGAGCCTCGGCACTGAAACCGCCAAAAATGACGGTATGGGGTGCGCCAATCCTCGCACAAGCCAACATGGCGATCGCCGCCTCTGGTATCATGGGCATATAAATCCCAACGCGATCGCCTTTTTTGACTCCCAACTGTTTAATCACATTTGCCATTTGGCAAACTTCCCGATGTAGTTGGGAATAGGTCAGAGTCCGAGAGTCTCCCGGTTCCCCTTCCCAAATTAAAGCCGCCTTATTTTTGCGCCAGGTAGTCAAATGGCGATCGAGGCAATTATAGGAAATATTAATTTTGCCCCCCACAAACCACTTCGCAAAAGGTGGCTGCCAGTCCAGCACCTGATCCCATTTTTTAAACCAGTGCAACTCATTTTCCGCTAATTCTGCCCAAAACGCTTCCGGGTTAGCTTTGGCTTTCTCGTAGAGTTCCCGGTACTCTTCCATGCTCTTAATCCGGGCCTGTTTGGAGAAGTCCTCGGACGGATTAAATAACCGTTTCTCGTGTAAAATTGATTCGATCGTCGGTTGTGACATAGTGTGATGGTAACTTTAACTACAAAGTGAAGCCATTATAACCATTTTAGGCCTAGATTAAACTCTAAGAATCTTTACTTTTTTTTGAGCAGACTGCTAACTAGCTAACTCCTCCCCATGTCAAACCGATTAAAATCAGTTGTCAACTTCTAAGTAACTATGCCTCCTCAACTCATTATCCGTCCTGCTACTGTTGATGATGTTCCGGTCATTTGGGCTTTAATTCAGGCTTTGGCTGAATATGAAAAACTCTCCCACCAAGTCACTGGAGATCTGGAAACTTTGCAACAGCATCTATTTGGCGATCGACCAATGGCTGAGGTCATTATCGCCGAATGGGAGCAAAAACCCGTAGGCTTTGCTCTGTTTTTTCATAACTTTTCCACCTTTTTGACTCAACCCGGCATTCATTTAGAAGACCTATTTGTTATGCCTGAATATCGACGTTTAGGCATTGGGAAAGCCTTAATCCAACAGGTGGCTAAAGTCGCCCTAGAACGTCCGTGTGGGCGCTTAGAGTGGACTGTCCTCGACTGGAATCAATCGGCGATCGCATTTTACCAACATATAGGAGCCACAATACTACCTGAATGGCGCATTTGTCGAGTAGTGGACTATCAACGCTTACTGCAACAATGAGATTTGTAAATTTATTGTTAAGTTTTGTAACAAAAAAAAATTGCCCCTGGGAAGCTGGGGGGGTTGCTTTTCCGGTTGGCTTGTGGTATTATTTTAGATAATGGGAATAGTCGCAATTTTATTTTACAAGGTTAGATTGTCATTATAAAATCATATATCAAAATAATAGCATGATATTTCGGAGGTTGTCAACCCCCTATCTCTTGGTAATTGATATTATGGTTCTTGATAGAGAGGAATAGTGAAAGTAACAGTTGAGCCTAAGCCTTCACCCAAACTGTAAAACTTAACCTTACCTCCCATAGCTTGGACCAGCTTTTGAGAAATAACTAAACCCAGTCCCGTCCCCCCATATTGCTTAGTGTAACCACTATCAACCTGAGAAAAAGCCTGGAATAATCTATCTTGCTTTTCAATGGGGACACCAATACCAGTATCCACAACTCTAAACTCCACAAATCCCGGAAATTGTTGATTTTGGATAATCACATTTTCGCGGATAATTCCTAGACTAATATTAATCCCTCCTTTGTGAGTAAATTTAATGGAATTTCCCACCAAATTTAGCATCACTTGTAAGATACGTTGATAGTTACCATAAACAATAATTTGACTATTGCCAGCCTCCGTTTGAATGGTTAGTTTCAAATTTTTCTGCTCAACTTGAGGGCGAATAAAATGCTCAATTTCTCTGAGGACTTCATCAACTTTGACCAAAGCGAGTTCAATATCCATTTTGCCCGCTTCGATTTTAGCAATATCCAAAACATCATTAATTAAATTCAGGAGATGAATAGCAGCTTGATGGGCTTCTTCGATAAATTCCCGTTCTTCCTCTGGGTCATCAGCCATACCATCTAAGACTAATTGAAGGAAGCCAATCATACCGTTGAGGGGAGTTCTGAGTTCGTGGGAAGTATTGGCGAGGAACTCACTTTTGAGGCGAGAAAGAGCCACAGCTTCGAGTCTGGCTTCTTCTAACTCCTGATAAAGAGTAGCATGGGCGATCACCGTTCCTACATGAGTAGCCAACTCCCGGACAAAATCTATTTCCGCCGCCGTCCACTGGCGAGTGCGATCGCATTGATGCAGGGAAATCAAAGAATTAGGTTGCTCTTGATAAGCAGTAGGAATCACCATCAACGAATGACGTTGATAGGGGTCATTTTCAGGGGCACTGCGCTCAATGATAATCGGTTCTAAAGTGGCTAAGGCTTGAGCCCAACCTAATTCCGAATCACTCCATAGATTTAAACCCAACATCATGGGGATATCTTCTTGGCGGTACTCAGCCACCACTTGGGTAGACTTATCAGAGGTGCTGCGATAGGGACAGATAATGCAGCGACTGACACCAAGAACCTGACCCAGACTGTTAACAGTTTGTTGCCAAATCTCTTTTAAATCCAGAGTGCGGCGAATTTTTTGAGTAATTTGGCCGAGAATAGTTTGATAAATTTGAGAAGTGGGGGGAACGCTACGGCAAAGGGTTCCGGCAATTTGAACCAGCATTTTTTGCTGGATATCAAAATTAGATGGTAAGGCGCGGTAGGCAATCAGTTCACTGTGATTAGGGCTGAGATTCAGTTGAGAATTTTCTAGTAATCGCCCCATCACCAGGACATGGGTAGCACTGCCGTTAGATTTTAATATGGGACTGACAATCAGTTCCAGGGGAAAATAGTATTCTTCATAACAAAATGGATAACTGAAACGCTCTGGTATTAAGCTGGTGATCACCCGGTCGATTCTTTCTTGATAGGGGGTCAGTACCAGAGGCTTAAATGTATCTGCCATATTAGTTCCTGTGATTTGGTCAACAGGAAGAGGATGGCGATCGCATTGTCGCCAAGAAAATAGTAGATACTCCCCCGATTGGTTCTGAATAAAAACTAGGTCGGCATCCAAACCGGGTAAAATATCCCCAAAGCCTGATAATGGTAGATCAGAATTGTTGTGCAACATTTAACCTTCCTAAAACGCTCAAAACTCAGCGCAATAGGGTAAGTACAGCATCACCAATAACGGTGAAGGCAGTTGCCTGCAAAGCTCTCAACATAATGTGGCGATCGCCAATTAAGGTTTAAATACAACCCTCCTGGCCCATTGTACTCGTATTCGGGTACAATGTCAACAGACACATTTAGCCCGGAGACATCTGGCGATCGCACCGTGGTTTACCAGGCTTTCCGCCCCCAACTCCAACTCAATGACCATCAAGCCACCTTGATGGTCAAACACGCCGGCTATGCTAGATTTTTGATCAAGCTCTCCCCACCTCGCCGCCGGCAGGTGGACCGAGTGCGTCGCTCTTTTTGTTCAATCATTCCACTCCCCCCGGGGTGGCACGGGAGGGTTACGTTGTAGACTCAAAGCCAAATCATCTTCTGGGCGTTCTCCCCGCAACCATTGTCGGAGAGCGGTTTCAATCACCTTACTTGGATCATTAGTCAAGTGCTTGACCTGATCCAATAATTCAGAATCAATATGGATAGAAACCTCTACTTTGCTTGGTACACTAGAGGTCGAAGAAGTATTTAGATTCATGGCGCAAACATCCTAATTCAGAAAACCCAATACCTCCGAGATTAGTCCCGGAGGCTCAACTCAAGACCGAGTATGATTTGGGGGCTTTATTCTATTGTACGATCTCAATCTCACCTGTTGCCCATCCGGTTAAGGGCGGGGAAAATTTGAAGCCGGAGTAAAACCAGTTTGAGGTTTACCCACAGAGGCACGACTCATAAAGTCCCGCCATACCGGAGCCGCCACAGTTCCCCCAGTTACTCCCCTAGCCAATCGAGTGAAGTCATCATTACCAACCCAAACCGCCGTCGATAAATGGGGAGTATAACCCACAAACCAGACATCGCGTTCGGAGGATGTAGTCCCAGTTTTGCCCGCTGCTGGTCGTCCTAGTCGGGCGCTGGTGGCAGTACCACTGGTAATTACCCCTTGCAGTACATCATTTAGGGAGGCTACCGCCCACTGATTCAGAACTAAGCGAGGTGATGGGGTATTGTCAAGCAAGACATTTCCCTGGCTATCAGTGACTTGTACAATGAAAGTCGGGTCAGAATGCCAACCGTCATTAGCAAAAGTAGCAAAAGATGCAGCCATTTCCATCGGTGTGAGATCCACAGATCCGAGTGGTAAGGAAATTACCGGCTCCATAGGGCTAGTAATTCCCAGGAGGCGACAAATCTCGATTACCTGATTGAGTCCCACAGATTGACCCAGCTTGACCGCCGGAATATTCAGGGAAGTCTCTAAGGCTGAACGAATGGTCACAGCGCCCGAGAAGCCGCCGCCATAGTTTCGGGGTGAATAAAACCCAGAGCCGTCGCGATAGCTAACAGGGGTATCTTGAACAATGGTACTAGGAGCATATCTACCTGTAGCGAAGGCGGCATAGTAAACAAACGGCTTAAAGGCTGATCCAGGTTGCCGTTGAGCCTGAATAGCTCGGTTGAACTGGCTTTTATTATAATCAGACCCTCCCACCATAGCTTTGACAAAATGGGTAGTGGGATCTACGGCGGCTAATGCGATTTGACCGTTATTGCGATCGCGATATACTCCTCGATAATAAAGGCGATCGTGCCATTCCCTCACCGTTCTTTCTGCCATGCGCTGGAAATTCAAATCAATGGTCGTTTGAACCCGCATTCCCCCTTTCAGCACCGCATCACGACCAAACTCCCTAGTTAACTCCTGAACCACCGCTTCCGTCACGTATGGTAATTCACTGGTTCTAAAGGAGGTGATCCTACCCACTAATAGGGGTTCTTTTCGCGCCTCAGCCGCCTCTTCTGGAGTAATCCAATTTAGCTCTACCATGCGGTTAAGCACTTGAGCCTGTCGTTGTTTAGCTAGTTGATAATTTGCAAAGGGGCTATAGTCTTCTGGTGCCGAAATTAAACCAGCAATCATCGCCGCTTCAGATAATTTCAGCTCTGATGCCGGTTTGTTAAAATAGCTTTGGGAGGCTGTTTCAATCCCATACAGGTTATGACCCCAGTAAACCTGATTTAGGTATAATTCTAGGATTTCGTCTTTGTCTAAAATTTGTTCGAGGCGAATTGCCATTACCGCCTCAGCGGCTTTTCGGCTAATGGTTCTACTGGGGGATAAAAACAGGTTTTTCACCAACTGCATGGTTATGGTCGAACCACCCTCTACCGTTTTCCCCCTTTCCAGGTTAGCAAGCATAGCTCGCACTATCCCCGTGGGATATATCCCCCGATGATCATAAAAATGGCTATCTTCAATAGCTAATACCGCCCGTTTTGCATGGGGGGATATTTCATCAAGAGAAACTACTTCTCGGTTGGCTTCGTCGTGAAGGCTGGCTAAGTGTCTACCCTCAATATCGTAGATGTGGGTGGTTTCGGTGGGAATATAGTTTTGTAATACCCTTACGTCTGGTAAGTTACGGAAACTAACGGCTAGACCCACCAGCCCTCCTGCCACCACGGAACTGGCTAACATGGTTGTACCCAATATGGTTCCGGCGGTAACTTTGCTTACTGACTGGATGAAGTCAAATAAGCCTGACGGTGGCGACTCAAGCCTTTGTCTACCTCGGACTGTTACGTTTGTTAATGACACGCTGATTCCACTCCTTCCAGAAAACAAAGCTACAGGGTTTTAAACTTGATAATTAGCTTAGACCAGTTTTTCTCCTGTTAGCTAGTAGGGGTCGAGAGAGATGTCGCCATCTCCCCCTCCCATACAAAACCGTGCTTGCGAGTTTCCCAGCACACGGATCCTAATCTGATTGTTCCATTGTTAAGGATACAGCATTGGCGTTATCTATTGCCGTTTTATCATCGCGGGTGTGGCGATGTAATAGTTGAAGATTTTTGTATTCATCCTTTCCGCCTAGGCTTCGAGGTACAATGTGGTCTACTTCAATTAAATCCAATGGTGCGAAATACTGTCCACACCAGGTACATCTACCTTTTTGCTTCTTGAGTAGTTTTGCTACCCTATTTGGCGTTCCAATTGCTTGTCCTTTCCTGGTTGCCCAGTAAGTCCAGTTTCCGTCGTATGGTGTTGCGTCAGGGCGTATTATGGTATGTCTGACAATTGGGGTCCATTTATGTTGCCATAATGTGAGTCCATCCTTGGTCTGGAATAACCAGGATTCATGTCTTTCTTTAGAAGGGGTCGAGAATGGAGTCACCTCCCTCCATCCCCTCCCATTCAAAACCGTACTTGAGACTTTCACCTCATACGGCTCCTAGTTTAACCGTCTCCTTGTTAAGAGTACAGCATTATCTCTTCATCAAGAGCTGTTTTATCATCGTGACAATGGCGATGTAATAGTTGAAGGTTTTTGTATTCATCCTTTCCGCCATGGCTTCTAGGTACAATGTGGTCTACTTCAATTAAATCTGATGGGGTAAAGAATTGCCCACACCAGGTACATCTACCTTTTGGTTTTTTGAGTAGTTTTGCTACCCTGATTGGCGTGTCGATTGCTTGTCCTCTCCTGGTTGCCCAGTAAGTCCAATTTCCGTCATCAAGTGTTGCTTCATGGCGTATTAGGGTATGTCTGGTAATTGGAGTCCAATTGTGATTGAACAGATGTAACCCATCTTTGGTTTTGAACAGCCAATTTTCGTGCCTTTCTTTCCCATTGCTAAGTTTAATTGTTCTATGTCTGAAATAATTTCTTAGCTTTTCGTGACTTGCCTTTCCGCATCTTGATACTGTCCATGCCCGTAACATTTGCCAGATTATGAGGTCTAGTTTCCTGAAGGTCTCTGTTGAGACTACCGCTGAGTAATAGTTTGACCATCCCCTAATAATTGGGTTTAGTTTATTTATCAGGGCAAATTGAGGTGCTTTTTTATATTGTTTGATTACACCTTTTCTCACTTCTGTGTGGGCAACTGCTTTTTGGCTGGGTTTAATGTGGGTCTTGTGACCGATTAATCGGCTTGCCATTCCCCCTGTTTTCCCAGATTTATATTTTCCTGCTGGATATTGCCTAATGTTGAATCCTAGAAAATCAAATCCGGGTTTCTCTGTTTTGCCATTATACTCAATAGATTTGAGTGTATGGCAGATTCGAGTTTTTTCAGGTTTAATCTCTAATCCAACAGGCTTTAGCCATTCAGAAATAGCAGTTTTGCACTGTTCAATGATTCCTAGGTCTTTTGAAATTACCACGAAATCATCGGCGTATCTTATGACATTGGCTTGCACCCTGTTCTTTTTCTTGGGATACATTGTTTCTATTAACCTAATCATGCCCAACAGTGCGATGTTGGCGAGTATTGGACTTATTACCCCTCCTTGGGGTGTCCCTGCTTCTGTATCCTCAAATACACCGTTATCTAGCACGCCTGCTTTGAGCCATTGTTTCAGGTCTCTTTTTAGGTTGCTTGGACAATGAATTTTGGACAGTAGGTAGTCATGGTTTATTCGGTCAAAGCATTTCGCTATATCCGCATCTAGCACGTAGTATTCACCTTTGTTAATACTCTGGTAAATCCTGCTTATTGCATCTTGTGCTGACCGTCCGGGACGGAACCCGTAGCTAGTGCTTTCAAATCTCGATTCCCATTCAGGTTCGAGAGCCGACTTAACCAAGGCTTGCCTTGCTCTATCTTGGATTGTGGGTATTCCTATTCCAGCTTTTTTCATCCCTGCCAGGTTTTGGAATCCACTCCCTTCGCAGTGGTTTTGATTTGAGGTTTCCCTTAATGTTTTTGACAAGCTCTAACCTTTGTCTTGGAGAGATTGCTCTTACTCCATCAACTCCGGCTGTTTTCTTGCCTTGACCCGCTTGGGGGGGCGGGTTTATTAAGCTGACTGTTGGGAAGCATGGCTGACCGTGGAACCCGCCCCTACAGCCGCACTGCTAAGAGCCGGGCATAATATGATTTCACCAATAGACGTTGCCACCTTCTTACCTTTGCATTTTGTCCCGATTTAGCTGCTTGGAATATACTCTTTTGGAGCTTGAAAACTTTCCGTTGAACCTTGGTCCACGGGATTGTCCTCCATGCGTTGCTCGTAGTCTTGATTGGTTAATCCTTTCTTTAAACTCGCTATCGCCATTTGTACACCTACTAGACTCTATTCTTACAATCAAACCGTGACCTGTTAGCATATCCCTACCATTACAGTAGGGCGTTGGCTTCTGGTCACATCTCACATCCTCTAAGACTTGCGGTTACACTTATTCCTACTGATATCTCGACCAGATAATCAGAGTCTAAGAGGACTTAAAACGTTCCGTTTATATGGGCATTCCATCTTTAGATTCGTCCTATCCACCGGGGTACTTTTTAAAGGTCTGTGTAGGTAAGTAAAAGAATCCTCCTACTCTTTCCCCTTGCTCTTTTGAGCGCAGCGTGTCAACCTATTTCGCTACTTACTCATTACGATGGTTCAAGCCGGACATTCGGTTTCCCTAATCATGGATGGTTGGCAGTGGTCGCCTATGGTGGTAGGTTCTACTTTGCGCCTTCCGTTCCCCGCTTCAATCCTGGGTTTGTGATTCCCAAAACTGGGGGTGGCTGTTATGGTCGAAAGGGAAGTCACCTTCCCCGACTCCACTTCAAAACCGTACTTGAGACTTTCATCTCATACGGCTCCTGATGTGAATACCCCTTTGTCAGTGGGAACAGGGCTACAACCCCCTGCTTTATGACCTCAACTTTCGGAGCTATATACACACGTAGTCATTAACTCGTTTTCGTCATAACACTCTTAGTTGTTGTGGTCTCTATATCCACACCGTGACTAGTGGGCATATCCTAACCATTACAGTTAGGCATTAGCTTTCAGTCACATCCTTTTCCCTTAAAGGCATACGCTTACACTTTTCGCTACTCCACAAGTACATCCTGCCACTTGAGAGCCAATGAGGGGTTTAAACGTTCCATCTATGCGGGCATTCCATCTTTAGATTCGTCCTATCCACCGGGGTACTTTAAAGGTCTGTGAAGGTGGTGGTAATATACCCCTTCTTTTCCCCGTGCTCTTTTGAGCGCAGCGTATCAACCTATTTCGCTACTAGAGTATTACGATGGTTCAAGCCGGACATTCGGTTTCCCTAATCATGGATGGTTGGCAGTGGTCGCCTCTGGTAGTAGGTTCTACTTCACGCCTTCCGTTCCCCGCTTCAATCCTGGGGTTATGATTCCCAAAACTGGGGGTGGCTATCGCCGTTACTCTCAACCTTACGTTATACTCAAGGGGTTCACAACTCCCCTCTTTTTTTCGCTCAGTCTTGACCTTGAGTCTCTCTGCCTTATCTGGTTGTCGAAGCCAGATGTTGAGACACATAGATAGTTATGGGATGGTCAGGGGTGCGAATCCCTTATATTCCACCAAGGGGTGGAAGTCCCACTAGGAGGTTATTTAAGGCATTGCAGCCCTATTTCACTCCTAAACGTCTCGCACATCGCCGTTACTCTTAACGCAATTGTTAAGGAATCATTAAGATTTCCATTTTTGCGTTTTTGACCTTGAGTTCCCTGCCTTGTTTGTATATTTCTATACCAAACGTTGGGACATATAAACAGTTATGAGGATGGTCAGGAGTGCGCTCCTTATATTCAACCAAGGGGTTGAAGTCCCCATCAGGCGGTTATTTCAGGTATTTCAACCTTATTTCATGCCTGAACGTCTCGCACCCCATTGCTAAGTTTAACCGTTCCTTGTCGAAAATAGTTTCTTAGCTTTTCGTAGCTTGCCTTTCCGCATCTTGATACTGTCCATGTCCTTAACATTAGCCAGATTTTATTATCTAGCTTATTGAAGGTCTCGGATGAGACCACCCCTGAATAGTAGTTTGACCATCCCCGAATAATTGGGTTTAGTTTGCTTATCAGGGCTGATTGAGGTGCTGTTTTAAGTTGTTTTATTACACCTTTTATCACTTCTGTGTGGTATTTAATTGCTTTGTTACTGGGTTTAATGTTTGTTTTGAAACCTAACATTTTGTGGGGGGTTTTATTGAATAAAAAACCTCCTTTTATTCTTCCCCCTAATTTCCCAGATTTATATTTACCCACAGGGTATTGCCTGATCTTGAATCCTAGAAAGTTAAACCCTGGCTCCTCTGTTTTTCCATCATATTCAATAGGTTTGAACGTATGACAGATTCGAGTTTTTTCGGGTTTTATTTCTAGTCCTACAGGTTTTAGCCATTCGGAAATAACAATTTTGCACTGTTCAATGATTTCAAGTGATGGAGATATCACAACAAAATCATCGGCGTATCTTATTGAGGTGGCTTGAACCGTTCCTTTTTTCTTGGGATACATTGTTTCAATTAACCTAACCATTCCCAACAGTGCGATGTTGGCGAGTATTGGACTTATTACCCCTCCTTGAGGTGTCCCTGCTTCAGTATCCTCGAATACGCTATGATCTAGCACTCCTGTTTTGAGCCATTGTTTCAGGTCTCTCTTCAGGCTGCTTGGACAATGAATTTTGGAAAGTAGATAATCATGGTTCACGGTAAGAGCATTTGGCTATGTGTTAGGGGTCGAGAATGGAGTCACCACCATCCCCTCCCATTCAGAACCATACGTGAAAGTTTCCCTTCATACGGCTCCTGGTGTGGATACCCTGTTTTGTCAAAGGAGCAGAATCAACAGACCTGCTTTTTACTTCGATGTTCAGAGCTATATGCAGCACGTAGTCTTTAAACTCGTCCTCGCCATTATACTCTTACTGACCGCAGTATCTATATCCACACCGTGACAATTGGGCATATCCCCACCATGACAATTGGGCTTTAGCTTCTGGTCACATCCTTAGCCCTCTAAGCATGCGCTTACATTTTTCACTACTGCCTTGTGAATTGCATTACTCACTTGTTTATGGGCAGAGCATTAGAGGGGTTACAACGTTCCGATTATATGGGCATTCCATCGTTAGATTTGTCCTATCGACCGTGGTACTTCTAAAGGTCTGTGTGGGTAGAATGCAGAATCCCCCACTTTTCCCCTTGCCCTTTTGGGCGCAGCGTGTCAACCTATTTCGCTGCTCGTGCTTTACGATGGTTCAAGTCGGACATTCGGTCTTCCTAATCATAGATGGTTGGCAGTGGTCGCGTCTTGGTAGTAGGTTCTACCTCACGCCTTCCGTTCCCCGCTTCTATCCTGGAGTTATGATTTCCAAAACTGGGGGTGGCTATCGCCGTTACTCTCTACTCCCTGATTTCTCAGTTCGTTTATGACCTTGAGTTCCCTGCCTTGCTTAGTTACCTAAGCGTCGGGACATATAATCAGTTATGAGGATGCTCAGGAGAGGTCTCCTTATATCCAGATTCGGAGCTGGAATCCTCACCGGGTAGTTATTTCGGGCATTTCAGCCCTATTTCATACCCGAACGTCTCGCACCTGCATCTAGCACGAAATATTCACCTTTGTTGATACTCAGGTAAATCCTGGCTATTGCATCTTGGGCTGACCGTCCGGGTCGGAACCCATAGCTTGTGTTTTCAAATCTCGATTCCCATTCAGGTTCGAGTGCCGATTTAACCAAGGCTTGCCTAGCTCTATCTGGGATTGTGGGTATTCCCATTCCCGCTTTTCTCATCCCTACCGGGTTTTGGAATCCACACCCATCGTAGCGGTTTTGTTTTGAGTTTTCCCTTAATGTTCTTAACAAGCTCAAACCTTTGTCTTGGGGAGATTGCTCTCATTCCATCAACTCCGGCAGTTTTCTTGCCTTGACCCGCCTGGGGGGCGGGTTTATTAAGCTGACTGTTGGGAAGCATGGCTGACCGTGGAACCCGCCCCTACAGCCGCACTGCTAAGAGTCGGGCATAATATGACTTCACCAATAGACGTTGCCACATTCGTGCCTTTGCGTCTTGTCCCGATTTAGCTGCTTGAAATATCCTCTTTTGGAGCTTGAAAACTTTTCTCTGGACTTTCGCCCATGGAATATGTTTCCATACAAACGCACGTCTTGATTGGTCTTGATTTCTCAAATCCTTTCTTTAAACTCGCTTTCGTCATAGTAACTCCTACTAGACTCTATTCTTTACAATCAAACCGTGACCCGTCTGCATATCCTTATCATTACAATAAGGCGTTGGCTTTTGGTCACATCTCACCCCCTCAAAGGCATTCGCTTACATTTGTCACTTCTAACTATCTCGACCAGATTGTTAGAGCCTTAGAGGGATTACAACGTTCCGTTTATATGGGCATTCCATCTTTAGATTTGTCCTATCCACCGGGGTACTTTAAAGGTCTGTGTAGGTAGTGAAACAATCCTCCTACTCTTCCCCTTGATCTTTTGAGCGCAGCGTGTCAACCTATTTCGCTACTTAATAGTGACGATGGTTCAAGTCGGACATTCAGATTTCCTTAGTCATGGATGGTTGGCAGTGGTCGGATTTTTGGGAATAGGTTTTCCCTCACGCCTTCTGTTCCCCGCTTCAATCTGACGGGTTGTGAATCCTAAAACTGGGGGTGGCTGTTATGGTCGAAAGGGAAGTCACCTTCCCCGACTCCACTTCAAAACCGTACTTGAGACTTTCATCTCATACGGCTCCTGATGTGAATACCCCTTTGTCAGTGGGAACAGGGCTACAACCCCCTGCTTTATGACCTCAACTTTCGGAGCTATATACACACGTAGTCATTAACTCGTTTTCGTCATAACACTCTTAGTTGTTGTGGTCTCTATATCCACACCGTGACTAGTGGGCATATCCTAACCATTACAGTTAGGCATTAGCTTTCAGTCACATCCTTTTCCCTTAAAGGCATACGCTTACACTTTTCGCTACTCCACAAGTACATCCTGCCACTTGAGAGCCAATGAGGGGTTTAAACGTTCCATCTATGCGGGCATTCCATCTTTAGATTCGTCCTATCCACCGGGGTACTTTAAAGGTCTGTGAAGGTGGTGGTAATATACCCCTTCTTTTCCCCGTGCTCTTTTGAGCGCAGCGTATCAACCTATTTCGCTACTAGAGTATTACGATGGTTCAAGCCGGACATTCGGTTTCCCTAATCATGGATGGTTGGCAGTGGTCGCCTCTGGTAGTAGGTTCTACTTCACGCCTTCCGTTCCCCGCTTCAATCCTGGGGTTATGATTCCCAAAACTGGGGGTGGCTATCGCCGTTACTCTCAACCTTACGTTATACTCAAGGGGTTCACAACTCCCCTCTTTTTTTCGCTCAGTCTTGACCTTGAGTCTCTCTGCCTTATCTGGTTGTCGAAGCCAGATGTTGAGACACATAGATAGTTATGGGATGGTCAGGGGTGCGAATCCCTTATATTCCACCAAGGGGTGGAAGTCCCACTAGGAGGTTATTTAAGGCATTGCAGCCCTATTTCACTCCTAAACGTCTCGCACATCGCCGTTACTCTTAACGCAATTGTTAAGGAATCGTTAAGATTTCCGGTTTTGCGTTTTGACCTTGAGTTCCCTGCCTTGTTTTGTATATTTCTATACCAAACGTTGGGACATATAAACAGTTATGGGGATGGTCAGGAGTGCGCTCCTTATATTCAACCGAGGGGTTGAAGTCCCCACCAGGCGGTTATTTCGGGTATTGCAACCCTATTTCATGCCTGAACGTCTCGCACCAAATTATAGAATATAGCATTGAGTATCTCATGTTAGCCCAATTGCTCAAAATTGACACTCAGCTAACCAGTAGGCGCGATGGTTCCTGGTTGTGGGCTATTTCGGCGATCGCCAAAATTATAGACTGTTTCCAGTTTTTCTGATGAAACCGGAAACTTCTGGAGTTTTTGTTGAACTTTGGTTATCCTGGTGTGAGCGGCGCGATATTATGTTATGGGGTCAAAACGCAAAATTACTAATTGGTTAGAACGTAACTGGGTAACTCCGGCTTATCCTGGTTGGCTGTTAGGGTTTATGACGGTTTTTTTCTTTGGGGCTGCTACTAATACTATGGCAGGGTGGCTGTATGTGATTAGTGGTATGGGGTTGGCTTTGTTATTGGCGGCGGCAATTCTGCCAGGGCGGAGTCTTCGTCCCCTTCAGGTTCGCCGCTACCCTATTACTCCGGTCAGTGTGGGCTCGCGCCTCACTTTTGAACTGGAAATCGAAAACCAGTCGAAAAAATCTTGTCCCCTATTTCAAATTTACGATCGCCTCCCCACAGAGTTGGGAGATGCATCGGAGTCTATTGATGTTATTGGACCCGGACAAGTTTATCACTGGAAATATTCCCGTATTACTAAACGCCGGGGGATTTACCATTGGTCTGGGGTGAGACTGCGATCGGCTTCTCCCCTGGGGTTATTTTGGTGTAGTCGCGATCGCCAAGTTCCTGCTACAGCTATTGTTTATCCCACCGTATTGCCTTTAACTGCTTGTCCTATTGTTGATAGCATTGAAGTAGACCAAGGTCCAGAGATTTACTCTTGCTTTCGCCTTGATCAAGCCACAGAAGGCATTACTCGCACTTTACGCCCTTATCGTATCGGCGACCCTACTAGACTGATTCATTGGCGTTCTAGTGCTCGCTATGGGGATCTACGAGTCCGAGAATTGGAGGTCGCTATTGGGGGTCAGGAAGTAGTTATTTGTCTTGATAGTGCATTTTCTTGGGACCATGCCGATTTTGAAACCGCCGTTTCTGTGGCTGCTTCTCTTTATTTCTACGCTCGTCGCGCTCAACTTAATGTACGGCTATGGACTGCCTCCGACGGACTGGTGGAAGGCAATTGGGGCGTTCTCTCCGTTTTGGCTGGGGTTATGGCGGGTCAATCTAATAGCACCATTGACCGCCCTGATGTTCCACTGATTTGGATTACTCAAAATTCTGACAGTATCATGAGCCTTTCCCCTCAGAGTCGTTGGCTACTTTGGCCACTGCCTGCCCCACAAAATCATGGCGCGCGCTCCGGGTTGGGGATGCAATATGGCTCCGATGCGATCGCTCCCTGTCCCGGTGTAAGGATTAATCCCGCTGAACCTCTGGTTCCACAATTGCAGGCCAAAAATAATTGACTTTGACAAGCCGCCCGGCGGGTTTAGTAAGTTAGCCGATGGGAATCATCCCTGAATGCAGAACCATCCCCTAAATGGGCATTAAAGCGCGGTATTCTCAAAACTAATTGCACCAAGATACTGGGGTTTACCTGCCGCCGGGTAGGAGATAAGCCGAGGGGGCAGACCTTCACAAACCAAAGTTAGCCCGACTAGATTTGTTTTAGTGACCGTTGATGGTATATGATCAGGATATTGTAAAGTTTTATGTAGGCTCGCTCATAAATTTGTCCCGTTCAAGACAAATCGAGAAGCCTAGATATTTGAGAGAGGAGAAAACACAATGGCTTTTGAACTTCCCAGTTTACCTTTTGATCAGGATGCACTAGAGTCTAGCAAAATGTCCGCTAATACTCTATCCTACCATCATGGTAAGCACCATGCAGCTTATGTCAAAAACCTTAATGCTGCTATTGAAGGTACAGACATGGCTAATATGTCCCTGGAAGAGATCATCAAAGCCACTTACAATGATCCTTCTAAGTCTGGTATATTTAATAACGCTGCCCAAGTCTGGAATCACAGTTTCTTCTGGAAGTGCCTCAAGCCCAATGGTGGTGGTCAACCTACAGGAGCTTTGGCTGACAAGATTCAAGCAGATTTCGGTAGCTTTGACGCATTCATTCAAGAATTTAAGAACGCAGCGGCTACCCAGTTCGGTAGTGGTTGGGCTTGGCTAGTCCTGGATAATGGCACACTGAAAGTTACCAAGACTGCTAATGCTGTTAACCCCATGGTTGAGGGTAAAACTCCCCTGCTAACTCTCGATGTTTGGGAACACGCCTACTATCTGGACTTCCAAAATGCGCGGCCAGGTTTCATCGATAACTTTATCGAAAATCTGGTTAACTGGGACTTTGTAGCTGAAAATCTCGCGTCTGCCAGCTAATATCTTTGATATTCCTTTCAGCCAACCTAGCTAACCTGCTCTAGCTTAATCTGTACCCCCCCTCAAAGGCAATATTGGGGGGCGGTCAGTTGAGAGGGGCGGGTAATTTTTGATTATTTATCAGTGACTCAGGCGCACTACTGACAGCAAAAAAATCCAGTAATCGGACTTGAACCTAATACATAGCCTATAACCCCTATTCTACCGCTGCTTAGGTGTTACTCAAAACCGTAGTAGAGTAACAAGTGAGTAAAAAATGAGTAACGCCGCTAAACTCCCTACAGTGGGGGGAAAGGGTAACTATGATGAGAGTTACGCTAGATTCCTGAAAGCCTATCAAGACTTTAAGGGGGAATGTCCCAAAGGAGTGACTCTCAAACTACAAAAGTCCGGGACTAGGTACAACCTACTATTGCGTGCGAGACGTTTAGGAGATAAAATAAGGCTGCGATGCCTGAAATAACCTCCTCGTGGGACTTCTACCCCTTGGTAGAATATAAGGGACTTAATGTGATAGCTAAGTAACCCTGACCATCCCATAACTATCTATGTGTCCCAACCTCTGGCTTCGACAACCAGACAACGCAGGAAGACTCAAGGTCAAGACAGAATGCTGGAAAGATGGACGTTATGAACCCATTTAGTATAGCAGGAAGTTGAGAGTAACGGCGGTAGCCACCCCCAGTTTCAGGAATCACAACCCGTCAGATTGAAGCGGGGAACGGAAGGCTCCGAGATACAACCTATAGCACTAGTCAATACGGTTAGGACGCAGCCTTGAGAACAGAATCCATGGCATCATCGAGAGAATCAAACTGCTCACGTGCAATGGCGAATGCGGGCTTTCAACCACGACCAACATTTCTCTATCTTGTTGAGGTCTGGCGAATAAGGTGGTAGATAGAGCAAACGGCATTGAGCCGCCTCCACTAGCTCAGGAATCCGTCCCCCTTTATGAAACGTTGCATTGTCTAGCACTAGAGTCTGACCTGGCTTCAGTGTTGGAATTAAGATGAACTCCAACCACAACTCAAACACTGTCCGATTACAACAACCCTCAAAGCGATCGGGGGCTAAGAGTTGTTGATGACACCATGCGGCCATATAGCTCACCCTGCCCTGCCTCTTCCCTGATTTGAGGGCATCGAAGCGTTTTCCTTCCTCGCAGTAACCATAAGGGTAATCCGAGTCCTGACTATTCATGCCGGCTTCATCGAGGTAGACCACTTCTTGTGGCTCCATATGTTCAATCTGAGCAATAAACTCCTCTCGCTGTTGCTGATCACGTTCTTGGTAGCCGTAAGTTTTTTTTTCTGGTGAAGCCAATTTTCTTCAAGGCTCTGGATATGGTGCGAGGAGAGATGTCGTCATCCCAAAGTTCAGCCATTGGAGCGGAGGTTTGATCGCCATGCTCTTGGGCAAAAGCCTTGAATTTTTGCCAGTCGGTAATTTTGTGGTTATTGCCAGGTCGGTGATTAGGTTTAGGGAGGAAGTCTCCGGTCTGTGCTTTTCTTGGCAGCCAGAGATTAATGGTGTTCCGGCTGACATGGAAAACTTGACTGGCTTCTGTTTTGGGCATACCGTCTAGTTCAATTGCATCAATAACTTTTTGTCTGAGGTCGTAACTATAGGGGGCTGGCATTTTTGGTCTTCTTAGTCATCTCGTCCTCTCCATTATACGTCCTAACTTTACTGTCTTGTGCTATATATCCATACCGTGACCTGTGGGCATATCCCCACCATGACAATTGGGCTTTAGCTTCTGGTCACATCCTTTACCCTCTAACCATGCGCTTACATTTTTCACTACTGCCTTGTGAATAGCATTACTCACTTGTTTATAGGCAGAGCATTAGAGGGGTTACAACGTTCCGTTTATACGGGCATTCCATCTTGAGATTTGTCCTGTCCACCGGGGTACTTTAAAGGTCTGTGCAGGTAGGTAAAGAAGCCTCCTACTTTTCCCCTTGTTCTTTTGAGCGTAGCGTGTCAACCTATTTCGCTACTACAGAGTTACGATGGTTCAAGCCAGACATTCGGTTTCCCTAATCATGGATGGTTGGCAGTGGTCGCGTCTTGGTAGTAGGTTCTACCTCACGCCTTCCGTTCCCCGCTTCAATCTGACGGGTTATGATTCCTCAAACTGGGGGTGGCTATCGCCGTTACTCTCTACTCATTGTTATCATGGGGTCATAACTTCCCATTCAAAACAGTTTGTTTGATGACCTTGAGTTCCCTGCCTTGTTTGGGGGTTCAATCCAAACGTTGGGACGTATAAACAGTTATGGGGAATGGTTCTAGGCTCCGACCTCTTATCCAGACTCGGGGCTGGCTTCCCAACTAGGAGGTGATTTCAGGCATCACAGCCTTATTTGGTCTCCTAAAGATTTCGCACTCTCTACTCATTGTTATCATGGGGTCATAACTTCCCATTCAAAACAGTTTGTTTGATGACCTTGAGTTCCCTGCCTTGTTTGGGGGTTCAATCCAAACGTTGGGACGTATAAACAGTTATGGGGAATGGTTCTAGGCTCCGACCTCTTATCCAGACTCGGGGCTGGCTTCCCCACTAGGAGGTGATTTCAGGCATCACAGCCTTATTTGGTCTCCTCAACATTTCGCACTCTCTACTCCCTGATTTCTCAGTTTGTTTATGACCTTGAGTTCCCTGCCTTGCTTAGATTTCTCCAAGCGTCGGGACATATAAAGAGTTATGGGGATGGTCAGAAGCGAGCTTCTTATATCCAAGCAAGGGATTGGATTCCCCACTAGGAGGTGATTTCAGGCATTACAGCCTTGTTTAGTCTCCTAAACGTCTCGCACCTTCCGAAACATTATACCGCATGGCCCGTAAATGTTGAATTAATCTTGGATTAAATTTAGCTCTGACAGATTCCACCGATAAATTCCACCTTGAGCGATCGCCACTTGCCCTCAACCCCGGAAAGTATTAAGCTGTACAGTGAACAAGTAAAGTTTTTTGTAGATTCGTGTATTCGTGTAGCTTTGGATAACCATATTGCCAACACTCATATAACCGAGATCATCCAGCGAGTGGCTTTGGTTGCCCTAGGGCTGATGGTGGTTATTCTCCTCTGGGTCTGGGGAGTCAGTTCCGTGAAAATTTCCGATCCCTACATTCAAAAAGTGTTGTCACTAACCGGAGACCCAACCCGAGGACACGCTATTTTTGAGATGAACTGTGCGGGATGTCATGTTAGCCAAGTCGAACATCAAATCGGTCCAAACCTGGAGGACATTTCCCAACGAAAATCACAAATTAGTATTATTCAACAGGTCGTTAGTGGCAAAACCCCTCCCATGCCTCAGTTTCAGCCTAATCCTCAAGAAATGGCAGATTTATTAAATTATTTGGAACAAATTTAGAAAACTATGATATACTAAGAAACAGTGGGTCGGTTGAGTGGTTGAAATCATCATTCCAGCTTTACCCCAAGCCAGTATAGCTCAGTGGTAGAGCATCCGCCTTGTAAGCGGACGGTCATCGGTTCAAGTCCGATTACTGGCTTTTTTTGAAAAAGACTGGGTAGGGGTCGAGATGGAAGTCGCCTTCCCCCACTCCCATTCAAAACCGTGCTTGATACTTTCGCATCACACGGCTCCTGATGTAGATACCCCTTGGCAACGGGAACAGGGTTACCAACCCCTGCTTTTGTACTTCAACTTTTGGAGCTAAATACAACATCGTAGTGTTTAAACTCGCTTTCGCCGTTAAACTCCTGTTGATTGCAGTAACTATATCTACACCGTGACTAGTGGGCATATCCTAACCATTACAATTAGGCCTTGGCTTTCAGTCACATCCCTTCCCCTTAAAGGCATACGATTACACTTTCACTACTCAACAAGATGTACTTGTCGAGAGCCTAAAAGGGGTTTAAACGTTCCGTTTATACGGGCATTCCATCTTTAGATTTGTCCTTTCCACCGGGGTACATTAAAGGTCTGTGCACAACGAAACGTTGCTTCTGGGTAGTATATAAAAACTCCCACTTTTCCCCATGTTCTTTTGAACGCAGCGTATCAACCTGTTTCGCTGCCCAATGGTTACGATGGTTCAAGCCGGACATTAGGTTTCCCTAATCATGGATGGTTGGCAGTGGTCGCGTCTTGGTAGTAGGTTCTACCTCACGCCTTCCGTTCCCCGCTTCAATCTGACGGGTTGTGAATCCTAAAACTGGGGGTGGCTATCGCCGTTACTCTCAACTTCCTGCTATACTAGGTGGGTCATTACTTCCACCGTTCAAACATTCTGTCTTGACCTTGAGTCCCCTGCCTTGCTTAGATTTCTCCAAGCGTTGGGGCATATAAACAGTTATGGGATGGTCAGGGTACGAGTCCCTTATATTCCACCAAGGGGTGGAAGTACCTACTAGGAGGTTATTTCAGGCATTGCAGCCTTATTTGACTCCTAAACGTCTCGCACATATATCTACCATTGTGGCAATTGCCTTAACCCGATAGTCGTACCTAACTACTCAGATATTACTCACAATCTGGTGTTGCATAATAGAAAATGATATTCTCAAATAAATCAAGATGGATTGTCCTTATTGCCAAAGCCATAAAGTAGTCAAAAATGGTCATCGTCAGGGAAAACAGAGTTACCTGTGCCGTGAATGTGGTCGCCAATTTCGAGAAAATCCCTGTCCTGGAGGTTACAGTTCTGATGTCAAAGAGCTTTGTGTGAAAATGTCCCTCAATGGCATGGGATTTCGAGCCATTGAGAGAGTCACTGGTATTTCTCACAACACAATACTTAACTGGGTTAGAGTTGCAGAAACCCAGATGTGATGAGGAAAACTATGAAATTCCTGAAATAGCTCAAATTGATGAGCTTCAGACTTTTGTGGGTTCAAAAAAAAACCATCTGGGTCTGGACAGTTGTGAATACCAAACTGCCTGGAATTCTGAAGTTTGTCATAGGCGACCGCTCATTGCTGAATTAGGGGTCGAGATAGACCTCACGGTCTACCCCTCCCATTCAGCAGCAGAACCGTACATGAGAATTTCACCTCATACGGCTCCTAGTTTGACCGTCTCCTTGTTAAGAGTACAGCATCATCTCTTCATCAAGAGCTGTTTTATCATCGTGACAATGGCGATGTAATAGTTGAAGATTCTTGTATTCATCCTTTCCGCCTTGGCTTCTAGGTACAATATGGTCTACTTCAATAAAGTCTGACGGGGTACAGAATTGCCCACACCAGGTACATCTACCTTTTGGTTTCTTGAGTAGTTTTGCAACTCTATTTGGCGTATCGATTGCTTGTCCTTTCCTGTTTGCCCAGTAAGTCCAATTTCCGTCATAAAGTGTTGCTTCCGGGCGTATTAGGGTGTGTCTGACAATTGGAGTCCACTTATGTTTCCATAATTGGATTCCATCTTTGGTCTGGAATAACCAAGATTCATGCCTTTCTTTCCCATTGCTAAGTTTAACCATTCCATGTCTGAAATAGTTTCCTAGCTTTTCGTAACTTGCCTTTTGGCATCTTGATTTTGTCCATGCCCGTAACATTTGCCAAACTATGTTGTCTAGCTTATTGAAGGTCTCTGTTGAGACTACCGCTGAATAATAATTTGTCCATCACCGAATCATCGGGTTTAGATGTTTAATCAGGGCTGATTGAGGTGCAGTTTTAGATTGTTTAATTACACCTTTTATCGCTTATGTGTGGGCAACTGCTTTTGGGCTGGGTTTTATGTGGGTTTTATGTCCGATTAATCGGCTCTTACGTCCCCCTGTTTTTCCAGTTTTATATTTTCCTACTGGGTATTGCCTGATATTGAATCCGAGGAAATCAAACCCAGGTTCTTCTGTTTTGCCATTAGACTCAATAGGTTTGAGTGTGTGACCAATTCGAGTCTTTTCGGGTTTAATCTCTAATCCTACAGGTTTTAACCATTCGGTGATAGCAGTTTTGCACTGTTCAATGATTCCTAGGTCTTTTGAGATTACCACGAAATCATCGGCGTATCTTATAAGGTTTATCTGAGTGGTTGTTCCTTTGTTAGGATACATTTCTTTAACTAGCCTTTCCATTCCCAACAGTGCGATGTTGGCGAGTATTGGACTTATTACCCCTCCTTGAGGTGTCCCTGTTTCTGTATCCTCTAATACACCGTTATCTAGCACGCCGGCTTTGAGCCATTGTTTCAGGTCTCTTTTTAGGCTACTTGGACAATGAATTTTGGACAGTAGGTAATCATGGTTCACGGTAAGAGCATTTTGCTATATCGGCATCGAGAACATAATATTGTCCTCGATTTATGGCAATATAAATTCTGCCAATTGCGTCATGGGCGGACCGTCCGGGACGGAACCCGTAGCTTGTACCTTCAAATCTCGATTCCCATTCAGGTTCGAGAGCCGACTTGACCAAGGCTTGCCTTGCTCTATCTTGGATTGTGGGTATTCCTATTCCAGCTTTTTTCATCCCTGCCAGGTTTTGGTATCCACACCCGTCGCAGTGGTTTTGCTTTGATATTTCCCTTAATGTTCTCCACAAGCTCAAACCTTTGTCTTGGAGAGATTACTCTTACTCCATCAACTCCGGCTGTCTTCTTGCCTTGACCCGCCTGGGGGGCGGGTTTATTAAGCTGACTGTTGGGAAGCATGGCTGACCGTGGAACCCGCCCCTACAGTCGCACTGCTAGGAGCCGGGCATAATATGACTTCACCAATAGACGTTGCCATCTTCGTCCCTTAGCGTCTTGTCCCGATTTAGCTGCTTGAAATATACTCTTTTGGAGCTTGAATACTTTCCGTTGAACCTTAGTCCATGGGATTGTCTTCCATGCGTTGTTCGTAGTCTTGATTGGTTTTGGTTTTCCCAACCCTTTCTTTAAACTCGCTATCGCCATTTGTACACCTACTAAACTCTATTCCTTACAATCAAACCGTGACCTGTTAGCATATCCCTACTATTACAGCAGGGTGTTGGCTTTTGGTCACATCTCACATCCTCCGAGACTTGCGGTTACACTTATCCCTACTGATATTTCGACCAAATAATCAGAGTCTAGGAGGACTTAAAACGTTCCATTTATATGGGCATTCCATCTTGAGATTTGTCCTTTCCACCGGGGTACTTTTAAAGGTCTGTGTAGGTGATGAAAAGATTACCCTACTTTTCCCCTTACTCTTTTGAGCGCAGCGTATCAACCTGTTTCGCTGCTCAATAATGACGATGGTTCAAGCCGGACATTCGGTTTCCCTAATCATGGATGGTTGGCAGTGGTCGCATCTGGTAGTAGGTTCTACTTCACCCCTTCCGTTCCCCGCTTCAGTCCTGGGGTTATGATTCCCAAAACTGGGGGTGGCTGTCGCCGTTACTCTTTACTCCCTGATTTCTCAGTTGGTTCATGACCTTGAGTTCCCTGCCTTGTTTGGATTTTTCCAAACGTCGGGACATATAAACAGTTATGAGGATGGTCAGGAGAGATCTCCTTATATTCAACCAAGGGGTATAAATCCTCACCAGGCAGTTATTTCGGGCATTGCAGCCCTATTTGATGCCTGAACGTCTCGCACCTTTTACCACATTATGGCAAATGATTCAGGGCTGGGCTTGTTTTCTATATATTACGGACGGATACAAAGTTTATCCTTGCTTAATTGAGGATTGCAATCATCTAGTCAGCAAAACGGCTATGACAAGAGTAGAAGGAGAAAACTGCCGTCTGAGGCACTATTTAGCCAGGCTACATCGCAAAACTTTGTGTTATTCCAAGTCCACTGAGATGTTGTACAAATCAATTCGCTTACTTATCTATTATTTGAAGCATGGACAACTTCCTCCGTTCTCTTCATCATTCCTCACTGTGCAATACCCACAATCTAGTCCTAGCACCGGAAAATCATTCTGTCAATAGGATGATTACTCAGTCAATAAGCACAACTTAATCAATCTGTCAAATACCCATATCACCCCCCTAAACCCGACAAGTGATAGGGTAGTTCCCTTGTGATACCCGTCAATGGCAAGCCTATCGGTTCCTAACGTCACCATTGACTGCTATCACATCGGTCACTTCCCCAATAGTGCTTGTTCCGGTTATGGGGGGAGGGTATGATTCCAAGCCAACACGATAGCCGTAGGTGGGGGGTAACCCGCTAGGGAATCAACGTACAAAGATATCAGACCGCCTTTCAGTATCAACATAGGAAAGTATGGTGGCGATCGCCTATCCGGTTATCTATGGGTTCAATTCATAATCTCCGGTGAGGGGAAAGTATGGGCTATCATCCGGCTCCAACCCGATACCCCTAAACAACTTTTCAACTGGTGACAATTACCGGGATGGGAATCGATACCCACATAATTCTCAGCAAGTCTCCAATCTTTGATGGTAATCATCACGTCCAACAGTCACTACCAACATAATCGCCTTACCCAAAAATCTTAGTCGTAGGTTGTAGGTAAAGCTATCTGTTAGGGGTAAAGTAGTTCTGGTTAATATCTGGACATGATAGGGTAGGCATTCATATAAACCCGTTTACTGTCTAGTATTTACTAGACAGTAAATAGTGTGCGAGACGTTTAGGAATCAAATAAGGCTGCAATGCCTGAAATAACTTCCTAATGGGACTTTCACCCCTTGGTGGAATATAAGGGATTCACATTCCTGACCATCCCATAACTGTTTATATGTCCCGACGCTTGGAGAAATCTAAGCAAGGCAGGGGACTCAAGGTCATAAACAAACTGAGAAATCAGGGCGTTGAGAGTAACGGCGATAGCCACCCCCAGTTTTGGGAATCATAACCCCAGGATTGAAGCGGAGAACGGAAGGCGTGAAGTAGAACCTACTACCAGATGTGACCACTGCCAACCATCCATGACTAAGGAAATCTGAATGTTCCGGCTTGAACCATCGTCAATAGTAAGTAGCGAAATAGGTTGATACGCTGCACTCAAAAGAGTAAGGGGAAAAGTAAGGTATTGCTAAAAACACTTACACAGACCTTTAAAAGTACCCCGGTGGAAAGGACAAGTCTACAGATGGAATGCCCATATAAACGGAACGTTTAAACCCCTTTTAGGCTCTCGACAAGTACATCTTGTTGAGTAGTGAAAGTGTAATCGTATGCCTTTAAGGGGAAGGGATGTGACTGAAAGCCAAGGCCTAATTGTAATGGTTAGGATATGCCCACTAGTCACGGTGTAGATATAATTACTGCAATCAACAGGAGTTTAACGGCGAAAGCGAGTTTAAACACTACGATGTTGTATTTAGCTCCAAAAGTTGAAGTACAAAAGCAGGGGTTGGTAACCCTGTTCCCGTTGCCAAGGGGTATCTACATCAGGAGCCGTGTGATGCGAAAGTATCAAGCACGGTTTTGAATGGGAGTGGGGGAAGGCGACTTCCCTCTCGACCCCTACCTTCCTAACCGGAAATATTGTCTATTTATTTTGTATTTACTGTCTAGTATTTACTGTCTTGTGCTATATATACCGAAATATGTGCGAGACGTTTAGGAGTGAAATAGGGCTGCAATGCTCGAAATAACCTCCTAGAGGGGAATCAACTGATTCAACCCAGTTACCCCTTAACTGTTTATATGTTCCAACGCTCGGGCTTAAAACGAGCAAGGCAGGAAACTCAAGGTCAATCCCATTTTAAGAAATCGCAAAATTTACCGTCCAGGTGAACTTAGGAGGAGTAAAATCCACTTGGGGCGATTATGGGAAAGAGTAAAGGCGATAGCCACCCCCAGTTTTGGGAATCACAAACCCAGGATTGAAGCGGGGAACGGAAGGCGTGAAGTAGAACCTACTACCAGATGCGACCACTGCCAACCATCCATGATTAGGGAAACCGAATGTTCGGCTTGAACCATCGTTATAAATAAGCAGCGAAATAGGTTTGATACGCTGCGCCCAAAAGGGTAAGGGGAAAAGTAGGAGTTTGTATTTACTACCTACACAGACCTTTTTAAGTACCCCGGTGGATAGAACAAATCTAAAGATGGAATGCCCATATAAACGGAACGTTTAAACCCCTGTTAGGCTCTCAGTAGTGTTGTGTCTATTGAGTAGTGAAAAGTGTAAGCGTATGCCTATAAGGGGAAAGGATGTGACTGAAAGCCAATGCCTAACTGTAATGGTTGGGATATGCCCACTAGTCACGGTGTGGATATAGAGACTGCGATAAGTAGGAGTGTTATGACGAAAGCGAGAGTAATGGAGAAATCCATGAGACTACGTGTTGTATATAGCTCCCAAAGTTGAAGTCACAAAGCAGGGGGTTGTAACCCTGTTCCTATTGACAATAGGGTGTCCACATCAGGAGCCGTGTGATGTGAAAGTATCAAGCACGGTTTGGAATTGGAGTTGGGGAAGGCGACTTCCCTTTCGACCATAACATAGTGTTCTAGGTGATGGTATGAATACCCTACTTTTCCCCTTGCTCGTTTTAGCGCAGCGTTTCAACCTATTTCGCTACCTAATGCTGACGATGGTTCAAGCCGGACATTCGGTTTCCCTAATCATGGATGGTTGGCAGTGGTCGAATGAGAGATAGGTTTCTCTATTACGCCTTCCGTTCCCCGCTTCAACCCTGGGGTGTGAATCCCAAAATTGGGGGTGGCTATTGCCGTTACTCTCAACTTTACGTTATACTCGAAGGGTCAGTTATGATCGAAAGGGAAGTCACCTTCCCCAACTCCAATTCCAAACCGTACTTGAGACTTTCACCTCATACGGCTCCTGATGTAGATACCCTATTGTCAGTAGGAACAGGGCTACAACCCCCTGTTTTATGACTTCAACTTTCAAAGCTATATGCTTGCGTTAGTCTTTAAACTCGCTTTCGCCATTAAACTCCTACTTATCGCGGTCTCTATATCCACACCGTGACTAGTGGGCATATCCTAACCATTATAGTTAGGCATTGGCTTTCAGTCACATCCCTTCCCCTTAAAGGCATACGCTTACACTTTTTACTACTCCACAGGTACATCCTGCCACTTGAGAGCCAATTAGGGGTTTAAACGTTCCATCTATGCGGGCGTTCCATCTTTAGATTTGTCCTATCCACCGGGGTACTTTAAAGGTCTGTGTACAACTTTCGTTGCTTTTGGGTGGTGAGCCAATACCCCCACTTTTCCCCTTGTCTTTTTAAGCGCAGCGTGTCAACCTATTTCGCTGCCGAATGATTGCGATGGTTCATGCCGGACATTCGGTTTCCCTAATCATGGATGGTTGGCAGTGGTCGAGTGAGAGGTAGGTTCCTCTATTACGCCTTCCGTTCCCCGCTTCAATCTTAGGGGTGTGAATCCTAAAATTGGGGGTGGCTACCGCCGTTACTCTCAACCTTACGTTATACTCAAGGGGGTCACGACTTCCCCTCTTTCTTTCGCTTAGTCTTGGCCTTGAGTCTCTTTGCCTCATCTGGTTGTCGGGTCACGACTCCGAGACCAGATTTGGGAACACATAGATAGTTATGGGATGGTCAGGGATGTGAATCCCTTTTATTCCACCAAGGGGTGGAAGTCCCACTAGGGGGTTGTTTCAGGCATCTAAGCCCTATTTCACTCCTAAACGTTTCGCACTAACTCCTTCTTTCTAACGCTCAGTCTTGACCTTGAGTCTCTCTGCCTTATCTGGTTGTCGAAGCCAGATGTCGAGACACATAGATAGTTATGGGATGGTCAGGAACTTTGCACCTTCCTTATATCCAACCAAGGGGTTGGAGTCCCACTAGGATGTTATTTCAGGCATTGCAGCCCTATTTGATCTCCTAAACGTTTCGCACCATACTACTATAGCCTTAGTCAAGGTGGTTAGGACGCAGCTTGGAGAACGGAATCCATGGCATCATGGAGAGAATCAAACTGCTCACGTGCAGTGGCGAATACGGGCTTTCAACCACGACCAATATTTCTCTATCTTGTTGAGGTCTGGCGAATAAGGCGGAAGATAGAGTAAACGGCATTGAGCTGCCTCCACCAGTTCAGCCTGCCGCCCCCCTTTATGAAACGTTGCATTGTCCAATACTAGAGTCTGACCTGGCTTCAATGTTGGAATTAAGATGAACTCCAACCACAACTCAAACACTGTCCGATTACAACAACCCTCAAAGCGATCGGGGGCTAAGAGTTGTTGATGACACCATGCGGCTATATAGCTCACCCTGCCCTGCCTCTTCCCTGATTTGAGGGCATCGAAGCGTTGTCCTTCCTGGCAGTAACCATAAGGATAATCCGAGTCTTGACTATTCATGCCAGCTTCATCGAGGTAAACCAACCCTTCCGGCTCCATATGTTCAATCTGAGCAATAAACTCCTCTCGCTGTTGCTGATCACGTTCTTGGTAGCCGTAAGTTTTTTTTCTGGTGAAGCCAATTTTCTTCAAGGCTCTGGATATGGTGCGAGGAGAGATGTCGTCATCCCAAAGTTGAGCCATTTGAGCGGAGGTTTTGTGGCCATGCTCTTGGGCAAAAGCCTTGAATTTATGCCAGTCGGTAATTTTGTGGTTATTGCCAGGTCGGTGATTAGGTTTAGGGAGGAAGTCTCCGGTCTGTGCTTTTCTTGGCAGCCAGAGATTAATGGTGTTCCGGCTGACATGGAAAACTTGACTGGCTTCTGTTTTGGGCATACCGTCTAGTTCAATTGCATCAATAACTTTTTGTCTGAGGTCGTAACTATAGGGGGCTGGCATTTTTGGTCTTCTTAGTCATCTCGTCCTATCCATTATACGTCCTAACTTTCCTGTCTGGTGCTATACATACTACTATGACCAGTGAGGATATAGGCCAAGCCGAAGCCGAGTTAATTACCCTCAAATATAGCCGAGTTGAGATCCGGGGAGTTCTGGTTTTGCTGCGAACCTTTCAGCAATTACAACCCACCCCCATAGCCGATCTATCCATACGCCAACAATATTTTCTATTTGCTAATGTGGGGGAATTTTTCCCCGCCTTAGTAGTCCTGTCCATAGCCGCCGGAGCATCCCTACAGGAGTTTACTACCCTAATTAACCATTATCTGAATCCCGATGATGCGATCGCTCACCCCCAACCCGTCATTAGCGGGAAACTCTTAATGGCAAAATTGGGACTCTCTCCCAGTCCCTTATTAGGGGATCTACTCCAAGAGATACAAATTGCTAAGGCTGAGGGTCAAATATCCACCCGTGAAGATGCCATAGCGATCGCATCCCAGAAAATGCTTGAATTGAACCTACCCTAACTAGGGGTTGTAGCTGTTATTGTGGCTTCTAAGGCTTTAATTAGGGGTGTGTCCCGGCGGACATTTCACCCCTACTTTTATGATTTTAGGGACGCTGAATGATGGTTTCCACCACACGCCGCCGCTGTTTGGGGTCAATGCCTAACAGTCGCACATAGTCCTTTGGGTGTTGACTTAGGCAATTTTCCACAGAAGCGATCGCCTCTGGGATAATTAGGGGTCGAGAATGGAGTCGCCTCCATTCCCTCCCATTCAAAACCGTGCTTGAGACTTTCACCTCACACGGCTCCTAGTCTGATTGTTCCATTGTTAGGGACACAGCTTTGGCATTGTCAAGTGCCGTCTTATCATCGCGGGTGTGGCGATGTAATAGTTGAAGGTTTTTGTATTCATCCTTTCCGCCTAGACTTCGAGGTATAATGTGGTCTACTTCTACTAAATCTGATGGTGCGAAATACTGTCCACACCATGTACATCTACCTTTTTGCTTTTTGAGTAGTTTGGTTACCCTAATTGGCGTTCCAATTGCTTGTCCTTTCCTGGTTGCCCAGTAAATCCAATTTCCGTCGTATGGTGTTGCGTCAGGGCGTATTAGGGTATGTCTGACAATCGGAGTCCAGTTGTGTTTATATAGATGTAACCTATCTTTGGTTTGGAACATCCAAGTTTCTTGTCTTTCTTTCCCATTACTGAGTTTCACCGTCCCCGGTTTAAAGTATTTGCTCAGTTTTTCGTGATTTGCCTTTCCGCATCTTGATACTGTCCACGCCCGTAACATTAGCCAGACTATGTTGTCTAGCTTAACAAAGGTCTCTTTTGAGACTACCGCTGAATAATAGTTTGACCATCCCCGAATGATTGGGTTTAGTTTGCTAATCAGGGCTGATTGAGGTGCAGTTTTGTGTTTTTTAACTTCACCTTTTATCACTTCTATGTGGGCTTTAACTGCTTTGTTGCTGGGTTTGATGTGGGTTTGATGTCAGATTAATCGGCTTGCTGCCCCGCCTGTTTTCCCAGATTTATATTTTCCTACCGGATGTTGCCTGATATTGAATCCTAGAAAGTCGAACCCTGGTTCCTCTGTTTTACCATCATACTCAATAGATTTGAGCGTGTGGCAGATTCGAGTCTTTTCAGGTTTTATTTCTAATCATACAGGTTTTAACCATTCAGAAATAGCAGTTTTGCACTGTTCAATGATTCCTAGGTCTTTTGAGATGACCACAAAATCATCAGCGTATCTTATCAGGTTAACCTGTGTGGTCGTCCCTTTATTAGGATACATTTCTTTAACTAGCCTTTCCATTCCCAACAGTGCGATGTTGGCTAGTAATGGACTTATTACCCCTCCTTGTGGTGTCCCTGCTTCTGTATCCTCGAATACACCGTTATCTAGCACGCCTGCTTTGAGCCATTGTTTCAAGTCTCTTTTCAGGCTGCTTGGACAATGAATTTTGGACAGTAGGTAATCATGGTTTATTCGGTCAAAGCATTTCGCTATGTCCGCATCTAGCACGAAATATTCACCTTTGTTAATACTCTGGTAAATCCTGGCTATTGCATCTTGGGCTGACCTGCCTGGTCTGAACCCATAGCTAGTGCCTTCAAATCTTGATTCCCATTCGGGTTCAAGTGCCGACTTCACCAATGCTTGCCTTGCTCTATCTTGGATTGTAGGAATGCCTATTCCAGCTTTTTTCATCCCTTCCAGGTTTTGGTATCCATACTCTCCTAAGTGCTTTTGCTTTGAGGTTTCCCTTAATGTTCTCAACAAGTTCAAACCTTTGCCTTGAAGAGATTGCTCTCATTCGATCGACTCCAGCCATTTTCTTGCCTTGATTATCTTGGGTCACTCGCCGCACTGCTAAGAGTCGGGCATAATATGACTTCACCAATAGACGTTGCCACCTTCGTGCCTTCGCGTCCTGTCCCGATTTAGCTGCTTGAAATATACTCTTTTGGAGCTTAAAAACTTTCCGTTGAACCTTAGTCCATGGGATTGCCTTCCATGCGTTGTTCGTAGTCTTGATTAGTTTTGGTTTCCCAAGCCCTTTCTTTGAACTCGCTATCGCCATCTGTACAGCTATTAGGCTCTATTTCTTTACAATCAAACCGTGACCCGTTAGCATATCCCTACCATTACAGTCGGGCGTTGGCTTCTGGTCACATCTCACCCCCTAGTGGGCTTGCGCTTACACTTTCACTACTGACTTTCTCGACCAGATTGTCAGAGCCCAAAAGGGGTTAATTAGGGGTCGAGATAAACCTCACGGTCTACCCCTCCCATTCAGCAGCAGAACCGTACATGAGACTTTCACCTCATACGGCTCCTAGTTTGACCGTCTCTTTGTTAAGAGTACAGCAACATCTCTTTCATCAAGAGCTGTTTTATCATCGTGACAATGGCGATGTAATAATTGAAGATTCTTGTATTCATCCTTTCCGCCTTGGCTTCTAGGTACAATGTGGTCTACTTCAATTAAATCTGATGGGGTAAAGAATTGCCCGCACCAGGTACATCTACCTTTTGGTTTTTTGAGTAGTTTTGCTACCCTAATTGGCGTGTCGATTGCTTGTCCTTTCCTGGTGGCCCAGTAAGTCCAATTTCCGTCATAAAGTGTTGCGTCGGGGCGTATTAGGGTGTGTCTGACAATTGGGGTCCAGATGTGTTTGAATAGATGTATCCCATCTTTGGTTTGGAATAGCCAATTTTCGTGTCTTTCTTTCCCATTGCTAAGTTTAATTGTTCCATGTCTGAAATAATTACTTAGCTTTTTGTAACTTGCCTTTCCGCATCTTGATATTGTCCATGCCCTTAACATTTGCCAGATTGTATTATCTAGCTTATTGAAGGTCTCTGTTGAGACTACTGCTGAGTAATAGTTTGCCCATCCTCTTATAATTGGGTTTAGTCTACTTATCAGGGCTGATTGAGGTGCTGTCTTATATCGTTTAATTACACCTTTTATCACTTCTGTGTGGGCAACAACTGCTTTTTGGCTGGGTTTTATGTGGGTTTTATGTCCGATTAATCGACTCTTATATCCCCCTGTTTTTCCAGACTTGTATTTTCCTACTGGGTATTGCCTGATATTGAATCCGAGAAAATCAAACCCAGGTTCTTCTGTTTTGCCATTATACTCAATAGGTTTGAGTGTGTGACCAATTCGAGTCTTTTCGGGTTTAATCTCTAATCCTACCGGTTTTAACCATTTGGTGATAGCAGTTTGGCACTGTTCAATGATTCCTAGGTCTTTGGAGATGACCACAAAATCATCGGCATATCTTATAAGGTTCACCTGAGTGGCTGTGCCTTTATTTGGATACATTCCTTTAACTAGCCTTTCTACTCCCAACAGTGCGATGTTGGCGAGTATTGGACTTATTACCCCTCCCTGGGGTGTCCCTGCTTCTGTATCCTCAAATACACCGTTATCTAGCACGCCTGCTTTGAGCCATTGTTTCAGGTCTCTTTTTAGGCAGCTTGGACAATGAATTTTGGACAGTAGATAATCATGGTTCACGGTAAGAGCATTTCGCTATATCTGCATCAAGTACATAGTATTGTCCTTGATTTATGGCAGTGTAAATTCTACCAATTGCGTCCTGGGCTGACCGTCCGGGACGGAACCCATAGCTAGTGCCCTCAAATCTTGACTCCCATTCGGGCTCAAGTGCCGACTTAACCAAGGCTTGCCTTGCTCTATCTTGGATTGTGGGAATTCCTATTCCAGCTTTTTTCATCCCTACCAGGTTTTGGAATCCACACCCTTCGCAGTGGTTTTGCTTTGAGGTTTCCTTTGATTTTCTCGGTCATTTCTAGCCTTTGTTTAGGGGATATTGCTATCACACCATCTACTCCAACCGTCTTTTTGCCTTGACCCGCTTGGGGGGGCGGGTTTATTAAGCTGACTGTTGGGAAGCATGGCTGACCGTGGAACCCGCCCCTACAGTCGCACTGCTAAGAGTCGGGCATAATATGATTTCACCAATAGACGTTGCCACCTTCTTACCTTTGCGTCCTGTCCCGATTTAGCTGCTTGAAATATACTCTTTTGGAGCTTGAAAACTTTCCGTTGAACCTTAGTCCACGGGATGGTCTTCCATGCGTTGTTCGTAGTCTTGATTGGTTTTGATTTCCCAAATCCTTTCTTTAAACTCGCTATCGCCATTTGTACACCTACTTGACTCTATTTCTTTACAATCAAACCGTGACCCGTTAGCATATCCCTACCATTACAGTCTGGCGTTGGCTTCTGGTCACATCTCACCCCCTAATAGGCTTACGCTTACACTTTCACTACTGACTTTCTCGACCAGATTATCAGAGCCCAAGAGGGGTTAAAACGTTCCGTTTATATGGGCATTCCATCTTTAGATTTGTCCTTTCCACCGGGGTACTTTTAAAGGTCTGTGTAGTTATGACATTGAAGTTCCTACTTTTCCCCTTGCTCTTTTGAGCGCAGCGTATCAACCTGTTTCGCTGCCCAATCATTACGATGGTTCAAGCCGGACATTCGGTTTCCCTAATCATGGATGGTTGGCAGTGGTCTCGATTCTGGTGTTGGGTTACACCTTGGAGCCTTCCGTTCCCCGCTTCAATCCTGGGGTTGTGATTCCCAAAACTGGGGGTGGCTATCGCCGTTACCCTGACTCTCTAACTTCTACTTATCTATTTGTAGAATTTGTATAAGTAATTTGTATGAGTTAGTTGGTTTTGACCTTGGGTTCCCTGCCTTGATTTGTATCGTGGGATACTAATCGTTGGGACATATAAACAGTTATGAGGATGGTCAGGAGAGATCTCCTTATATTCAACCAAGGGGTTTAAGTCCCCACCAGGCGGTTATTTCAGGTATTTCAACCTTATTTTATGCCTGAACGTCTCGCACCAACGTTCCGATTATATGGGCATTCCATCGTTAGATTTGTCCTATCGACCGGGGTACTTCTAAAGGTCTGTGTGGGTAGAATGCAGAATCCCCCACTTTTCCCCTTGCCCTTTTGGGCGCAGCGTGTCAACCTATTTCGCTGCTCGTGCTTTACGATGGTTCAAGCCAGACATTCGGTTTCCCTAATCATGGATGGTTGGCAGTGGTCGGATTTTTGGGAATAGGTTTCCCTCACGCCTTCCGTTCCCCGCTTCTATCCTGGAGTTATGATTTCCAAAACTGGGGGTGGCTGTTATGGTCGAAAGGGAAGTCACCTTCCCCGACTCCACTTCAAAACCGTACTTGAGACTTTCATCTCATACGGCTCCTGATGTGAATACCCCTTTGTCAGTGGGAACAGGGCTACAACCCCCTGCTTTATGACCTCAACTTTCGGAGCTATATACACACGTAGTCATTAACTCGTTTTCGTCATAACACTCTTAGTTGTTGTGGTCTCTATATCCACACCGTGACTAGTGGGCATATCCTAACCATTACAGTTAGGCATTAGCTTTCAGTCACATCCTTTTCCCTTAAAGGCATACGCTTACACTTTTCGCTACTCCACAAGTACATCCTGCCACTTGAGAGCCAATGAGGGGTTTAAACGTTCCATCTATGCGGGCATTCCATCTTTAGATTCGTCCTATCCACCGGGGTACTTTAAAGGTCTGTGAAGGTGGTGGTAATATACCCCTTCTTTTCCCCGTGCTCTTTTGAGCGCAGCGTATCAACCTATTTCGCTACTAGAGTATTACGATGGTTCAAGCCGGACATTCGGTTTCCCTAATCATGGATGGTTGGCAGTGGTCGCCTCTGGTAGTAGGTTCTACTTCACGCCTTCCGTTCCCCGCTTCAATCCTGGGGTTATGATTCCCAAAACTGGGGGTGGCTATCGCCGTTACTCTCAACCTTACGTTATACTCAAGGGGTTCACAACTCCCCTCTTTTTTTCGCTCAGTCTTGACCTTGAGTCTCTCTGCCTTATCTGGTTGTCGAAGCCAGATGTTGAGACACATAGATAGTTATGGGATGGTCAGGGGTGCGAATCCCTTATATTCCACCAAGGGGTGGAAGTCCCACTAGGAGGTTATTTAAGGCATTGCAGCCCTATTTCACTCCTAAACGTCTCGCACATCGCCGTTACTCTTAACGCAATTGTTAAGGAATCGTTAAGATTTCCGGTTTTGCGTTTTGACCTTGAGTTCCCTGCCTTGTTTTGTATATTTCTATACCAAACGTTGGGACATATAAACAGTTATGAGGATGGTCAGGAATGTGTTCCTTATATTCAGCCGAGGGGCTAAAGTCCCCACCAGGCGGTTATTTCGGGTATTGCAACCCTATTTCATGCCTGAACGTTTCGCACCCGCCATCAATGATAGCACAACTTTTCCAGGAACCCGTCTTAAAGTGACGCTGATCAGCATATTCCAAACCAATTTGATAACCCCCTGACCGGATTTTTTGCACCTGTTCCAAAACATCTAAACTCAGTTTACTGCTGACAGTTTTACCCTCAATAAAAGTAGTTGAACTGCTACTATCTCCCTGCCAATTAGATAGTCCTAAATCATCAAAAGCATGGGGAGGGATGACCGGGTTATAGGGAAGGTGTGGTTGATTAATCGGTTGAGGATGGCGGTTAATTGGCTGAGAATTAACCGTGCGGAATTGGTTATATTCTTCCACCAAGCGTAGTTTCTGGATTTGCTGCTGTTCTTTTACCATAGCACGCCCAGACTCGATCAGGTGTTGAAGACTAAAATCAGGCTGAGGAAGTTCGGGGGGTTTTTTCCACACTATCAACTAGGCGGCGCGAGATTTTATCTAAGCCTTGATGATAGATAAACTCGCGGATTTGTTCGTCATAAATACGCGATCGCATAGCACTAAAGAAATCAATCGCCTGTCCGGTAAACTCATCAACCAATTTGATAATCTGACTATCCGAGAGTGAATCATCAGCAAAAATTCCCCGCACAATAGCAATGCGATCCTCCCGGCTAGATTCCCCATAAAACTTATCCATCCGACCATCGCGAATTAAAGGGGCGTAGAGGGTAGAGAAATCATTTCCCGTTATAATAATCGGAATCCGATGTAATGGGGTTTCATCATAACTTCCGGGTAATTGCACATTAGTAGGATTATCGGCAATATTCATTAGTGTAGCATTAACTAATTGAGTGTTAACCGTGTATTTAGTTCCTGAGTCAAACCTGCCAGCCCCGGCATCAAAATCATTAATAAAAATGGCGCACATTTGACCTTTTACCCGCACCTGTTCGGCCGCTTCCCGATACCGTAGCCGTAGCAGTCGGGAGGGGTCTCCGGCATCAGGACTTTCTAATTCTCCCCCAGAAATCATCACGGGTTCAATTCCCATGGTCTTAAAGACAAGTTCACATTGGAAGGTTTTGCCTTCTCCGTTGCGTCCGTGTATTCCTAAAATTAGGGGAACTTTTATCCGGGGAATATCTAAAAAGTTTTTGGTAATATGGACGGAAACCTTATCAAGAAATCGAGGTGAAATGTAGTAAGACATAAATCTATTTTTGTGATAGTTATTAACCCAATTTTAGCGGGTTGGGTGCATCATAATCTCTCGCGAAAGGGCGGGTTGATTAATCTTCTGGCTCGTGGGGTCGGAACTAGCGCAGGGCTGCGATTCATATTATCGCCCTCTCCGACTCCCCCAGCCCTCTAGGTAGGGGGAACCATGATTGTCCCATTACCATTGTGATTGTGTCCCCGATGGGGTAGGCTAGATCGAGTGCAACTAACCGAACTAATATTTATTTTAGAGAGCGATCGCACAATTGATGTCAGCCACTAAGTCTAACCAGCCGGGACAAGACTGGCTAAGTTAACATTCCCCCAAAAGGGCGCTGTGGAGAGGACCATCAATTTCAACATTAAACCGTTCTAATCAGGACGGGGTTTCAGAGTCAAGGAGTTTCGATGACAACATCTGTATCTGCCCAAACCCGTACCATTCGCATTGCTTCACGCAAAAGCCAACTCGCCCTAGTTCAAACTTACTGGGTTCAGGAAGAACTACAAAAGCGCTTTCCTGATATCAAGTTTGAAGTTCATACCATGTCCACCCAGGGGGATAAAATCCTAGATGTAGCCCTAGCCAAAATTGGGGATAAGGGACTGTTCACCAAGGAACTAGAAGTGGGGATGCTTAACCATGATACTGATATGGCGGTGCATTCCCTCAAAGATTTACCAACAAACCTCCCAGAAGGTCTAATGCTGGGCTGTGTGACTGAACGGGAAGACCCCGCAGATGCTTTGGTAGTCCACGAAAACCATCGCGACAAACAACTAGACACTCTGCCACCCGGTGCGGTGGTCGGTACGTCTTCCCTGCGTCGTCTGGCACAACTACGCCACAATTTCCCGCATTTGGAATTTAAGGATATTCGCGGGAACCTGAACACGCGCCTGCAAAAATTGGATGAGGGTCAGTATGATGCGATAATTTTAGCAGTGGCTGGACTGAAACGGTTGGGAATGGCCGATCGCATTCATCAAGTGATTCCGGCTGAAATATCTCTGCACGCGGTGGGACAGGGGGCTCTGGGTATTGAATGCCGAGAGGGAGATACGGAAATTTTAGAGGTGGTGAAAGCCTTGGAACATACGGCGACAGCCCAAAGGTGTCACAGTGAACGGGCATTTTTGCGGGAATTAGAAGGGGGTTGTCAGGTTCCTATTGGTGTTAATACTATGGTGGAAGGCGATCGTCTAACTTTAACGGGAATGGTGGCTAGTTTGGACGGAAAACGCCTAATTAAAGATACAGTGACCGGACAGGCTAGTGACGCGGAACAGTTGGGGATTGAATTAGCTAACCAACTGAAACAACAGGGGGCTGAGGAAATCTTAGCGGAAATTTTTGCCGAAGTTCAGCGCAGTTAAACTTCACGCATGGGTGAGTAATTATGACAGCATCTGATGATAATTTTCAAATTGCCCTTAAATTTACCCTGAAATGGGAGGGCGGCGTTGGACACCCGGAAGACCTGGGAGGTGTGGTTAATTATGGCATCACCCAGGCGACCTACGACACCTATTTAAAAAATAAGGGTCAGGGGTCGAAATCGGTTCGGCAAATTACTCAGCCAGAGGTGGAGGAGGTCTATTATACGATGTACTGGATACCGTCAAAGGCGGATTTGATGGTGTTACCTTTGGCGGTGGTTCAGTTTGATACGGCGGTTAATTTTAGTGTGCGCGCCAGTATTGAGTTTTTACAAGAAACTCTGGGAGGGTTGACTGTAGATGGTCGCTTTGGACCGAAAAGCCAAGGGGTGCTTGAACAAAATAATAACCTGGAAACTGCCCAAAGATACTGTCAGGCTCGCATTGACTACCGCTACCAACGGGTTCAGGCTAACCCTAGCCAACAGATATTTTTGGAGGGTTGGCTAAGACGCGATCGCGATTTATTGGGTTATGTTACTCAATTAGGCGGCGGTCAGGCTCCGGTTATTGATCCGCCCAAACCACCGAACACACCGAAACCACCGAACACGGAAACCTCGAAAGATTCGGAAATTTTGGATAAACTCCAACAGGCGATCGCCCTTTTGCAAGAGGTAGCACAAAGCCTTAAACAAAAGGATTGACCTTTGACACTCCTCGCGCTAAAGCGACGAGGATTCTTAAATAGTCCAAATACGAACTCTTAATGGCGTAGTCAATGCGCCTCTACTGACTCCATTGAGATTTAATCCCAATGTGGCCGATACTTTACGAATGATGTTAGCTGCTGCATTACAATCAGCATTGATATATTGATTGAATGGTGCGAGACGTTGAGGAGACCAAATAAGACTGCAATGCATGAAATAACCTCCTCGATGGGCCTCAACCACCCCTTAACTGTTTATATGTCCCAACGCTTAGACGTTATGAATCTAAGTAAGGCACGGGAACTCAAGGTCAATCCCATTTTAAGAAATCGCAATTCACCGTCCAGGTATACCTAGGAGGAGTACTAAAACCACTTGGGGCGATTATGGGAAAGAGTAACGGCGATAGCCACCCCCAGTTTTGGGAATCACAACCCCAGGATTGAAGCGGGGAACGGAAGGCGTGAAGTAGAACCTACTACCAGACCGACCACTGCCAACCATCCATGACTAAGGAAATCTGAATGTTCCGACTTGAACCATCGTATCAATAAGCAGCGAAATAGGTTTACACGCTGCGCCCAAAAGGGTAAGGAGAAAAGTAGGGTAATCATACCAACACCTACACAGACCTTTAAAAGTACCCCGGTGGAGAGGACAAGTCTAAAGATGGAATGCCCGTATAAACGGAACGTTTAAACTCCTCTAAACTCCTCATTGGCTCTCGGCAAGTATACCAATATTTGTTGAGTAGCGAAAAGTGTAAGTGTATGCCTTTGAGGGGAAAGGATGTGACTGAAAGCTAATGCCTAACTGTAATGGTTGGGATATGCCCACTAGTCACGGTGTGGATATAGAGACTGCGGTAAGTAAGAGTCCTACGGCGAAGGCGAGTTTAAAGACTACGCAAGTCATATAGCTCTGAAAGTTGAAGTCATAAAGCAGAGAGTTGTTACTCTGTTCCTACTGACAATAGGGTATCTACATCAGGATCCGTGTGATGGGAAACTATCAAGCACGGTTTGGAAGTGGAGTTGGAGAAGGTGACTTCTCTTTCGACCATAACCAGTGCGGTATAAACCTCGTTTTACTCGTTGTCCTGACGGCTTCCAATTGTCGGGTTTTTCACCGAATTCAGGAAGAAAATCATGCTCAAGAAAACTAGCTTTTGAGGTATAAGATTCCTCGGTTTCTATAAACTCAATTCCATAATGAGAACAAAGCTCTTGGATTCGAGACTTCAATCGTGCGGTGGGAATCTGAATAAAGTTATGATTCCCTTTACTTCCAAGGGTAGCACCATTTTTTTGTCCTTTATTCCAACCAAAAACAAGACGACCGATACTGTTTTTGAGGCAATGGTTAATAACTACTATGGCAGCTTTATTGATAGCATCCCTAACCTGACGATTCCGTTTTTCAGTGGGATAAAGCATTACTCCAAAAACCTTGAGGTTTACCATTTTTATGATAAGCAACTTGCTTGTTGTACCACTGGTTAAAGGATTTCAAATGCTTGCCATCAACAATGAAACTGGTTCCTACGTTACTCACACAAGTTAACCAATTATCAATTCCATGATCTATTCCTAACACCTGGTTTTTATCAAGTTTAATATTTTCAGCCTGAACTTGATAAATAAACTCGGCATAAAAACATTTATTCCGAGGAAGAATACGAACTTCTTTGATTGAATCCCAGTTGAGGTTAGATGGCATGGGTAATAAAAATGAATCAATCCCAAACCATGCTTTAACCTGATTTCCTAGCGGAATTCTAATTCCCCCCGGGGTTAACTTCAACCATCGAACCGGATAGGAAACTGTAAATAGCCCGGGCTTCCTGTATTTAGGAGGACGGGGCTTTTCTTCTAACTTTCCACCTCGCCACAATTTGAGAAGTTCTTTATAAGAACTCATGGCTTCTACTACTGAATTGCAAGTTGGTTGAGCAGAAGAAACATACATGGCCTTAAAATGCTGGTTGGCACTTTTAGACATCTCAGAACAAACGGCTCCCCTATTAACAAAAACGTGCTTTTTGAAAAGCATTTGCCTAGCGTAATAAAGAGCGCAATTGTAGATCTTGTTAGATTCTGAACAAAGATACTCGATAATCGCCTCAATATCACGACTGGTATGAATTAGAACCTGTTGACAACCATACATCTTTTTGTCGTTTACTGTAATATGATCAACATTATAGCCATTAAATATAAAATTGACAATGAGAAAGAAAAGTTTTGAGTATCAACACTATAATCACTCTATCGGGCTGGCTATTGTCCATTTGGTTTTTGTCCCAAAACGAAGGAAGCCTGTTCTCAAAGGCGATATTCGGAACAGGCTTTATCAAATCTGGCAGGAGTTGGCAACGGAAAAGAATTGGAATATTCGAGCTGGTGAGATAGCACCTGATCACGTCCATCTTTTTATTGAGTTTCCCCCAACAATCCCAATTCATTTAATTGTTAGGTTTTTCAAAGGGAGATCTTCTAATTTCCTTCGGAAAGAATTTCCTGAATTATTGAAACTACCTAGCTTATGGAGTAAAAGTTATTTTTTTAGTACCGCAGGTAATGTCAGTGCGACAACTATCCAGAAATATATTGAAGATCCGCATCATCATTAATTGAATGCGGATAAATCCGCCGAGTCACTTTTCCGCCTCGCTCTAAAGAGACGAGGCTACCAAGTTTCTATCTTATTCCCAAACTTTCACCAATAAAAACCCCGACCTAGGGAATTGGATCGGGGTACAAGTTTGATATGAGCATTATATGGGGATTATTACCGCATATCCCAGAGAGCCTTAAACAAAGTAAGTCTCAGCCAGCTTTCTGGATGTGGCATTCCTGGCAGCCTTGAGCGCCGCCCCAGAAACTTTGTTCCCTTTGTGGTATGCTCTAGTTACCCAATAAACTCTAAGCGAATGAGCCTCTGGAGATTTTGGTAGGCAATCGTAGGGGGTTGTCGCGATCGCACCCCCACCCGGTTTCTGTTCGCGATGAGTCCCCCTCTCGACTGCCCGGACAACAAACTGATGCAAGGTCGATCGCGTCTCTTTACTTCCCGTAAAACTACTACGAGTATCAGCCTTTCCAGATTGCACTTGAGTAGCCCCCAAACCACAAAGCTGTCGAAATCGTCTCATAGCCTTAGACTTGGGAAGGCATTTAAACATCTCATCAAACGGAACGCACCGAGTAAGTAGCCAGCCTCGTTCCCGGCAGCCAAAACCAAACTTGTCAAACACCCGATGGTAGCAATCAAACTCTGGTAGGTTCAGATAGCTTAGTAGCTCTTGCTCTACCATTGCCTCTGACTGATGCCACATACAAATCTGTTGGGCTAGTCGGGCAGTTATTTCACTGATGCCAGTGCCTTCCCCCGCCGCGATCGCCTTCGCGTATTCATTGTCAAACTTGGTTTTAATCCCTTTGGGAATTTCCCAACTACCTTGGGAAGTCCAGCCACAAGCCCAACCCCACCACGCCGGCAGTTTGTCCGGGTCTAATTTCCCAGATTCTTTTTTAACTCTAACTTTTGCTTTGGCTGGAAACTCATAGACCAGTCGAGACTTGGCTTGGTTTATCGTTTGGGTGCGGGGCTTGTTGAATGACCCAATATCTCTTAGGCATTGTTCAATTTTCGCTACTTCTGGCGGCCGCTCCCTTACCCAATACCTGCGATCGTAGGCAATTTGGTAATGCTGGAAGTATGTGGCAACCATGAGCAAAGCATCGTAGGGGTCAGACTTGTTAGACGTTCCCCCATAGCTTTTCCGAGTGTCCTTAATCATCGTCTGATCTACTTTCAGCACAGGGATTCCCTCCCGATGTAAGCAGTCAATCCAGAATCTGCTATAAGTTCGGGTCGGCTCTAATATCACCACAGACGGCTCCAAAGACACAAGAAACTGGATAGACTTTGCATTTGCTTCTAGCTTTCGGTGGCACTCAGCAAATGCGGGAGACTCGTAGAAATCCCGCAACGCACCCGCTGGCATAAATTCTAGCCACACGGCATCGCACCACGATGAGCTAACATCAAGGCCTACAATTAAACTATTCATTTTTAACCTCTAGTGTTGTGGTTAATCGTTCCCACGAAGCTGTTACGGCTCTCGCCCATTCTATCTGGGGGAACAAATCTCCCTAGAATCTAGCCGGGGTTGGAACCCGGCTAGAAGCAATTATTGACTTCTGCCCCCAGTAACAGGTTGGGGAGGGAAACCTCCCATTTCAATTCGGGGGGGCTAGTTATCAATGCGGTGGGAATCACCCGGTTATCCGCGACTTCCCCCCAGGTGTGAGGGGAAAGTTTCGTCCTTTACCGGCTAGGACTCATCAGGCGGTGAAATCTAGATTTTCTAAAGCTGATAGTGTATATTCCAAGTCTGCATAAATTTGATTGTGATACATTTCAAGCTGCATTGCATAATTATGCACATCTTGGAATCGTTCATCATTAGAGATAAAATCGATAACTCTTAGGTGAGTAATGGTGTTATCAATTTCCATTTTGGCTTTAATTAAACAGTTCGAGAAAGAGACTGCCTCTCGTGTCAAATCGACCCACGCGCAAAGAGAATTTTCATCCTCGCCAAACAAGTGACCAGGAAAATCCGCTGATGTTTTTTGTCCAGGCGGTGAAACCCGCTAGGCAAATTGGCGGCCTCGGCTTTTGGTTTGACCATAGGCTTTTTACCTATATATAGGGTGTGCTTTTGCGATCGCCTGACCAACCCCAAGGCGATCGCATCAATCTACCAGCTTCCCCGCTCTCAACATCCGGCTTTTTACCTATCGCGCTCGAATAATGGAAGACCCGCAGCACGCTGTACGGGGAAAACAAGAAGTCAGTCTCGATGACGTTAACGGAAACAGCCGTCGGGCTACTGGATCAGATGGCTCTGGAGCTAAATCTGAATCGGTCCGAATTGGTGGAACAGATTGCCAGGGGGATAATTTCCAGTCAAGCGGGGAAAGTGTCCCCGGAACAGGCGGGAAAATTCTAGACCTGTTGGAGGAGTTGTTTGCTGGTTTCCATGAGTATGTCAAAAGCCATGAGGCTCGATTAGAGCAAAGACTGCAAGCCAACCGAGACTATCAATCTCAAATGAAAAAACAAATGGAGAACATCCGACAGGAGATTCTCCAACAGGTTTCTAAATAAATTAAGCGCCCTTCGTGTCCACGAAGGGTGCTTTCTATTTTGGCACGCTGCTAAACCCTCAAGAAACAAATGGACTATGGCACAACACTTTTCTAACCTTCAAACTGTCACCGGTGAAAAGGCGATCGCTAATAAAGTCACCGATTCCGTCACCCTGGGTGACGCAAAAGTTAAAAATTTAAACGCGCCGTTACGCGCGATCGCTCATAACCCGACCGACACAATCCCAAGCGTTCCTTCAGAAGTGCTGGAACTTCAGTCCTAAGTGCTGGAACTTCAGTCCTAAGTGCTGGAACTTCGAGACCTTATCGGGAGGAATTATGCAGCTTTCCGCCAAGTCGCCCGTTATCTTGATGTGGCGATCGCCCTAATTCATGAAAACCGTCCCTTTCTAGCGAGGCTTTTCTTGGTTCGCAGCATAGCCAAAAACTCACAATCGATACTTTTGGCTATAAATAGTCGAACGATACCTGGGGAAGATGATGATAGGGGGTCAGGCCGATGAAGGGAAAATCTAAGTCACCGGGGCAGCTTTCCCTCTCAATTCCGTCACCCTGGGTGACGGATTCTGAAAGTGTAGAACCATTCGATCCTTTTTGGGATGATATGGCTGTCTTGAAACATCTTAGGGACTGTCCCAATCAAGACCACAAACAACTCGCTCAATCCACTGATATCCCGGTGTCTCGTGTAGTCAAGTCTCTGGAAAGGTTACGCGAGAAAGGTAAGGTTAAGTATTTGGGATGGATAGCCGTCACCCTGGGTGACGAAAATTTATCCCCGGTGAACACTTTTCAGAGCGATCGCCTAACTGTTCGCTGGAAAGCTAAGTCAACCGCCCAAGACACCAACGGGAATAAATATGCTTACCTATATAGGGGAAAAAAGCAGGTTTGTTACCTTGCCGGCCCCCATCTATCGGAAAAAGCTAAAGCGATCGCCAACCAAGTAGAACAGTGGATCGAGTCCGGCTTGTCTCTCGAAGCTATCCTAGAAAAACTTCCCGCACTTAAATCGGGTGGTTGGAAATCCCCAGATAGCAACTCCTAAATTTTCCACAGGGGGAGACTTTACTCCCCCGAAAAATTTTATGATTTTACAGAAAAATTAATGAGCATTTTCCAACCCTAAACAGCGCTATTTGCTACTGTAAAATGGTTAGCGCCGTTGGCTGTGTGTAAGAGTCTTTGATGTTTTAGACAAAATACCAAGCAGCCCGGTTTAGTGCTAAAATTGGCGGAATCTAGGGCAGTTACTTCTCGATCTGTGTTTGGCTAGTAGCACCCACTTTCCTCTGATGTCTGGCAACCTTAAGTCATCGACTGCCTTAGATTTCATCGATCGCGTCTCGGATTTTTTGAGGATCAGCATCAATGTAGCGCTGCAAAGATGCCATAGATTTGTGACCTGTGATAGCCATGATGGTTCTGGTATTGACTCCCTTGTTATAAAGTTTGGTAATGAAAGTGCGGCGGTAACTGTGAAGCGAGTAACCCTCATTTTGTAAACCCAGTTGAGCGATCGCTTTCCGGTGAAAAGAGTCGAACGCTTGAACTGTCACGGGCTTGGATATATCAGATGGGCTGGGAAATAGAAAATCGCCGCCACCGATGCGGTAGGTTCCAAGAATCTCTCTAAGTTTTTGGGAGATGGGAACTTGGCGGACTCCCCCATCTTTCCCGCCCGATCGCTTCCTAGTTTCAGACCGAAAGGTAATTTCTGGTAAGGCAATGTGGGAAGCTGGGGAAACATAAACATCAGGGACTCGTAGTAACCTCACCGCTCCTACTCGTTCACCGGTGTACATCAAGATGGCAAGTAAAGTTTGCTGCCAGGGATATTTACAGCGTTTGATTATCTTGTCGGCGATCGCATCAGGAATGATTGATGCTTTACCAATGCGGTTTTTTTTCATGAATTCGTGTCTGTAGGGAATTTCCCCCAGTTGCCTAGCCGACGAGGCAAAGCGATCGGCTTACCTATATGACTATTGTAGGGTTCGGGCGGGGAGAATATTAGTTTTCGCGCCGACTTGGGGGAAAGTTTGGCGGCGAGCGATCGGATCAGCCTTCTCTATATTTGTTTACTAACCGGTAATACTCTCCCCTATTTTTGTGAATTTACCAATCCTCCCATGGTAAAAACTGCGTTATCTCAAATTCTCCCCCTTGTTTTGGGTCTGTGCTGTTGGGCGTGTAAATGCAACGGCAAAGTCCTAATCCGGGAGCTAAAAAAGAACCTTCAGCTTTAAACAGCAAAATATAGCGAGACAGAGTAGGAGTCAGATTAAAAGCTCCCCCTGTGTCAGGAACTGTAATAACAGAGCATCGATTTGTTATCCATTTTTCAAGATTATCTATGTCAATATGTGAACTCAAAACATTAGAAAACAATGCAACTTGAGATATTGCCATCCACATGGTTTCACGAGGACATAGTAAAATCTCGATATTAGTTCCTTCCTTGATAACAGACGTAGAAATTCCGTCATTCCCAATGTAGGCATAAAGATTATGGGTAATATTAAAAACATATTGTTTACCGGGCAAAAAAGCATCAAATTGCCAGGCTCTAACTGCTCCCTCTGTTGTAGTCCACGTTCCCCAGAACCTATTATAAGTATCTACGTCATCATAATTAACTTGAGAATCAGAACTTATAAACGATGGAAGTTTGTTTATATTGGAATCTAAGGAAATAAACGGTCTAATTGATAAATCTGGGATAGGCATATCGTCCTCGATTTCGCTTCCTATGTTGTAGTCAATTTCCGTATCTTGGCGCACCCAGATAGAGAGAATCTGAGTTGTGGGGCTGCTTGCTAAAACACCAATCCCCCCATCACTCCCATCGGAATAGAAGCCATTTTCAAAAACAGGTAAGGATAAATCAGACCCTACCCACCGAATAGAAAAAGGATTGTCGGCTTGGATGGTGATTTCCCGACGGACTAATAATGGCGTGGCGGGGACTATTTCAATCTCTTCCCCTGCGGTGAGTTGAAAATAACCTGACTTAATATGGCGATAATAAGCGCCGCCGCCCCCGCCACCGGTAGGACGCATTTCAAACCGAATAGGCATTTATAGTAAAATGGAATGAGTTGTCTCTATTGTCGCATATGAACATCACGCCGGGACTTTATCCCGATTTTTCTGAAACTACCTTAGAAGCCTTAGTTTTAGCAATGGGGCGGCAATTGTTGCAAAGGCAGAAAAACTTAGTCGTTAATATCACCGGGAAAGATATTATGGATCTGTCTCTGGATGAGGAGGCTTCTGTTGTTAATCTGGATATTGACGAGTTAGAAGGTTTTATTGATGACGGTGCGATCGCAGTAGTAGAACCATTTCTTGTGGGCTTTCAACCCGGAACGGGTAGCTATCCTTTTAATCAACAAAATCTATGTAGCGCTCTACTGCATTTGGTAATGTATCAACACGCCGCCGAATTTAGCCCCACACTCAATCCCGAACCCGCCAGAAAACATTGTGAGTTTACCATAGGACCTAACATTCGTGGAAGTGGAACTTATCCATTAATACTTACCATTACTTTAACAGACTATCCTGTAATCATTAGCTACAGCGACGGCATGACTTCAACCGCACAACCATACTTATTAACGCCTTAAACTATGGCAGAAAATCGCTGATCAGAAACCGACACATTTTCATTTGAAATTAATGAAAGTAATGCCAGTAATTATGTTACAGACCCATTAACACTTTTGGCTGTCTCTGATGTCGTCAACTCAATGTCTAACAATATTGACCCTAGATGGCTATGGCGTGCTAATGTTTTCCTAGAAAGTCTCACCGCCTCAGTTTGGTGTCCAAGTTTTCCCCGGTCTCCTTATCCTGAATTTTACCCAGAGGATTCGGCGGCAGAAAGAGCAGCCAAATTAATGAAATTAGAGAGCAATCATCCTAAATTTGGGTGGCAATTGCTTAGAAGAAAAAGCGCTACCGGTTCATGGGTCGAGGCAGCTTGTCCTGTTATTCAAAACCGAGGGAGGCGGTTTTATGTTCCTCTAATTAATCCTTACTTAACAGCAAACGAGGTCAAAATACTTGGCAGTGCTGACCAATTGGGTGTAAGTTTTAAGGATTATGGCAACGGCATATTAGGGGGCGGTTCAATAGCCAGTAATCGCATCTATGACACTCTTTACATCGAGGGAGAACATAGAGTAGAATTAGATTTAATATTGATGGCTAAACGTCCGGCTAATACAGTGATGAACACAGTCACTGTAAGCCCTAATCCCATGTTAATAGCCCCCGCTAATCTAAGCCGTGCTTATTTTGAAATTCAAAATCAGGGAGAAATTGAGCTCCTTTGGGGTTTTGGCACATTGGGAAGTGACGCGACAAGCCATCCATTCAAAATGCCACCCGGCCAGATTTATTATCCAGGTAATGTAGCCGGATTTATACCAACTGACGCGATATGGGCAAAAGTAAAAGAGGGAACGACAACTGTTCTGATTATGGAGAGTTATTATCAATGACCACAGCTTTATATAGCAGTGAAAATACCGAGGATTTAAGTTATCTACCAGAGGGACAATATGAAGTAGATGCAGTTAATTTGTGGAATAGTGATTTATCATCAATGCTTTATGCTAAAAAGGTGATATTCAAACGCCACTTTTTGCTTCCCGGTTCTCCATCTGATGCTTTTCCTTTCATTCGAGAGTTAAAAGCCTTGGCTAATGTTCCCATACAATACAGGACAATTAATGAATTTCCGAAAACGGATCGACAAACGGATAAAACGGATTTAAGACGCAAAGATAACTATCGTTTTCTTGTTGAGCAATGGTTAGAGAGAATTGAGTATCTATGCCAAACTTTTGACTTTTTAGAAGTGTTGCCAGTCACTGCCATGTTAATGTCTTGGAGAAGCCCGTATCTGCCTAATGCTTATTTTATGCTAAAAAAACGGGAAACGATTAATTCGGTTTCTTTGGAAGCGATCGAGGCGATGGAACCAGAATGGCTGACTGATAATCGGGTGTTGTCTGAGGAGGGATGGAGGCAATTATTTATTAATTGGGATGAGGAATTTTTGTCATGAGAGAGGTAGAAGAGCGAAGCAGGAGGGTGAAAGACATTGTTAGAAATCGCAACTACAGGCAAGCTGTAGATGTAATAGAAAGAGAGGTCAAAAGATTAGAGGCGGATGATAAATCCAGAGTTAGAGTAAGGTTTCCCCGCGACGACGGGGATATTGATATAGACGTTGGGGGAATGGTTGATTTTGCCCGGTCGATGTTGCCCAAAGCAAGCATAGAAGCTGAGGATTTACAGGATGGTGGAACTAGGAGAGGGATAAAAACTGAAAAAATAGGCAGCACAGCCCGCGCATTTGTAGACCTTGACGAGGATGGAAGCCCCAAAGGTTTTGGGGGAACAATTGACAGTATCAATGATGCTAATGTCTCGGTTTACCTTGGGGAATGCGAGCAATCGATGAGCGTAACTATTGGGGGGAAAACGGTTACCTTTGCCAGAAATGTTTGCGAAGATGATAAAGACGAGGAAACAGAGGAAGATGAAATTGAGACAAGCGAAGATGAAAATGATCTTAGACCTCCTAAGCTCGATATCCCTCGACCTCCGGCTGGATATTCTCGCCAGTTAGGGGAACTCTATCTAGTTAAAAAAGTATTCTTTTTGTGGGGGTGGTTTCCAACTTTTACGGAAGCAGGATTAAATTTTATAGCGAAGGGTGAGGGTACAATAACAACAAAATCAAGCTTAATAAGTTCCCTTGAATTTTCCAATGAACGTTGGGCGTTCGAGTCTATAACTTTTATGGGAATAGTGCCAGTTTCGGAGACTAGACAGCTTTTTGGGCGTTGGGATAGACTGCGGTTTAGAGATGTTAAAGTTGGAGTACACTTTAATTATATTAAATCGGTAAGTCAACTAGAATATATCAAGAAATCTCCTACATGGTTTCCCCAGCGTGTATGGACATCATACCCGATGCTTTCACCTTATTATTTGAAATCAGCCCAGCAGATTAATGTTGCGGTGGCTCCGATAGTTTTTAACCAAATAGAACCAGAAACTGGTAACTATATAAGCCATCAACTTTATCAGAGATATATATCCTGGTGCCTTTACCTGGTACCTCTGCCTTATACAGAGAATTTATCTGAACCAGAGCCACCGCCAAGTTTACCAATATTACCAGATGATATGGACAAAAACTGTTGTGAAGATTTGATTAAGATGACTCGGGAAATACATAAAGCCCTAGGGGTCAGGAAGTTGTTAGACAAGAGTTTCCAGGTTCCGTCTAATATGATGATACCAGAAGGTAAAGGGAATCATGCAAATAAGGATTATCTGGAAATCATGTCTGACCTGTTTAAAACCATCGATAATTATGGTTTTGATGCTCCGGTTACTGTTAAAGTTCAGGATACGAATAAAGCCCAAAAAGGCGACCAGTCTATAGAGTTAAAGTTTAACTCGCTGGGGGCTATATTAAAGGCTCAGACTGAACTGTTGATTGAGTTGAAAGGTGATAGTGCTAACCGGTTAAATATTCAGATTCGCCTAGCTTATATAATGACGAGAATGTATCGGACTTTAGCTAAGTTATATTACAGAACGTCGGCGATTTTGGACGGGTTGGGAATTCCTATTATCTCGAAGGTGGTGACTTTACCGATTGAGTTTAATGTGTTTGGTAAAAAACACTGGGGAGCTGGTAAGGGATTCGGTAAGGATAGTAAAAAGGGTCAGGAGCCTAAACTTGATTTAAACGATGAAGACACGACAGAAGCTATGTTACCCGATTTATTAGAGATTCATGATTATGAAATAGAGGTTGATGAGTTTAGGTTTAAAAGCACTGACCTTTATGAGATAATTTTGAATATGGCGGCTAAAATGAGGACATAATCGTGACCAAAAGAAATCCCCCCCGTGGTTCTAATCGCCCTCCGAGGGATTCCGGTAGTGGTGGGAAACCACCATCTAAAAAAGATGAAAAAGCCGGGTTAAGAACTGATACCAACAACAGAATAGAGGAAGCGATCGCGGTTTTAGATTTTCGGCTACACTTAGAATATTTAAATGTAGCTTCAGCCGTTGGGGGCGGCGATTTTGAACAGTTTAAACGTTCTTGGTTGATGAATTACTATAATGCTATGACAGAACCGAGGTTTAAAGATAAACCCAAAAATCCTCCTACTAGAGAGGAACGGGCACGTCTCTTAAAGACTAATGCTGAGTTGATGATGAATCGCCAAATCAAATCCGATAATTTGTCATCGAGGGAAAACCTAAATGAGTTCCGCCAAAGTAAAGACTTATTACCATTCGACGCTGATAATATAGGTTAAGATTATGTCTAATGTTGTAGGGATAGACCAGAAAGAACTGACCTCAACCGCTATAGCTGGCGGTGCGATGTCCGCCCAGTGGTTTAATAGTTTTTCGTCCACTTTCTACCAGCAGGTTCAAAACTTAAAAGCCTTTGATTTTAAGAAATGGGCGGGTAGTGTCAAGGGTGGAGCTTTAGCTATTGCAGAAAACATCAAAAAAGGGAACTGGGGTTTTTTCAAAGATTGGTTGTTAGAGGCTCCTATGGTTCCTAAAGTGGCGGGGCTTTTAGCGGGTGGTTTAATTGCTGGGACGGTGCTGGTTATTGGCGGAAAAGCTGTAGGACTTGTTGCGGCGGGTGCAGGAGGTGTAATATCAGCCCACCCGGCTTTTGTTGGCGGTTTTTTAGGGGTAACAGTGCCTACACTGATGAGCAAATTAACCCAAGGGGTTTCTCAAGCCTATAACTTTGATTGGGCAGCATCTGACAAGAAAATGATGGATGAGTTAAAACAAGCGGCTAACGCTTTATATGTACCCCTCGGTGAAACAGTCGGGAAGTCTTTAGCGGCTTTAGTGGCGGGCAAGGTGGGCAGCGCAGCGGCAACAAGTTTAAGGATTCGGGAAGGTGCGATCGCCGCTATGTGTATGATTAACCCGACTATTAAAGAGACTTTGGTGGATGCGTTATCCTCGCTGAGGTATGCGGTGCAAGAGGTTGTTAAGAAAGCACTGTTTGTTATGACTTACATCAACGCCAGAAAAGTAGCAGCCAAGTTGTTGGATAAGGAAGATACTTGGGGCAAGGAAGGGCAATCACCTTTTATTGTTTCGGAGAAAGTAGAAGAAACTTGGGCGAAAGTTAAAGAAGATGAATATTTTGATTGGGTGAATGAGCAACAATGGGAGGGTATAGAAACAATGACATCTACTTTTTTTGAAACCCTCGGTGAGTTGTTGTCAGAGCAGGGAACTTATGAGGAGTGGATACCGGTATAAATTCATCACCTGAGAGGAGGGATATCAATGGTAGAAGTTGGAAGACTTACTCAGCAAACTTACATCATGATGGCTCGTCAACGGCGTATCACGAAACTATCAGATAAGCGGCCGGAACGAGTCCGAATAGAATTGCAGCCAAACTGGAACGTTTACCAACTACAGCCAGACAGAAAAAACCTAGATTACAAACTGCTGATGGCTGGTTCTGAGTCAGCCTTGGCATTGCAGTTGTCACAACTGGGATGGATGGAGAAGATGATCGAGCATCTTCTCAATGCCAGCGATCTAAAATTCGAGGATTGGTTTGATGTTTGGGCATCGGGTTATCCAGAACTGCGCTACAGAGTGAACCCAAAACTCCCCAATTTAAGAACTAACTATCCTTCATCTAATGTTAAGGATTCCAATGGGGAGACAATAAGCAGATGGAGGAACGAGGTAGGCTCTCGCCCGGCTTACATTGAATGGAAACCTTCAGCCCGAAAAACAGCAAAAGATGTTGGGCTTCACCGCACAATAGAATATTTTCCCGATCGCTCTCAGAACAAATCAGTTGTCTTGACGGGGAACGACAAGGAATTAATTAGGCAAATCCTACAAATCCACTACGAGGGTGGGGGTAGCAGTGATGGGATGGATAGCACTGTCTCGACGGGTATCAGTTACCGGGGCGCTCCCAAAGTTGTGCTGTACTTCTTGGAACGGATCGAGGATGTGGAAAAAGGCTACCGACAATTAGAGGCAAGAGTGGGATTCCGTTTGGTGGGAAAAACAGAAAACCCGAACGGAACTGGCGACTTGTTAACTAAAGCTAATATCAGAAGTTTGGCACAGAGAATCGTCCAAAACTTTCTACAACCTCAACAATTCCGTCTTCACAAGGGGAGGGAATCGGTTAGCTATAGAGACAAGCGCCAAGGGTTGGAATCTTTCGTTTTTGTCACCAGTGCATCAGAGGGGATTAATCTTTATCAACGAATCTGCCAGGTGATGCAGATAGAGTTTGACAGTTCAAAGGTCTTTACATCGAGCAACCAAAATCCATCCCAAGCGTTTCCTATTACGCCCCCAGAAGTGACGATATTGGGTAACAAAGTCAAACCACCCCGCCGCCGTCCGGTCGGGCACGTCTATTTTAGAGAGGCGAAATTGTTTTTGGAGATGCTCAATGAGCCTATCATACTCTGTGACTACAACGGGCACATATACAAGAATCCCGATTAGAAGACAACCCCAACGATTTTTTTAGATCAAACAAACTCCCTTGTATGTTCGGAAACCCTATAGGTTTCCGTAACTGTTGCACACCCTAAAAATACCTGTTATGAATGTAGTGGTAATCAGTTTTTAAACAACAAGGCAGGTATTCTATGCCCAGTCTAAATAGTTCAAAAATTTATAGCTGGAATTCACCCTCGCCAGGGGGTACGGGAACCATTAAAGTAGCTGCCCGGCTTTCTAATCGGTACAATGGCATTGCTACACATCTCGGAATGACCGCCCACACAGATCCAACAAATGTAAATGCACATATGCTTAAGCCAAATAAAGCTGTGCAGGAGGGTTTCTTAATGAAGATGCGAATTAACTACCGAAAAGACAATAAGTATTTTGGTGCTGATATTTATGTGCCTACAGACAAGGTTACTGAAGCCATCCAAGTGCTACCTAACAAGCCCTGGGATGGTACGGGAGTGATAACTTCATGTCGCGATCGTGTACGAGTTGATTACCGTTAAATAATATAAAAGGATTCTGAAATGGCAGCTAGAACGAAAATTTGTCAAACAGGCACAGGAGCAACCGCTAGGGTCTTTCGAGCTAGTAATGTAATGTATACAGCAGATAATGCTGATGTTCTAGGGGTTAGAGAGGCAGAAGCCGCAAATTTAAAAGCCCCACTATATGACACTGCTGAACTAATGCGAACCGGGGAATTAGTAAGGATTAATGTACGATGTAGCGCCACAGGAGGCAGAAAAATTAATTATAGAATTTTCTGCGCTGGTGACAAGATAGATGATGCTTTATCGTATTACAGAGCGACAGGAAAAACGCTTAATGGTAGGACAGTAGTAGGTGCTGGTTTAGACCGCCGCCAAGTTGTCAAGTAAAGCATGAGTTTTACAGATGCTTATGGCACATGGGAGGTGATAGCTTCAAGCTATCAGCCAAGTCAAGAGTGGATAATTCACAGCCCCCCAGTTACTCAATACTCATTGTTGAGGTTTAAATTTTCAACTGATTGGGGGCGGTGGACAAATCCCTATGATGGCTATAGGTCAATGCTGCTTATTCGAGGGCATTATTATAATGATTCTGAAAATTCTGACTGGATAACAGGGCAAAGGACTGTATACGTTACAGAAGAACCGCAACTGATTAACTATCCACCAGTTCAAGAATTTACAGACAACCCCTCGGTGATTAGAAGGTTGGGAGTCCGCCGCCGTTTTTTCAAAAACGCAACATGGATCGAAAATCATCCTACAATGGATCTAAAGTTTGACGTAACAATTGAGGCTTTTGTAAGTTAACATGGACATCTCTCTTAATCAATTAATCGACCATCTCCCAGATGATTCACAGTTTAAAACCTTACTAGAAACATTGGGGGCAAGCGGTGATAGTGTGGACGCTACCGTAGAATTTTGTCATTTAGTAGGGGCATTATATCAAGCACAGTAAGTATACAACCAACAACCAGGAAATAAAGCAATTAATGTGGTCTCAGCAGTAAGTATTGGGCCGGTAATAGAAAGTTTAGACGGGACATTTTTTAGGAGGTTAGAAAGAACTCTAGCTTTTTTTGAAAAGTATGAAAATAGTATAATTGTCCCGAACGTCAAAAGTTAGTTGGTCGAAAATTTAAAGCTGCCAGATAATTCGGATTCTATCTGCGTTATCTGGTCAAAGTCTTGAAATTAACCCAAGTCAAATGTGATTAAAAATCCACATCAACAGAGGAGTTAATTCCGTCGTGGATATTGAAATTGAGAAAATTACGGTAATTATAAGTTGGATACTTTCACTCATTAGTACGGTCTGGTATGTATCAGTTCAATACACAATAATTAGAGTACAAGTCAACAGAAACAGAGAAGAGCTAAACAGAATATCATCAACGCTTAGGCGAGAAATAGAAGACCATAATAAACTTATATGGATAAACATCAACCACATGGAAAAATACTTAACCAAAAATCAAGATTATTTTCCGTTAAATATCCAAAACCAAAAATATAAAGATTATGGCGACTGATGTTTTACCAGAATTATTACGGGTAGGAAGTGATGGGGTAGTGATATTTTTAGTGTGGTCTTTGATGAAGCAAAACCAAAAGTTAATAGCAGAGGTCAACTCAAGAGACAATGAATTGATGAAGTTGATTTACAAAATACTTAGCAATGAACAGCCAGGGACAAGAGGTAAACGCGATCGCACAATCAAGCCAAAGCCACAAGAATCCGTTAGGACTTGGGAGTAGAGTTGTCTGTGGCCCTAACGAATAACAGGTTCTCAAGCTGTTATGGTTCAATCACCTAGCCATTGCTCCTGGCCACAATCATCATACAGAAAAACTAAAGCGATCGCCAGCCAAGTCAGTTAACTCGTATAAACGCTTCCCGTGTATTTCTTGTGTTGTGGGGGGCTGAAACAACGGAGAGGGTGGGATATTACCCCGAGAACCTTGCGGCTCACTCGATTTCAAGTCGAAAGAGTCTTGATGTGCCAACCCCTTGCTGGTAAATCGTTATGGCGTTTTCTGGTATCTGTCGGCTAAATTTTTATAGCCAAATTATAGCCAAACTGTGTTAAATATCGGGGATAGAAAGCCCCCGGTTTCGCCCCGCATAGTTTTGGTAAATGACTTGGGGGGAGTTTCCGACCCAAGTGGCAACGTCCTTAGCATCAATTCCGGCTTCAAGGCATAGAGTTATAAAGGTGTGCCTCATTTGGTAGGGTTTCCGGTGTTCTATGCCCATTATTTCTAAGACTGGATGCCAATGTTTTGTACAGAAATCACCGACTTGGATCGGCTTCCCTGTCTTGCTGGGAAAAACTATTTCCGAGTTGTTTCGCGATCGCGCCTCCCTGAGAATAATTTGGACCTGTTCGTTACAGGGGAAATTACGGCGGGTCTGAGTCTTGAGACCGTCGCAGCGCTTGCGCCCCCCTTCCCCGGAAACAATCACGGTGTTAAAAGTGATTTTGCTTAGGTCGCCAGCAACGTCCGACCATCTTAAAGCGATCGCCTCCGATGGGCGACACCCGGTAAAGAAACAGAAACGGACATACAAACAAAAGTGGCTGTGTTTTGGTTCAGATTCAAAACACTGGATAATGCGATCGCGTTCGTTAGCCGTAAATGGGTTAATCTCATCAGAATCACTTGCTTTTTTTAACCGATTAGCCTTAGCGCTTAACCCATTAAATGGTGAGGGTTCGCTCACTAGCCTTTTTTCTATAGCCCAGTTAAAACAAGCATTAAGTTGTGTCAATAATCTCTTTGTGGTGTCAGGGGTCAGATTCTGAATAGCCCAATCATATACATCCTGACCAATTATCGTTGATATGTCCGCATTGCAGAACGGCGACCTTTGTATGTGTCTCAACGCCACCATATAGTTATTATTCCAAGTCCCCGGTCTGACTGTTTTTTTGCGCGTATTAATATATTCATAATACAGGTCTTGAAGGGTTGTGATTTTCACTTCGTCTTGATGTGGTGGTGGCTGTTGTGTATATTTTTTCAGCGTGTAATCAAAGCGCTCATAAACGATATCACTTTCAATTGCCTTGGCTTTGGCTTCGGCAATTTTTCTGTTTTCTGGGGTGTCTTTAAACCCTAGATAAATATATTTCCGTTGTTCAGGAAATAAATGCCGTGGCAACGAAAGCCTGAGTTTATTATTACACATTCCGACACCTACCTTGCCTTTGTAACGTTAGGATGATTTATTTTGCATGATTCGTTGATGATTTTAACTGTATTAGTGGCTTAATCTTGTTTAGGTCTTAAATACTTGATTTCATATATCCCATAGTTGTTGCCAACCTTTACTGCAACTTTATTTTTTGAAACAACCTGAGTGATTTCAGCATGATAAGAACAAAGTGGATCATCTTCTTTGTTAATCACAACTGTCTTGCCTGCAGAAAACCAAGTATTTCTTATTCTTTGGGGGATAACATAAACATAATCCTTAATTTCTTGGAGCATCCAAGAATCTAGTAACCTGGTTATAGTTAACTCAGCTAACTCTGTGTCAGCAAATTTTGCTATGAGCTTATTTTTCCTGATCCGATGCTCTTTGTTGTTGTATAAATCTATGAAAATCTTTTTTATAGCGTCCTCACACTCTTCTGTAGTGTCACAGTAAAAAGTGTCTGGGATTTCCCCGACATCAAAACCTCTACCGTCGGATTGGCTGTCAGGGTCAGGGCCTAAAGTCCCGTTTTTTACAGGGCCAACTACACAGTTAGCTGTGTTTAGATCGTTTTTAACAAAATTTGCCTGTCTGCCTGTCCTGCCTGTCCGCTCAGTCTGAATCAACTGCTGTGTCGGTGTTTCAGGGTGGACACCCACCTTTTCCGCTGCCTGTCCGCTGCCTGTCTGCCTGTCCGCTTCCCGGACTGGCTGGTCCTTTATGTACCCCATTCTCTTGGTCCCGTTGCGGTTGAATCGTTTTTGGGAAAAACCCAAATTTGTCATTACTTTCCTGATTTCTCGCTCAATGCGATTGAATTCATTTGTTTTTATTTTTTCACCATCTAGTTTACCAAGGTAGTCTTTTATCTCTTCAGTTGTTACTGTGTCTTTATCAGTAACAAATTGCTCTATTAACTCGTGTAGATAGCTGTGTTCTGTGAACTCTTTATTAAGCAAATTGGCTTGCTGCTGTTCCTCACGGGTCAGGTAGAAACAACGGCCTTGCCGATATAGTTCTACCACCTCACCCCAAAGCTGATCGCGTTCATCCTCTACCAAATTTGTGGGGATAACCTGAGAAACTGGGATAACCATAAAACGCCGCGCGCCAGTTTCATCATGGTTAAAATCGGTGCGGTTGGTTGAACCAACTAACACATTCGCGCGCGGGTACGCTGTTGAACGTTGTGCATAAGGGGGGCGTATATTGTCTGTTTGAGTTGTAATAAAAGCCTTGATTTTTCCTGACGTACTCCTGCTAATATTGTTTTCTACTTCCGCCCATTCTGTCCAGACAGATTGGTGCATTTTTAGGCGTTCATCTTTTTCTTTAAAGTCCCCCATGTCATCACAGAAAAAGTCATCACCCACCATGGTTCTGAACCATGTAGATTTTCCTATCCCCTGTTGACCATGCAGAATTAATAAAGTGTCAAATTTGCATCCTGGTTTTTTAGTCCTAGCTACAGTTCCGACTAACAAACACTCTAAATAACGTTGGTGTAATGGGTTATCTGTCCCAAAATAACGTTTTGCTGCCCCATTGATACGATTCTGACCGTCCCATTTTTTATGGCAATCTTCCAGATAATCCTCAAACGGATCAAAGCTATTACTTTGAGCTACATCAAGGATGATTTGATTCTTGATTCTCAAACTTCCCTTAATCTCAACACCACCCTTTTTGGCTAAATCAATTTCAGGAGCGTCAGGGTTGATAGGCTCACCATCAATTTCAATCACCTTAAAACGGGTGTTATAGCGAATTCTCTCCCCAAAGGCACGTTTGATTTTTTCTATGTCTTTGAGGATTTGTAAATCACATTTAACCACCGTGTTTATAGCATCTTTTTCTGTCCAGTGTGTGGGTGTATGGGTAGGCTGTCTCCGGTAAGACTTGACACAATTTGTTAAATAATCTTCTGACAATGTTGGTGTGGGATTACTTTTTTCTGCTGACTTCCAAATCGCGCCTCTTTCCCGTGGTGGTAATGGCGGATTGCAGCGATCGCAATAGTTATTAAACAAAATATGTGGGTCATCCTGACACCTCTCCCCATTAGAGTGTAACCAGTTGTGGGTTCCGATTAAATTCCTGGCAAGTTTAGCCGCGCTATCGTTACGGCTTCCTTGCGAGGCTCCCGTCTTTAGTAGTTGGCGATCGTCTTTGGTTAAGCACGCTTCTAACGGTATAGACTCCGGCAAAACAACCAACGGCATTGGCTGGGGTGTCTCTTTTAACATTTTGTTTATCACCCATAGTGGTGCTTGGGCAATATCAATTTCATTGGGAGATTTTAGCCATTTATACTCTCCAGTTTCCGGGTGTTTTGATGGGGGTAAAACTGACTGGCAACCGTCCCATCGTAACTCTAGTAACTCTTCTTTCCCGTCAGATGATTTATGGCCTGTCGGTAATTTCTTAGTGGTAATTTTATCCCAATATGTGTCGGGGATTAAATACAAATATTGGGCGCGCCCTTCCTTGCCACTGGTGAAACTAACAGTGGGTGGCAATCCCCCCAATGATTCGGCTAACTCATGCGCTTTGTGTCCGTCCGCGTCAATGGCTACAATACCGCCACTAACCTTTCCCGTTCTCAGACCATAGCCTTTAGCGCGTCCTTTACTTATCTCATCAACCAAAACATCCCTAGATATAGCTGACTCTTTCTGCCAACCCGTTCTGTAGGGTGCTTTTTCCCCGTTAACTGGCGTTAAGACCCAATCACTAGGGATACTAGAAATTGCTGCAATTAACTTGCTAACTGTTTTGCTTTGTTTTATAATTGCCATAATTCAAAAAATACTTTTGGGCGATTGAGTTCAAGTCGCTTGAGAGTTAATAACCCGTTAGGGTCTGGGAAAAAGGGAAATCCAGACCCTAATTGTTTTTTTGTGGAGTCTATCCGCAATGGTAGGCGGTCGTCAGTCAATCGGAGACTGACTGAATAGCCATATACAATGGCTGTGTTGTTTTTGGAAATTTTCCTTTTTTAGTCCCCGCCCGCCGAATGCTTTATTAGATTTTCCCTCGTTGCTACTACTTACTCAATAAGAAAGCTGCCACCATTTCTAGTTGGTTTTACTTTCTTGTTAAAACCGATTAGATTCCCTCTTCCAATGCCTTAACCTCATACAATCGCGATTTCACGGCCTGCTACTCTCCCCCAAGGGGGTATAAGAAAAGTGTTTTTAAGAGTAGACGCGAAACGGGTTAGGGGTGATGAAGTATTTTTATCCACAGGGGATAAAGGTTTAATCGGCTAACCGCCACTATTCTTTTAAAGAGATTATGATACACTCCTCTAGCGGTAAAATCAAGTAAGCCATAAGGATGGCAATAGAACAGTGTTAGTAGGGAATCATCCCAAAAAGCTAATTAACAAGCCATTTATTTATACCGGTAATAGCTTAGGATGCGATCGCACTAGATATGCGAACAGTTACGGAAATCTATAGGGTTTCCGGATATGCAAGGGAGACAGCTTAGGACAGCGATAGCAATTAAGACGGATTGAGGATGGGATGGGGACATCAAGGAAAGGGGGGTGTTACGGTTTGATTTTCTGCTACTCCCATCCCTCTGGGGGAATAAATGTTAAATAAACCCGGCCATCATTGTTGTTTGGTGGGCGACAGGGGTAGACTCTGGAAGTGTCAGATAGCGTATAACCATCTAATTCAAAACGTTCGGCAAGCTCAGTGGCAACCTTAGCCACCAGCTTACTGGCAGTCATTACCCGAATACGAATCACGCCGCTGGGAGGGTGTGAATCTTCTGGCTCAACAAATGCCCAAGCCTGACCATTCCACCAATACCCCATACCGACTAAGTGGCTGTAAAGCGAATCGCGATCAGAATGAGAAAAATTCGGGGCTATTTCTATTGCTAACCTGTATTTTCTTGTGAGTCTTATCATGACCAACACCACCAGAATTATAGAAAATCAAAAAGCGGAAAATAAGGCATTAACCATTTGTGGGTTTTACACAACCATCTTATATGGTCATTGTCGTAGTCAAAACTAATAGGTGATAAGTGTATATCTATCACATACGACCGATAGCTGTATACAAGAATTCTGAGAGTAAAAATGCGTCTAGCTGTCCTATCAGTCGGGATGGTTAGCATAAACTGATTAGCCATACTAACAAACTCCTCTCCAAAAAGGAAAATAGGGGCGCAGCCATTCGTGCGCTTCACACAACCATTTAATGTGCTGTGGGTCTCTCTCAAACACAGGTATCTTAACCTTAAGGTTGATTAAGATAGTCCCATCCAAACATTGCATTATGTCCAAAAAACTCTCGTGAAACAATTTAATCTTCATATTCTGCGTCCTGTTTAATTAACTCAAGTACAGCACGACCTTTGGCATATTTAGCACCACCCAAACCCATTACGTCTTTGATAATCTTAGATTCTATCATTCCTTTATCTAGCGCGTCTAGTACGGCTTGCTGGTAGCGTTCGGCAAGTTTAGAAAGTTCGGCAAGTTCAAACTGACTAGCTAACTCAGAACTTTCTAACTTTTCTGGTAACTCTCTGAACTCCCCGTGAGCATGGGAGTCTAGGAGTTCTGGTTGAGCATAAAGGGAGTCATGTATCTGAAAATTTAGAAATTCGGCAATTGCCTGGTTAGTCTGCTGAGTTAGATAGAGTGAACTGGCGACCGAATGCTTGAAATCTGCCTCCTCTTGTTTATTTAATGCGGTAATTTTTGGCTTGAGTTTTGCCAATTCATTACTGGTCAAGAGTAATCCAGCGCCGCCCCCCATACCATAGCTAATAGATAACCATCTTAGGGTGTTTTGGTATGTGAGGAAAGGTGTAAAAAACCAAACTGGTGATGCTGTAACTGCTATTAAGACTGATATGCCGTTTAACAATCTCCAATTACTCCGAATGGCTTGATTGTTGGCGTTGGGATTGATTACATCCATTGGATTGCACCCCCAATAATTAGAACAGCAGCCACAGCGATCGCCAAAACTAACCACTGCCACCATTCCTCAGATTTGTCTCTGTGATAGTAGGCGATCGCCCCCATTGCACCCAAGACGCTGGCGGCAATTAAGGCAAGCCAGAAGGCAGGGAGGCGGAAACTTTGGTGACTGACAGCCAACAGTGACACGGTGGAACTACTCGCACCAAATAACAAAATCAACCCAAGCATTCTATACAATTGAATCATTCTGTTCTACTTCCTTTGATATTTTCGCCCCCAATAACGGGGGCGTTTTTATGGGATTACAGGGTAGACATCAGGGCGTTAATTTTCTGATCAGCCAGTTGTGCGGATTTTTCCAAACCTTGCCCTAAGCGCGCATATTTAGGTCGCAATCCGTGCAAGTATTTGGCTGAATCGTGTTTAGCTGACTGAATCTTGTGTTCATTCCCAGCCTGATGGCGGCGCAACTTCTCATAGGATTCGTTGACCTTGCGGCTATTGTTATCCAATCGCTTTAAGGCTCGGTATCCTTTCCGGGTGCTAACAACGTGCTTGTCAGATTCATCGGCTAGGTCGGTGAGGGCATCGGCTTCGGCTGGATCAAGAACACGGGGGCGGTCAAGCACGGGAGCGAAACGGAAATGCTCCCAGCTACCAGGGCCAGTGGGGGTAATGCCGTTGGGGCTAGTAACAAAAACCGACCCTTTATCAAGGTTGCTATGCTGACCCTCAACGGGGGCGATCGCCCCACCTTTCACATCGTCGCCTCTGAGAAATCCAATCATAATCAAATGTTCCTAACTAATGGGTAACAAACTTGGTGATAACGGGCGGCTACCCTCCCAAGCGCGGTTATCGCATTTTTAATCAAGTGTTAATTGCCGGGTTTTCCTGTTCCTTTCTGTCCTGACATCCAATCGGTTTAGGCTGCACTCGAAAACAGCGCCGGCATCAGAACAGAACAGGGCAATTTGACGTTGCACCACTGGACTTAAAACTGCTATGGCATCGGGATTATCCAAAAAGAGACAATACAATCTCATGACTAAATCCCTGATACGGCAATGTTCGGGTGTCATTTCTGTTCCTCTGTGTTGGGGTTGGCAATGTCTACAGTGAGGGTAAAGGGGGGAATTCTTAGATCACCAGTCCCTAGCCAGAATCCTAGCCACAGGAGAGCGATCGCCACGGCAGTTAGGGAAACTTTGAACCCCACCCATCCGGCATCCCTCACCCCAGGGCGAAAAAACTCAGCACCAAACCAACAACCACACCGGTGGCAGGGATTGGCTCAAGCAAGCCTTCCAGAAAACCCAAAACGACTGCGGCACCGGTAACAGAAAGGGGCGAGGCTTTCAATTCAGCGATATCAGCATCAGATACCCCGGATTGGCGGAATTGTTCAATAATTTCGTGACGGGTATCATCGTCAGCTTCTGGGGTGTACTGAATCAGATGACTAAGCCGGAAGGTTTGGGTCTCCTCATCCCCATCGGCGATCGCGTGGCAGTTTCCCCACTTGTCAAAGCCAACAATGGTGAAACGGTTGCCACGGGGGGTGGTAAATTTAGCGCCTACTTTCATCCAGGGACTCCAACAATCAAAGCGATCGTCTTTATCCTTGAGTTCTGGCAGGGTGTCGGGGTCAACCTCATCATCGTGGCGACGGTAGAGCATCTCACTACTACCATCGGATTCTCGGATTATGATTTGCTGCCCAAACATCAACTTAACTTGGTCGGCAATGTGTCGCGCCTCTCCAAGGTCAGCAGCAAAATCAATAACTTCCTCAATACCATCGCAGGCCCCTGTAACCAAAATTACACTCTGGGGAGTACGGTAATCAGTTCCCGTTTCTTTCAATGTACATTGATTTTTCGGCTGATTTGTGGTGTCAGGTTCTGCCTGATATAAAGGGTTAACCATAACCTGATCGGACAGAGTTTCGCGGATAGGCTCGGCCTCTGGTACGGCTTCGTATTCGGCTTGGGTAATAGCGGCTTCCCAAGTGGCTTTTGAACGCAAGTCGCCAAACTGGCGGATATCTTCTTTTGATAATCCCAAGGCGATCGCATTAGCTTTAAGTTCTGCTAAAGTCATAGTTACTCCTGTAAAGGGGTTTTCGCGCCCACTGGTGTGTATGCTTGGCCGCAGACACCAGTGGGTATTTTGTTGGCAATTGCCAACACAGGCTATATGTATCACGCACAGGCTAATATAGTTGTGTATAGGCTGTGTTAGCATAAAACCATAATAGCACGTTGTGGTATAATTGCAAGGAAATTATGATTAGCGGACTAAAAACTGTGGGCGGGCCAACCAAATTAGCCAGAATTGCTTTTTATGTTGACCCCGAAATTAAGGAGAAACTAGAAAAATTGGCTGGGATTCAACGACGCACACTGTCAAATTTGATGGCTGTGATAGCGGAAAAGGCTGTAGAGGAAGCGGAAAAGGAAGAATTAACAGACAATTCAAAGTAACAACTTATTTGTTGTTGCGTTTACTCACCCCCGATCGCACCAGGTCGGGTATTTTTTTGTCCAACAGAAGCGGACAGGCAGACAGGCAGGGGACAGGCAGAATTTTTTCTGGGTGTCCCCCTTGTAACTCCCTTGCTATAGCAGTTACAGCCACAGGGGACAGGCAGGACACCCAAAAATAAAAATTTGTGATTTTTTTTAAATCCATTACTGGCTGTACAAAAAAATGGCCCGTTTTATGTTTTGGGCCTACTCTTGACGGGTTGATGGGGACAGGATGATTGTTGGCGATTGGTGGGTTTAGGGTTGAGGCGATCGCATTAGCTTTAAGTTCTGCTAAAGTCATAGTTACTCCTGTAAAGGGGTTTTCAGACCCACTGGTGGCTTGCTTGGCGGCTGACACCAGTGGGTTATTTTGTGTTTGACCTTTCGGTAAATTAACTGTACCATAAAAGTGAATGCTCTGTAAATACCCCTAGCATATTTTTTTGAGTAAGAGTAGAATTGGAGTAACACCTATATGACTGCCACTGTGCCTAGCAACAAGCCAAAGCTACAGGTTTACCTGGATGAACAGATGTTAGAAGAGGGTAAAAAATTAGCAGAGAAGAGACAAAGATCTCTTTCAAGCCTTATCCGCCGCCTGTTGCAGTTGGAAATTGAGGAAGCCAAGAACAAAGGTGAAATTTGAACACCCACTTTTTGTCTGTACGGGCGTTTCTCTAATAGCAGGTTCAATCAATACACAATCACCAACCCCCGATCGCACCAGGTCGGGTATTTTTTTGTCCAACAGAAGGGGACAGGTAGACAGGCAGGGGACAGGCAGAATTTTTTCTGGGTGTCCCCCTTGTAACTCCCTTGCTATAGCAGTTACAGCCACAGGGGACAGGCAGGACACCCCAAAATAAAAATTTGTGATTTTTTTTTAAATCCATTACTGGCTGTACACAAAAATGGCCCGTTTTATATTTTTGGCTTACTCTTGACGGGTTGATGGGGACAGGATGATTGTTGGCGATTGGTGGGTTTAGGGTTGAGGCGATCGCATTAGCTTTAAGTTCTGCTAAAGTCATAGTTACTCCTGTAAAGGGGTTTTCGCGCCCACTGGTGTCAGCCGCCAAGCATACACACCAGTGGGCTTGTTTTTGTTTCCGTGTGTCAATTGTACAGTTTCGGTACACCCACTGTCAACACTTTTTTGCTAAAATATGGCTGTACAGTACAATGAAGATGCACCCATGATTTCTCAGACAGTGCCGAGCAAACTGCCGCGTGTAAACGTCTATATTGATCCAGACCTTAAAGAAACGGGGGAACGGTTAGCCAAAAAGCGTTTTCGTTCCCTCTCCAATCTGATGGCTTGGCTTTTACTCCAAGAAGTTGAACGAGCCAAGCAGTCGGGGGAGTTGACCGAAGATAAATAAAGACTTATAAGTCACGCCCTCGGCAAAGTCTCAGCCAAACATATAACACCCCTTACCCTCCCCGATCGCACCAGGTCGGGTATTTTTTTGTCCAATTAAACGGACAGGCAGGACAGGCAGCGGACAGGCAGATTTTTTTTTGCCTGTCCACCCTGTAATCCCCTTGGTATAGACGTTACAGCCACAGTGGACAGGCAGGACACCCAAAATTAATTTGTGATTTTTTTTATATCCAATACTGACCACATCTAAAATGGCCCGTTCTATGCTTTGGGCCTACTCTTTAACGGGCGACGGGGGCAGGACGCTTGTTAGTAATTGGCGGGTTTCGGGCTTAGGCGATCGCCTGTCAACTTATCAATGTACATTGATATAATAATCATCCTAGGCAAGGGACCGATACCCGACCAGATTAGTGGACAATAGCGGGCAAAATATAACCTTGTACTTGACACTTATCAATGTACAATGATATACATTATCAATGTACAATGATAGAGGTATAAAAATCCTATGGCTAACTACCATCCTGATACCAGTGGCTTAAAACAACCCAAATGGATCAACACCCCGACCCGCGCGATCCGAGTTCCGGATGTATTTGCAGAGGAACTATTGGCGATCGCTCATCAGATGGATCAGGGCGACGTGATTGAGATACCGGTAAACAGTAATGGCAACCACCAACCACCAGGTGAGCATAAGCCAAATCCGATCTACCAGCAGATAATTGATATCCTCTTACCTGCCACAAAATTGAAAGCTAATAATGGCGGCGCGATTAAATTGGAGATCGCCAAGGCTCTGACGCTGTTAGGAGTTGATGTCAAATTGACACAAAAAGGATTCCGTTAATCTTCTGAGATATCAATGTACATTGATATTTTGGCAGTTTGGGAGGCGATATGGTACAGGTTGGTTTAGGCTTGCATCCAGTCCCCAAAATTAACCAGTGTACTGGTGCAAGTTGTTCACATGACGCATATATAGGTACACAAAGGTTTGTGGATGGGGGCGGGGGGGTAAATTTCTGAAAATTTATTTTGGCTATAACTGCCTAAATTTATAGCCAAATTATAGCCAAATTATAGCCAAAGGTATTTGTGTAGGGGCTGAAACAACGGAGAGGGTGGGATTTGAACCCACTATAAAGCCTATAACCCCTATTCTACCGTTACTCTAGTGCACTCAAAAGCGATCGCATTATTAGGAGTTAGTGCAAAATGAGTGCAAGTACAAACAGTACACATAGTGGTACATATCAAGGCTTTCAAGACATTCTTGAGTTTTTCAACCTATCCCGCAAACAATGTCCCAAAGGTGTCAGGATTAAACGTAACCGGGGGACAATCCAACTAGACATCACCACTGACCCGGAAACGGGGGGACGTAAACAACGGGGCTGTAATTGTCAGTTTACCCCAGAGGGTATCCGCAAGGCTGTTGACAAGGCTTGGTTAGTTCATAAATCCCTTGACGGACAATTTCAGTCGGTGTCTGAATGGCTGGACTGGTACAAGGCTACTATCCTTGATGAAAACAAAACTCCCCTAAAGAATGACTTAATCACCTACCGTCAAGTGTTTAAAGAGATGGAGGATGATTACTTTAACGGAGTTCACAAAAACACTAAGCGCAAACGTTCCCGTGATATAGCTAGTGACAGAGCCTCTTTTAAGCGCTGTTTCTTAGATGTATTTAACAAAGTTACAAACTGGGATAGTTACGTTACCTGGGAGGGTATAAAAGAAACCTTGTATACTCCATTGCCAGACGGTAGCAGCCCGGTAGGACATAAGGATTTTAAGGACCGATATTACAAGTTAAGGCAGGTAGCGGAACGGGCTGGCTGCAAAAAAGCACTGGACAAGCTAGAAAAAATTGACCCTACCCAAACAGTATTTGCTGAATCCCAAAGTATAGACTTGGATACCTTGTTAAGTTTACTAGACAAAGAACGCAACGCTGATTATCGTTCTGTCACAGACAATAACGCTCGTGATGGTTGGTGTTGGGTTAGTGCAATGTGTACTTTATATGGGTTAAGACCGTCTGAAGTAGCAGCAGGTCAAAATTTAACTAAGCCAGTTAAGATTGATGGCATTACCTTCCCAGTCATATCTGACCCTACCAACATTGAGTTAGTGTTAGTGATTGGAGAATTTACCTATTTTGGGGGTTCTACTAAGACAGGCTGGCGGTTAGCTATCCCAATGTCAAAAGACAAGACTCTGATTAACCGCTTAGGGATTCATAACGTCTACTTACCTGTTACTAAGTCTAAAAACCCTGGTATGTTTAACGATAATCACCGTAAATGGTTATCACAACATAATTGGGGATTTACTCAAGCTTATGCTTTCCGTCATCTTGGTAACCAACTGGGAGAGATGAATGGGATACCACAGGAAATCAGAGCGCGTTCGTTTGGTCACTCGGTAACGGTTAATGACAGCAAGTACAAAAAACGTCGCAACCTTGCCACAGAGTTAGGTATCCTGACGCGGCATCAAAGGCAACCATTGCCGTTAGACATGGGAAGGCAAGTGTTAACCAATAATGGTATCAATCCAGACCTACCAGAGGTTAAGGCTATTCTCAGATTGCTATATCAGCTTGATGATTAATCTCCAATAAACCCACAATACAACACCCCCTAGGTATTTAGCCTAGGGGGTTTCATTTTGCACTAACTCCTAATAATGCGATCGCTTTTGAGTGCACTAGAGTAACGGTAGAATAGGGGTTATAGGCTTTATAGTGGGTTTCGTACCCAACATCTCCAATTAACTTAAACCCTTATCATTATTGCGATAGGAGGAAATTAACTAACCCGTTAGTCGTACTGTTACATTCAAAATGCACTCCATTCAGTCTTAGCACACGGGACAATTAGCGCATATCCCTCAGCAACAAAACTTAATTATTGACGGGTTAATCAATAAGCACAACTTAATCAATCTGTCAAATACCCATACCACCCCCCAACCAAACACCGATAGGGTAACTCTCTCGTGATACCCGTCAATGGCAAGCCTATCGGTTCGTTACGAACCATTGACTGCTATCACATCGGTCGCACCCCTAAGAGTGTTTGTTTCGGTTATGGGGGGAGGGTATGGCTCAAATTTCAAAACCCATAGGGGTAGTCAGATTATTGGTGAAATATTGAGGAGCCTACTCACTACCAACAAAATGCGATCGCATAATCTGAACTATCATCTACCGGAACCAACCCGATACCCCTAAACAACTTTTCAACTGGTGACTTGTTTCGTTATCTCTCGCTGATACCTACATAATCCTAGAGAATTGCTTTACCAGCGACAACGGTTATCCACATAATCCTAGGGAATTGACTCCCCATCGAAACCGATACCTACATACCGCTAGACAAGTCTCCAATTTATAGGGGTACTGAGTTCCGCACGGGATGATTACCCCTAATAGACGGGTTAAGGTTTTGGCTTAGGGTGTTTATTGTGGGTAAATTAGAGGCAAGCATTCATATAAATGATTTCCTGGCCTGGTTTTCCAGGCCTGGAAACAAAAAATATGCAAGCACCCCCTACAGTCAGAAACCATAGGGGGCCATTTAAGTTATTGGGGTAGCTGTTATCTGTTAGGTGTTAGGGTTTACTGCACTTAGTAATCATAGCGTTAGCTACATCTATTAACTTGTCTACAGTAACTTGGTCAGATTTTCCAACGTAGATGTGATGATTGACGCTACCATCCCACCCTTTGAGGTTCCAGTAGGTGAAACCATTAATTGAGACTTTTTTGCACAACGTAAATCGTTTACCATTAACCTCCACTGAAAAGGATTTATGGGTTTCTAGGTATTTAAACCATTCTAAAGAACCTACTTCGATACAGATATTACCATGACCTACCAGAAACCCTTTGTAAGACCCTGTTAGTGTGACTACCGGGAGTAGCTTAGGCATGAAAATCACCTCCCAGTAGGATATCGCTGTTATAGCCGTTAATGTTGAAATCAGAGGCAATAATGCCTGGTTGAGGTTGAGAGATAATTGGATACTGAGATTTTACCCATTTCTCGTGTACCATCATAAAATCAACAGCGGCGTTATGAGATATTTCGGCTAATGTCACCCTAGTATCTTGGTTAGCGTAGGGGATATCTCGTGACATCATTTGAATGTAAATCTCCCTAGCCATTTCTGCAATAACCATCATTTTCCCTTGTTCAAACTCATTCATGGCTTTATTTCCTATTGATTAATTGAACTTGTGATCATCATTATCGGGGTGATTTTGATTATTGTTGTGTTCTGTAATTTTTGCATCAAGCAAGGCTTCAATACCTTTGAGTAACTCGATTTCCGTGTTTAAAAAATGCCTGTGGATTTGAATAAATTCGACAATTTCGTCGAATTGTTCAGATGTGATAGCAAGTTCTACTAAGTCAAGTAATCCTACAACGTTAGGATTTAATCGATTACTCATGTAGCTATATTCTACTACGTTTAATCCGGGTGTACTTAATTTGATTGACATGGTTTTATCCTTTGATAGTGGTTAAGTTGTGATAGTTTAACGTCATTTCGGACGGGTTTAAATTATTCGATTTTGGTTAGTAAATGCTTAATATAATTAAGCTGTTTGAGCGATAATTGTTTTTTTGCTTCTGCTAAGGATAACTCAATCTCGCAATCATTCATTATTGAAATTAACGTTTCTTTAGCGTCTTCTCTGTTGGCGTTGTAGACTGTACTATCTACCATTTGTTTAAATGTTTTAAACCTTGCCTTTATAATGGCATTTGTGTTGGTTTGAGTCATTTTTTTGGTCTCCTATACGATGTGTTTCCAAACATTTTTGCCGTTCTGATTAATCATATTATATCCTCTATTTTTCATTAGATTAGTCAACTCTGAAACATTAACGCGACTATCAAGATATCCATCTGTTTTAGCTCTCTCAATGGCTTCTTTTAACGCTTTCGGGTCGATATCAGTTACAATCTCGGTTAACTCAGGACATCCCGCGTTAATTGCCTGGTTGTTTTGTTTCATTTTTGCCTCAATACTTTGAGTGATAAAACTGTCTAAAAATTGTTCAGTACCTGATGATATAGTCAAGATTTTTTCATTAACAAAATCCCAGTAATCATTGAAGCGTTTAATTGATTCATTGATAGATAATTGATAAATCAATGAATGGGTGACAATAATTTCACTTGATAACCTAGCGTTAATGATATCTTTTTTGTGTTTCTGTAGTTGTTTTTTGACCTTGCTGTATTGATTGCAGTTATCGATATTTCTCCAGAAAATTTCTAATTGAGATGATAATTTATCAAGCGTAATATCCTCTACATCGTTTAAATCACTTAACTCGTAACCATTGCCCCTATATTCCTCTGATGTCATAGTCTCTTTTTAAACCATATAGGAAACATCCGTCTTTTGAGTTCGTTTAACTCCCAAAATGTCCACAATGGATGTATTGAATTAATCACCTTTAAAGCGAAAGCATTAAAAATCATGTTAGTTCCCGGTGTCTGACTACTGATGGTTATTCGGCTATTTTTGCGGTTTAACACCTTGAAAAGCGATAACATATTCTCATTTTCAATTAATAAGCTAGGGGTGATATCTTCCCATACCAATATAAAATTTTTCTCAAATTCACATTGAAGGGGGTCATAAAATCGTTCATGTTGTATCTTGTTTCTTAGTGAAGCGAAAGTGCTATTAGCAAGCACCGAGGTTGTCTTGTATAGTTCAGATGCTACGGTAGCTATCTGTGACTTTCCAGTACCGCTAGACCCCCAAAGGAACAGGATGCCAGCTGTACTCATAAGGGTTACTGGAGACGCTATAAACGAGGTTACAATAGGGAATTGGATATCAGGATATGGTAGAACACAGACAGCCCTACACACCGATTCTATCTGTTTACCTAAATTGCCATCCGTGATTATTTCTTCTAGTTCAGATGACATCTGACTTCTAATTAGTCTATAATCAATATAGTCCTCAGACATGGTAGTAACCTCTTATCGCTCTTGACTTGTTGACATGGTATGGTGGTTATTCCCCCCTAAATATTTAGGGGGGATTTATTTGTGACTACATTAATCGCAGTAATTCAATTAATGCAATTAATACATTAGAATCAAGTTGTTTAACCTTGTTATAAAGACTCTCAAAGCTAGGGTCACAATCCAAAACCTTAGCCCCTTCTGTTAACCTTTCCTCGAAGGTTTTGTATTTTGCCTTTCCATTAAATCCTGCTTTATTTTTAGTTTTGGATTCAATGAAAGCGTCAATATCTCCGATTGAGTAAGTAGCGACAGATTGATTGAATGGATTAATACATTCAATATAGAATATGTTGGTACATTCTATTTCCAGGTCAGCAATGCTATCGGTCTCTAGTATTTTGTTAGCTGGCCTTACCGATGATTGTCCTAGGTTGATAGTGGCAGTGAACATCATAGACCCGTCAGTTAATCCTGTATCGCTTTCGATTATTTTAAGCAATGCAAGCTCCAGTACTGTAGGGGTGTATTCTCGTTTTTTGCCGTTATATTCAGTCTCGTATTTTTCAATACAAAACCGTACAGCAATTAATTCTTTATCACCTTTGGAGTAACTCCAATCCCTATCATTGAAATTCTGAAAATCACCTGATACACCTTTCCCGAATATCCATAGGTGAGGTGGCTTTATCCGTATTTGTGCATAATCAACAATTATAAAGGTTCCCGTTTCACCGGGCTTAACTGCACTGCAATAACTAAATTTATCGCCCTGTTTTTTGCCGTAATATCCGATACTCATGATTAACTATCCTTTGATGATTGATTGATTGTTTTTGAGATTTTTTTACAGACATCCCAAAACTGAGAATTCCCAACAATTGAAACTGGTAATTTTCCCTCATCATTTAATTTAACTGTACAGGTTCCCCTGTAACCTCCACGAGGAAAATACGAACCCATATAGGAGTAGGTTAAATCCTTGACTTGTGAAGTTTGATGGTCCTCAATAGGGGTTAGTATCCGGTAGGCTATTTGAGTGGTTTCATACTCAAATAAATGCGGGTTATAGGTAGCACTTAACAGCTCTCCCGTGATATCAAAAATCCCTCTGTAGTGTAGTTTATTCATTGTTTGTCCTTGGAATTTCTAAGTTGTTTAAAATCTCCTGAAACTCGTCGATATTGATAAATGAGATGCCTTGCCATTGATAAGATGTCCCCCTTATAACAAACCAACACTGATTGACTAAGCCAGGATTAAGGTACTGTAATAACTGCATTTTTAGCTTAAATGAATCAGTTAATACTCCCTTAACTTCGATGTAACGATTAAAGAACGGACTATAAAAATCTGGAATCCAGGTGATATTTTTCCAAGGTTTTGCATGTTCAATTAATGTCATTTTAGGGTGAACAATTAATTGATTATCATGTTTTCTTAGAAGGTGATAAACCCTACATTCAAATGCACTTGGAAAATAATAGCCGTCTATTTTTTGTCCTCTAGCATTGTATTTATTTTTCATCTTTTGGGTACACTCCGAAAGATGTATTAGGATTATCAGGTTCTCTATCCCCGCCGTTTTCGGCTTGATATATATTCCATTCTTCTCTGTAGAACTCTAGGGCTTCTGTACAAATTTCCTCAAGTTTGTCAGGATGTAATGGGATTAATTTTTTAAGAATTTCGCCTATAAAATAAGCGATAAAATCCTTATCAAACTTAACTAAAGTTGATTGCCATGTAAAAGTTTTTCCGTCTGAAATTGGAACTTTGATATATAGGGAATGACCGATATACATCAAGGGGGTTAACGCGATGTTTCGTAGGTTAAGCCTAACCTCGGACCAATGACGTGGTATCATGCTATGATTTCCTGATGCTTAGTGGCTACCGCTTATGTGCTTTTAAAATAGAGTCCCTAAAAAATTTACACATAAGCGGTTTTGTTTTTGGTGTGGGATTAATCTAACCAACTAGAAAATGGGTTGACTTCATTATCTTCATCCTCTAAATCACTCTCAGAGCCCAATAGATGGTCTTCGAGGGCGTTAATATCATCTTGGATGGCTCCCGTAACCTTACGAGGTAGCTTTACTCCACCTGCTTTTAATAGCGTCAGGATTGCGTTGGTGACTCGTTTAAGTGTGGCAATCTCTGAATATGTCAGATAAAAGGTATTTGAGTTGATAATCTCCGACGTTTGGAGTTTGTTGGTCAATGATTGAATTAATGAAGTTTTGGGGTAAGGAAGGTAAGTATTAACCAACTCCAGAAACTTAGTAAACTGATTAAACCGACTCAACGTCTCAATGTATTCTGTAGGAGTTAATACTTTATTAGTATTAACATTAGTTACATTTTCTACAGTTACGTTACCTTCAATTGATTTTGTAACTGTATAGTTACCTTGCTCTTTTGAATTCATGTCAGTGATTTAAAACTCATTGACAAAATCATTTTTTAAAAATACGATTGAGTTATTGAGTTTTAAATCACTGTATTTAATTAAAATCATCTTATTTGATTAGTTTATTTTTAATAAACATAAATTATACAATTTACACTTATTTATAAAATAATCAAATATCACATTAAGTATATATAGAATGTACAAATAATAACAAATACAAAATACCCGTTAACTCACAAAATAGGATTAACGGGTATATAATTAGCAACAAGATAGTTATTATGGATTCGTGCCTGTTTTTCCTGGTAAAGCGCTTTGGTCTCCTGTTACTTGATTAGCTGCTTCAGTTTTGCCTGCGGTTAGTTCTCCTAGGTTATTGAGGGTAATTTCAGATTCAGCCGGAATACGAAACATTGAGTTATAGGTTCTAATGCTTGAGGGTTTTTTACCCCAATAATGCGCAAAAACATATAACAGGGAACTAATTGAGAAAATTTGAGGAACTTTTAAACCAATAAATCTTAGTTTTCTTTCGCCCGCGTTAGTTCCTGATGTGCGATATGTTCTCCAGACTCCCTGCATATCTGCAGGAGCTTCCACAAAGATTTTTGTGTACTCTATACGTTTGTATGACCTAACTCTGGTCCCTCGTAGAATATTACGCCTATTAGAAGAAGTTGACGGAGTTCCACTAACAGCAGGTCTCCAGATAGTTAAGGCTCGCACCTCTGCGGGTTCTAGTGTTACGGCGTTATTAGATAGCGTATGAAGCAGCAACATAGGCATTGGGATAACATACTTTGATGTCTTGTCTACTGGAGCCTCAACCATCAAACTCCTACCGATACAAGTACCGCTCGGTTGCGCTAGTTTAGCAGCAAAAGCTACTTTATATTTATCGTAAGCATCATTTAATGGCATAATTTAACCTCATTAATTATCAAACAAAACTTTAGATAGGTAGACATTAACACTATTGTTGTCTACCTAGTTAATGAACCCTAGTCAACAAAAACAGCGATGGCTTGTACATCGATAGAGCCATCAGTAACATCCAAAACATCATCAGTAGGGATTGTTAGGGATACTGTCACAGCTCCAGTTGCCATGTTGCGGGTATAAGCTGTAACTACCGTTACACCATTAGGGTTTCTAGTTGCGTTTATCTGTGCACGTTGAACTTGCTCGATAATTTCTAGCAATTGGTGTTCGAGAGTAGCACCGTTAAGAGTTACTGGACTAGCCATAATCATCACCTTTAATCAGTTAATACATAGAGCCTAGCATCATTAACTGAATTTGTCTGTTAACTATTTGATATATCAGATGCTACATATATGTAGCTTCTATTCAATGAAAACTACATTAGGCTGTAGTTGGTGGTTGGTTCCCGGTTTTCATCTCTAACGATGTCCTCGTAGCTGTTCTGATTACATCATCTACCCACTTAGGTTTCTTCTCAAAATGTAAAGGAATTTTGACTTTAGACTTCCTAGGGTCTTTGTACATTGCCAAAACACTATTCTCTCCCATATCGATTTTGGCTTGTTCAAATTTATCAATTAATTCCCAGTTAAGTATTTTCACTTCACTGATATACATTTTGCTCTCTTTGATTCTTTTCGCATTTTCCCTACCGCCAAAACCTTTCCTTTCCTCAAATAGTAAAGGATAAACAATTGAAGAATTTGTTAATTGTACTAAATCCTTACAAATTCTTTCAGCGTCAGATTTAGAGCTTTCATTCACAAAAAATGAAAATTTCCTACCATTTCTTAATTGACAGGTTACTTTGATATTGCCTTTAGTAAATGCCGATTTACTAGGTTGAGTAAATATCCTTTGTAATTTATCCCAGGTTATTTCGTGTCTTTCTACTGATGGGAGTTCTATTTGAGTTTTTTGTAGTTTTGACCGTCTTTCCTTAGTCCAATATGGAGGTTTTTCGTAATTGTACAAAATGAAGGTTAACTGAATTTTTAAATTACTGCTATTCGGAACTTCAGAGATATCACCGGAACCCACAAATTGACCAATATCTCTATTCCCTAATATTTCAGTTTGAGCTAACACATTTGCTACATTTTCTTGAAGGTTTCTTAATGATGATACTAGTCTAAATCGCTCTCCACCATTTTCTACAACCGCGTTAACTAACTGTTGCTGTCTATTTTCCTCAATGCGTTGCAAGGCAATATATTCATCTAATCCTTGAGCAACTAAAATAATTGCTTCTTTACAGTTATCTGAGAATTCATCCCAGAATTCCTCGGAACTGTCTTGGTTCCAAATGGTGTTAATATTTCCATCATATTTTTCTGGTAATTTCTCCCTAGCTTCCCTTCTCTGTTTACCGAAACTCCATTCTTCACCTTTTTCGTCACCCCACTTTTCAATCGTTCCTTTACCACCAGGAACCATTGAAACAATAGCCGTTGCAAGTGTTGAAGGACTTTTATCTAAAAACATTTTAACAACCCGTCTACCATGTTTAAACAGTTGCCATGCTATGGCTTTCATAGCCATGTTAAATGACTGTTTAACGTATGAGCCGAAAGCTGTAGATACTTCCATAAGCATTTCAGGTCCCTTGCTTAAGGCAATGTGCATAGCAGCGGCTTTGTTGATAAATGCAATACCAATGGTAGGCAATACTCCACAAACTAATTTACCTGCCATATTACCCAAAAAACCGGCGGTAGTACTAATAAATTGATTAGCAATATTCATCATATTTTTGTCTATCTGTTCATCTGATATATTCCAGTTGAAATTCCAGAAACTATCCCAATTAGACGTGATAAATCGTGCTACTTTCTCAAAACTAAAGTTAGATAAAAACTTAGTAATTCCTTCCCATAACCAACCTCCAAAACTTTTGCCCCATTCAACTACTTTACCAGTTATTTTTGCCCATAGCTTGCCAAACCAACCCATCTCTTGAGTAGATGTTCTCTGAGCTAAATTAACTTGTCTAACGCCATTCCTACCTATACTGCTACGAGTTTGACGGCTAGACAAGCTACGAGTACTCCTTAGCATTCTTGCACTTCTGGCAACCATTACAAAGTTCCTCTTAGTGGGTTATCGCCGTCAATCAATTCGGTTTCTATCTTGATATCAGGAAAGTCTTTTTTCAATAATTCTTTAACTTTATTAGTCTCTTGCTCTCTAATCTCGTCTTGTTTTTTCATTGAATCATATAACCTAGTTAAATCAGCTAATATGTCTTTTGACGGGTCATTACCATTAACTTGTAAAGTACCTTGCGCTCTAACTATTGAGAATATTTCCTTTATTTGATTTAAGGCTGTCTGTAGTGTTTCTTTCGCGTTCTTTTGATTAGTGATTTTAACTTTACTTTCGTTAGGTTCTAGTAGTTCCTCAAAATTATCAGCCTCTGGAGTAAACGCTGTTTTTAGTTTCTCGTATTTTTCCTCGGTTTCAAATCCTAAATAGTCTAATATTTCCGAGACTTCCCTACCAGCTTTAAAGGCTGCCGCGTGCGCCAAACCTGCTTCATGTAAACAGGTTAAAACAGCGTTTTGGGTCACTTGGTGACTAATAGCTATCTCCATTACCATCCCGAATATTTCAGCAATTGATTCAGCTAAGTTAGGTAATTTGATTTCCGCGTGTTCCTGTTCTTTGGTCATCAAATTTACGTCATCAATCTCGACTTTAACTTCAAATTCACCCCATCTTTCGTCATCGATGTCAAATCGATACATTAACCATTCTGGCAATGTGTTTATTCGTTTAATTCTGTTCTCTGGATTATCAGCATTAACCGTGATTTTTTCAGGCATTTCAGCCGGAAAGGATTCAGGGTCTAGGAACTCGTAAATCCTTCTAATCATTCCACAGCATTCTTCGTTCATATCTGGTATTGTTATTGTTACTCTTTTTCTTTTTCTTCTAGTGTATTCTATTTCACATATAGGGTCATAAACATATAAACCTGACCAAGTATTGTAATTAAGCCATTGTAGTTTACACGGTAATATTCCAAAACCCCAAAACGCTCGCTCTGTAGCCAACCCTGTTCCTTGCTTAAAAGTATAGTATCTATTTTTATAGCCATAGATAACCGGACCCATCCATGACCATTTATAATCAAATGTTTTGCGGTCATAACTTACTCTGTTCCCTGGAAGATAATAAATCTTTGTAAAGGCCATTTCAGTCCAAGGGTTTGTATGCAGGCTTAAAAAAGTCTGTAAATATTTACCACGAATATATATAGCGGCTAAATCAAAAGGCGTAGTTAAATCGCCTTCAGAGTAATCTCCTTCATGATAATCCACAGGAGAAAGTTCCTCGAACTCACAAATAACATTATGTGATGTCATTGACTCCCATATTATTGTTTCCACTTCTCGCCGCCACCGCCGTGGCAGTAAACTCCTACGTCCAGAACGGCTTAAGTTACTAAAAGTTGGTGGATAGCTTGAGTCTCGATATACCCTACTAAACTCATAACTTTGTTGGAAAGTAAGGCTAAAGCCATCATTTGATTTATCTAATGATGCTTGAAAATCGTTTTTTTCAAACCTATCATAATTACCGTATCCGAAGATATATGGTTGGTAACCTGAACTTTCTCCATAACGAGGATAGGCATAGGGCAATAAATAATAACAATCATCCCTAACACTTGTGGTTTCCTCGATTAATTCATCTAAATAGCTTGCGTTATCGCCTTGATTATCTGAACTTCTACCTTTATCATCATCTACCTCGTCACCGCTATTAGGACCGCCAAAACCTCTACCAGCGCCACCCTTTCCCCTAGGTTTTTTTCCTCCCTTTGGTTCATCTCTGTTTGGTGGTTCCTTGACAGTTGCCTCTTTTTTAATATCCTCTCTTTTTTCCCTTTCTTCAGCTTCTCTTTTTTTGTGATATTCATCTGCATCCCAGTATTCAGGAGCTACATATTTAGAATCACTTATAAATTTGTTTCGAGTATCTAATTCCCTCCCGTATGGGTCTCCAGTCCAACCTCGAAACGGGTCTCCTAGTTTACCGGGGTCATCGTTTAATCTAAAGGGAGCTGTGTCATATCTAACTCCCGAGCGAGGTCTAACCTTTGGTTTGTCTCTAATCGTCCGTCTGTCTCTAACCATATTAACGTTTTGTACTAAGTTTAATAGTATTATATGATAGTATAATTATGTTACTAAATCCATTAAATAAGGGAAATCATGAGAGGTGTTAAAAATATCGCGGCTCATATAAACGCTGCTAACTGGAGTAACGCCATAGAGTTATTTAACGGGACTATTTTAGAATCATTAATAACAGAAAGATATAAATATGATATCGGTATTTACAGCTATATATCATCGTTAAACGCTAGGTGTTATATCCCTAATATTGCACAATCAAAAATACCCAAAATTTACCCGGAAGATAGCTATTATCAACGGTGGGAAAAAAAACAGGAAGTTTTGCAGGGAGCGGTAGATTTACAAATATTTTATGGGAATATGGCAACAGAAAACGGGTTAAATTTAGGGATTGTCAAATTGCCATATTATGGAGGCATTCACACCGAAAACCTGTTAATTGAATTAATCACTAATCAAAACGAAGGTTTAGCAATTGATAGCAACTCAATAGTTAAAGCTAGGTGTTTAACTCAGTTACATAACAATGATTCTATTAATATTTTGGGCATGGCTGAATATCAACTCGATACAGTTCCTAAAACCCCTACATTGACACAACCCGAAAATTTTGGGGTGATAATAGGCAATACCCCCACGTTAGTTAGACCCTCAAATATTAATCGGTATAGGTTGCACTTACAAAACGTAGGTTCTGTAGGGGTATGGTTTTGTCACGGCGATATCAGTAACTGTGTACCTTATCAATGCCTATATTTACCTCCTAACGCTGGGTGGGATGATGAACTAAAATCAACAGCTTCTATCTATGCTATAACTGAGGATAGCGTAACCAATATTGTTGGATTAGAACAAACAATAAATTGGTAAATTTTACTTTGATTTAGGAGTTTATTATGAGTTTCTCAGTTTATAGTTCTGTTGTCAATTTAGACACTCTAAATATGAGCAGTAAAATACAGGGAACACCGACAACTACAGCGATAAGTTTGACTGCTAACACTATCACGGAAGTTGTGCCTATCAATGCTACCAGTAACGGTAGAACGGTGTTTGTAAAGAATCGGTCAAATACCAATGTACATCTAATATTTGACCCTACAGGTGATAGCGTGTCAGACGCTGCATTTTCGGTTAAGCCAGGTGATACCATCTCAATAACGTGGGGTAGAACTAAGTTACAGGCGATAGCAGAATCTAACGCTAATATCAGCGTTACAATTATCGAATATATCGATATGTAATCATCAAATAAATGGCTAGTATTAAGTTATTAGCCATTTAATTAAATAATCAATATAGAGGCAGTTATGACTAATTTCAACATTTACTCTAGTAAGTTTGGGCAATCAACCGATGACTTGCCAGAAGGTGAAGTTAATCTGTATTTAACTAATGAACGGATACAAGCAGTTATTGACTCCAATACTAATTTAGTCAAATTAACTCAGTTAACTTGGAATAATATTACTAATAAACCTGGCACTTTCCCCCCATCTACTCATTCCCATAGCTGGACTGAAATAACGTCCAAACCGTCTACGTTTACTCCATCAGAACATACACATACTATTGCTAATGTTACAGGACTTCAAAGTACATTAGACGGTAAAGAGCCTACTTTTACCAAAAGTACAGCATTTAACAAAAATTTTGGAACAACTATTGGAACTGTTACAGAAGGTAACGATGTCAGATTATCAAATGCTAGAACACCAACTAGCCATACACATACCTTATCTCAAATAACAAATTCAGGTAATGTTGCTGCCATTGATACAAATGGCAGTACATCTAACTATTTACGCGGCGATGGTGTTTGGGTAACACCTCCTAATACAACCTATTCTGCGGGAACTGGCTTAACTTTAGTAGGAACTGAGTTTAGAAACACCGCCCCAAACGTATCCACCAACCTCTCTATAAGCACTACAACCAATACGTTAACCGTTAACAGTTCTGACGGTACTAATGCTGTATTACCTGCTGCTACAACAACCGTTGCAGGTGTAATGTCGAACGCTGATAAGACAAAGCTGGATGGGATTGCGGCAGGCGCACAAGTAAATGTAGCAACTAATTTAGGAGTAACAGCAGGAACAACAGCAGGTCCTGTAGTTACATCATCAACAGGAACTAATGTTACTTTACCTACAGCTAGTGCAACTAATTCAGGGATAATTACAACTGGGAATCAGACATGGACAGGAGTTAAAACATTTAATTCATTAATTACCGGGTCAATAAGTGGAAACGCCGGAACAGCAACAGCACTTCAAACAGCAAGAACAATCAATGGAATAAGTTTTAATGGAACAGCAAATATTACTACTGTAAACTGGGGAACTGCTCGGACTTTAACAATTGGTTCTACAGGCAAATCAGTAAACGGCTCTGGAAATGTAAGTTGGAGTTTAGCAGAAATTGGTGCTTTACCAAATCTTTCAATAACTGTAACAGGAGATTGGAATGATGTGTTAACAACAGGTTTTTATCGAGGGAGTTCTCTTTTAAATCAAAGTCCGGGAAGTTCATGGCGTTTTTGTACTGTACAAAGACATAATGATTCTTGGATTTCTCAAACAATGATACCTTTTGGAGGAGAAGGTATTTATCAAAGAAATCGTGTAAATGGAGTCTGGAGTAGCTGGCAACAATTAGCTTTTACAAGCTCTAATATTACAGGTAATGCAGCAACTGCAACCACGCTTCAAACTGCTAGAACAATTAATGGGACTTCGTTTAATGGTAGTGCCAATATAACAATAACTGCCAATACTCCTAATACATTAACAAATGGTACGGGATTAACTGGAAATAATTTTAATGGGAGTACTGCCACAACATGGGCGGTTGCTTATGGCACTACAGCAAACACAGCCTGTCAAGGTAATGATAGTAGATTATCTGACGCTAGGACTCCCACAACGCACACACATTCAAATATTACATTAACTGCAGGTGATGGTTGATCCGGAGGAGGAACTTTAGCAGCTAATAGAACAATTAATGTAGATTCAACTGTAGTTAGAACTACAGGTAATCAAACTTTAACAGGAATTAAAACATTTAACATAACAAATAATCCAGTAACTTTTGCAACTAATGAAAGTTTTCCTGATGGAAATATGCTTATTGATTTTAATGTTTGGAGGGGGTTTGACATCCGCCGGATAGGCTCTACTGCTGGTTCGGCAAGTTTAGTACTAAATAGTAGAGTTGGAGGAAATAGCTGGGCGTTTTCTCATCAAGGGAATTATTCTATGCAATTAGAAGCAGATAATAATCCTAGAGTATTTATATATCATGGTATTAATTTTCATCAAAGCGATTGGCGAGCTGTTCCTAACGATAGATGTTCAATACAAGTATACAACGGACAGACATATTTTACAAAGAGCTCAACTCTTTCTTCATCATCTGGAGTACATACTAGATTTAGAGTAGGAGACACAAATGTATCTTATATTAACGATAATGGAGACTACGTTAAAGGTAGCTCTGATCTTAAATTCAAAACACTTTTATCAAAACCAACTCTAGGGTTAAGCGAAATTAACGCATTGACAGTCACGTGGTTTAAGTATAATGAACTTGCAGCATTTCATGGCTTTAATCCAAGTACAGAACAATTTGGGTTAATTGCTCAAGAAGTACAAAATATATACCCTAACGCAGTTGAAGTGGTTAAAAATGACCATACAGATAGTCCTGAAGTTGACGACAAAAAAATAGATTACTTAACAATCATGTATGATAAACTGATACCATTAGTGATTGCGGCAATTCAGGAATTATCAGAAAAAATCGACAAATTGGAAAATATGCTAAACACTCAACAATAAATTAACAGATAATGCCTAATGCACTTGATATATCTGAAAGTAATTGGTTTAAAGTTTATGAACTTAATTTCAGGATAGAAGATGATAGCTACACGGTACTAAAAAATTACCTGACATTTCTGGCAGTAAATTTATCAGGATATTATTTGACGCTGACAGTGTACCCGTGTACTGGAAAATGGCAGGGTGGTTAAAATTTTACACATACAATGATGTGAAGCAGAATATGATGGTTAAACGTGAAATTATATGGCTTAATGAATATCAAATAATTGAATCACCGCCGTACAGCAATTTTTACGCTTCATTTTCTCCACTAGAAAGAATTAAATGGTTTACACTTCATTTTTGGAAATTAATATAAATGAACTTGGTAATAGTTGAATTAGGGTTAATTATTGTCGCGATTATTATCAGTATGTTCATTACGCATACAGGAAACCTAATTATTGAGAATAGGTTAGACGGTATCCAAAATAGCCTAAATTATTTGATTAGATATGTTAATGATTTTATGCCATCAACAGTTTGTAAAAAACAGTTAGAAGATAAAAAGCAATCACCCCCTCTTCCAATTAACAGAGATGATATTGATGATGATGGTTGGAGAAAACCCTAAACCCTAACACCTAACAGATAACAGCTACCCCAATAACTTAAATGGCCCCCTATGGTTTCTGACTGTAGGGGGTGCTTGCATATTTTTTGTTTCCTGGCCTGGAAAACCAGGCCAGGAAATCATTTATATGAATGCTTGCCTCTAATTTACCTACAATAAACACCCTAAGCCAAAACCTTAACCCGTCTATTAGGGGTAATCATCCCGTGCGGAACTCAGTACCCCTATAAATTGGAGACTTGTCTAGCGGTATGTAGGTATCGGTTTCGATGGGGAGTCAATTCCCTAGGATTATGTGGATAACCGTTGTCGCTGGTAAAGCAATTCTCTAGGATTATGTAGGTATCAGCGAGAGATAACGAAACAAGTCACCAGTTGAAAAGTTGTTTAGGGGTATCGGGTTGGTTCCGGTAGATGATAGTTCAGATTATGCGATCGCATTTTGTTGGTAGTGAGTAGGCTCCTCAATATTTCACCAATAATCTGACTCCCACAGGGAACCAGGTAGGCGGTCTGATATCTTTGTACATTGATAGGAGTATCGTTGTACATTGATAACCTAGTGGGTTCCCCTATGGGTTGTTTTTGAGCCATATCCTCCCCCTAACCGAAACAGACATATTAAGGGAACTGACCGTTGCGATAACAGTCAACAGTGACGCTAGGAACCGCTAGGCTTGCTGTTGACGGGTATCGCTAGGGAAGTACCCTATCGGTGTTGGGTTAGGGGGAGATAGTAGGCATTTGACAGATTGATTAAGTTGTGCTTATTGATTAACCCGTCAATAATTAAGTTTTGTTGCTAAGGGATATGCACTAATCGTCCCGTGTGCTAAGACTGAATGGAGTGCATATTGAATGTAACGGTACGACTATCGGGTTAAAGCAATTCCCGCGATAGTAGTCAGGATAAGGGTTTAAGTTAATCGGAGAGGGTGGGATTTGAACCCACGGAACCTTGCGGCTCACTCGATTTCAAGTCGAGCGCGATCGACCACTCTGCCACCTCTCCAAGGGTATCTGATCATTACCCATTATAACACAAATCTGCTGATATTAGCCATCAATTTGTCTTGGTATGCCGATAAATGATATAAGAGATAATTATCATATCTTGATGAAATCAGAACCTTGGCTGAATATCTGGACATCCTAGACCAAACGGCGCGATCGCTAAAATCTCGGGGCGATCGCGTTTCTCCTGACCAGGTGGTTAATGCTTTATTAGAGGCGGAAAAGGCGGGTCGCCAAAACCGGAAACCTCACCCCTTCGAGAGTTTGTATGGGTGTTGGCAATTATATTTCATTACCGGAACCAAAAAAACTCGCGCTAAAGCAGGGGTGATTATGGGGGCGGGTCGTTATCTGCCGGGGCTAGTTGGTGTATTATTAAACTATTCCCCAGTTTCGGGGGTGGAAAGCGGCGATCGCCAACCCTTTGAAGCCGGTAGAATCGAAAACCAAATCCAAGTCGGACTAATGACATTAACTGTTAGCGGTCCGGCTAAGTTTTTGGAGAAAAATGATATTCTGGCTTTTGATTTTACCCGCCTAGCGGTGGAAGCGGTGGGGATAAAACTTTATGATAACTATATTCGTGGTGGGAAAACTAGCGAGGAAAATTTTGATCAACGCCTAGTTAAAGACCAGGCTTTTTTTGCCTATTTCCTAATTCGAGAAAACTTGATCGCCGCTAGAGGGCGAGGGGGAGGGTTGGCGCTATGGGTAAAAGTCTGAGGTAGGCTGGTCAATCGGCGGCTAATTTGGGTATAATTTCAGGTTGTTGTGGCTTTTTTTTAATGATGCGCCGATTGATACTTTTTCTAACCGTGGTATTTTGCTGGCTATGGCTAGGGGTAGTATCGCCATATAATTTAGCCTGGGCTGCTACTGAAACCGTAGGGGAAACGGTAGCGGAAATCTCAACTTTATCATTGGATGAACTACTAGAGAGGGCTTTTTCCACTAGCCAAGCGGGACGGTTTCCCGAAGCAGAGAGTTACTGGACTGAAATTATTAATCGTTACCCGGATAACCCGGCTATGTGGAGTAACCGAGGTAATGTCCGAGTTAGCCAAAACCGCCTCACGGAAGCAATAGGGGACTATAACCGGGCTATTGAATTAGCGCCGACGGCGGCGGACGCTTACCTTAACCGGGGAGTGGCTTATGAGGGTTTGGGGCGTTGGTCTGATGCGATCGCTGACTATAATCGGACTTTAGAATTGAGTCCCTCTGATGCGATCGCCTATAATAATCGAGGTAATGCGGAAGCCGGACAGAAAAACTGGGAAGCGGCGATCGCCGACTATTTCCAGGCGGCGGAATTAGACCCTAATTATGCTTTTGCTAGGGCTAACTACGCCCTGGCTTTGTATGAAAGTGGAGAAACTAAAGAAGCTATCCGCAACATCAAAAATCTGATTCGTAAATATCCCAATTTTGCCGATATGCGGGCAGCTTTAACCGCCTGTTTGTGGGATAGTGGTAAAATAGGGGAAGCCGAAAGTAATTGGGTGGCGGCGATTGGATTAGACCCCCGTTATCGAGATATTGATTGGGTAGCTAATATCCGCCGTTGGCCTCCGGCTTTGGTGGAAGCCTTAGACAGATTTTTGAACCTCAAATAAGCGGAAAGTTCCGAGGATTAAGCACCTAACATCTGTAACTGATACAGACTGGCGTAGAGTCCGCCCTGGTTTAATAATTGGTCATGGGAACCGGACTCTATCAGTCTTCCTCGCTGTAAAACTAAAATGCGATCGACATTTTTAATCGTTGATAAACGGTGGGCAATAATAATGGCAGTTTTGCCGACTAACATCCGATCAAGGGCATCCTGAATTAGGGATTCTGTCATCACGTCTAGGTTAGCGGTGGCTTCATCCAAAACTAAGATTTGTGGGTCTCTAATGGCTACCCTCGCAAAAGCTAAAAGCTGTTTTTGACCACTGGAAAGATTAGTGCCTCTTTCCCTCAATTCGGTATCATAACCTTCGGGTAAAGCCTCAATAAACTCAGCTACATTAGTCTTTTCCGCCGCCTGTCGAATTTCGTCGATTGTATAGGTTTCCCCTAGGGTAATATTACTTTTAACATCTCCGGCGAATAGAAACCCATCTTGTAAGATGACCCCCACATGGCGACGTAATTCGGCTTGAGGTAAATCACGGATATCAATGCCATCAATTAAAATGCGACCGCGACTAGGTTCGTATAAACGACATAATAGCCGAATTATAGAACTTTTCCCCGCCCCAGTAGGTCCGACTAGGGCGACTTTTTCGCCTGGATGAATAGTAAAATTAAGGTTGTGGATTACATATTCATCATTTTTGTAGGCAAAATAAACGTTTTCAAATTTGATTTCGCCGATCGCTCCACTATTTTTAGTTGGTAAAACACTGGCTTTTCCGATTTCTGGGTCGCGGATTTCTATGGGTTGGTTCAGAATGTCATTAATCCTTTCCACAGCAGTTAAACCGGCTTGGATAGCGGTAAATTTATCGGCAAATTGTCGGAGGGGGTCAAATAGACGTTGGGCGAATAGTATAAAGGTGGAAAGTATGCCAAAGCTGAGGGTTTGATTTAATACTTGTTGGCCGCCAAACCAGAGGACGGCGGCGATCGCTATTAGGGCAATCCATTCTAAGGTTGCCGAGACAGCCGAATCATAAAAAATGGTTTTATCAACGGCTTTAATATAACGCTGATTGGTGATGCGAAATAACTCGGTATTGTAACGTTCGCGGCGAAATAGTTGGACAACTCCAATACCAATCAAATTTTCTTGCAGTTGTGCGTTGAGGTCGGAGAGTTCCTCCCGTGCTTTATAATTAGCAGTGCGATATTGTTGTTGAAAATAGATAATTATTGCCGTGACCGGGAACATAGATAAAACCAACATTAAAGCCAACTGCCACTGAAGGCTAAACATGGCGATCGCAATTACTAAAATCGAGAATAAATCGCTAACAATGCCAATGGCACCAGTCGAGAATACATCCCCTAAAGCATCGACATCACTGGTGAGACGAGTAATGAGTTTTCCCACAGGAGTCCGGTCAAAAAATCGGACTGCTAAAGAGGTAACATGGTCAAATAAATCGTTACGAATATCTGCGGTCATTTTTTGTCCAACGGTCTGGACGACATATCCTTGGATAGCCTGAAGGGTAAATCTGAGGGAAATTGTCAGCAATAACAGGAAAGCTAAGAGATTTAAGCCCGCTGATAGGGATAATCCTTGTAGAAATTTATAGGTGGGTTCTTGGCGAATTAGTGAAATAGTTTGCCCAATTAAAATGGGTTGAATGGCACTAGAAATAGACAGAGGAATGAGTAAAATAATAGCGATCGCCAACAATTTTTTATGGCGCGAGGCATAGTCTCGCAATCGTAAGAATAGCCGCCAGTCGGTTTCTAGGGTTCTTTGTTTTTCAGAGACAATCATCGGTAATTATAATGGTAGATCAGCAGAAACCAAGTTGACAAGTTAGAAGTTTAAATGATGATTATACCAAAAAATCAGATTTATGGACAATTCCCGGCTGAGATTTTATGGACACAAAAGGCGATCGCTATCTTGTACCTCCATATTAGTCCGCAGATAATCCCCGACCCAATTGCAGGCATATTCCATAGGAGCGAGATTTTTAATTCCCTCTAAATCCCATATAATCAGCGTCCGGTCATCCCCACCAGATACCAAAAAATTACCATCAGCCGTAAATGCTAGACTGATTACCATAGCTTCATGTCCGGGTAAAGTTCGCAGTAACTCCCCTTCAAGATTCCACAATTTCACCTGATTATTAACACCAGCAGTGGCGATATTTTGACCGTCTGGACTAAAGGCAACCCTGGTTAATCCACCACTGTTAGCTATAATTGTTCTGACCAAAGTACCATCTAATCTCCACAGTTTAAAAGTATCATCACGACTAGCGGAAGCTATTAAATTTCCTTGAGGATTAATGTCAACTCCCCAAATAACTCCATCTTGATTTAGGGTGTTCACAAGCACACCCTCTGTAGTCCATAATTTGACAGTCTGATCTTCACTAGCAGAGATAAGAGTTTGACCATCTGGGGCAAAAGCTAGTCGCCAAATTCTTTCATTATGAGCCCAAAAACTATTGATCAGTTCTCCCTGAATCGTCCATAATTTAATGGTTTTATCATCCCCAGCGGCAGCCACCATTTGACCATCAGGACTAATAGCAATAGTATAAATTAATGCTTTATGTCCAGTTAATATGGTCAGTAGTTCCGGTGGAGATTTGGTGATATTTGTAATCTGCCAAAGTTGCACTTCATAATTAGCAGAAAGTGCTAAGATATCTGCATCGGGAGTAAAAGCTACAGCGCGACTTGTCTTTCCGGAATTACGAATTATACTTAAAAGCTGACCATCTGTTTTTCTTAAATAGGTGGTATCAGCAGACCCATAAGCAATCAATTGATTATCAGCACTGGTGGCTATATTCCACAGGGTATCATCATGATTATAAAGCGGTTTTAATAAATATGCGTTACGTCGCCATAACTTGACGGTTCCATCATCACTAGCGGAAGCAGCCATCAACCCATTAGCGGTTAATGCCACATCTCTAATGATAGCATTATGTCGTTTTAAGGTTTTCATAAAAGTTCCGTCTGTTTGCCAAATTGTTACTGTATTATTTCTACCACTGGTGGCAATAAATTCACCATTAGCGCTACAATCAACCCCAAGAATTGCATCTTTTTCCTCCAGAGTTCTCACCAAGGTGCCATCTGTTGTCCAGATTTTAGCTGTTTGATCTGTGCTGACAGAGACCAGTAAATTGGTATCATAACAAAAGGCGACATCCCAAATAGCTGCTTCATGTGCTTCTATGGTGTTTAATAATCTGCCATCGATGCTCCAGAATTTCATTAAACCATCAAGGGCGACAGAAGCTACTATTTGACTGTTGTTATCAAAAGCCACATTCCAAACACTGGTTGTATGTCCTGTCAAAGTTGTTAATAATGTGCCGTCTAGTCGCCATAATTTGACAGTGCGATCGCCACTAGAAGAAGCGATAATTTCACCATTGGGGCTAAAATCTATTCCCCAAACCGGAGCATCATGGGCTTGTATATTTTGCAATAATTCACCATTGACATTCCACAGTTTTACCGTACCATCTAAACTACCAGAAACCACCAAATTACCGTCAAGACTGAAAGCCACACGATGGACAGTTGCCGAATGTGGGAGGGTATTAATTAAGGTTCCATCTTGCCGCCAAATTTTCACAGTTTTATCATTACTAGCCGTAGCAATTAACTGACCATCACCGCTAATATCTAAACTTAAAACCGAGCCGTTATGACCAATTAACCTATTAAATTCATTGGTGTAATAAATGGCATTATTTAAAGCCAATGTTACTTGGTATTTAGTTTGGCTATCAACTGTCCATAAACTCTCTAGGCGACGTTGAGCCTTAATGGCATCCACCATAGCATCTAACTGGTTATGGGAGGCTAATAAGCCATGAGAAGAAGATGCTAAGGCTCCGATTTCACTAATCCGCATTTGTTGATTTTGTCGCCATACCAAGATACCCAACCCAGAGTAAATAGTCAAAGCTACGGTAGCTATTATTAACAGTAACCGCTGCAATTGTGCCAGTTTTTTTTCTTGAGCAAGTCGTTTCTCAATTTCTTTGATTTTGGCAGCTTCTAAATAGGTTTTTATTTGGCGTTCTTCCAGTTCTTGACTGGTGGCTAAAAATTGATAATCTAAGTCACTTAAACTGCGGTCATTTGCCCAAACTTTAGCATCTATTAACGCTTGTCCAGTTAGTAATCGAGATACATCATTTTTGTAGGATTTAACCCAAGCATCTAAAGCCTGGGAATAGGGGCGAATATTTGATAGCTCCTGGATGGCCCAAGCCAGATTAAATATAGTCTCATAAATGGGATTTTTGATGGTCAAAATTCCTTGGTTTTTAAAGACTAAACCAGATAAAACTAACTCTGATTGTTCGGGACTATTATCAAATTCTACGGGGATTTTATCGAGCAATTTCTGATAAATACCTAGCATTTTAGGCATGATATCTACCCTATACTTGATTCGGTTTAAGATAGTCATTAAATGCTCTGGCTGGTCTTGTTCTTGCCATTTATAGATAATTTTACTGCTAATAACTTCATCGACAAACTGGCTTTCTTCCCCCGGCGTTATCAACTGGGGCGCATCATTGGCTCCGAAGTTGATTTGATTAATTAAATCACAGGTTTTTTGAGTTAGAAACGGCTGGCCATTAGTCCAAAATAAAATGCGTTCAATAACTGCTATTTTGTCGCACCCTGTGATATTTAATCCTTGGGCTAATATCTGTGCTTCTAAGATGGTAAAACCTGTTAAATCTATGGGTTTACCAATATTAAAAGGTGTCCGAGTGCGGTCTTGAATTAAATCGGAGGGTGTGGCGACTCCAAAAATGGCAAAAGTGAGGCGGTTATATTGGGGATTACTGGCTCTATTATTATACAAAAAACGTATGAGTGCCCAAAAATCATCTGAGGGGAAATCCAGGCTTAACATACTATCAATCTCGTCTATAAAAATCACCAGATTTTGGTCAGATATTTCTGGCAATAATACATCATCAATAAAATAACCAAGTTTCTGCACTGGGGAAAGGTTTTCTTGCTTTTCCCACCAGGCTTTAAATGGGAATTTTGGCCATAATTTAAATCCTCTGAGTAATTCAACAACAATGCCTTTATACCACTGAGCAGAGCTAATCTGGTCTTGACCGACTAGGGTTAAGTCAATACTAGAACATCGCAATCCCTCTAATTCTAAGCGGTATCTAGTGTGAGCCAATAATGAGGATTTCCCCATTTGACGAGAGTTAAGAACATAACAAAATTTTCCGGCTTTCAAGTGTTGATAAAGTTCTCGGTCGGCTTGTCTTTCGACATAACTAGGAGCATTACGATCTAAGCTACCACCAACTTGATACATAATCAAAAATTCTCAGTCATTTTTCTATAGGGACTCTCCGCCATTGACAGTCTCGCAACCACAGACGAATGGCGCGGGCGATCGCACTTTGGCTACTATCCCAAGGCTGGGGTAAAATCCTATAACCCGGATAAGGATCTGATTTAGATAACATTTTCACTAATTCCCACCCGTTAGGAGTTGAACGCATGAATAGCCAATGATAGCGTTGAATCACGAGCATTCTATTATTAGCATACAACCTTTCACGGGTAACAATGAAGCCCAAAGAAATATCATCACCAGTGGGTAAATCGGTGGGTAAATGCTCAGAAACTGGGACAGTTTCTGGGGGTAAATTGGTAGCTAAAATCACAGAAGTAGGGAGATCCTGTAAATGGTTAATAGGTGGCGATCGCATAATCACACGGTTAGCATAGGCGGGTAAATCCACCACCAACTCAGCCAGTAACTTGTTTAATTCGAGGGGACATTGAGGATTTGGGGATATAATTTGTTGGACAGGCAAAATTATAGGAGTCTGTTGTTGTCCATCAGACACCCTGACTCCCACCATTAGTCCCAGAGCCCCAAAACTAGCGGCCAGTTGGCTCAAAACTGGCACAGCGGTATAATCAACCATTAAGAATTTGGTAAGGTGCGGATATCTCCCCTATATTGGGGAAGTCCGTACTTTTGATTAGCTGTAGCAGTTATGCTAGAGGCGTTAAAGTAGTAGATATATCGACTGGATAAGCGATCGCAGGTACAGATAGAATTGATGCTAACCTCGATCAAACTCCAGTCCCCAGCAGACATTAGGATCATTTATGTTGAAAAATTTGTTGTCAATTGTTAAACCGTTTTTTAAACCACTAATAGCGATCGCCCTCATTCTCACCCTAGGATTTAGCCATGCTGACAACGCCCTAGCAGCCAGAAGTGGCGGTCGGATCGGCGGTGGTTCATTCCGCGCTCCCAGTCGCACATTAGCCCCCGGTCCCAGAACCGCCCCAGGGGGTGGATATTACGGCGGCGGTGGGTTTGGATTTCCATTTTTACTTCCCTTCTTTGGTTTTGGCGGTTTCGGAGGACTATTTTCTATCCTGATTTTCGTCGCCATTGCCAATTTTATCGTGAGAAGTTTCCGCGCTGTCGGTGAAGGAGTCCAAGAAGCCGAATATAATAACCCCACAGTTTCCGTGGCTGAGGTCCAGGTAGGTTTATTAGCTGAGGGTCGCTACCTCCAACAGGACCTCGATCGCCTCGCCGCCACTGCTGACACCGGAACCCCAGAAGGTCGCGCCCAAGTCCTTCAGGAAGCGACTTTAGCCCTGCTACGTCACCCAGAATATTGGGTCTATGGTGCGAGTGAGGCGACCCGGATGCGTTTAAATTCCGCCGAAGCGAAATTTAATCAGTTGGCGATCGCAGAACGTAGTAAGTTTACCGAAGAAACTCTCTCAAACGTCAATAATCAGCGCATTTCTGCTACTGATGACAATGGAGCGATCGTCAGTCAAGATGCTACCGAAGACCCAGGGGAATATATTATTGTCACCCTAGTTGTGGGCGTTTTGGGTCAGCTTGAATTACCCAAAATTGAAAGTTCCCAGGATGTCAGACAGGCGATCAGTCGTTTAGGTTCCATTGGTAGTGAACAGCTATTGGCGATCGAAGTTCTTTGGACTCCCCAAGCCAGTGGCGATACCCTTAGCACTGATGATATTTTGGCTTACTATCCTAATCTCAGACTGGTTTAGGCTGTCGTCCGGTGCGTCAAATCATCACCCGGCTGGTGTGGAGTTGACGCACCTATTTAATCCCATTTAATCCTGTGGCTGGTTCGATCGCCAATTATGTTTGACGACTTGCCTTTCTCTAGCGATGGCTAACGAGTCGTCTGGCACGTCATTAGTAATCACAGACCCTGCTGCTACTGTCACATCATTTCCGAGGGTTACAGGGGCAACTATCACGCTGTTAGAGCCGGTTTTAGTGCGATCGCCTATGGTAGTGTGATGTTTCTTAAATCCATCATAATTAGCCGTAATAGTTCCCGCCCCGATATTGACTTTTTCCCCTAGGGTAGCATCCCCAATATAGGATAAATGGGCAATATTAGTTTTCGGTCCAACTTCCGCATTTTTCAACTCCACAAAGTTGCCAATTCTGCACCCCTCAGCGATGTTAGCATGACCTCGTAAATGGGCGTAGGGACCGATACGGGTATTAGAGGCGATCGTGCTATCAGAAATCACCGAATATAAAACCCTCACATTTTCCCCGATTTCGCTATTCTCGATTAAAGTTCCCGGTCCGATACGACTTCCCGACTTAATTAGAGTTTTTCCTCGCAGGTGAGTTTGTGGTTCAATAATCACATCTGGTTCTAATTGCACCGTATCATCAATAGTAATACTATCAGGGTCTATCAAAGTTACACCCGCATCCATCCACCCTTCTTTAATCCATTCTTGAAGCACCTCATGGGCGGCGGCTAAATGGCGGCGATTATTGATACCCATAATTTCCCGGAAATCTTCCACATCAACCGCCATTACTTGGTCGAGGTCATGCACAGTATCAGTTAAATAATATTCCTGTTGGTCGTTGTCTGCTTTTAAATGGGGCAGAATTTTAGCTAAAGCCTGCCAATTAAAACAATAAATCCCGGCATTGATGCGATGATTTTGCTTTTGCGCTTCGGTGCAATCGCGATGTTCGACAATTTCTTTAACCAGGTTTTTGCTATCACAAAAAACTCGACCGTATCCCGTGGGATTGGGCAAATTCGCCGTTACAATAGTGGCAGCATTTCCCTCTTGTTTATGAATAGTCATCAACCGTTGTAGCGTTTGGGGTCTCAGTAGTGGCACATCCCCATTAAGAACCAGTAAATCCCCAGTAAAATCCTGTAAATAGGGTAAAACCTGTTGGATAGCGTGACCAGTACCTAACTGTTGTTTCTGTTCGACAAATTCTAAGCCTGCGTCCGCATATTTCGCCATCAGAGAAGTCTGGACTTGATCGCCGCCATAACCGACAATCACCAGCTTTCGTAAGGGTTGTAAGTCTCGGGCGCTTTCTAAAACCCATTCGACAAGCGATCGCCCTCCCAACTCATGTAAGACCTTGGGAAGGTCAGATTTCATGCGGGTTCCTCGTCCTGCTGCTAGAATTGCTACTGCTACCATCGGTTTTAATACTTATAGGGTCTTTAAATTTGCCCCGGACTCAAAATTACTGGTTGTCTATAGTAGCCGAAATCCAGCGTTTTTTCCAGTGGCTACTAGGTTCTAAGGGCGATCCGGCTTGTTCGGTTTGGCGGCGCTCTATAATTGATTGGTGGCGATCGCCCAAATTCGGGTCACGATAGGGGATAGCCGCCCGGGTGTTAAGCTGTTCGAGTTCCTTTTCCGTCAGGGGTGGTAGACCTACCCCGTCCCAACTGGCGATCGTTCCTGGGGCGCGACGGCCAAAGGGGGTACTAGAAGCGATCGCTAATCCTGCCATCATTAAAGCAGTTCGCACCGCCGCCGCACAGGAATAAGTCGCTAAACGTCCGCCGTCAGGTTTGAGACATTGCGCCACCATAGCCAAAAATTCCACCGTCCACAGTCCCGGACAGGTCGGGGGAGAAAACGGGTCAAGACAAATAGCATCAGCCTGAAAACCGGAATCATAGACCTGTTTTAAGGTCTCTCTAGCATCACCAATTAGCAGTTTCCCTTGGAGGTTATGGGATGTTATCTGTAATTGAGTCCCCAGAGTTTTGAGATATTCGGGAATAGGAAGCGGATAATCATTTAATAAACCTTGGGCGATCGCCCTTTGGGGGACTCCCTGATCTAATTCTAATCCGATCATTTCCACTTGACAATTCGGGTTAACTTCCCAAATCGCAGCTAAAGCCGCTGCCGTGTTATATCCCAAACCATAGCAAATATCCAAGATTTTCAGACGGGGTGCTGTAGCTTTAGCCGCCAAATTCAGGGGTTCGACAAATTTACTTTGTGCCTCTCCTTTCGCGCCAAAACGACTATGGAAAGCCTCCCCAAATTCTGGGGAAAAAAAAGTAAAAGAACCATCCTCGGTAGGCTGTAGGGGTAAATCTTGCAGTGACGACATCATTTTTAAGGGTTGGGTATCTCTGGTAATCATATCTTAAATCTGGGGGCATTTATAGCAAATTTACAGCGTGGGAAGCCTATAATCCCATGAGTGCAACTTTTCCCACTATTTAGAAGTAGACTGACGCAAAATTGGCGATAGGTCAACATCGGGGACGGCGTAAGTATCTGAACCGCCGTAACTACCGACAAAAATAATTAAGGCTGTCAGTAACAAAAACAGAAACCCAACCGATCCCAACCCTTGAGACTCATAATCGTAGTCGTATCGATAACGTGGGTCAGAGTTAAGATCCACATGAATATGGATATTTTTACCTTCAATTTCAGTGCGATCGTAGCGAATTCTATCACGGCTTGAACGTCTCATGGTAACTTCTCCCTGGTGGTCAACTATTAGTCTATTGCAGCCACCAGGACAGCCATTCAGGATCAAGCCAAAATAGCAGAAGTTAGGATCGAGTTAAATTCAACTAGCCGACATATCCAATTTGACCAACGAACCTGATTCATTAGTCCTATAAACCAATTCACTTACACCGTCAGTTACTTTCACCTCCCACCCCGGAACAATCGCTAAAGTACAAAAAGCACCATCTTCCGGTAATCCCAGACAACCATCAGGCCATAATGCTGGTTGAGCCTCCATGATTCTCAATTCAGAATCTGGTAGCATGAACTGTTGGGATGCTTCTGCAAAAACACCTTGGACAACTTCGAGACCAATAACAGTTAACATACCTCCCTCATCAAGTCCAATCAAATCAGCATCAGAACCTGGAACCACTACTTCTTCCAGGAAGATAACTGCTTCGGGAAAATCTGGGGGTTGTAAAAAGGTGATGAAGTCTACACCTGTTTCCAGGTTAAATTCTACCCCCAAATCCAATCCATCAGGTTGGTCAAAGTTGCCAGTTTGCAAAATGGTTTGGGTGGTAGTGTCAAAGTTGAAATTCAATTCACTGGTGGGAGGAAGCGGAAAATCGTAGTCAAAACTTTGTATGGGGTTCCCATCAGGGTTAAAGAAGGTTATTTGCAGGTCGCTGAGTTGATCACGGGTAACTATGGTTCCCTCAAAACTCCTATCATAACTAAATTCTCCGATGGCGGTATAGCCGAAAATTCCTTGCCAGAATAACGGATAGGTAATCAAGTCCTCGCTGAGAGGGGACGAAGCAAATACAAAGTTATCTGGTGTTAACTCATCTGCTTTTCTTCCTAATACTATGCTCAGGGGTACGCCATCTAAACTAATGGTTATATCAGAGTTAACTTCCGTGAGTGTCAGCCGTTCAAAACTGAGAGTAGGATCATCTAAACCAATGACATCAACTCCGGGTTCAAAATCAGTAATTACACTGGGATTAATCGGTAAATTGCCGTTATTGAAAATCCAAAACTGGTCAGAACCTGGGCCGCCTGTTAGGGTGTCGCCATCAATTCCAGCGAACAATTGATCATCCCCCAGGTCTCCAAACAGTTGGCTACGACTCCCACCAATTAATATATCGTCTCCTTGACCGCCAAATAATTGGTTATTGCTGCCAGTTGATGCGTCTAGGATATCAGCACCTAACCCACCATACAGGATATCATTATTGCCTGCTAATAAGACATCATTTCCGTCTAATCCGTAGATCTGATTACTGCCACCGCCAACACTGCCATCAATTGTATCATTAGCTACAGTGCCAAATTGGATGGTATTATCTAAGCCTTCCAAGCTGATATTCAGACCTGGCTGTGATGACATCAAGGCTTCCAGTCCTAATTCTGATGGAGTCATGATAATTATTGGAAATTCAACAGTTGTCGCCATCAGGCTATCATGGACTTCCTAAAATCGTCAAAGTTCTGATAATTATATAGTTACATATTCTGGCTATCAGTGACGAAAAAATCCCCCACCAAGAGGCGGAGGATTCAGCGTTTTAGATAATGCCGTTGATATTAGGCATCGCTTTCAATATGGATGAACAGCAAACCCATCAAAACTGCAGGCATCAACCAGCAAACCACGGGAATCAAAATCCAAGGCAGGAAGGAAGCAGCGTAATCACCAGTCATGCTATATGTCTCCTAATTTCAAAAGTTAAGGTTAATGTTGCAGAAAAAACCGATATTTGACTGATGTTTGTGTTAAAATTCAGTCAGAATCGTGCTGATTAATTATTGACCAAACCCCTAAAGATTGCGTCAACAACAGCAAAGTTTTCTAACAAGAAAAATGCCAAAAATGCACTGCCCATACCACCGATGAAAAATCCACCAGCGAATTGGCTCCAACCGGCGGCGCTTTGGAGGGAATCACCTTCTTCGGATTTATCCCCTTGGAAAGTTACCAAACCGTAAGCGGCTAAACAGGCTGTGGCAATCAGTAACATAGCCAAGCCACAAATCAGGCCATTGAGGTTGGCGAACTCAGTGCCGCGTTGGGTTCCAAATTTCACCCAGGGACCGCCGATGAAGTAACCATGAGCCATACCGATTTCTAAGCCTCGCAGAAGAGGAGACAGACCGGGACGGTAGGCGGGAAGGTTGCCGATAAAGGTGCGGGTGAAGGCGGAATCACTAATGGGGGTGGATAGATGACCTACAAAGGGATCGCCGTTGTAGGCTTGAATCAACCCTTGATCCGTTGCTTGAGGCATACTGATTTTTCTCCTGTTCGCTTAAAAATCTTGAGTTCAGGTGTTAAGCTCATATTTTAAGCAGCCCTGTGCAAACTATCGACAAAAATGGGAGTTAGCGTTAAAAAAGTTCACATATAATCCCAAAAGTTCATAAATTTTTACGTTTTCGGGCCCGATACCACTGGGCGAGGGTGGGGCTGGGAATACCGAGAAGGTAACCGATAATGACGATTTGGTTAATTAGGGTGGTTTGGAGGATGCCAATTTGCTGCCAACGTCTGGCTGAGGTGATGACTGGGACTGGGGCGATCGCAATTTTGCCCCGTTTCTGTAGTTGGCGCACGAGTGCAAAGTCTTCCATAATTGGTAAGTCGGGAAAACCGCCAATGTCCCTAAAGGTTTGGGTTTTCATAAATAAGGCTTGGTCGCCATAGGGGAGTTGACAATAACGCGATCGCATTTTTACCCCGAATTCCACCCAACGCAGTGCTAAGACGGGGGCGGCGATTTCCAGTTCAAAGGCTCCGGCGATGATCTGAGGTTGACTGAGAATTTGCTCTATCCAATGGTTAAAAGCGTCGGGAAGCTGGGTGTCACCGTGCAAGAAGAGGATAGTATCTCCGGTGGCGATCGCGGCTCCTGCGTTCATTTGTCGGGCTTTCCCGGCTGCTGTGGTGATGACTTGGACGCTGAAAGATTGGGCGATGGTCACGGTTTCATCCTGACTGCCACCATCAACTACAATTACTTCAATGCCTTTGATACCCTGCAATTTCTTGAGGGTAGGGGGAAGGGTTGGCGCTTCATTGAGGACGGGGATAATAATTGATATTTGGGGAATGTTGGCAATATGGCGATCGCTATGGGGTTGGGTCAATCTAGCAGTTCCTGGCTCGAAAATAGTCATCTGTTTCTAATTACTGTTGCCACTATATATTAACTGCGAAACAGACGGGTATACTGGATTTCGTGAGCCATGCTTGCTAATCCTAATCCCCAACTACAGCTAACTAAATCATCATCGTTTAACATCAGTATTTGCTGGCTAATTTCGGTGAGAGTTGGGGAAAGTTGCCAGAGCAGTTTTTGTCCTATGGTTTGACCTAATGGAATGAGTTTGACTCCGGCACCGATGATATGGGTAGCCCAACTATGCAGATATCCCAGTAGGGCTGTTTGGGGTTCTATCTGGCTATGGGCGGCGGTAATTCCGAAGGCGATCGCATAATTACAAGGCTTATCAATAGCTGATTTTATATATTGAAAATAATCATGATCGCCATCATTTGCCTGGTAGATTTCCCCCATTAATGCCAAAAGAGAGTTACCCATCTGCCAGCTTTGCAGACGCAATTCTGATGTTTCTTTACTGGCACTTAGCCAACTATTCCAATAACATATACTGGCTACATCTTGATTGATAAAACTCTGAAAGGCTCTCATCATTAAGGCGGCTTCCAGACGAATCGCGCCATAATTGAGGTCTTGAATTAACCAGTGATTCAGGTCTTCGGCGTTGGCGATCGCTCCGGTTTCTACCAGAGTTTCTAATCCATCAGAATAGCTATAAGCACCCAAAGGCAACGCCGGACTAGATAGCTGTAATAATGGTAAAATCAAAGCCTATCTCTTCCCTCCCCTCTGTTATTTAACCAATTAATGATCATGTCCATGGTAGGCTCCCTTGTCGGGGTAAAACGGGGCGATTTCCTGGGTAACATGGCATCCTAACTTAACCAGTAAATCAGCTAAAACTCCATCAGGTTCCAGGCGCAAATACTGGCTGGTAATTTCTAGGGGAACATGACGATTGCCCAAATGATAGGCGGCGCGAATGAGATCTAAATTAGTCGGGGCTGTAACTGTGATGACGGGTTCTGGTTGGGCGACAATAGCTAAAACTTTGTCCCCAGTTTCGGAAATTAGGCGATCGCCCTCGGAGATATTCACACCACGATCCAAACATAAAGTAATGCGATCGCCGCCAGGGATATCAATATGTTGTCTAGTCTTAGTGCGTTGTTCCGCTGTTAGGGCGATCGTCCAGTCCGGTATGCGATCGAGATCCGGCGCTAATTTTTGAGTAAAAACCAACATGATCGTCACCACCAAGTAATTTCGGACTAGGGGAGGCCAGTCCCCCTTTTTAATCAGGGGGATAGACTTTCCCAACCCGTGCTAAAGCAAACCGATAAAATGCAAAGGCCCCTGACCAGTAATCAATTCGACAATCACAGCCACAATTCCAATCATAGCCAAGCGACCATTCCAGACTTCCGCTGCTGTGGTCATACCCCATTCCCAACGTTCCTGGGGATACATCTTAACCCGTTTGCTGGGGCGCACCACTTCCGAGAAATGAACACTAGGGCTTTCCAAAGCCTCAACCACCATATCAGCCAAATCATTAATAAAAACCGGATGAGTGTTCAAAGCCGGAACCCGGTAAAAATTCTTAATCCCGGACTCTTCGGCTAATTCCCGATACTCCATATCAATTTCTTGGAGAGTTTCGATATGTTCGGAGACAAAACTAATCGGAACAACCAATAAATCCTCGACCCCTTGCTGTGCTAATTCAGGGATAGCCTCTTCGGTGTAAGGTTTTAGCCATTCCACCGGACCAACGCGGCTTTGATAAGCCAGGGTGTGGGGGTTTGGGCGGTTGAGAGTTTTCATAATCAACTCAGTACACCCTTCAATTTCTGCCTGATAGGGGTCTCCGGCTTCCTCAACATATTTAAGGGGGACTCCGTGGGCACTAAAGAAAATATGGACCTGATCCGGGTTGGGACAGTGATCAAGTTCCTGGGCGATGAGTTGCGCCATAGCTTGTAAATATCCCGATCGCTGATACCAGGAGGGAACCACTGTATAATCAATTTTTTGTAGTTCCGGGTCATCTTCCCAAATCCTCTCGAGCAGTCTAAAACTAGAACCACTGGTGCTAATGGAAAATTGCGGATATAGGGGGAGAATCACTAATTCATCAATGCGATCGCGCTTAATTTTCGCCAATGCTTCCTCGGTAAAGGGATGCCAGTAGCGCATTCCCACATATACCTGAGCATTATTACCTTTTTCCCCAAGTTTTTCTTCCAGGGCGACCGCCTGTTCCTCGGTAATCCTTCGCAGTGGAGACCCACCCCCAATTTCTTTATAATTTTCCTGGGATTTTGTGTGGCGCATGGTGGCAATCATCCAGGCTAGAGGTTTTTGTAGCCAAGTAAATGGCAGCCGGATAATTTCTGGATCGGAAAATAGATTGTACAGAAAGGGGCGGACATCCTCTAATTGTTCAGGTCCGCCTAGATTCAATAGTAAGACTCCAACTCTTCCCATGGCGCTTAACAGGTTCCCAGACTCTAATTTTTGTTACCCATTTTAACAAAATATTCTATCAATAGGATCAAAGTCTATAGCATAAGTTAAGGATTTTTGATTGATGGCAACATTTTTGAGACCGTTAAGTTATCGCTATCAGTGGCTGTATGATGGGATTTCCGCCGTGGCTGCTTTGGCTGTAGGTGGTGAAGGTCGGTTCCGCCGCCTTCCCCTAGAGGGTTTGTCTATCACCCCAGAAACACGGGTTTTAGATTTATGTTGTGGCAGCGGACAGGCCACAAGGATTATCGCACAATACTCGCAACAAGTCACGGGCTTGGACGCATCAAGGCGATCGCTTTCTAGGGCCAGGGCCAATGTCCCCACCGCTGAGTATGTGGAAGCCTTTGCCGAAAATATGCCTTTTGATGACTGTAGTTTTGATTTAGTCCATACTAGCGCCGCCCTCCATGAGATGGCCCCCGACCAGTTACAACAAATTTTAAGGGAGGTTTACCGGGTACTCAAGCCAGGGGGTATATTTACTCTGGTGGATTTCCATAAACCCACTAATCCTATATTTTGGCCGGGTGTGGCGATGTTTCTATGGTTGTTTGAAACCGAAACCGCTTGGGAGTTAATTGATACCGACTTACAAGGCTTACTGGCTTCTATGGGGTTTCAAGTGGCTCTTTCCTCACCCATGGCGGACCGGACTGCTTTTCGTCTCTATGCTGGGGGGAGTTTACAAGTTATTCAGGCGCTCAAGCCTAGTTGACTGACAGAAGTTTAAGTTTTTGGAGCAATTTTTAACAAATATGTGGAAATATTAAGGATTGCTACATTCTGAGGCAGTTGCGAAAATTTTGTGATAAAAACTTGGACTTAAAGATAGTAAAATTTGTCGATTCTGCTGAAGTTTAAACCTTAGATTAGGAGAAGTCCATTGATTTACTCAACTTTAATTGCAGCGGCTCCCACCACTTTACCCTGGAGTCCCAATGTTGCGATTGTGATGATTGTTTGTAATGTTTTGGCGATCGCTATTGGTAAATTCACCATTAAACAACAAAACGTAGGCGCACCTACCCCCATTGCTGGTATGAGTGCTGGTGCTGTAGTTGGGAGTGCTTGCTTAGGTCATATCCTGGGTGCTGGTGTAATTCTGGGACTGGCTAACGTCGGTGGACTTTAAAAGTTAAATTTGGCACTGATTGTCAAGGGTTTTTATACCTTCTTTCCTCAGTCTAATTTAGACTAGGAAAGGAGGTTTTATTTATATGATGTGATGTGATTTTAACTATGATAATCTCCCCCGGAACCATAGCACCAAGCATCAACCCAGCGATGAATATAATACTGTTGTTGAGCAGATAATTTTTGAGTGAGAGGGTTCAGAGATTTTCCCATGGGGTACAGTAGACTATAGCTGGCTAAATTCAAATAGTGAATAGTCCAATCAACTAAATTTCCTAACCCCACCTGTGGAATCACTTTCAAGACAATAGCAGGGTGTAGAATTCCGGTAGTAAATAGAGTTTTAGCTAAGGCGGGAAATTGAATAACATCTTGTAAAAAAGGTTTAAGCACTGGTTCCCCCAAACGTTCCATATCCTGAAATACGGCGGCGAGAAGTTGATTAATACTGTGACTATTGATGGTTTTATCTATGGGGACACTCATAGATTTTTGAAATAACCAAGTCACCGACAAACTGGGTTGATAGGGTTGTAACAGAGCCAGAGATTTACTATCCAAAATATTAGCTGTCAAGGCTTCATCAATACCGTTAGTTAAGCGATTAAGATGGCGTACCATTGCGCCAAAACCACCAAAACTTAAAGGGGACTGGCTACCGCTACTATCACCAATGGGGATAATGCAATTCCAGGGAGTGACTAGGGGACTCTGGCGATAACAGGGGAAAAAACCAAATAAGGCTCGTTTAAAATTTAACTGGGATAATTCCACATTTTGATATTGAGGAAGTAGGGTTAAATAATCCTCAAAAAAGGCTGTTAAACTGGGTCGGGCTGGGTGTGCATCAAGATAACTAAACATATAGGTAGTGCGTCCGTCTCGGGCTGGGAAAGCCTCCCAAAAATACTGACATTGATTTTGCACAGGAGTAAAAGAAGCGAATATATCTCCGGTTTGATTATCAGGATATCCGGTGGCGCAAGTCCCCACCACTAAACAAACAGCATCAGGAGTTTTTCCCTGTCTGGCTTGTTTGATAATGGGGGAAAAGTGACCCATTGCATCGAGTAATAGTCGGCTGGTTAAAGTTTGATTTAGTCCGGTTTCTACGGTGACTCCATTGGGGTGAATGGTGGCGGCTTGGTAGGGGGTGTTTTCTAAGAGTTGACCCCCAGCTTCTAAAAACCGGGTTTTGATGATGTCTAGCAAATAAACTGGGTCAACACCAATATTAAGAACATCTCTAACCCAGATATCGGGAATGTCGGGAAAGCTAATTCTAGCGGGGTTATATTCGGTGGCGATCGCTTTTTCTAATTCTTCTGGAGAGAGTAAATTGAGCTTCTCAAATACCTGAAGTTCATGGCGGGAAATATTCCATTCTTGTTCTCGTCCCCTCAACTTTCCGCGCTCACAGACGGCGACGCGCCATCCTTTTTTGGCTAAGGTCGCACCGATAATAATTCCTAATGTTCCCCCACAGACTATGACATCATAATCAATTTGGTTTAGGGGTTGATCGGTTTCTTTGACGGTTTCTGGTATGGGTAGGCTATGGTTTTTGATGGCCTCCCAAAGGCGATCGGCGTTTTGTAGTCCGGTGAGAGGGTTTCCCGGAATTTGCGAAAGAATTTGTTGAGTCAGAGACATGGCGTTTCAAAGTTATCCGACAGTTTAATTATAGACTGAGAAGAATTACGAATAAAACTCCCACTTTCATGGCGATCGCATACTAATACTGACTCCGGTGGAAGTGCTGATATTAAAGCATCAGAATGGGTTGTCACAATCAGTTGAGTTCTTTCTGAGGCGGATATTAGCATTTCAGCAATCATTGGCAGTATATCAGGATGTAAACCTATTTCTGGCTCTTCTATACATAAAATCGGTCCTGGTGTCGGATCAAGGAGTAAAGCCATTAAAAATAAATAACGCAGTGTACCATCAGAAAGACGAGTGGCTGGGATAGGCTGAATTAAATCTTTTTCGCGAATAAATATCTGGACTGTACCACCATAAATTTTGATGATCAGTTCCTCGGCTTCTTCGTAAAATTTTTGTAAATTTTCGATAATTTCCCGACTTCCTAATTGATATTGTAAGTTATTTAACACCAAGCCTAGGTTACTAATATCTTCTAATATTGGGTGAGAAGGTAAATCAGTTTGTTGAGCCAATCTGGGTTCAGAATATCTGCCAATTTGCCAGTTACGATATAGATTAATTTGTGCAAATTGAGAAGCAAGATAACTTAACTGAGGATACATATCTGGATCTTTTCTTTGAGATAAAACTGATTGTTCGGGACTCAGAGTTTCTCGACGTAGGGCTCTTTTTTTGTATCCATCAACTTCGGTAGCTTCATTAATAACTGGACGACCCCCTTGATAACGATAAAAAAAATATGGTTCATTTTCTCCTGGATAAGGATGTTCATTTTCGATGGCTTCATCAAGGATTTCTAACCTCTGACCAGCTTCGGTAAAACTGATTCTGTAGCGCAGATTCATTGAACCTTCTAGGGGTGCAATAGTTGCATCAATTTCGGCTATAGGAATGTTTTGGGCTCCTTTCCACAGGAAATCACTAATTCCTCCTCCTTGACGAATGGGAGCAGTCAAATCTGTAGGGGTGGATTTTAAAATCCCCAAGGCTTCGATTAAATTCGATTTACCGGAAGCGTTACGACCGATTAATACATTTAAAGGCTCTAATTTAATCGGTTCTGTCTCACTCCCATAGGAGAGCAAATTTCGCAATTTTAAACTATGAATAAACTGGGACATTATTAAATTTTCAAATAGGTTTTATCAAATATAACACAAATCCCAGAATTGGGTCAATTCTGAGAGAGAGATTACTGTAGCCATACTATAGCCATCCTCAATGATGGGCAACCTAGGCGGGGTAGAGGGTAAAATAGTAAGTAGTCTAAATGATGTCTTTTTGCTTCTGAATAATCGCAGTTAATCCCCAATAAATAAATAAATGTAACCCCAACATACCCCAATTTAATAATAAATTTTCCCAGGTGGGTTCATAAACTGATGATAACTCAAAGGGTTGGGGAATAATTGTGCCATCAGGGAGGGTTACGGGTGGGGGAATTAAGGAATTTATATCCCCCAGGGAACCATAAGCACCCATAGACCAGCGACTCACCATTAACCAAGATACTACTCGGCTAATTCCTTCCATTTTAAATAATACGCCAGAAAATATAATTTGTGGTAATAATAGCAGGGGTAATGCACTATTAGCCTGGGCGCTGTTTTCGACACGAGCAGACACCAACACGCCTAAACTCATGGCTGATATGATAGTCAAAAATGTGGTAATACTTACCCCTAAAATCCAAGGTAATAAAGGATTGGATTTTGCGGAAAAGCAAAGGGCAATTATTCCGACCATTAACAGAGTCTGTAAAAGGGCTAATCCTGATAAGATTAGGAACTTTGAACCCAAATAAGAAACAATCCGTAAATTTACCAACCTTTCCCGGGTATAAATAGCGGTTTCTTTCACTAATTCTTGCAGGGAACTAGATAAACCCACCCAGATAGCTGCACAGGTAAAAACAAATAACACTTGTCGCGCTAAAGATGCTAAACTGGTGTCAGCATCGCCAATAAAGGGATCGCGATCGCCTATAGCCAACCTAATCAATAAAATCCCCACAGGCGCGGTTAGCAAATTCAGTAATAGATTCAACTTGTCCCGCTTAATTAGCTGACCATACCTTTGAGTGAGGATTGATAATTGTCGGGGAATATTGGCGAGTTTATGAGTAGCAGGTTGCCGATTTTTTTCGGGTGTTTCTCCCCCGGTGAGATGATTAACTACATAATTCTGAAATTGAGGAGATTTACGAAACCGTAAAGACCATTCTTGAGCGATCGCTTCTCCCTCTTCCAGCAAATTATAAATATCGGCAAAATCCCCGGTATCTAACTCAAAAAACTCGAAGGCTTCCCCTGGGGGTCCAAAATAACATAACCGCCCCCCCCTTCCTAAAAATACTACCCGATCGCACATCATCATATTGGCGGTAGCATGGGTAACTAAAATCACTGTCCGTCCTTGGTTAGCCAAACGACGTAACAATTCCATCATCTTTTTATCCAACCCCGGATCAAGTCCTGATGTGGGTTCATCCAGAAAAAATAACTTAGGATCTGCTAACAATTCCACCCCGATACTAACCCGTTTTCGTTGTCCGCCGCTAAGTTGCGACACCATGACATCACGGCGATCGAGCATTTCTATTTCGTAGAGAGTTTTAGTAACTGTGGCTTCCATATCCCCGTCTGGAGGTAAGCGCAATTTAGCCGCATAGGTGAGAACTTCTCCCACAGTTAAGTCTCTATGAATAATATCATCTTGGGGAACATAACCTATTTGGTGGCGATAGAGATTAAAGTTTTGTTGTAATTCGTCCCCATTCAGATAAACGGAACCCTTAGTTGTAGGACTCAGACCTAATAAGGTTCGCATTAGGGTAGATTTTCCCGCACCACTTCCCCCTACTAATGCCACAAATTGTCCGGGTTCAATGGCGAAGGTTAAATCACTTAATAAGACTTTAGATTTACCTCGGCGATCGCGGACTAATCTCAGCAATCTTTCCGCATCTAATCTGATGCGATCGCCTAAATCCATGATTTCCAAATTATCCCCCTGACGCATCAGGGTAAACGGACCGATTCTCATGGTATCGTTATCTAGTAATCGGGTAGCTTTCTGGATTCTTTTACCATTGACAAATATGCCATTAGCGCTATAATCATTTAAAATATAATGACCCTGATCATCGGGTTCAATAATGCCATGACATCGTGATACAATAGGGGAATCTAACTGCACTGTGGCGGTGGAGTCTCTACCTAACATCACCGATCGCTCTTTGAGAGAGATAGGCGGAATCACTGAATAGGGGGAGGTGGTGGGATTATTGGGGTCAAAGTAGCGCAACCTCATCTGATTTTTGGGGTTCTGACCGATGGTAATTTCCACCCCACTCCGCAGTCGATAGCCTTCCTTAGCTGTAATTCTAGTATGGTTGACAAACAGACCATTGGTGCTAGGTTGCTGTCCGTCTCCGTCATAAATATAGTAGGTGTCTCCGATTTGGCGTAGAATTAGATGACCAGCGGAAATTACCCGCCAGGTTTCGGGAACTACTAAATCAGCGCGGGTGCGATCGCGTCCCAAAATATGCTGATTTTGGGTCAATTCAAAGGTGAGGACTTGTCCCTGATTGTTTAATTCTAAATAGGGGGACTTCTTCGATAAGTTGGACTTCCCATTTAAACCCGTCATCGCTACACCTCCCAAATCCTATCAGGTCAGCATACCAAATATATGCACCTGTTGAGTTAACCGTCAATTCTCAACAGACCAGGGACAAGAGACAAGGAAAAACGAAAAATTAAAAATCCCCCTGAATTAGGGGGATAGGGGGAAGTGGTGGGGGATGGTATAAGATAATTTTAGTCATTGGGGGTAATATCCCCAAGAATTTATCAGGTTTTCTCAAAATTTTTTTTCACCAGTATAGAAGTTTATGCTATCTGGATATATGAAAGTTTACGACGGTTTTCAATAGCATCAATTTGAGACTTAATCCACTCCAAATCAGGGGAAATAATTTGTTCATCGGTTAAGTGATCGTAGGCTTCCCAAAGACCGTTAACATCGGCATCATACCAGATAAACCAGTCGCGATAAAGTTCGCCTTCGTCAATATCTGGACACAAAGCCAGCCAATCATCTCCAGTAAAGTGAGCCACTTCATCGGCAATTAGATACAGCCAAGAATTAGTAGATTCAACAGGAGAGTTAGTAGGGTAACAAATGGTAGATGTCATCGCTTTTTCTCTGAACTCGATAACTATAATATACCCAGATATGATTAACTTGGGGATAGTGTATGTGACAGTATTTGAACTGTGACAGTTCCCCAAACCTCAAAATTTCTATCCGTAGTAGTCGCCCAAAACCGGAAAGGCTGGCATAATAACCTAGATGTCAACCCATCTGTTTGACGGCTTTTCAACTGCCATGACCATTGTTTAACTCCGAGGATTCTGGCCACTTCAAGCTGCTTGTGCTTGAGTTTTTTTTTCCTCAGACTTGATCACGATCCATTTGCCACTTATGGGGTCACGGTAAGTGGTGAATGGATTAGACTTTAGTTTTTTGTAACCAATTTGAGTATCCATCTGCTTAATTCTGATAGAATCGCCCTCAGTCTCTACAGACAAGGGGCGGAAGGACTAAAGGGTTAGAGTTGGGTTGAAATCGGGATGAACTCTAAAAACTATGCCCTGTATCTTGATTATTGTGTGAAACGTCTCTTATTTACCGTGATACCATGCCCTAGTTCAGGTGAAATTGATCAAGAATAATTGTGATATAAAACACCTAAGACTTGTGATCTTGCATCCGTGATTTTTCGGAGGTTACACTGTCCCCGTGAGCATAGGCCGACTAAGTAATTGACGATTTGCCAGAAAAAGGCTTTATGATGTGGTCAAAGCTGATTTTGAGGATATGATGCACAAAATAATCGAAGTTTTAGCTACCCGCGAACAAATGGTCGGGCGATCGCAAGAAATCATCCTCAGCAAAATGGAGGCGGCGGTGAAAAGCCGAAATCGATTCACCATAGCCTTAGCCGGGGGAGGGACTCCCCAACCCATTTATGAAGCCTTAGCCAAACAAGATCTACCCCTAGACCAGATCCATATTTTCTGGGGAGATGAACGCTATGTGCCCCCAGATCACCCAGATAGTAACCAGAAAATGGCTCGCAGTGCTTGGTTAGATCGGGTTAACTTCCCAGAGTCTAACATTCATCCTATGCCCACGGGTAGCGGCAATCCCCAACTAGACGCAGAAAACCACGATCGCCAAATTCGAGAATTTTTTGGGGTAGATCCGGGAGAATTTCCCAGTTTTGATATGATCTTGTTAGGAATGGGGGATGATGCCCATACAGCTTCTCTGTTTCCGTTGACAGATGCGCTGCAAGTGTGCGATCGCTTAGTAACAGTGGGGAATAAAGACGGTCAACCTCGCATCACCTTCACCATTCCTCTCATCAATCAAGCTGATTGTGTGATGTTCCTAGTAGCTGGGGCTAGTAAGCGATCGGCTCTGGCGCAAGTTTTTGCCCCTACAGGGGATGCAAATGCCTACCCTAGTCGCTTCATTCAGCCCCAGGGTGAACTTTGGTGGCTACTTGATGCGGCGGCGGGAGAAGAAATCCAGAAAGGCTGAGATTTCAGTGATTGATGGTAGGTTAGGATCTAAGTATTAGCTATGGTGCGATCGCTCTTCTATGGCGAAAGGAGAACCCTATGATTGTCTGTCCAAATTGTAATCATCAGAACCCAGAGGGCGCAACTCAGTGCGAATCTTGTTATACTCCCCTTCCCACTACTACCAGTTGTCCCAATTGTGGCGCAACAGTCCAAGCCGATGCTTCTTTCTGCGGTCAGTGTGGTTATAATTTGCTACCGACCCCCGAGGGTGAAGAAAACCAAAACCCTGATTTAATTCCTACGGTAGTTCCGCCGCTACCAGATTTGGTATTTCCTGACCCGATACCAGATGAAGAGGTAGCCACAGTAGCATCTAATCCTAATTCTGCTGTCAATTTACAAAAATCGACTCCCGACCCATCTTTGGCATCACCTCAGCCCGACCCCGACCCAGCCCCCGACCCCGACCCCGACCCCGACCCCGACCCCATCCCCGACCCCATCCCCGACCCCGACCCAGTACAACCCCCAACTCAGTCAACAGTCCCACCACAACCAGACCCCATATTCCCCTCTCCCCCACCAGTGGCTAATGTGGGAACTCCCGCCACCCAACTCCAGCAACAAACCGCTAAATTGGTTCATGTTCAAAGTCAAACCCTGCTGGAAATACCCCAAAACTTACCCGTGATTCATATTGGCAAACCTAATGATTTAGTACCCCCGGATATAGATGTTTCTGGATTTGCTAATGCGGAAATTGTTTCCCGAACTCATGCTAATATTCGCCCAGAAGGAGATGCCTATTATATTGAGGACGTGGGTAGTTCTAACGGAACATATATTAACAATATTCCTCTGCCAAAAGGAAACCGTCATCGCTTGCGACCAGGCGATCGTATTGCTTTAGGTAAAGGGGATATGGTGTCGTTTATTTTTCAGTTGTCCTAAAACCTGACCCAGCCGCCAGCCACCTAATTAACATATTAGCTGTGCTTTGTCAACAATTATGTTACAATTAATAGCACCTATCAAGGAAAAAATTTGCTATGAACGCTAAGAAAGGAATCATCAAACGTAGTGACCTAATCGGTCGGCTAGTCCTCGATCGCCAAACTGTAGAAAAATTAGGCGACATCGAAGAAATTGCAGTCGATCTGAACTCCAACCAAGTGATAGGCTTCACCACCAAGTCAGGAATGTTACCAGTAGGAGGCAAAAAACGGGCATTTAGTTGGCAACAAATTGATACTATTGGGGTCGATGCTGTTTTGGTGAATAAATCCACCGATGAAGATGAGTTTTTATTGCCAGAAAATGCGGATTCTAGCATGGGTCATGAAGTCTGGACAGATGCTGGTAAAAAAGTCGGGGTTCTGGTTGACTATCTAATTAAAAATGATACAGGTACAGTGACTAATTACTTGTTCAAAACTGATGGTGGTTTGCGAGGCATTTTACAGGGGATCTATATTATGCCAGCATCAGCCATGACCAGCGCGGGTAGTAAGCGAGTAATTGTGTCGGAATCAATGGTTGAAAATCCTCCCCAGTATACAGAAGGCTTGGATCAAAAAATTCGTCAGGCGGCGGGATTTTTACAGTACGATTTTGAACAGACTCTCAGCGACCTGGAAGGCTTAAAAAAATATGCCCAAGAGTTGGGGAAATCCTCATCGGATAGTGCTGAGAACAACTTAGACAAGGAGGATACTAAATCATCCGACACTGCTGATGCCGAAAATCCCTAAAATAATGATTATAGCCAGCCATAATGGCTAAATTAGATGACTAAGTAGGTGGGAAAAATGACGGACAATGACCATATCATAAAACTGAAACTTTCCGCTCCCATAAAATCAGTTTTTATGTCTGAATGTGATTTTTTTTGCACCTGCTTATTCAATGGTTCAAACTGTCTGATTGTAGTAATTTACCGCACATCTTATCACAAGCTTACAACTTGGTATACATTGCCAAAAATAGCTATAACTTGTAGGTTGGTTATCTATCTTTCAGGACTTTGTTGTATATTTTTGGCCTCTTAAATTTTGGTGTGATTACTCTCATCCTGCTTCATTCTAGCCGACCTGTTCCTCTACATCGTTGGACTTTTGAGGATAAACCAATCTTGCGTATTGGTCGCTCGAAAGATAATGATGTTATTATTGGTAGTGCCGTGGTTTCAAGACATCATCTGGAATTGTGGAATAAAACATCTGGATGGGAATTAGTGAATTTTGGTGCTAATGGCACTTATGTTAATAATCAGATGGTTAACAAGAGGCGAATTGTAGATGGTATGGTGGTGCGCTTAGGACACACCGGACCGAGGCTTTTAATTCGCTTAAAACTTGTTAATGATATTCACCTAAATAAGCAATTAGATATCCCAGATTTAGAAGAGTTAGCAGCCAATGAGATCACCGAATCCGACCCAGGTCATACTACCCGGATCGAGTTTGATGATGATGATTAAACATTCAGGAAATTAAGTAGCTTTAATCTAGTGAAATCACGATCCGGATCGCCTTTTTTTAATCCCATATTTGGCAGCTTTGAAGGCTAAATAAGCCACTAGACTACTGATGGCGATACATCCTCCGGACACCCGGCGCGATCGCCCTAATATCAATTATCCTTAATGGCTCTGATCATGACGGCGATTGTCGTTATCTCCTGTCTGCTGGAGTCACCCTCACGGCTGTTGGCTTCGCTTGTTTACCCCAGGGGAGGGCGATCGCCTTTTTTTACTGCACTTAATCCAGCATTTAGCGCCCAACCACGCCACCACAGCGGCACCGAAACTCAGCACCACAGCAATAGTAAAAGGATGCACATTATCACCTCGATTAGCTTCCCAGGGAAAGGTCATTTTCTCCTGAAAAATCAACCCCGAAGTCGAAGCTACGATCGCCCCCACCGCAATTCCCCACCCAGCCGCTTGGATTTGATGTTCTAGGGCGCGATCGCGTTCTGCTTGGTCAATTTCCACCAATCCGCGAATCGTATTAATTGCCGTATCTAGCAGTCTTTCCCCTTGTTGCAGATACACCAAATCGGCTTTTATTTGTCCCTGAAACATCCCAAAAATCTGATTTGCCTTATCCCGCCACCCGGTCAAATCACTTTGACTTTTTATCTCCATGCGTGTCAGAGTATTGAGATAATTTTGCCGGTTGATGGCGATCGTATTCTCGAACGTGACCAAACTCCGCATTCGTTGAGAATAGCGCAACGATAAATCCAACAAATTCTTAATTTCCTGCTTTAATGACCTTAACTCGTCCTCCGACAAATCCGGCGGCACATTCGTCGCAATATTCGGCGGAAAAGTCCGAATCGTCTCCTCTATCGTTTTAATATCCCGATTTGCCCTTTTATATTCCTCACGACTATCGAGGTAATTTTGATGAATCTTGCGTTCATAAAAAAACAACTCCGGTAACGACCACTGCACCCCATTAAGTTTCTCTTTACTATCCTCTGAAAATAGCAGCAAAATCAGAATCTGTCCGTAGGAATGGCGATTATAAATCTTCTGATACTCATACAAAAATCCCCCAAAAAACTCTCGACTCTCCCAGAAAGGTGGCGCGGTTTCTAGGGAGTCTAATTTTAACAAGTTTTGTAATAGTTCATCGGCTAAGTGTTTTCCCTTCTCCAGAGTCTCTGGGGGTGATTCCATCAAACCACTAAACAGAATCGTTGTCCCCCAAGAGGCTTGTTTGAGATGGTTTTGTAGGGGTTCGTCTAGGGTTGACGAAGTTCCGGCAAAAAATGAGTCAGGGGGTTTTAATTCCGCAAGTTCTGAGAACTTCACCCCATCTTGTCCCAGTTTTTGGGGACGCAATAGTTGCAACAAAAAACTATAGCTATCATTCATATATTGAGGACGGAAAGCTCCCCGATATTTCCGGGACAAATTTAAGTGTTGAATGCCGATTTTTCCGGGATTATTAATAATTTTAAAAAATGGATTATTATTCTTATCATCAGTTAAATCTTCAAAATCCGCCCTAAATAGATAGTTTTTTATCACATCTTCTAGGGTCTGGCTGCTCAGATAATCTTCTAAATTAATGAGAATTTCCAGAACAATTATCCTCAGTTCAACCCACCATAAAAACAGTTTAATTGTGTGAATATACTCAAGCCACTTATCAATAATTGACCAGGGAGATAACATCTCTTTTTGTAGTTTTTTGATTAGGGAATCCACCAACCCATAATCCGCCAATAACTGCACATAATAGGCAATCAGTGACCTTAAATCTAAATCCTTGTCGGCTTCGTTAAGGTTTGTGGTTCTGAGGAGTTTTAAATGATAGGTAAATAACCGAATTTCTGGGGCATAAATAACCTTATCTGTCATGATGATTGCTGCTCATGTTGCCCTTGAGCTTGGCTAATGGTTTCATCCACAAATTTTAGAGATAAGTTACCCAATCGAATTTGTTGTTCGGTTTCGTCCTCGTCTGGGTCTTCATCTTCAGGAATCGAATCACTTAGGACAGGTCGGAGAGCTTGGAGAATTGAACTATATTGGTGTTCTTTACACCATTTTGTAATGGCTCGTGCTATGATTTTAATGTCATCATTGGCTTGAGCGAGGCCCGCTTGCAGTTCCGGTAAATTTTCCCAAGCTGTAGGGGGGATAATCGCACTTTCCGATTTTTTGCTTTCTCGATGGAGAAGCAGTAAGAAAGCCCGCACAATTCGTTCTTTTTCAGATGTGGGCATCGTCTAACCTTATCATGGCTAACTGTATTATAAGGCGATCGCCGTAAAACCAATAATTTTAATCAGGCTCTTGGGCAAGGGTTAAGACACGCTGATAAAGTTGGGGGCTGACGCGAAAACCAGCCTCGTTGATCAGCGCATCCATAATAGGTTTAACCTGGGGGATGAGGTTTCTTTGTTTGGCAACCAGCAGAATGCCCAGGATACCAATGATAGACAGCCCTAACCGCAGAGCTTCTTGCCGTCCCAAGCGTTCATCAATCAGTAGATCATCCGCTTGTAGCTCCAGTGCCAAGGCGATCGCATTTGCTTCTCCAGCATCTAATCCTCGTTCTTGTTGCAGTTGGTTCGCGAGTTGGGAGTGGGTGAGGGGTTGGGTTTGAATCCAGCCGACTTGGAGAATAGCTGGAATGATAGGATTGCGGGCGGCTGCTAGTTCTCTAGCCACAACGTCAGGAATAATCACCCTTTGATAAATTGCTTCTAGCAACCAAAGATGATTAACAATAGCAAGATTGGAAACAGCAGACGTATCGCTCACAACAATCATAACCAGCCGCGATCGCGCAGGTGCTGGACATCCTGTTCAAAATCTGCTACATCGTAGTGAACACAGATGCCACGCTCTGCCAGCAGCTTTTGAAACTCCATAATCTCCATCGCCGCAATAGTGCTGGCACGGCTGAGAGAAACCCGCTCTTGTTCAAACAGGGCCACAGCAATTTCCCTAAGCCAGTCCTTCTGATTAAAGGTTTCAGTTTGGCTAAGGCTATCCGGTAGATTCAGAGTAATTTGCATCCGCTCACCTTCCCACACTCACATTAATTTTCTGGGTCAACTGTCAGGATTAGCCTTTTCCCGGCTCGCGCTCCTGACTCAATTATAATCCCGCCGCCGTAAACCCTGACCAATAATAGGCATTAGCAAAGGGGGGGGGTCATCAAATAAACTCAAATAGTCTTCCACCGCTTCCATTCCTTCCTCCGTCGCCTAATGGTCATATTTCAGCCAGTCAAGAACACCAGAACTTTAATCTCTACTTTCAGGTAATGTCCGTTGTACTTGAGCCAATTTAAACATGAGAACTCTTTGCTTATTATGCAAGGTTAAGATTAATTCATGCTTGTCGGGATAGCGCCACTCCACATAATCAATGAAGTCATCGATTGTACAAGTTTTTTGGGTTCCTCCATTCCATTGATGAAAATCTTCATGCAGTCTTTTGTCAATTGTTAAAATGTTATCTGGATCGGCGCTGAGAAAATGATAAGCATTTTTGTCATAAAGATGATGACCAACCAGTTCAATCCGTTGGTTATACTTATCTCTAACAACACCCGTCACCTGACAAGTTTTTTGATCTCTATTTTTGGCGAAGTTCATAGCTTGCTCAATCTGTTTTGGCTCTGGAGAAGGCGCGATCGCCAGAAATTCTAATACCGGAGGAGCCACTTCACTCACCCGTTTACAATAAGCCCGCCTCTCCTCTGAGCGCAATTTCAAGGACAATTCTATACTGAGTTTTTCTAAGCCAGACAAAGAGAAGAATCTCATGCCGTCATAATCTTCAAAGTCTATATTCATTCTCATGGGAAAATCCGATCTTTGAATATCTCTAAACGCCTGCTCTAACCTGGAGGAAGTGGTAATAAATATCCGTACTACATCTTCTCGATTAAGCCAGTGACGTTTATTTCTGGAAACTAGAGAAGAAGTATTTTCATACAGCGCCCTCCGAATCTTTGCATCTATTTGATTGACGCTGTATTTATCTAGTAATGCAATCACTCTTTTGAGGGAAATCTGAGTGGCATCGCCTCTCAAATCCAGATAACTGGCAATAGCCAAAGCTCCTTCCCGGGAAAAAATCCTAATCGGTTGTTGCTTAGTTACATAATTTTGAACCACAAAATGTAACCATTCTTTGAGTCGAATACTTTCATCAGTCGATGCTTGTAGAAAATCAACTATTTCGTCTAAACCTTGTTGAGTTAGTTCTAAAGATTCAGCCAGTTTTATTTCTTCAATATAAAAAATTTCTCTATCAAAAGGCATCTTCAAAATCCAGCAATTATACTCTTGTACATATTTTCCACTTGCTCAAAAATTGCTCTGTCACCCGTTACCAAATTGTCAGGATGATAAATTTTCGATAATTGATAGTAGGCCATTTTGACATCATTCTTGGTAGCGGTTTTGGGATCTAGCCCAAATACCTGCCAGGGTTTAAAGTATTTAAAAATATCAATTCCATTAATACAACCATATCCTTCCTGGCTTTGCTCATGGGGAAGAATACCCACAAATTTTCGATAGAGTGTTTCCCAGGTGAGTTGTAAGCGAAAGTCTAACTTGTCCATGCCATCAGTAGCCATCCTGAATGCACCAGATTTTTTCAACTCCGATGTATCCTTGACACTAAACCGCTCATAAATAGCTTTTTTTAGCTCATGAGTCTTCAGCGAATGAGCTTTATTGCTTGACTTTTGCTGTGATATCTCAAGAACGAAATAGGCAAACTTCTCCAAAAGTTTGGAGTCAACTTGCCTGACTTGAGCAAGACGATCTATCTCAGTCTTTACTTCTGGATCTAGAACTACCTGGGGCATGGGAGTACCACCACAACTTTATCTTATTAATTATACCAAGACCTTCATGGTAAGTCGAAGAAAGTGCTTGTGGCAAAAAGGTTTCGTATTCTGCGGGTGTTATCTCGCTGTGGGATAACTGCGTTACCCCTGCCCTAAAAACGCCCCCACCTGCTGCGCCACATAAAGTGGGAAGGGTCTGACCTGATCATGGCTCAACTCTCCCACATTATAACCCTTTGAGCTTTGCTAGTCTGAAGTACCTTTAACATGGTATCTGCTGCCTCATCTGCATCATAAGGCGACCATACCGGGTAAGCTTGGTCAGGTTTAATCAGATCCGCTTCTTCTTGGGCGAGTTCTGAAATGAGAAGCTGCATGAGATAGAACTTGTCTGAACGGCTCAGTCCCTTCAAGGTTGAGATTAATTCTAAGCAAACCATTGTAATGACTCAAGTCACGAGAGGTTTGTCTTTCTATTCTCATGATACCCATCAATTCCCGATCGCCGTAAACGCTGACCAATAATAGGCATTAGCAAAGGGGGGGTTATCATCAAATAAACTCAAACGGTCTTCCACTTCCTCCACTTCCTCCTCCGTCGCCTTCTGCTCATGTTTGAGCCAGTCCAGAATCTCCGCAGAAGATAACCCCCGTAACCAGGTTTGAGCCGCTTGCAGGGCAACTGTCACCGAGGGATAATCGGGTAAAATTTGATAGAGGCGCAGGGTCACCAGAGTCGCCGCCAGTTCATCCACATTCCAGAGACTGGCGACCACCGTTCGCGCTCCCGCGTAGAAAAAAGCACTGGATAATCCCACATAGTCATCCGTGTGGGAGGTTTCCACCAAGCCCGTTTTGCAAGCCGACAGCACCAGCAGGCGACAGAGGGGAATATTCAGACCGTTGAAAATCTCCAGAAACGTCAGCTTTTCCCCATTCGCCAATTTCAGATAGGCGTTGAGGGGGTTAGCCTCGTCAAATTCACCGTGACAGCCAAAATGGACGGCGTGACTCTGCTCAAGGAAGGTTTGGGTGTGGGGTTGGGTTAAATTCGCCCGGGTAGCTTGGTCGCGACGCAAGACTTGATGGGGGCTGAATTGGCGCAGTAAGAGTTCCACCCCCCACTCCGCATAGTCCAGGTCTTCCGTCGGGTTTTGAATCGCGAAGAAGGGGACGGTTTCCCGGTTGAGGGGGGGACGCTGCTGGAGGTTGTTGAGAATTTGACAACTGGGGGCATATTGCACCGGGAACCAGTCTTGCAGGGGTTTTCCCTCACCCCCAGAAGGCGAGGGGAGAGAGACAGGGAGAGCGTGGAGGGGGATGAGGTGCAGTTCCCGGTGGGGAATCAGGATGAGGTGTTGAATCTCCGATAATTCAGCCAGAAGGCGGGGGAGTTGCAGGGCACCGCTGAGGGTTTCCAGGCGTTGGGGGAGTTGCTGATTCCAGGAGGGTTTTCCGTAGTCGCTGCGGTAGTCCTGGAGGGCTTGGTCCAGGTGTTGGCGGTCTTCCGCGCTGAAGGGGTGGGGGGTAATCTGGATTTGCTCGTCTCGGCGGGTGACGAGGAAGGCGTAAAACCCGGATTCCGCTTCCCTGGGGAGATACCACTCGATGAGGGCGGTTTGGGGCGGGAGGAGGCGGCGCAAGTCCGGGAGTTGGGCTGGGACTTGTTGGGTGAGGGTAAAGTTGGGGTCGTCCAGTTCCGTGAGCAGGTCTTGGAATTGCTGGTTAGCGGCTTGGAGTTGTTGGCGGATGAGGGTTTCCGGTGAGGGTTGGTTGGGGTGCTTCTCCGTAGCGGGGGTGAGGGTGTCCCTGGAGGTGTAGGCGAGTTGTTGTTGGTAGCTGGCGATTTGACGGCGCAGGTCGCTGATGCGTTGTTTTTGTGCGTCGGTGGCGTTTTTGGGGTAGAGGTTGGCGCTGTCGAGGAGTTCGAGGAGGGTGCGGGATTTACTGCGTTCCACGGTGAGCAAGGCTTGGGGGTAGTCTTGGTGGTTGATGCAGGCTTGCACCATTTTTTGATAGATATCAAGGGAGTTGGCGATGAGTTCCCGTTTAGTGGCTTCGGAGGTGGCCCAGTAGCGGCTTTGTTCGATGGCAAGGATGGCTTGGTTATAGCCTTCGATGGCGATTTCCCAGTTTTGGAGGTCATAGCCGAGGTTGCCGAGGTTGCGTCCGGTTTCAAGGCAGTTTAGGGGGAAGGCGGAGGGGGTAAAGACTTCGAGGGCAGCTTGGAAGCAGCGAATTGCCTCCTCGATATTGTCCGCTAGCTCTCCCCGGATGCGGTGTGAGTAGGCAATCGCCAAGTTATGTTGAGTCCTTGCCCAGTATTGGGGAAAAGCATTACGGGTCCTTACTTCTAAAGCGGCTTCATAGCAGGCGATCGCCCGCTCAATATTCTCCGCCCGCTCTCCCTGGATCCGTTGACAGTAGGCATTCCCCAAGTTATTTTGAGTTATCGCCCATTTTTCCGGATAGGCACTGGAGGTATAGACCTCTAAAGCCGCTTCTAAGCAGCCAATCGCCCGCTCCTGGTTCCCGGCTTCCTCTCCCCGGATCCGGTTACGGTAGGCTTCTCCCAAGTTATTTTGAGTCATCGCCCATTTTTCCGGATAGGCACTGGAGGTATAGACCTCTAAAGCCGCTTCTAAGCAGCCAATCGCCCGCTCCTGGTTCTCTGCTTCCTTTCCCCGGATCCGGTTAGAGTAGGCAATTGCCAAGTTATTTTGAGCTTCTGCCCATTGTTCGGGACAAGCGCTGCTGGTTCTCACTTCCAAAGCGCCTTCAAATGAGCGAATTGCCAGCTCTAGGTTATCGGCTCGCTCTCCCCGGATGCGGTATAAGTAGGCAAGCCCCAAGTTATTTTGCGACATCGCCCATTTTTCCGGATAGGCGCTGGGGGTATAGATTTCAAAGGCTGCTTCGGAGTAGCGAATTGCCCGCTCGATGTTCTCCCCCCGCTCTCCTCGGATGCGCTTCCAGTAGGCAAGTCCCAAGTTATTTTGCGTGTCTGCCCAATCTTCGGGAAATGCGCTGCGAGTCCTCACTTCTAAAGCGGCTTCATAGCAGGCGATCGCCTGCTCTATGTTCTCAGATCGTTCTCCCCGGATGCGGTCGCTGTAGGCATTCCCCAAGTTATTTTGCGTGTCTGCCCAATCTTCAGGATAGGCACTGAGGGTATAAACTTCCAAAGCGGCTGCGTAGTGGCCAATCGCCTGATCCAGGTTCTCGGCTTGCTCTCCCTGGATGCGGTATAAGTAGGCATTTCCCAAGTTGTTTTGCGACATCGCCCATTGTTCGGGGTAGGCGCTGCGGGTTCTGACTTCTAAAGCGGCTTCGTAGTAGCCAATTGCCCGTTCTAGGTTCTCCCCTCGTTCTCCCCGGATGCGGTTACGATAGGCTTCTCCCAAGTTATTTTGTGTCATTGCCCATTCTTCGAGATAGGCACTGGGGGCATAGACTTCTAAGGCGGCTTGGTAGCGGCGAATCGCCTCCTCGATGTTCTCCGCCCGCTCTCCCTGTAGACGATATAAGTAGGCATTTCCCAAGATATTTTGAATGGTTGCCCAGGCAGTTCCGTTATTCTGACCATCAAAAAAATCGAGGGCTTTGGTGTAGATAGTAATAGCAATTTCTAGATTAATCGCCCGTTGACCCCGAGGAAATTGTTGAACTAAATTGGCAAAACTAAATAAAGTAGCAATGTTAGTGCTTGTGGCAAAGGCAGGAATCAGAGCAATCAGATCCTGATTCAGTTTGTCCCCGTGACTGTCTAGGAAAGGATAAACAACAGACGGACTAAAACCACTTTCTCTGGTCAAGCGCAGGGCTTCTTGCAAAAAGGTTTTATATTCTGCGGGTGTTATCTCGCTTTGGGATGGCTGCACTGCCCCCTGCGCTAAAAACACCCCTATCCGTCGTGCCACATTTCGTACAAACTCTGCCTCCTCATTGTGTTCCGCTTCCTGAAACTGTGCTGCCGCCCACTCGCACACCTGCACAAAACCTTCATCCAGCAACTCCAGATGACTTTTGAGGATTTGCGGTTCCTCCCCACTGGGACATTCGAGGAGTTCTTGAATCAGGGAGAGATAAGCCTGCGATCGCTCTTCATCCATAGCCACACACCGGATAGGGGACACCATCCCGATTTTACCCCATCCCCGCCAGTCTCAAACCCAAGAAACCGGGTTGCGCCCATCCCCTCATTTCCCCCCCCAACTCTCCCAAAAACCCAGTTTCCGACCTCAAACCTGAAACCGGGTTTCTTGCACCGACCCATTTCCCACTGCAACCTTCCTGAAACCCGGTTTCTTTCCCCCCACTAGCCAAGAAACCGGGTTGCGCCCATCCCCTCATTTCCCCCCAAACCCTCCCAAAAACCCGGTTTCTGATCGCCTGAAACCGGGTTTCCCCTGAACGTTGAGGCGTTCTTGAATCAGGTAGGGACACCATCCCGATTTTACCCCATCCCCGCCACTGAGAAACCCGGTTACTGAAGACCTCGGATTTTCCGTAAATCCTCCAAAAACTCCTCCCGCGTCACCGACTCTAAAACATCACGCCGCTCCTGGGTATAATCTCCCTGACCCCAACCCATTTGTTGCAAAAAGCGAATTGCATCAGACTGTCCCAAATGATTGACTAAAATCTGATAGCCTTTTTCTCTTAACTCTACTGCATTCATCATCCATAACTCCTGATTATTACTCCTGGAAAACCTGAATCAACCAAACCACCGGATTGCTAACAGGAACCTTTAATTGAGATGCGTACCTGCGAGCCGTTTTAAGAAGGCGATCATCAGTAGAAAGAAAAATATCTGCCCCAGCCGCTTCAGCACAAGCCAGATGAAAAGAATCGAACAGCCCAAACCCAAATCCTTCTAATTGTTGTGAACGTTCCTCCACCGTCGGATTAATGTCTTGCATCTGGGTTGCTAACGCCAAAAGACTAAGGATGCTCGTTTTTTTCTCCAGATTTCGCATTTTTTCCAGTTCCACAGCGATCGCTTCACTCGAAATGAGTTGCCATTCTCCCGTGCGAACTCGTTCCAGAATAGCTAAAACTGAGTCTCCCTCTAGCCGAACCCGTTCCTGCGCCCAGTCATCAAAAGGGCGATTGAGACAACACACATCTAAATATACCGCAACCATCCAACCCCCTAACATTAGCTACCACCAACTCCCACGCCTGTACAAAACTCTCATCCAGCAACTCCAGGTGACGGTTAAGGATTTGCGGCTCTTCCCCACTGGTACAGGTCAGCAGTTCTTGAATCAGGGAGGGATAAGCCTGTACAAGCCTTTCATCCATCGCCACACCATCAGCAAAGACATCCCCCCCATTTTAACCCCCCAACCCAGAAATCGGATTGCACTCATCCCCTCATTTCCCCCCAAACTCTCCCAAAAACCCGGTTTCCGCCCTCAATCCTGAAACCGGGTTTCTTGCACCGACCCATTTCCCACTACAGCACCCCTGAAACCCGGTTTCTTTCCCCCCACTAGCCAAGAAACCGGGTTGCGCTCATCCCCTCATTTCCCCCCTAAACCCTCCCAAAAACCCGGTTTCCGCCCTCAATCCTGAAACCGGGTTTCTTGCACCAACCGATTTCCCACTACAGCATCCCTGAAACCCGGTTTCTTTCCCCCCACTAGCCAAGAAATCGCCTTTCACCGCTACAGCCCCCCGGCCTCTCATCCCCCGCTTCTCCCTAAATAGTACAATCAACATAACCCCACAATTGAGGTCAATGATGAGTCCCCTCCTAGAAAAAGTCTTAGCAGAAGTCACCCAACTCGATCGCCAAGAGCAGTTGCAACTCGTCTCCTACTTAATTACCCAGTGGCAACAACAGCCTAACCTATTTGTAGACAAAAAAATCAGCCGTAAAAATTTATTTGGTTGTATGCAGGGCAAAATCAAGATTGCCGAAGACTTTAACGCACCCCTCAATGATTTTGCTGAGTATATGTGATGCGCTTATTGTTAGATACACACATCTTTATTTGGCTGATAGACGGCAACCCAAAACTTAGCCAAACCGCAAGGCAAGCCATCGAAGATGAAAGTAACACGTTGCATCTAAGTATTGTTAGCCTCTGGGAAATAACCATTAAAACTAGCCTCGGTAAACTCGAACTGGCAATCCCACTCGAACAAATTGTTATCAATTTTATTCTTCCCAGCGATATTGAAATTCTACCCATTCATCTGCCGCACTTATTGATATTACAAACGTTACCTTTCCATCATCGAGATCCGTTTGACCGATTATTAATTTCCCAAGCCAAATCTGAAACTTTAACCTTAGTATCAGAAGATGGTAGGTTTGAGCAGTATGAAGTAGAAATACTTTGGTAGTTTATCGAATACCACTCCCACCAAAGTAGGGCTGTTTCATTAAAAAATTAAACTTATAATCTTTAGGGAGTTCGATGAGTAGGTATTTTCTTCATTAGGATAGCCGAAGAATTCTTGAATCAGGGAGAGATAAGCCTGCACTCTGGGTTCATCCATCGCCACACACCGGGTAGGGGATACCATCGGGATTTTACCCCACCCCCGCCACCGAGAAACCCGGTTGCTGAAGACCTCTAGCGATCGCTTCACTGGAAATGACTTACCAATTCCCTAGAGATTATCGTCCCCCTTCAACGTTACCACTCCGGGCGGACGGGGGGCGAAACTCAGGCGATCGCCTCCCCAATGGGTAACTAGAGATTGATATCGAGCGATTCTTTTTTGTAAACACTACCTCAAGTTTTTCCCTGCTCAAAAGCCCGAACCTTCTCATATAAACTATCCACTGTTTCATCCGCAAATATCTCATCTTTACTCAACAAATAATCCCCTTCCCCCAGTTGACAAGCCACAACAAATCTCGCAAACTTGACAGGAGCCATGTGAGCGGATAGGATTTTTAGCCCCTCTTTGATAACTTGTTGTTCCGTCGGTAAATCAACCTTCATAATCAACCTCCGTGATAAAATAGGTAGGATTCATAACGGGTAAATCTAGTCCTTGGCAGCGATTAATCAGACGTTTATCGCAGGTGAGAAAATAATCACTCCCAGACGCTTCCGCGCTGGCAATGTGTAAAGCATCTAAAGACTTAACACCCATCTCTTCCAGTGCTTTTGCTCGAAGGCGGATCTTAGGTGTCAGTTTCTGATATATCTTGGACAAACTCAGCCAGAGATTGACAGCATTGGCACGCTCAAGACGAGAGTTGCGACTATTTTCATAGTCTAGAACACTGGAACTGACCAGAGCAATTTGCTGACTTTCAATCAGGGTGAGAATTAGAAGAAACGCCTGGGTTTCTAAAAAGATTTTGACCTGTGATTGATCGTCAAAGGGACGATTTAAAACGCTTGTGTCTAGGTAAACACGCATACCAGACATCCACCTCCAGTCAAGTGTTGGTGGGCAAGTCTAGAGTATCAGTTTCTACTGACAACTGACTATCCCTGCACACCCTAGTATTTTAGTCCCTGCCCTGAACGTTGAGGCGTTCTTGAATCAGGTGTAGATACACCTGCACTCTGGGTTCATCCATCGCCACACACCGGATAGGTTACACCATCCCGATTTTACCCCACCCCCGCCAGTCCAAAACCCAAGAAACCGGGTTGCACTCATCCCCTCATTTCTCCCCTAAACCCTCCCAAAAACCCGGTTTCTCTCCCTTTGCTAGTTTTCTCGCTTCCTCAACCCAGTCTTTAACTTAGGGACTGATGAGGATAAGCTCAGGGAAATAGGTTTGGTAACGGGTCGCATCACGAGTGAGCAGACTGTATCGGCACACAAACCCATGAGCACCAGTATAGAAATCCGGTAAAGGCGATCGCCTCACCCCACCCCTACGACGATATTGCAAAAAGGCTTGACCCGCTAAAAATGCCGCCTCATAAGGTAATCCATCTCTCTGAAAAAAACGAGAAGATAAGACCGATTCCACTTCCGTTACATCTCGAAAACCAATGGATACTTCTGCATAAATAATCGGGTTGATATGCAGTGTTCCGGTTTGGGCACAATCAGCCAGTTGCGCTGCTGACCAGTCAAACCAATGGAGATCTTCAGTTAATACATCGAGAATCACATTACTATCCACCAAAAAATCCGTCATTCCTCACCCCGGGTTAAATTCAGAATCTCATCAGTGGTCAAGTCCCCTGTAGCTTTTCCCCGCAGACTGGCGATTAAAGTTGCTCCTTGGGGGGAGGTGTTTTGATACCGCCAAGCTAAAAAGTCTAAGAATATTTTCGCTTCTTCCAGAGCAGGTTGAGGTAGATTGCGGAGAATAGCCAAGATTTCAGTTTCTGTGGTTAGCATAGTGCATTTCAGGATAGTACCCTCATTTTACTCCATCCTCCCAATCCAAAAACCGGGTTTCCTTGCCCCCCCAACCCAGAAACCGCGTTGGACCGCGCCACCTCAGCCGAATTTTACCCCACCCCCGCCACCGAGAAACCCGGTTGCTGAAGACCTCTAGCGATCGCTTCACTGGAAATGATTTACCAATTCCCTAGAGATTATCGTCCCCCTTCAACGTTACCACTCCGGGCGGACGGGGGGCGAAACTCAGGCGATCGCCTCCCCAATGGGTAACTAGAGATTGATATCGAGCGATTCCTTAGCCGCCGACTTCTTAAACCGGACAGCATACCCTTCATTTGCCCTTTGCTTCTGCCTGAATGTCTTGTTTTAACTCCTCCCAAGGCACCTCTTCCTCATCCTCACGAGTATGAGCCACTAACACATCATAGAAATCTTCCCATAACTCACTCCGAGGAAATCCGTAATTCCTGACCCTCCCCACCTCGACAGCCGAGGATTTCTTGAATCCGGGAGAGATACCCCTACGATCGCCCTTAGCGCGATCGCCCTTTTTCAATCCAATATTTGGCAGCTTTGAAGGCTAAATAAGCCACTAGACTACTGATGGCGATACGTCCTCCGGACACGCTGCGCGAACGCACTCAAAAACGGATGGGGATATCTGCCAAATTCTGCTTCCCACGGAAACGTCATCCGTTGGGGTTCAAATAACAATCCGCTACTGGAGGCAACGATCGCACCCCCAGCAATTCCTACCCCCACCGCCTGAATGTGATCCTGGAGTTTCTGCTGCTTTTCTTGAATGTGGCGATCGCGTTCCGCTTGGTCAACTTCCACTAAACCGCGAATCGTGGCAATTGCTTGATTGAGGAGGTTGGAACCGGGATAAAAGTAGTTTAAATCAGCGCGGATTTGTTCTTGAAAAGTTATGGCTTCCTTTTCGTAAAATAACCGCCAACCTTCCATGGGGGTTTCTGCCAGTTGTTCCATGCGTTCTAAACTGGTTTGATAGTTTTGGCGATTGATGGCGATCGTATTGCGCGCATATTCCATATTTCGCAGTTGTTGAGAATAGTTGAGGGAAGTCGCCAGCAGCGTTTTTAAGGAGATTTTCAAAGTTGCCAATTCGGCGGCGGACAGGGTTGCCGTTTTTTCCCGGTTTAGATAGTTTTGATGTAACTGATTTAATTGGGTTTCATTTTCTGCCACAATGCGATCGGCGCGATCGTAATAAATCCGACTATCTTGAAAACTTTTACAGATTTTGTGATAATATAGTAGTAACTCCGGCAATTCCCAATAACACTTTTGCAGGATTAAAGTTGGCTGTTCTTCAAATAGAAACCAAGTCAATAAATGACCGTAGGGATTTTCCTCTAAATCCGCCCTCGGACTCCCGTACTCATACAGATATCCACCCAGCAGATTATAAGCGCGATAGAGAGGCGGTAATTTCTCCCCATTTTCCAGGTGAAAAAACTTAATCCAGCCTTGTCTAGCCAGAGGTTCTAAGTCGCGAATATTATCCGGTTTATTGGTGTTTAAATAGGCACTTAATAACAGAGTTTGCCCTAAATTAGAAGCCGAATCCGGTGACGGTTTAAAGCAATTCCCCGGGTTGAATTGAGCTAAATCCGCCAGCTTATATTCATCTTGTCCGGGGGTTTCGGGTTGGTAAATATTCAGATTTAGGGCATAACTATCATGGAGACATTGAGGATAAATAAACCCTTCTAAATCCTGTTTAGTGCTAAAGTCAACTGTAGCTCTTTCATCATCAGCACCGACCAGCAAATCAAAATTTTGGGAAGGTTCATCGGAGCGAATATCTAACTCTAAGTCTACCTCGAACTTGTTAAGAATACTGCTATATTTTTTCCGTACCCATTGGGGGTTAATGTGGTCTAAGGTTTGGGCGGGGGTATCATCATTTGAGGTCACTAAGCCGCGATGATATTCATAGGCGAACCAATACAAACTAGGGGCGTAAATTGGGGCTATTTTATCGCTCATATTTATGGTTGCTAAAGATTAGGTAAACAGATTAGGAGTGTGCTTGTTTTGCCTGTTGCACTCTAGCCACCAGTAAGGCCTTATTATAGACCGTTTCCGGTCGTTCTCCTTCTGCTGGTTTGGGGATTGTCTGCCCTTGTTGTTTCATGTGGGCGCGAACTATTATCAACTCTTCTGGGTTGAAGGTAATCTGATACTCGTTACACCATGATTTAATGATTTTCGCCAGTTTCAAGGTTTTATCTTCGGCGGCGGTTAATTGGTCTTCTAATACTTGTAGATGTTCCGACAGTTTGGGGTTATTTTGGGGGTAGGTTTGACATTGTTCGAGATAGGTGAGGAAGTCTTCGATAGTTTGTAATAAATCTGAGTTGGAAATGCGATCGCTCATGGTATTATCTCCGAATGTGAACATACCGAGTCTGTAGCAGCATTTGGGCGGTATTAACCAATTTTAACAAGGAAACCCGGTTTTTCACTGTTGGGTGTTGGGTGTTGGGTGTTGGGTTACGCTGCGCTTCACCCAACCTACTGTCTTACTCCCTCTCCCACAGGGAGAGGGCTGGGGAGAGGGCCGAGCATGATTCCTTATTGTTGGGTGTTGGGTGTTGGGTTACGCTGCGCTTCACCCAACCTACTGTCTGTCTTACTCCCTCTCCCACAGGGAGAGGGCTGGGGAGAGGGCCGAGCATGATTCCTTATTGTTGGGATTGTTGGGTGTTGGGTGTTGGGTTACGCTGCGCTTCACCCAACCTACTGTCTTACTCCCTCTCCCACTATGACCAGTTATAGCTTCGGCGATATTATCTTAATTCCATATATTATAAACGGTTAAAAGCCCGAATTCACCCGCCATTGATTAGTTTTTAAACTAATCAGCAGATTGATTAATGGGGTGGATGAAGTCGAGGACGGAATCGCGGTATTCAATTTCAAGGTTATAAGAACAAGGCATATTTTTGAAATACTCCACTATTCCTGTCAGGATTTTAGACATGACTTCTGGATAGAGGCTTTTTAATTCAACTAAACCATCCCTCAAAAGTTGATTAGTTTGTCGATAAGGAGTTAACCCAATCAGATAGCTCATTGATTGTTGCCAACCATCTTGGGTTTGTTGTTGCTGCTTTTTGCTTTTATTCTTTAATTTTTCAATCCCGCGTTTCACATCGTTCAGATAATTGATGATATATTCATCATTATAGGAAAAACATAACTCTCGGTCACCCAAATTACGCAAATTCGGATAAAATTCGGTATTTTCCTCATTTTGGGCTAAATTTACATACATAAAAGTTTTACTCTGTTGCCATAAATCGAGCAACTCAATAAACCAATCATCATGGGTTTTCGGTAGCCGTTCGAGTTCCTCGGCTAAATCACAGCTATACTGAAAATCATCTTCATACTCTATACACATATCCAAGACGAGGCGATTAAAAATTTCAAAGTCACATTCACTTTCTTTCCAACCATCGGCTTCTAACTGTTCAGTACAGGCAGGAATAATGTCATGACTCATCGCGCCTTGCATGAGTAAATTATGGAAGTCTGCCCAAGCGTCATCGGATAATATTTCATATTCTTCGCCAGTTTCTTCATCGATGCCGTAATAGTGGATTTTATCATCCTCATCCATCCTCAAAATGGCAAGGGTTTCTATCGAATCATAATCTTCTTTTGAAGTGACGAAACGCGGAAGTGCATAACTTCCCTTGACAAACCGACTACCTGGTGTTTTTCGATTTTTTGCAGCCATAATCTTTTCAACTGTCTCCCAAATTTAACCTTTGAAACTGAGTTATTTAGATAACGACTTGAGGTTATCTTTATAAATACACAAAAAGTTTTCTGCGTGAGTAGCTCCAATTTTTTGGATTTCTGGAGGGAAAGCACTTAAAAATGCGGTTTGTCCGGTAATGTTAAAAACGGCTGCACCTTCAGCCGTCCCTCCATGAAGATACACTAAATCTGGAGCTAAATTTAGCCACATTCCCAAGCGTTGAGCCACATCGTAAGCTGTGATTTCTCCTAATCCTTTAACGCGAGCAGTCACCGACTCTATCCAGTGATGAAGTTCTGCAAAGGTTTTAAACTGCTGTGCTTGCTTACCATCTTGGCGAGATACGTTTAATCCTTCTGCTAATTTACGAGAGGGTTGGCACTGATGGGGGTGCATTTTTCCATTGGCACGTAGAGAAAGCCAAGCTCGTTCCAAGGCTGCATCCCAAGTCAGGGTGCGATCGCCCCACCATTGGGTTTGAGCTTGATAACAAGTTCCGAAATGAGCGAGATAATCATTCACCCAATCAGCAAGAGTGGGTTGATTTTGACTACCCATATTGCTAGGGATAGAATGACCGCATAATTTGCCCGATGTTTGCTTCTTGCAATTGCCACTCATAGCTTCCTCAATTTTTCAGAGATTAACTAACGGCAAATAGCTCTTGCTTATTTATAGCATAATTTGATTGTTAAAAGCGTTAAATTATGTCAAGATTTGTCCCTGATTAGTTGGCTATTCCCAGTAAGGCTCCAGCCCGGGCAAGAGATGGCGTGTAACGGGACGAGAACACATAACAACTCCCTTCAACTCTTGCTCCCTCTCCCTCTGGGAGAGGGCTGGGGAGAGGGCATTATCCACTACAAACCGATCGCCACAAAAGCGGACCAATAACGGCGATCGCCAAAGGGACAATCCTCATCATAATCCATTAACTTAAACTCAATTATCTCACATTCCTCCTCCGTCATCTGCAAACCCTGACCACACCACTCTAAAAACCCCGCCGCCGAAACCCCTCTGAGCCAATTTTGCGCCTTATGTAATGCCATCACCACCCGCTCATCTTGGCGGAATTCATAATAGAAACGAATCGCCAAACAAGCCGTGGCAAAATCATCCACACACCATAAACTACTCACCACTGCCGGAGTTCCCGCATACAAAAACCCACTGGCTAACCCAATATATTCATCGGTCAATAAACTCCCCATTAGTCCCGTCTCACAAGCCGAAAGCATCACCAGACGACAGGCGGGAATTTCCAGATTGCGATAAATTTCCCCCAGGGTTAAGCCTTGCTGTGCGGTGTCGAAGCGGCGACCATCCCGGAGGGTGAGGGTCTGGCGTTTTTCCTCCCTGGGAGCAGATTCGAGGGGTGTATCCCCTGCCAAAATCACAGCGGAATTGAGGGGATTTTCGCTATCAAAGCCCCCGTGACAGGCAAAATGAATGACATGACTCTGGCGCAGTTTCTCCAGAGTTTCCCGGCGATTGAGGGCGGATTTCGTCGCCGCTTGCTGGGTGAGGATATAGCAGTTGGGGTCGAAGTAGGGGCGGATGAACTCCACCTCCATTTGGGCATAGCTGAGGTCTTGGGTGGGGTTCTGCACCGCGAAGAATTGGGGTGGGGTGGCGGGTTGGGGGCGGTGGTGGATGTAGTCGAGAATTTGGCAACTGGGGGCGTAGCTGACCCCTTGGCTAAAGCGCTCCAGTAACGGCGTGGCGGGGGCGTTGAGTTCAACGGATAAGGCGTGGAGGGGGAACAGGTGCAGGTAGAGATGGGGAATCAGAATCAGCCGTTGACAGGTCTGGGGGAGGGCGGCGATCAGACTGGACAGGTGGAGATGTTCCGCCAGGTCCTCCAGGCGACGGTCTAGGGCCTTGTACCAACTGGGTTGGCGGTAGTCGGCGAAGTAGGTTTGGTTGAATTGGTCGAGGGTTTGGCGTTGGTCGGCGCTGTAGCTGTGGGCGCGGATGTGGGGGCGGTCTTGGTCGAGGGTGACGGTGAACGCCCAGGCTCCCAGGTCGGGGTCTTGGGGCAGATACCATTCGATGAGAGCGGTTTCCGGGGTGAGGAGTTGGCGAAAGTCCGGCAGTTGGACTTGCACCTTCGCGAAGGCGTTGAAGTCGGGGTCGTTGATTTGCGCCAGGAGGCTGTCCCGTTGTTGCAGCAGGCGTTGCAGGAGAGGGGTTCCCGGTGCCTCGGTGGGTGTGGCTATCTCCCGGTTTCCCCGGTTCCCGGTTTCCCCCGCTCCCCCTGTCCCCGACTCCCCGTCTGCGGCGTTCTCCGGTGCTGCGAAGGATTGTTGTAGGGCGGCGATTTCCCGGTTGAGTTGGCGGTATTGTTCCTGTTGTTGGGGGGTGGCGTTTTTGGGAACCAGGTCGGCGCTGGTGAGCATTTCCATCAGGGTGCGGGACTTGCTGCGCTCGACGGTGAGGAGGGCTTGGTCGTAGCGTTCCAGGTGGAGGCAGGCTTGTATCATTTTGCCATAGATGGGCAGGGCATCTTCCAGGATTTTCCGTTTCGTGTCCGGGGAGGTGGCCCAGTCCCGGCTCTGTTCCACGGCGCGGATGGCGTTGTCGTAGCCTTCGATGGCGATTTCCCAGTTTTGGAGGGTGTAGCCGAGGTTGCCGAGGTGGCGTCCGGTCTTGAGGCAGTTTAGGGGGAAGGATGAGGGAGTATAGACTTCCAAAGCGGCTCGGGAGCAGGAAATAGCATCTTCTAGGTTTTGTGCCCGTTCTGCGCGGATGCGGTCTGAGTAGGCAAACCCCAGACAAATTTGGGTTAGAGCCCAGTATTCCGGAAAGGCATCGCGGGTGTAGACTGACAAGGCGGATTGGTAGCAGGAAATCGCCTCTTCTAGATTCTGTGCCCGCTCTCCTTTGATGCAGGTTTCATAGGCAAACCCCAGACAAATTTGGGTCAGAGCCCACTTTTCGGGAAAGGCATCGCGGGTGCGGACTTCCAAGGCGGATTGGTAGCAGGAAATCGCCTCTTCTAGGTTCTGTGTTCGCTCTCCCCGAATGCGTTCCCCGTAGGCAAACCCCAGATTATTTTGGGTCAGAGCCCACTTTTCGGGAAAAGCATCGCGGGTGTAGACTTCCAAGGCGGATTGGTAGCAGGAAATCGCCTCTTCTAGGTTCTGTGCGAGCTCTCCTCGGATGCGGTCTGAGTAGGCTAACCCCAGGCAACTTTGGGTCTGAGCCCAGTATTCGGGAAAGGCATCGCGGGTGTAGACTGACAAGGCGGATTGGTAGCAGGAAATCGCCTCTTCTAGGTTCTGTGCCTGCTCTCCTTTGATACTGTGCCTGTAGGCTAACCCCAGAGAAATTTGGGTCATCGCCCAGTATTCCGGAAAGGCATCGCGGGTGTGGACTGACAAGGCGGCTTGGAAGCAGGAAATAGCGTCTTCTACGTTCTGTACCCGTTTTCCCTGGATGCGGTCACGGTAGGCTTCCCCCAGAGAAATTTGGGTCATCGCCCAGTATTCGGGAAAGGCGTTGCAGGTGTAGACTTCCAGGGCGGCTCGGTAGCAGGAAATTGCCTCTTCTAGGTTCTGTTTCCGCTCTCCCCGGATGCGGTTTTTGTAGGTAAACCCCAGATTCATTTGGGTCAGAGCCCAGTCTTCGGGAAAGGCATCGCGGGTGTAGACTGACAAGGCGGCTCGGTAGGCTGCAACGGCAATTTCTAGATTATTAGCTCGACTGCCTAATTGGAATTGCCGAATATCAAGAGCAAAATCATAAAAAATCCTGGCTAAGTATTGATTTTTTCTAATCTTATTACGGTCTATTTGGGAGTGAAACCATTGGGTGATGGTTTCAGCAAAATCGAGGTCCAGTTGGTCTTGGTATTTTTGGAAAATGCGATGAACTTTTTTCCTACTTAATCCCCTTTTTTTGGCTTTCAGAATTTCTAACCAAATCGCTAAATACTCAGGGGATATCGCCTCAACGGTCGGGTTAGAGGTTCTGGGAGGCTGGGAGGTGAATAAAGGGGTGTTGAGCCTCTGCCTTATGTTTTGCCATCTCTCACGCCAACTCGACATCATTTTGCCTCCATGAGTCTGGGTTCGGTGCTGTCAGTTCAGTGAAGCCTCGCGCCACCGCACCTTAATTGTACCCCACCCCGCGACTCTTTGAACACCCCCACCAGGTTCACAAGTCACCGGAAAACCGAGCCAAAAGCTCCTCCCGCGATAACTGCCAAATCAACTGTGCTTGCTCCAAGGGGGGCACTTGAATTAACCCCTCGATAATCTCAGCTAATTCTGCATCCACCGCACCAAATTTAACTTGTAACATACTTTCAAGGAGCGATCGCTGTCCTTGTTGGATACCTTGCTGGATGCCTTGTTGAACTCCTTGTTGGATACCTTGCTGAACTCCTTGCTGGATACAGCTTGTTCGATATTTAATTAGTACAGTAACCGCATTTAGTAAACCATTTCTTAAACGTATTTTTTCTCATCAGCATTAGAGCCAGTTTAATTAACTGTTCTAGTGCTTCCATTGCTCGTGTTGGAAACATTCTGACCACTGACTTAACCGTTGACCGCAACATTTCAATAGGATTGAAATCTGGTGAGTAGGGTGGTAAATATTCTACTCTGGCTCCCGTAGCAGTGATCATTTCTTCAATGCCCTCCATTTTATGGATATTAAGGTTATCCATAACTACGACATCCCCTGGATTCAGTCTCGGAACCAAGTCCTGTTCAATAAAATCCTGAAAATCTTTACCTTTCATAGAGCCTTCTATGGCTTTTTTAGCGGGTGCATCTCAATGAGGAGATGAGTATAATTACTCAGGGCAAAAATATACTCTTACCCTGATTAAGCAGCTAACGCGCCATTTAGATAGGCACAGCGATCGCCTTTTTTCGATTGGCCCGTTCTGATCAATCAGGCGGCGCATTTTCTAACAGATGTTCAGGATGTCCGCCCAACCTTTCGACAATAGTTTGCCGTGGTTGTAAACTCAACCAGCATTCTTGAACCAAGCGTTTAATCAATTCATCCCTGGTCGTTTTTTCCCTGGCTAAAATTTCCACTAAACGGGCTTCTGTTTCTGGGTCTAGTTCTATATTCATGAGGCGTTCTGATTTGTGCTTGATATCTAATTCTACCGAATTTACCCTAACTCATCCTATTATAGCTAAATGCTGAGAAACCGGGTTTCTATGGATATCTCGGTTAGGATACAGAAACCCTGACAGCAACCCGGTTTCTTTGATTCCACTCAACCTAAGACATTTCCAGAACTTGTTGGAGAGAGGCAGAGAGTTCAATAGGCATAAAATATGCGTTAGGATAGAGGTAATCTTCCCCTGATTCATCAATTATCCGCAGCATTTGATGACTATTCGCTTTTGAGTCGGGTAAGACTGGATAAATCTTGCGAACTTCTAGGGAAGCTGCATAGTCTGTATTTTTGATGCCAACAACAAAGTTCATTAGTTCATGGCTTTTCCTCTCATGGATAAAGCGGCGGCAGTTCAACATCCAATAAAAATTACTTGATTGGCGAAATCTTCTAATTCTCCCATTTTGGCGTAAACCTCTAACTATTCGATCGCATAACCCATCGACACTTGAGGACTTAAAAAGAAAATTCCGGTAAACGCTTTACCTTGATTGACGCAATTTTTATCTAACACTAGAAAATCATGATCCGTGGTTACAAGAGGACGCTTTAGTTGCACAGACTCAAAATTATTTCATAAATAGCACTATTATTATTGTCTTCTTGAGCGGTCATAACCTCAACCAATGTCAGTTTTAAACCAATCTTAATCGCTCGATGGAGTGGAGCCTCGAAATAGTAATAGATTGCCATTTTCATCCTTGCTGCTGCTGCCATTTTTGCTGAAGCCTTTGTTGAAAATCGGCAGTATTATGACCGACTCTCATTGTAATTAAATCAGCTTGCAGGTTCTGGATGTTTTCTTGTTCTTGAGCAATTTGAGCATCAATTTGGTGTTGATAGGTGTAGTAATAACTGAGGGCAGAATAAATGGCAGCGAGGGAAATTTCTGGGTGTTGAAAGTGCAGTTCTTCTGGACTCCAGCCGTGGGCGTGTTTTTCTTGAATCAGTTGGGCAACTGAAACGCGACTATTGGCAATAGTTGCCTGATTTTGAGCATCAATGTCTAGGTATTGCCAAGTTACCGGAGTATCGGTGATGAATGTCATATTAAGGATGGGGATATGGGTTGATACTAGGGGGTTACGACTATTATAGCCAAGTTGCCAGAAACCGGGTTTCTATTACTATCTTTGTTAGGATATAGAAAGCCTGACAGAAACCCGGTTTCTTAGAGTCAGTTTTAGTCTTTCTGGATTTCTAGGTTGGCGAAGTGTTGTTGCACGAGGCTATCGGTGCATTTATTTAGGGAGTAAAAATCAGGTTTTATATTGGTGGAATATAGGATAAGGTAAACACTAGCTTCAACGCCAAAAAGATTCATACCCTTTCTTTAATTTTTCTGTGCTATCTCGCTAAATTATACTTCCATGAGCCATAATAAATCGCTCGAAATCCCATAACATTACTTGTTAAAACGATTGTCTAAATCGCTCTTTTTAATTGGTGGCTATCCTTTCCATGAGTGATAGACTTAATTGTTTATATACTCCCAGCAGTCTAGCTTAAAATTGTGTCATAATTGGAAATGTTTCATCAAAGTGCAATTCTGTATCTGTCAAAATCAGAGTGCGACTTGCAGAATGAAAAACACACATTCATTAAGTGAATCAATTCCCGTTAAGCCCCAAACTCTTAAACCATCGAATAAGACAAAGTATAATCCAGGTAATAACTCACCTCGATCGCCCCTGATGGTCTGGTCAATCGGTCAATCGGGTTTTTTAATGGTTAAACCAGGGGCAGCCCCAAAGGTTGCCTGGGGATAAATAGATTTGAAATTAGCTGCAAATAAATAATGATAAAGGTTAGGGGCAATAATATACTTGACAACTCCCAGTTGACCTAGCTGGCTGACAAGTCTGTCGCTAGATTGAATTGGAGAAATTACCGCGAGTTCTCGATTAGCCAATCGAATAACCGTCATCCTGTTCCGACACTGAGTCCCAAATATCGGAAGGTCTATTCTGCAACCCAAACATCTATATCAACTTCTTTTAGCATGGTTTTGGTGAGTAGTTTGATGGCTAGGTTTAATGGTAGGAGCTTATGGTTTTAAAAACAACTTTGTCGATCGCATCTGAGTTAAGATATTTTGACGCGCGCGATACTCCTGTTTAGAGAACGATCGCCCCCTCGGTTGATTGTGCAGCCACTCCAACCCCTGCCCCACCTCTTGACGAAATTCCGTCACTTCTTGGCGCAACCCCTCTAGGCGTTCCTCTAGGGTTTGTAACAAGTCGCTGATGGTGGTTTCCATTACCCCCAACCGTTCACAGACTTCCGCAAAACCAGAATCAATACTATGGGAAACATCCCGAAAAAACTCCTCCTGCTGGGTGACGTTTCTCCTTTTACAGGCTGCCATGTTGAGGCGGATGAAGATATCACCCCATTCTGTATCGGTGAGGTTGCCTTGTTGGGTGAGTTGGTATTCTTGGGGGGTGAGGAATTGGTCGAGTTGGGCTTCTCGTAGTTCAGGGTAACGTTGCTGGGTGAGTTCCTGTTGGGCGATCGCTAAACCCACCTATATATCTCGCCTAATTCAATTAGTGATTTCCCTGGGCAAAAATACCCTACAACCGAACACCTAAGCGTCATCAATATGGTAGTAGCTTAGGGGTGGCTGCCATCGCCTTTTGGTGTCACCAACAACAGCAATTATAGCCCAGTTTCCCGCAACCGGGTTATAGCAGAGCCATGTCCGATGATCAGGGATTGAATTTACTGCTAATTTCACCGGTTCATCGTGCCAAGTTTTGCAACCACTGGAGGAGATGGGCAATCAAATCGGGGTCGCTTTCTAGGAATTGCGGTAATCGGCACTCCGGGAGGGGTTGGGGGACAACCACCGCCATGGGGGGATGGCTAAAGCGGGCGAGTTTATTGAGTACCGCGATATCAAAGCCTTGGGGGGGTGGGTCGGTGGGTTCTTCGTAGAGGATGAGGGCAATTGGATGGTCGCTGAGGTCATCCTCGCAGTAGGCTTGTAATTCGGCAATGGTACCGGGTTTACCGTCGGGACTGGCGGGACAACCGGCTTTTTTCAAGGTGGTGTAGATTGGCAAGGCGGGGTTGCTGGGGTCGCTGAAGCGGCTGCGATCGATGCAAATGGGTTGGCAGTTGAGGGGGTGGGTTTGGATGGCTTGGTTGAGGATTTGGGGGAGAAGGGCGAGGTTACACTGTTGAATAAAGGGGGTGTTGTCTTCCACTTAGGGATGAGGGGTGGTGGGGAGATTGTGCCAGGGTTGATAAAATTCGGGATAGGGGAGGTTTTCGGCACAGTTGCAGATGAGTTTGTAGGATGCCTTGAATAGGTCAAAGTTGTTTTCGTAAACTTCATCGCTGAGGCAGTCTTTTAAGGCGGAGACGACTCCTGCATATTCTTCCGGTGTGGTGAGGATTTTCCCTACACTCCATGCTGCCAGCCTACGGGTATCTTCATCCTCAGTAGTGCGGATAATTTCGAGCAACCCAGCGATCGCATCAGGATTTCCTTGTCCGATTTCCCCTAAACTATATGCCACCAGACCACGGGTATCTTGATCCTCAGTGGTGCGGATAATTTCAAGCAACCCAGCGATCGCATCAGGGTTTCCCGGGTCGATTTCCCCTAAACTATATGCCACCAGACCACGGGTATCTTGATCCTCAGTGGTGCGGATAATTTCAAGCAACCCAGCGATCGCATCAGGATTTCCCTGTCCGATTTTCCCTAAACTCTCTACTGCCTCCCTACGGGTCTTTTCATCCTCAGTCGTGCGGATAATTTCAAGCAACCCAGCGATCGCATCAGGATTTCCTTGTCCGATTTCCCCTAAACTATATGCCACCAGACCACGGGTATCTTGATCCTCAGTGGTGCGGATAATTTCAAGCAACCCAGCGATCGCATCAGGATTTCCTTGTCCGATTTCCCCTAAACTATATGCCACCAGACCACGGGTATCTTGATCCTCAGTGGTGCGGATAATTTCAAGCAACCCAGCGATCGCATCAGGATTTCCTTGTCCGATTTCCCCTAAACTATATGCCACCAGACCACGGGTATCTTGATCCTCAGTGGTGCGGATAATTTCAAGCAACCCAGCGATCGCATCAGGGTTTCCCGGGTCGATTTCCCCTAAACTATATGCCACCAGACCACGGGTATCTTGATCCTCAGTGGTGCGGATAATTTCAAGCAACCCAGCGATCGCATCAGGATTTCCCTGTCCGATTTTCCCTAAACTCTCTACTGCCTCCCTACGGGTCTTTTCATCCTCAGTCGTGCGGATAATTTCAAGCAACCCAGCGATCGCATCAGGGTTTCCCGGGTCGATTTCCCCTAAACTATATGCCACCAGACCACGGGTATCTTGATCCTCAGTGGTGCGGATAATTTCAAGCAACCCAGCGATCGCATCAGGGTTTCCCGGGTCGATTTCCCCTAAACTATATGCCACCAGACCACGGGTATCTTGATCCTCAGTGGTGCGGATAATTTCAAGCAACCCAGCGATCGCATCAGGATTTCCCTGTCCGATTTTCCCTAAACTCTCTGCTGCCTGATAACGGGTATATTTATCCTCAGTGGTGCGGATAATTTCGACCAATACAGCGATCGCATCAGGATTTCCCTGTCCGATTTTCCCTAAACTCTCTACTGCCTCCCTACGGGTCTTTTCATCCTCAGTCGTGCGGATAATTTCAAGCAACCCAGCGATCGCATCAGGATTTCCCTGTCCGATTTTCCCTAAACTCTCTACTGCCTCCCTACGGGTCTTTTCATCCTCAGTCGTGCGGATAATTTCAAGCAACCCAGCGATCGCATCAGGATTTCCTTGTCCGATTTCCCCTAAACTATATGCCACCAGACCACGGGTATCTTGATCCTCAGTGGTGCGGATAATTTCAAGCAACCCAGCGATCGCATCAGGATTTCCTTGTCCGATTTCCCCTAAACTATATGCCACCAGACCACGGGTATCTTGATCCTCAGTGGTGCGGATAATTTCAAGCAACCCAGCGATCGCATCGGGATTTACCTGTCCGATTTTCCCTAAACTCTCTGCTGCCTGATAACGGGTATATTTATCCTCAGTGGTGCGGATAATTTCGACCAATACAGCGATCGCATCGGGATTTACCTGTCCGATTTTCCCTAAACTCTCTGCTGCCTGATAACGGGTATATTTATCCTCAGTGGTGCGGATAATTTCGACCAATACAGCGATCGCATCGGGATTTACCTGTCCGATTTTCCCTAAACTCTCTGCTGCCTGATAACGGGTATATTTATCCTCAGTGGTGCGGATAATTTCGACCAATACAGCGATCGCATCGGGATTTCCTGGGTCGATTTTCCCTAAACTCTCTGCTGCCTGCATCCGACTGTCCTTTTCTGGGCAATTCTCAATAAGTTCAATCAGTGCGGACATCGCCAAGGGTCTAATGGTTTGTGGTATCACCTCTCTCGCCGCTTCTTCGATGGGTTCTAAAAAGGTTTGCCATTCCTGTTTTTCAGTATTTAAATAACCAAACCCCCACTTCACCACCTGCCGCACAATATCGGTAGCCAGAGAACAAGCCTTAAATTGATTAATTTCAGCAGCAGCCAGCAAATATGTTTTATATTCATAAAAATCTCTGACCCCATCCTCAAACTCAACCAACGCCCGAATCAAATCCTCCTTCTTCTGAGCCTGAATATCCTTACGCCCCAACCAACACAAAATCACCTGCTTCCACTGCTTCTCAAAAATCCGATACCGCCTCCCCGCCACCGGAGAATCAACATGATTCCGAGGCAGAAAATAATCCCAATCCTCCACCGCCAACGCTGCAAAATACTCCTGAAACGTCGCATGATAAAAGGCAAAAATACTATCGCCGCGTCCATCTCTGCCCACCCGATTTAACCAACCCAACCGCAACACCAAATAAGCCCACGAAGTCTGATCTGATTCCTCCCCTAGATGCTCTTCCACCAAAGCCTGTGATAACCGAAATCGCTGCCGGGGCAAATTCAGCGCAGCCTTTGCCAGTTCCCCCCAATTGCCGATTCAAATTCTGCTTTAATTTCGTGGTATTCGTGCCACCAACTTCCGCATACTTTTCCAAGTCATTTAAATTCTGATTCCACTCATAAATTTTTCGCAGGTAACGCTGATATAACTCCGCCTGAGTGTCCGGCAACGACCCATCCCAAATCATGCATAGCATCGTCAAACACAAGGGATTTTGGACTAAATCAAGGAGGTTTTCCCGTCCCGGTTCATGGAGGGCGGCGATTAGAGCATCTGCAGGAGTTGGGGTTGAATTTTTCATCGCATTCTGGTGGGAGTCAGGCATAAATTACTAGGAATTACCTATTGACAAAACAACCAAATAGTGCCTTGATAAATCTTGAGTTATCCAGTCAGAAAATACCCCCTAGTTTACATGATAAACCCTGGCTAAATTTGACTAACCTACCGGACAAGAGTAGCGATCGCCCCCGCCAATAATCTGCATAAATTTAGTTGAGGTTTAACTGCTTGAGCAGGGCTTCACCTGTGGTCTGGGGAACATTATACTCAGATAGAGTTGTTGCGTCAATTGCACCGCCGCCATAGGTCAAAACTCCCCATTGCCCCTGTTCTTTTCGGAGCAACATCATCCCCGCTGTTTCCCCTTGCTGCCAAGTAAGTAAAGCCGTGTCATCAGCGATCGCCATTTTTTCAATGGTTGGGGTAGGCAACCCTGCTGCTAAGGCTCCCGGTTCCAAAAACATAAGGGCAATGCGCTGTATTTCTTGGCGGTCTGAAGTTGGCTGATTGCTGACTGTGAAATTATTGAGGTCAAACTGTGCAGAAATTTCCATGATCTGCTCTCTCGCACCGAGTTCTAGCTGATGCCAACGGGCTTTATCTGTAGTCATGTTGATCGCCATTTTTTCAATGGTTGGGGTAGGCAACCCTGCTGCTAAGGCTCCCGGTTCCAAAAACATAAGGGCAATGCGCTGTATTTCTTGGCGGTCTGAAGTTGGCTGATTGCTGACTGTGAAATTATTGAGGTCAAACTGTGCAGAAATTTCCATGATCTGCTCTCTCGCATCGAGTTCTAGCTGATGCCAACGGGCTTTATCTGTAGTCACGTTGATCTGTCGGTTTCCAACTAACTATACAATGGTCTGGCGAGCTTCTGGGAGTAGCACAAAAACCTCATCAGAGTGGAAGTAGCGAATTGCATAGATATCTGCGTTCTCATTGAGCCAATATCCGGCACCATCACCCTCACTAGCCAGAGATGAAGAGGCATAAACAACTTGAATCAAGCCCTGGGAGTCAGTCATGGTGCAGATCTGATAACGCAAATTCCCGACAATTTTTTCCTGTTTTTGACAGGCTCGCCGGGTCAAACGCTCAAATTCTGTATAAATTGCCTCGGCGTTGTAGTGCCTCGATGCCAACCCAGAGGGGCTGGATAAAGTAACGGGAGATGAGGCGATCGCAGCGTTTTGGGGTAGAAAAGACTCGGAAGATGGTCTTATAGTCTGCTCAGTAGTCTGCCCAGTTGTCAACTGCCCACAAGCCAATAATCCACAACTCAACCCCAGGAGTCCAGCCCAGCTCAAAGTTTTGATTAGGGGTCGAGATAGACCTCACGGTCTACCCCTCCCATTCAGCAGCAGAACCGTACATGAGACTTTCACCTCATACGGCTCCTAGTTTGACCGTCTCCTTGTTAAGAGTACAGCAACATCTCTTCATCAAGAGCTGTTTTATCATCGTGACAATGGCGATGTAATAATTGAAGATTCTTGTATTCATCCTTTCCGCCTTGGCTTCTAGGTACAATATGGTCTACTTCAATCAAGTCTGACGGGGTAAAGAATTGCCCACACCAGGTACATCTACCTTTTGGTTTCTTGAGTAGTTTGGCAACTCTATTTGGCGTGTCGATTGCTTGACCTTTCCTGGTTGCCCAGTAAGTCCAATTTCCATCGTATGGTGTTGCGTCAGGGCGCACTAGGGTATGTCTGACAATTGGAGTCCAGTTGTGTTTGTATAGATGTAACCCATCTTTGGTTTGGAACAACCAAGTTTCATGTCTTTCTTTCCCATTGCTAAGTTTAACTGTTCCATTTCTGAAGTAATTCCTTAGCTTTTCATGGCTTGCCTTTCCGCATCTTGACACTGTCCATGCCCGTATCATTTGCCAAACTATGTTGTCTAGTTTGTTGAATGTCTCGGTTGAGACTACCGCTGAATAATAGTTTAACCATCCTCGGATAATCGGGTTTAGTCTGCTAATCAGGGCTGACTGAGGTGCTGTTTTATGTTGTTCTATTACACCTTTAATCACTTCTGTATGGGCTTTAACTGCTTTTTTACTGGGTTTAATATGGGTTTTGTGACCGATTAATCGGCTTCCTCTTCCCCCTGTTTTTCCAGATTTATATTTTCCTACTGGATATTGCCTGATATTGAATCCTAGAAAGTCGAACCCTGGTTTCTCTGTTTTATCATCATACTCAATAGGTTTGAGCGTGTGACAGATTCGAGTTTTTTCAGGTTTTATTTATAAGCCTACAGGTTTAAGCCATTCGGTGATTGCAGTTTGGCACTGTTCAATGATTCCTAGGTCTTTTGAGATGACCACAAAATCATCGGCGTATCTTATGACATTCGCATACGGGCGATTGTCTGTTTTCTTAGGGTACAGTTTTTCAATTAACCTAATCATCCCCAACAGTGCGATGTTAGCGAGTATTGGACTTATTACCCCTCCTTGAGGTGTCCCTGCTTCTGTATCCTCGAATACACCGTTATCTAGCACTCCCGCTTTGAGCCATTGTTTCAGGTCTCTTTTTAGGCGGCTTAGACAATGAATTTTGGACAGTAGGTAATCATGGTTCACGGTAAGAGCATTTTGTTAGGGGTCGAGATAAACTTCACAGCCTACCCCTCCCATTCCAAACCGTGCTCGCGAGTTTCCCAGCACACGGCTCCTGATGTAGATACCCCTTTTGTCACTGGGAACAGGGTTACAACCCCCTGCTTTATGACCTCAACTTTCAAAGCTATATGCTTGCGTTAGTCTTTCAACTCGCTGCCATTAAACTCTTACTTATCGCGGTCTCTATATCCACACCGTGATTAGTGGGCATATCCTAACCATTACAGTTAGGCATTAGCTTTCAATCACATCCTTTCCCCTTAAAGGCATACGCTTACACTTTTCACTACTCCACGGGTACATCCCGCCACTTGAGAGCCAATGAGGGGTTTAAACGTTCCATCTATGCGGGCATTCCATCTTTAGATTTGTCCTATCCACCGGGGTACTTTTAAAGGTCTGTGTAGGTAGTTATAGCAGCCTCCTACTTTTTTTCCCTCGCCCTTTTGAGCGCAGCGTATCAACCTATTTCGCTACTGACGCATTACAATGGTTCAAGCCGGACATTCGGTTTCCCTAATCATGGATGGTTGGCAGTGCTCGAGTGAGAGGTAGGTTCCTCTATTACGCCTTCCGTTCCCCGCTTCAACCCGTTGAGTGTGAATCCTCAAATTGGGGGTGGCTACCGCCGTTACTCTCAACCTTACGTTATACTCAAGGGGTTCACAACTTCCCTCTTTTTTTTCGCTCAGTCTTGACCTTGAGTCTCTCTGCCTTATCTGGTTGTCGAAGCCAGATGTTGAGACACATAGATAGTTATGGGATGGTCAGGGGTGCGAATCCCTTATATTCCACCAAGGGGTGGAAGTCCCACTAGGAGGTTATTTCAGGCATTGCAGCCCTATTTCACTCCTAAACGTCTCGCACGCTATATCTGCATCTAGCACGAAATATTCACCTTTGTTGATACTCTGGTAAATCCTGGCTATTGCATCTTGGGCTGACCGTCCGGGTCGGAACCCATAGCTTGTGTTTTCAAATCTCGATTCCCATTCAGGTTCGAGAACCGACTTAACCAAGGCTTGCCTCGCTCTATCTTGGATTGTGGGAATTCCTATTCCAGCTTTTTTCATCCCTACCAGGTTTTGGAATCCACACCCGTCGCAGTGGTTTTGCTTTGAGATTTCCCTTAATGTTCTTAACAAGCTCGAACCTTTGTCTTGGAGAGATTGCTCTTACTCCATCAACACCGGCTGTCTTCTTGCCTTGACCCGCCTGGGGGGCGGGTTTATTAAGCTGACTGTTGGGAAGCATGGCTGACCGTGGAACCCGCCCCTACAGCCGCACTGCTAAGAGTCGGGCATAATATGACTTCACCAATAGACGTTGCAACCTTCGTGCCTTTGCGTCTTGTCCCGATTTAGCTGCTTGGAATATACTCTTTTGGAGCTTGAATACTTTCCGTTGAACCTTAGTCCATGGGATTGCCTTCCATGCGTTGTTCGTAGTCTTGATTGGTCTGGGTTTGCCAAATCCTCTCTTTAAACTCGCTATCGCCATTTGTACACCTACTAGACTCTATTCCTTACAATCAAACCGTGATCTGTTAGCATATCCCTACCATTACAGCAGGGCGTTGGCTTCTGGTCACATCTCACATCCTCTAGGACTTGCGGTTACACTTATCCCTACTGAGGTATCGACCATACTCTCAGAGTCCAGGAGGACTTAAAACGTTCTGTTTATATGGGCATTCCATCTTTAGATTTGTCCTCTCCACCGGGGTACTTTTAAAAGTCTGTGTAGGTGTTGTAGAGAAAACCCCACTTTTCCCCTTGTTCTTTTGAACGCAGCGTGTCAACCTATTTCGCTACCTAATATTGACGGTGGTTCATGCCGGACATTCGGTTTCCCTAATCATGGATGGTTGGCAGTGGTCTCGTTTCTGGTGTTAGGTTACACCTTGGAGCCTTCCGTTCCCCGCTTCAATCTGACGGGGTGTGATTCCTAAAACTGGGGGTGGCTATCGCCGTTACCCTAACTCCCTAACTTTACTTATCCATTTCTGGGCTTCCTATAAGGAATTGTATGAGTTAGTTCGTTTTGACCTTGGGTTCCCTGCCTTGATTAGGGGTCGAGAATGGAGTCACCTCCATCCCCTCCCATTCAAAACCGTACTTGAGACTTTCACCTCATACGGCTCCTAGTCCGGTTGTCTCTTTTGTTAAGAGTACAGCATCATCTCTTCATCAAGAGCTGTCTTATCATCGCGGGTGTGGCGATGTAATAGTTGAAGATTCTTGTATTCATCCTTTCCGCCATGGCTTCTAGGTACAATGTGGTCTATCTCAATTAAATCTGATGGGAAAAAGTATTGCCCACACCAGTTACATCTACCTTTTTGTTTCTTGAGTAGTTTTGCTACCCTAGTTGGTGTATCGATTGCTTGTCCTTTCCTGGTTGCCCAGTAAGTCCAATTTCCTTCGTATGGTGTTGCTTCGGGGCGCACTAGGGTATGTCTGATAATCGGAGTGTAACTGTGTTTCCATAGTGTTATTCCATCCTCGGTTTTGAATAACCAAGTTTCATGCCATTCTTTCCCGTTACTGAGTTTGACCGTTCCCGGTTTAAAGTATTTCCTCAGTTTATCGTGACTTGCCTTTCCGCATCTTGATACTGTCCATGCCCGTAGCATTTGCCAAACTATGTAGTCTAGTTTAGTGAAGGTCTCTGCTGAGACTACCGCTGAGTAATAATTTGACCATCCCCGAATAATTGGATTTAGTCTATGTATCAGGGCTGATTGAGGTGCTCTTTTATGTTGTTCTATTACACCTTTTATCGCTTCTGTATGGGCTTTAACTGCTTTGTTGCTGGGTTTTATGTGGGTTTTATGTCCGATTAATCGGCTTGCTCCCCCACCTGTTTTCCCAGATTTATACTTTCCTACGGGATATTGCCTGATATTGAATCCTAGAAAGTCAAACCCCGGTTCTTCAATTTTGTCATTGTACTCAATAGGCTTGAGTGTGTGACATATTCGGGTCTTTTCGGGTTTAATCTCTAATCCTACAGGGTTTAGCCATTCAGAAATAGCAGTCTTGCACTGTTCAATAATTTCTAGTGATGGTGATATCACTACAAAATCATCGGCATATCTTATTAAGGTGGCTTTAACTTTAACCCCTTTTACTTTAGGATACCTTTTTTCTATTAACCTAACCATTCCCAACAGTGCGATGTTGGCGAGTATTGGACTTATTACCCCTCCCTGGGGTGTCCCTGCTTCTGTATCCTCAAATACACCGTTATCCAATACACCCGCTTTGAGCAATTGTTTCAGGTCTCTTTTTAGGTTGCTTGGACAATGAATTTTTGACAGTAGGTAATCATGGTTTATTCGGTCAAAGCATTTTGCTATATCTGCGTCAAGAACATAGTACTGTCCTTGATTTATGGCAGTATAAATTCTGTTTATTGCATCTTGGGCTGACCGTCCGGGACGGAACCCATAGCTAGTGCCCTCAAATCTTGATTCCCATTCGGGCTCAAGTGCCGACTTAACCAAGGCTTGCCTTGCTCTATCTTGGATTGTGGGTATGCCTAGTGGGCGTTTTTCATCCCGACCAGGTTTTGGAATCCAAACCCTTCGCAGTGGTTTTGCTTTGAGGTTTCCTTTAATGTTCTTGACCAGTTCTAGCCTTTGTCTTGGAGAGATTACTATTACTCCATCAACGCCGGCTGTCTTCTTGCCTTGACCCGCTTGGGTCACTCGCCGCACTGCTAAGAGCCGGGCATAATATGATTTCACCAATAGACGTTGCAACCTTCTAACCTTTGCGTCCTGTCCCGATTTAGCTGCTTGAAATATCCTCTTTTGGAGCTTAAAGACGTATCGCTGAACCTTAGCCCAGTTAATACTTCTCCATACAAACGCACGTCTTTGTAAGTTTTGGTTTTCCAAATCCCTTACTTTCTCTCGATTTCGTCATATTGACTCCTACTAGATTCTATTCTTACAATCAAACCGTGACCTGTTAGCATATCCCTACCATTACAGTCGGGCATTGGCTTCTGGTCACATCTCACCCCCTAATGGGCTTGCGCTTACACTTTCACTACTGACTCTCTCGACCAGATTATCAGAGCCTAAGAGGGGTTCAAACGTTCCGTTTATATGGGCATTCCATCTTTAGATTTGTCCTCTCCACCGGGGTACTTTTAAAGGTCTGTGTAGGTGATGACAAAATTACCCTACTTTTCCCCTTGCCCTTTTTAGGCGCAGCGTGTCAACCTGTTTCGCTGCTCAATAATGACGATGGTTCAAGCCGGACATTCGGTTTCCCTAATCATGGATGGTTGGCAGTGGTCACATTTGGTAGTAGGTTCTACTTCATGCCTTCCGTTCCCCGCTTCAATCCTGGGGTTATGATTCCCAAAACTGGGGGTGGCTATCGCCGTTACCCTGATTTCCTAACTTTACTTATCCATTTCTGGGCTTCCTATAAGGAATTTGTATGAATTAGTTCGTTTTGACCTTGGGTTCCCTGCCTTATTTGGTATATTTCTATACCGAATGTTGGGACATATAAACAGTTATGAGGATGGTCAGGAGAGATCTCCTTATATTCAACCAAGGGGTTGAAGTCCCCACCAGGCGGTTATTTCAGGTATTTCAACCCTATTTCATGCCTGAACGTGTCGCACTTTGTATATTTTTATACCAAACGTTGGGACATATAAACAGTTATGGGATGGTCAGGGGACGAGTCCCTTATATTTAACCAAGGGGGGAAAGTCCCACTAGGAGGTTATTTCAGGCATTGCAGCCTTATTTGACTCCTAAACGTATCGCACTATCCCTACTATTACAGCAGGGCGTTGGCTTCTGGTCACATCTCACATCCTCTAAGACTTGCGGTTACACTTATCCCTACTGATATCTCGACCAGATAATCAGAGTCTAAGAGGATTTAAAACGTTCCGTTTATATGGGCATTCCATCTTTAGATTTGTCCTCTCCACCGGGGTACTTTTAAAGGTCTGTGTAGGTATTGACGAGATTATCCTACTTTTCCCCTTACTCTTTTGAGCGCAGCGTATCAACCTATTTCGCTACTTCATTATTACGATGGTTCAAGCCGGACATTCGGTTTCCCTAATCATGGATGGTTGGCAGTGGTCTCGATTCTGGTGTTGGGTTACACCTCGGAGCCTTCCGTTCCCCGCTTCAATCCTGAGGTTGTGATTCCCAAAACTGGGGGTGGCTATCGCCGTTACCCTAATTTCCTAACTTTACTTATCCATTTATGGGCTTCCTATAAGGAATTTGTATGAGTTAGTTCGTTTTGACCTTGGGTTCCCTGCCTTGTTTTGTATATTTCTATACCAAACGTTGGGACATATAAACAGTTATGGAGATGGTCAGAGGCAAGCCTCTTGTATTCAACCAAGGGGCTGAAATCTCCACCAGGCAGCTATTTCGGGTATCTCAGCCCTATTTCATGCCTGAACGTCTCGCACGTCATCTTTTAGTGACATCGAATAAATAGACTTTTAGTTTAGCATACTGCCTAAAGCATCGTTTATCGTCGGGGTAAGGAGCGATCGCGCCGTTGGGGTTTGGGTGATGAGGGTAGAGCGATCGCGCCGTCCCTTGGCTCATTGGAAAAACATCTCAGCCAAGGATTGACAATTTTTTAGCCCATCAATATCTGAATACCCAAAATCTTCTGTATAGAGAGTCCAAGTGGGTAAAACTGTGTACCAAACTTGTTGCAAATCTCCAATCCTCATCGTTTTTTCGTGCATGGGCAGTCCTAAATCTGCCCGCCTACGTCTTTAAACTTCTCAACAAACGCCGAGATTTTCTGGAAAACGCTCTGCTTTTTGGTTTTGTATTGTGGATTAAGCGGACTCATTTTAGGCAGTGTTGAATTTAACTCAGTCCCATTCTCGCTGGCAAACTCGCGTTTTAGTGAGGCACTGATATAGCGCTTGGCTTCTGCCTCATTCAAGCCCTCTGAACGAATCAATTCCTCTGCTTCGCGGGCTTGCTCGGCTTGGGCAAATTGGAAGAACGTATCAATGATGCTGGCTTTATCGGCCATCTCATCGAGATTAGTTTGATTGATAAAATCCACAATCAGGCTCTCTTTCGCTCGATTGCCCAAGCTAGCCCGAATCAAGCGGCGCACTTCTTGGATCAATTCATCCTTACTTTTATTCTTCTTATTCTGCTGAAAAATTAGCTCAAGAATGTAATCTAGGTTGATCTCTTGGGATTTCAGCAAATCTACTTCAAACACCACGTCATCCCAGTCGATGGTAGAGGTTTCTTTTTCGCGGCTTACTTTTGCTTGGCGTAGCCAGTCGCGGATATCGTTGTAGGTGGAACGGTAATCTTGAATGGTGCGCTCGGTAGGAATCTTGATGGCTTGCAGGGCTGTCAGGTCTTCATCACTTAAATAGTGGTCTGCTTTAAAGGCTTCAACCGCTGCTGGGTCATTTGTATCGACCTGCTGCAAGGCTTTTAGGTTGGCAAATTCATCGTAGTTTTGCAGCACATTTTCAACCCGCAAATATTCACCAAACAGCTTGGCAAAGTCTTTTTTGTCTTTTTCTAAGACAATTTCGTCGGGGTTGGGAAAACGCTGTTCTAATTCTGCCACCACCTCGATAAAGCCACGCCGTGCTTCACCCGTGACCACATCGGTAAAGCCGCCCATATATTCCTGATAGCTTTTTTCCAGCACCACGTTTTTGGTGTTTTTATCGCCAAATAGGGTAATGGTGTCAATGGTGGCTTGTTCTAAATTGCGGAAGGTGACGATATTGCCAAAGGTTTTGGTGGCATCATAAATGCGGTTGGTGCGGGAATAGGCTTGTAGTAACCCGTGATAGCGCAGGTTTTTGTCTACAAATAGGGTATTGAGGGTCGGCGCATCAAATCCTGTTAGGAACATCCCCACCACGATCAGCAGGTCGATTTCTTTGGCTTTGACTTGCTTAGCTAAATCGCGGTAGTAGTTTTGAAAACCGTTGCTATCGACGCTGAAGTTAGTTTTGAACAGGGCGTTATAGTCGCTAATTGCCGCACTTAAAAATTCTTTGGCGCTGCTGTTCATGGCGGATACGTCGAAGCTTTCATCCGAAATTTCACCCACGGTTGCTTGTTCTTCATTGGCGGCGAAGGAGAAAATGGTAGCAATTTTAAGGGGGCGATCATGATCTTTTTACAATTGTTTAAAGGCTTCATAATACAGCTTGGCTGCGTCCACACTGCTGACAGCAAAGAGGGCATTAAAGCCTTTGCCGCCTGCTTGCAAGCGGTGGGTTTTTTGGCGAAAGTTACTGAGGATGTATTGGGCAATTTCGCGGATGCGATCGGGGTGTAACAGGGCTTGTTTGTTTTCGGCGGCGCTCAGTTTTTGCTGGTCTTGCTCCGTTTCAATCGCTTTGAACTTGGGACGAACATCGTTGTAGTCCACCTTGAACTTCAGCACTTTTTCATCACGGATCGCGTCCGTGATTACATAGGAATGCAATTCACGACCAAAGACGCTGGCGGTGGTGTCTGCGCCCAGGGCGTTTTGCGGAAAAATGGGCGTGCCAGTGAATCCAAACTGATAAAACCGTTTAAATTTTTTCCGTAAGTTCTTCTGCGCCTCACCAAACTGGCTGCGGTGGCATTCATCAAAAATAAACACGACTTGCTTTTTATAGATGGCTAGGTCGCTTTCGGTTTTCATCAGGTTATTGAGTTTGTCGATCGTGGTAACGATGATTTTATTGTCATCTTTCTCCAGATTACGCTTCAGCCCCGCAGTGCTGTCAGAGCCATTCACGCTATCGGGCGAAAAGCGTTGATATTCTTTCATGGTTTGGTAGTCGAGGTCTTTGCGATCAACCACAAAAAACACTTTGTCGATAAAATCTAGCTCCGTCGCCAGCCGCGCGGCTTTGAAGCTGGTTAGGGTTTTGCCGGAGCCTGTGGTGTGCCAGATACAGCCGCCGCCCTCAAGACGGATCCAGTGTTTGGCTTGGTAGGCGCTGTTGATTTTCCATAAAATGCGCTCGGTGGCCGCAATCTGGTAGGGGCGCATCACCAGCAAGGTGTTATTTACATCAAACACGGAATACTTCAACAGGACACTGAGGAGGGTGTTTTTCTCAAAAAAGGTGGCGGTAAAGTCTTTCAGGTCTTTAATCAGGGTGTTATCCGCTTTCGCCCAGTGCATGGTGAAGTCAAAGCTATTTTTATTGCGCTGGGTGGTGTTGGCAAAGTAGCGGGTATTGGTTCGGTTGGAAATAACAAACAGTTGCAAATATTTATAGAGGGAATGTTCGGCGTTAAAGCTTTCTTTGCTGTAGCGATGGATTTGGTTAAAGGCTTCACGAATTGCCACGCCGCGTTTTTTGAGTTCGATTTGCACGAGGGGCAAGCCGTTGACTAAGATGGTGACATCGTAGCGGTTGGCTTGGGTCCCCTTTTGTTCAAATTGTTCGATCACTTGTACTTTGTTGCGGGGAAGGTTCTTTTTGTCCAGCAGGTAGATGTTTTGAATGCGACCATCATCAAATACAAAATCATGGATATAGTTTTCATGGATTTTGCGGGTTTTATCAATAATGCTGTCGCCGGGTTTATCTAAAAAGGTTTCTACAAAGCGCTGCCATTCGCTATCGGTAAACTGCACATGATTGAGGGTATGCAACTGCTCGCGCACGTTGGGTAACATGGCTTGCGGGTTGGTTAATTTAGGCAGGTAATGATAGCCTTGATTAACTAAATCCCGAATAAATTCGCGCTGTAAATCGCTTTCGCTTTGGTAACTATCGCTCTGCGGTATTTTGGTGTATTGATCCAGAATGATAAAGTTATTGGATTCGGCAATGGTGTTGTAGTGGGTCATTGTTTCTTGTCCTCCAAAAACGTTTACTCTGCTAGTCTTTCCCTTACTTTAACTTGTAACACCATTGGCAACACAATCCTTAGCATCTATTCCACAGACTACGGGACAAATTCAAACTCGGCTTCTAAAATAAATTGGTATAATAGACAGACCCAATGAAAAATGTGTTGTTCTGTTTAGACGGTATAACCATGACAAATCAAGAAATTCTAGATGATTTTTTGTCTTTGCCTGCTGAAGCACAAAACCAAGTAGTCAGCCTCATCATTTTTTTGAAACAGAAGTATATATCCTCTCAACCTTTACCTAAATCATCAAGTGTTGATTTGGCGAGTGCTCCTTTTGCTAAAAATGGCAAGACTAAATTACGGCAAGATTGGGCAGGAATGCTAAAAGCAGATGGTTACACATCCGTTGAGCTACAGCATCTTTCCGTTGAATGGAGAAATGGCTAGTGTTTCTTCTAGATACGAACATTTGGCTAGAACGTTTGTTGGGGCAAGAAGAGGCAGAAGTTGTTGCGGAGTTACTTAATACGCTCTCGCCGTCTGATATATGTATGACTGATTTTACCTTGCATTCCATTGGAGTGATTTGCAATCGGCTAAAGCAAAGAGATGTTTTTGTAAAATTTGTGGATGATGTTTTGATTGACTCTAATGTTCTACTGGCGAGCATTCCTACCAACAAAATGAGGAGAGTTGTAGAAATAATGGATCGCTTTAGTCTCGATTTTGATGATGCCTACCAATATGCTGCTGGCGAGCTTGAGGAGGCTACTATTGTGAGTTTTGATAAAGATTTTGACAAGACAGAGCAAGGGCGTTTAACGCCTATGCAAGTGCTTAACTTTAGAAGTTAGTCGCTTGCGCATTGTTTCTCCTCCTTTTTGGGAAAGGTGAGCAGTAAGTCGCGGTAATATTCGTATTGCTTTTGGCGCCAGGCAATTTCATGGGGCAAGCCTTCGCTAATGGAATGGGTAAGGGTGTCGAATTTGTCGAGGATGGCGACAATGTGGGCTTGTTCTTCGAGCGATTTTTTAGGATCGTTTGGGTATGGGATTGGGATTGGGACTTTTTTAATTCCATTAATTAATAACCGATTAACTTTTCCACTAGATACATGTTTTGCCTTCTCATTTATAAATGCAGTTGTTTGCATCACATAGGACACAAATTTTGGATTAATTGAATGACGAAAAGCCCAACTATCATCGTGAATAGCTACTTTTTCACTTCCTATCCATGCAACAGCCTTACCAACATCTTCAACAGTTTCACCCACACCTGTCATTACAACATCGCCCGGTTCTGCATAGCATAAGGATGCTGCCATTTCAGCGCGAACCTGTGATAGCGTATGCGAGGCTGCAACTCCATAGTGTGTGTAAATTTCGCCGTAGTGAATAGCTGGTATGCCGTCATCCACGTAATCTGCCTTGGTGAAACGTTTTCCGCGAATAAACTCCCCAATCTCCCCCAAAGGCTTCCACTCCACTTCACCTTCTTCAAAGGTCAACAACTGATCGCGGTAGTAGTTGTATTGTTTTTGGCGGACGGTCAGTTCGGCGGTCAGTTCGGCGGTCAGTTCGGCGGTCAGTGCTGTAAAAGTGTCCAAGATCCGCACGATTTAGGCTTGAATAGCCAGCGATTTTTCGGGGTTGTCCGGGCACGGGATAGGGATTTGATAATTCAAAATTGCTGCTTTGTTTCCGCGTGGCATCTTTGCGCCTTTCGCGTGCTGCATGTTGTACAAAAAAAATTCATCTGATGACAATAGATAGTAGAGAAAATCCGCACTAACATTTTTTTTACACTGACCTAAAATTCGTACCGCAAGAACGTCACCACTACAACCACCTGAATTGGTTGCCTTCCACACTTTCTTGAGATATGGGCGAATATTGCCGAGGAGGATGTCTCCTGGCTCATATGATGTCAAACGGTCAGTGTTAGGAAAATAGCTTGCATCAACACGCCCACCTTTATCAGCGACAAGATTGTCCACTCCCACGAACGAGGTCGCATCGAGTTTAGAGGAATCAACTCGCGTTGGTGAATATTGCGCCACGTCACCTAACAGTTTCCACTCCACCTCAACGCCATCCAATAGCTTTTCCAGAAAATTCATCCTTCAATCTCCGCCACGATCGCATCAATCTCAGCCCGCAAGCGATCAATCTTCGCCACAGTAGTTTTTAACTCAGCATTAAGCTGGGTAATATCAACTTTTTCGCGAGTATCCTTGGCTTCCACATAGCTACTAACCGACAGATTGTAATCATTAGCGGCAATCTCTTCAAAAGGCACTGATCGGGCAAAGTGATCAACGTTTTCTTTGCTATCAAACACCCCCATAATTTCCGCAATATGGTCATCGGTCAGGGTGTTATTATTCGTTTCTTTTTTAAACAAGCCACTAGCATAAATAAACTGGGTGGTAGAGTCCGGCTTGTCCTTAGATAGCACCAAAACCGTCACAGCGATCGTAGTACCAAAAAACAGATTAGGCGCGAGGGCAATCACCGTTTCAACGTAGTTGTTATCTACCAGATACTTTCTGATTTTGGCTTCCGCACCGCCACGGTAAAAAATACCAGGGAAGCACACGATCGCCGCGCGACCACTGCTAGATAAATAACTCAAGCAATGCAGCACAAAAGCAAAATCAGCCTTAGACTTAGGCGCAAGCACCCCCGCAGGCGCAAAGCGATCGTCATTAATCAGGGTCGGGTGATCACTCCCAACCCACTTCACCGAATAGGGCGGGTTAGAGACGATCGCATCAAAGGGCTTCTCATCCCCAAAATGCGGGTCAGTTAACGTATTGCCCAACTGAATATTAAACTTGTTGTAATTGATGTTATGCAAAAACATATTCATCCGCGCCAAGTTGTAGTTAGTATGGTTAATTTCCTGCCCATAAAAACCTTCTTCAATCCGGTGATCATCAAAATGCTTTTTAGCCTGCAACAGCAGCGAACCCGAACCACAGGCGGGGTCATAAATTTTATTAACACTGGTTTGCTGATGCATGGCAAGCTGGGCAATCAACCGGGAAACCTGCTGCGGTGTAAAAAACTCGCCCCCCGATTTACCCGCATTAGCGGCATAGTTGGAGATCAGAAACTCATAGGCATCGCCAAACAGATCGATGTGGCTGGCATCAAAACCACCAAAATCCAGCCCTGCCAACCCTTTTAGTACCGCAGCCAAGCGCAGGTTTTTATCTTTAACCGTGTTGCCGAGGCGGTTGCTGGTGGTGTCAAAGTCAGCAAACAGCCCTTTGATATCTGGCTCGGAGGGGTAGCCATTGGCAGAGCTTTCAATCGCCGCAAAAATCGCAGCTAGGTCAGTGTTCAGGCTTTCGTTAGTGTTTGCACTAGCGGCGATCGTAGCAAACAACTGGCTGGGATAAATAAAGTAGCCTTTGGTTTTGATGGCATCATCTTTGAAGTCGTCAGGAATATCACTATCGGACAGCTTGGCATAGTCGATGCCGTCATCGTCGCCCTCCGCGTAGCTAGTAAAGTTTTCACTGATAAAACGGTAAAACAGCGTGCCGAGTACATATTGCTTAAAATCCCAGCCATCGACTGAGCCGCGCACATCATTGGCGATTTGCCAGATTTGGCGTTGCAGGGCGGCGCGTTGTTGGGTACTCGTCATTGTCCAAATTATGGTTCAAAGGTTTTGAATAATGATCAGTGTGACCTCGGTTTTGTATTTTAGCAAGTATTAGGTATTATAATCCAGCGGTTCGAGATGTCGGGATACTCAAGGCCCACCATATCAGAGAGCCTCTCTGGGATTCTCGCACTGATGACCTAGGATTAGATCAGGGTAGAGCGAGCGCGCCGTCCCTTGGCTCATTCGGAAAACATCTCAGCCAAGGTGTTGAGAACGCCTCTTTGCTCATCCGGACTAATTTTACCCAGTTTTTTGACCAATCGAGCTTTATCGATGGTGCGGATTTGGTCCAGAACAATTTGCCCTTCCTTACCCTGAAACTGGCAGGCAATTCGCGTCGGGTAGGCTTTCCCTTTTGTCGTCATTGGTGCAATAATCACCGTGGCAATATAACCGTTCATTTCATCCGGTGAGATAATCACACAGCGTCGTGTTTTCTGAATTTCACTGCCAATTGTGGGGTCAAGATTAACCAAAAAAACATCGAAACGCTTGGCTACCACTCCCATTCGCTTTGCTCCCAATCGGTACTGTTGACTGGATCGAGAAGAACATCATCTTGTTCTTTCGCCATTGCTGCAAAGGCTTGCTCCCAGCCTGTGCGTAACCGTCGTGCGTTGCGAATCGTGAGATGATCGCCCTCCACTTCGATTTCAACGTCTGTCTGAATACCACTTTGCTCTAAAAGCAGTTTAGGAATACGCACACCTTGGGAGTTGCCAATTTTAACGATTCGGGTTCTAATCACTTTGCTCATGCTGGGATGGCTTGAAAAGCAGGATGTAATTACATTATAGTTACACCCTCAAAGGTCGTCAAGTGCCAGGTAGTCTCCTTGGCAAACTCTCAGTTGTCAGCGATCGCAATTAGCAACTATTTCAACCTACCACAGGCAGCAATTCTCATTTTGGAAATTCAACTGCTATCGGGTGGGATGTCTAACTCGAGACCCTCAAGCATAAAGGTCAGAAGGTGGTCCCAACTGTCGAAGTACAGTCTGGGTAAGCGCGCGCAAATCATTAAAGAAGGTTTGGCGCTTCGGTAAGTGCGCTCGTAGCAACTGGTACTTGTTATCGAGCAACTCCTGCAGGGTGTGGAAGAGCAGCGAGAGGATGTTGATGGTCCGGAGCAAGGAAGAAAGATGCTGCTTGCCATGGCCAAAATTGTGTTCGAGATGGTAGCCCTTGGTCTTGAGAGTGTTGTTGTTCTCATTCTCAACTTTCCAACGAGTCCGCCCGGCCCGAACCACCTCGGCTACATTCTCATCGCTGAGAGGATAATTCGTGGCCAAGGAGTTGTGATAGGTTACCTGGCCATCAGCGGTGGTGACAGTAAGTTCGCACCAGTTAACCAACAGGACCTCATCGCTATCTTTGAGGGGGACTCCGTTGAGATAGCGGTAGGTATAGGTTTTCTCGACTTTACCAGTCCACTTCTTGGTCGTGAGGGTCGGGAGTTCGATGCCCTCTAGGTGTTCATAGAGGGTAGTATGAGACTCGGGGCGACAGACGACGATGAAGTTAAGTTGCTGCTCTAAAAACTGCTGACACAACGGTTGGTGGCAATAGAGGTCATCCCCTCAAACCGTGACATTCAAAGCCCTCAAGCATTGTTCTTGCCTCGATAGCCAGCGTTTGGCGGCGGCATTCTCACAGTCTTGCTTATCATGACCATCTTGGGGCACGATAAATTCGGGGACTAAGGGAATCACATGATTCTGTCCCGGACAGACGATGACTGGAGTGACAACACTATGGAAGTAATGGGTTTTTCCTGACTTCTGGGTGCGCGTTGAACAGTGGGGACAGTGAATTTGGTCGGAACTGAAGTATTCGGTGCCATCCAACGCGACTAATAGACTGTCCCCTGGGCAACGGAAGTCTTCTAACTGCCCCTGGGCTTCCAAGACTTGTAGGATATCCTCAAACACTGGAAACAGGTGCTCTGGGGACACGGCATCTAATAAGTCCCGAATCTGGTTATCACAGGGAATTCGATGAACTCCAAACAGACTTTGGGCATTGCTCTTGCCTTTACTCCCCTCCATCAGACGTTGATAAGCCAGAAACGACGGAGTTTGAGTAAAAAACACACTAAACGCACTTAAAGCGGCATCCTCCATTCCATAGCGGCGATTTTTACCCCGGCGCTTGTCCGGTAGCGATGACAAGCACTGGCGGAAAGAACCGACTAGAGTCTCAAAGCCACCTGGCTTTTTCAACGGCTCTGGCGCTCCTGGGTTTCTTAGATGTCATTACGATACAGGGATGCTGGGGACTTGAACAGGTTTTCGCCAAAATGAGAATTGCTGTACCACAGGGAGATGGCTTGACAATTATTTTGCTTGGTGATATCTTAGGTTTATTGGTGCGAAATTTAGAACCCCTAGGGAATTTAAACCAAACCACCAACCACCCATGCAGCGGATAGCGCTTCCGCTTGCTGCAAGACATTTTTAACCGCCGCCTGTAGGTCTGGAGGATAGCCGTATTTACGCAAAATTCGTTTAACGGTGCTACGGAGACGAGCGCGGGCACTTTCCCGATGCGCCCAGTCAATGGTAACGTTCGATTTCAGGCTCATTAGCAATTCATGCCAATCTCTGGTTTTTAGGCTGTCATTGCCCATCACTTCCACCGCGCTTTCATTCTCCGCCAGAGCGTCATAAAAGGCGATTTCATCGCAATCCCTTGAAAGTCCTTGTTCCTCGCCCCGTTGGCGGGCGGCTTTAATATCTTGAGCCAGATTGATTAATTCTTGCAGAACTTCAACCGTGCTGATGGCGTTGGTGTGGTATCGAGTGATCGCCTTTTCCAAGCGCTAGCGCAAACTTTTTCTCCTCGGTGATGTTGGTACGGCTACGGGAGCGCCTCTCGTCATTCAGCAGACGTTTAAGGGCTTCGAGGGCGAGATTTTTCTTCTCCATTTGCTGAATTTCTAGCAAGAAGTCATCGGAGAAGATGGAAATATCCGGGGAGGATAAGCCAGCAGCCCTGAGAATATCGACAATTTCAGTGGAGACCACAGCCTGATTAATAATTTGCCCCGCCGCGAATTCTTTTTGTGCCGTGGACTTGCCAGGGGTGGCGGAGGATTTCACCAGGGCAGCGCGGATGGTTTGGAAAAAGCCGACCTCCGATACGAATTTGGCAGGCTGCATCGCTGGCCGCCGCTAGGGCAAAGGCTTTAGAAAGTGCCAGCACTGCGTCTTGATAGCTTCTTTCAGGCGTTGCCCGATGCCGATGTAGTCCACCACCAAGCCAGCGGGTTTATCGCGAAAGACCCGGTTAACCAGGGCGATCGCCAGGGATTGGCATGAGGCCGTGACCTTTCATCGGTTTATCGATATACATGGTGTGCATTGAGGGCGCATCAAACCCGGTTAGCCACATATCCCGCACGATGACCAGTTGCAGGGGATCCTTTGGATCTTTGATCCGCTTGGCTAGGAGATCGCGCCGGGCTTTGGTGCCAATGTGGGGTTGCCATTCGGGCGGATCAGTCGCCGAGCCTGTCATCACGATTTTAATCATGCCAATCCCTCGTTATCGTCCGGGGAATGCCAGCCCGGGCGGAGGGCGACTATCTGATTGTAAAGGTTGACGCAGATTGCCCGACTCATGCCAATCCCTGACGATCATCGCTTTACCGCTCAGTGCCAAGAGGCGGTTTTCAAAGTGACTGACGAGAGGCGCAGCAACCAGCTTTAACCGCGCTTCCGCTCCCACGGCCGCTTGCACCGTTGCCCATTTTTGAGTCATTCTCGCCTGTTCCGATTGCTCTTCGCCGTTACGGAGTTCTTCAATCTCTGCATCAATCTGGGGCTTTTGCGCTTCGGGAAGTTCGATGCGGGCGAGGCGGCTTTCATAGTAGATGGGGACGGTTGCGCCATCTTCCACCGCGCGGCTGATGTCGTAGATGTCGATGTAGTTGCCGAATACGGCGGGGGTGTTAACGTCGGTGGCTTCGATGGGGGTTCCGGTAAAGCCAATAAAGGAGGCGTTGGGGAGGGCATCCCGCAGATATTTGGCGAAGCCATAGCCAATTTCTCCCGTTTTTAGATCGACTTTGGCTTTAAATCCATATTGGCTGCGGTGGGCTTCATCCAGGATAGGCATGACGATGATATTGCGTCGATCGCTCAAAACTGGATAGGTGGTTTCCCCTTTGTCGGGGGCAAATTTTTGGATGGTGGTAAAGACAACCCCACCGGAGGCGCGATTGAGGATGGCTTGCAGGTGTTTGCGGCTCTCCGCTTGTTCGGGGGTTTGGCGAATCAGATCGCGGCATAGGCCAAACGTGCCCAACAGTTGATCGTCGAGGTCACCCGGATCGGTAATCACAACGATTGTCGGGTTTTCTAGTTCCAGAGAGCGCACCAGTGCGAGCGCATAAAACGCCATCAATAGGCTTTTGCCGGAGCCTTGGGTATGCCAGATGACTCCCGCTTTGCGCTAGAGCCGAGTATGGCACGGGCGGTGCTAGTAACGGCTTTTTGGACGGCGTGGAACTGGTGATAGCCCGCGATGATTTTGCGGATACCAGAGCCGGTATCGCCAAAGACAGGGATTGGCATGAAGTTTCCGAGCAGGTCGAGTAGTCGCCTTTGGGTAAACACCCCCTCGATCAGCACTGGCATTTCCGGGGTGCTTTTGGTTAGCACTTCTCCATCAATGGTGCGCCAGGGATTGTCAAGAACCGCTCTAGGTCGGCGGTGAGGGAGCCGATGCGGGCGGTGATGCCATGTGTGGTACCCCCATGCGGAGTTGGTACGGAAGAGGGCGGAAATTTCGGTTTTGTAGGTTTGCAGTTGGTTGTAGGCGGCGTCGAGGGTGGCGGTTTCGCTGCCCGGATTTTTAATTTCGATAACGGCGATCGGTAGCCCGTTGATAAAGACCACGACATCGGGGCGGCGATTGTGGCTGTTTTCGATGACGGTAAATTGGTTAAGCACGAGCCAATCGTTAGCGTTGGGATTGTCAAAGTCGATCGCCTTGACTTTATCGCCGCGAATGGTGCCATCTGGGCGCGTAAAACTCAACATCGATTCCATCGACTAAGGCTTGGTGGAGGCGGCGGTTTTCTTCGATTAGGTTGGGTTTTTCCGTGGCGATCAGCTTTTTAAAGGCATCGTCGTTCGCTTTGGCGGGGATGGTGGTGTGATGCTTTTGAGGGCTTCGAGTCGCCGTTGGTAGAGGATACCTATACGCTCATGATTCCCTTTCCGGCGCTTAACCGTCAGGGATAGTCGTGACAACACCAGGGATTGTCTAGAGTATAGCCGAGGTCTTGCAGTTGAGCTAGGAGGATTTGTTCGATTTCGTCTTCGGTTAGATAACTCATGTCACCAGTTGCTCGATCAATTCTTCTGGCTTAGACAGATAGCAAATCTCGGACAACTTCGCGAGTTGGCTAATGTGGCTACTACTCCACACATCCAAACTATCGTCAAACAGGGAAATAAAGCGTAAAGGTTGCGTGGGGAGTTGGTAGTGCTGCAAATCAACCCAGGTGGCGACCGTATTCTTGACTTTGCTATTGGCTGCGCCTCGATTGCTGGTACTCAGCACTTCGACTAAGGCCTCGGTGCGTCAGCAATTAATTATCGGCTATTTATTCGGTTGGCGATATCTGACGCACCCTACTGGGGATGTCCGATGCCAAAGTCGATCGCCCAGGAACGAGTTGATCGCCCCACTAATTTGATGTCTCGTTGGTAGGGGATGTGATAATCTTTGAGGAGTTTGGCGATTTCATCATTAAAGGTTCCCGCCAGTCGGGTTCTGTTCTGTTACCACAGATTAGCAACTGCGATCGCAAAGCGCACTAACCGAGTAATGGCTTCTGCTAGGTCGTCCCCAACTCTGACCAGCAGCATTCCATCATAAAGTTCGATGCCATAAGTGACTGGAATATCTTGGAGAAACGAGTCTTGTTTTTTGGATAGGGACTGCCGAGAGGTTTGCATATCCAACCAGCGCAAAGTTTCACCCAAATCGGTGAGGGTTTGGGTTTCTGGCTTGATATAGCATTAGTCAAGGTGGTTAGGACGCAGCTTGGAGAACGGAATCCATGGCATCATGGAGAGAATCAAACTGCTCACGTGCAGTGGCGAATGCGGGCTTTCAACCACGACCAACATTTCTCTATAGCATTAGTCAAGGTGGTTAGGACGCAGCTTGGAGAAAGGAATCCATGGCATCATCGAGAGAATCAAACTGCTCACGTGCAGTGGCGAATACGGGCTTTCAGCCACGACCAACATTTCTCTATCTTGTTGAGGTCTGGCGAATAAGGCGGAAGATAGAGTAAACGGCATTGAGCTGCCTCCACCAGTTCAGCCTGCCGCCCCCCTTTATGAAACGTTGCATTGTCCAATACTAGAGTCTGACCTGGCTTCAATGTTGGAATTAAGATGAACTCCAACCACAACTCAAACACTGTCCGAAGGGGGCTGGCATTTTGGGTCTTCTGTAGATATCCTTGCCATTATACGTCCTAACTTTTCTGTTTTGTGCTCTACCTGGCTGTTGGGTTTCATCCAACCTACCTGGCTGTTGGGTTTCATCCAACCGGCTATGGAGAAGGGCGATCGCCTTCCAGTTGCTGTAAGCGAGCCTCCAATTCCCGCAGCCGCGCTTCCGCTAACTCCGCCCGCTGATGCTGTTGTTGGGCTTCCTGACGCTGTTGTTGGGCCTCCAAGCGCTGCTGTTGGGCTTCCTGACGCTGCTGTTGGGCTTCCTGACGCTGCTGTTCGGCGAGTTTGGCTAACTCTGTGGGGGTGAGAAATCGCTGACCATCAGGACGATAGATGGTGAACTGCTCCTCAATCAGTTCAAAGCGAATCCCTAACCGGGGACTCGTCCAGTTTTCCGCCTGCTCAATCAGTTCCAGCGAACCCGTTTGATTGCGTATCCACCCGTGAAAATCAAAACGGTCTGGGTCGAAGATATAATATTCTTCCACCCCATAGCGATCGTAAAACTGCTGTTTCTTGACCATCTCCTTGAGACGATTTCCCGGCGAGAGAATTTCAAACACCACTTGGGGAGGGATGTTCCCTTCTTCCCATTGTTTATAGGAACCGCGATTCTCCTGCGGAGACGCTTCCGGAACGCCTTTAGGTCGTCCGAACGCCACCATTATATCAGGTGCTTGACGCAGTTTATTATTGCCTTCCATGGGATACCAGAGTAAATCTCCCGCTACAAACACATTCGGATCATCATCAAACAGAATCTCTAAATTCTCTTTAATGACTACAATCCAGCGAAACTGGCGGGTATTTTCAGCCATGGGATTTCCATCAGAATCAGGGTAGATGACCTTTGTGGGTTGTGTGGGTTGAGGAGTAGTTACCATAAAATTAGACCTCTCAATTATTGAACTGGAATACACCATTGAGTCGGTGTCCATAGTTGGCTAACATTATAGCTGATTTTTTCGTCAATATTTAAGTAGGTTGGGTGGAGGTATAGCACTAGTCAATACGGTTAGGACGCAGCCTTGAGAACATAATCCATGGCATCATCGAGAGAATCAAACTGCTCACGTGCAATGGCGAATGCGGGCTTTCAACCACGACCAACATTTCTCTATCTTGTTGAGGTCTGGCGAATAAGGCCTAAGATAGAGTAAACGGCATGGAGCTGCCTCCACCAGTTCAGCCTGCCGCCCCCCTTTATGAAACGTTGCATTGTCTAGCACTAGAGTCTGACCTGGCTTCAGTGTTGGAATTAAGATGAACTCCAACCACAACTCAAACACTGTCCGATTACAACAACCCTCAAAGCTAAATGGGGCTAAGAGTTGTTGATGACACCATGGGGCCATATAGCTCACCCTGCCCTGCCTCTTCCCGGATTTGAGGACATCGAAGCGTTGTCCTTCCTCGCAGTAACCATAAGGATAATCCGAGTCCTGACTATTCATGCCGGCTTCATCGAGGTAGACCACTTCTTGTGGCTCCATATGTTCAATCTGAGCAATAAACTCCTCTCGCTGTTGCTGATCACGTTCTTGGTAGCCGTAAGTTTTTTTCTGGTGAAGCCAATTTTCTTCAAGGCTCTGGATATGGTGCGAGGAGAGATGTCGTCATCCCAAAGTTGAGCCATTTGAGCGGAGGTTTGATCGCCATGCTCTTGGGCAAAAGCCTTGAATTTATGCCAGTCGGTAATTTTGTGGTTATTGCCAGGTCGGTGATTAGGTTTAGGGAGGAAGTCGCCGGTGTGTTCTTTTCTTTGCAGCCAGAGATTGATAGTGTTCCTGCTGACATGGAAAACTTGACTGGCTTCTGTTTTGGGCATACCGTCTAGTTCAATTGCATCAATAACTTTTTGTCTGAGGTCGTAACTATAGGGGGCTGGCATTTTTGGTCTTCTTAGTCATCTCGTCCTCTCCATTATACGTCCTAACTTTCCTGTCTGGTGCTATATCACTACTACCACGGGTACATCCCGCCACTTGTAGAGCATTAGAGGGGTTACAACGTTCCGTTTATACGGGCATTCCATCTTTAGATTTGTCCTTTACACCGGGGTACTTTTAAAGGTCTGTGTAGGTGTCTTCTCAAAAACCCTACTTTTCCCCTTGCTCTTTTGAACGCAGCGTATCAACCTATTTCGCTACCTGTTCATTACGATGGTTCAAGCCGGACATTCGGTTTCCCTAATCATGGATGGTTGGCAGTGGTCGGATTTTGGGGTAATGGTTATCCCTCACGCCTTCCGTTCCCCACTTCAATCCTAGAGTTATGATTTCTAAAACTGGGGGTGGCTAACGCCGTTGCTCTTCACTGATACATTTACGCGACATTTATCCGGCTATTGCCTGACAATGCTACGATAGCACTATTACCCGTTAAGGTAACAGAGGCGGTATCGCGCAAAGCTTTTAGAAAGATTCCAAAAGCACCGTTCCAGTCCCTGGGTAGAGTGAACCCACACTCAGGACATCGGAACACTTTTGAGCCACCTAGCTGGGAATGCACATGACCACAGTGAGTACAGGTTTTGCTGGTGTATTCTTCGGTCACATCTACAACTGTGGTTCCAGTTATTTCCCCTTGATGTCTCAGGGTTAGTTTGAATCGATAATGCGCCCATGTCAGCATGGCGCGGGCAGTCTTGGATTTGATTTTCCGCTTGGCTTTGGCAACCATGTTGGAAGTCTCGAAGGTGGGCAGAAAAATTATGCTGTAGTCATTAGTCAAGTAGTGAGCAATTTGTTTGTGGGCTTCATCAACTAGATTGCGGATTTTGGTTCTCATTCGTTGAGCCGCTTGCCTCATCCGTCGCCTTCTTGAACGACAGGGTTCCTTGGCGATTCTGCTCATCAAATCATCCAAATGTTGACATAGCCTAGTAATGCGTCCAATATCCCCGGAGCCCAATTCCAGAAACCGAGAGCCATCAAACCCAGTTATGAAAGTTCGGACACCCCGGTCTAATGCAATTACGCCATTCGCTTCAGTTGGGGTAACGGCAACTGGTTCAGGGAAAATCGCCAACCATCGACCTTTGGTAAACACCAACTGAGTCCCTTGCCCGCAAGTTTTAGGGATAGCTTAGGAAACCATGAAAGTTAATCCTTTCGTTAGTCTTGGATACCAACTCCCTGAAGAGAAATTAGCATTGTTAAACTTGATGGCTTGAGAACTATCCCGACAGCTCCTAAACCTTGCGCCAGGACTGGCTGAAAAGGCGAGATAGGCATCAAAGATAGCATTCTGCCGAATATGGCCGGGTGTTTCTTTGACCCATGCAGGCAAGTCGCTCTGCATCACTTCGTTGCGTAATTTCAGTTTGCTTAGTCGTTTACCACTCCGGGATAATGATTAGGGGTCGAGATAAACCTCACGGTCTACCCCTCCCATTCAGCAGCAGAACCGTACATGAGACTTTCACCTCATACGGCTCCTAGTTTGACCGTCTCTTTGTTAAGAGTACAGCAACATCTCTTTCATCAAGAGCTGTTTTATCATCGTGACAATGGCGATGTAATAATTGAAGATTCTTGTATTCATCCTTTCCGCCTTGGCTTCTAGGTACAATGTGGTCTACTTCAATTAAATCTGATGGGGTAAAGAATTGCCCGCACCAGGTACATCTACCTTTTGGTTTTTTGAGTAGTTTTGCTACCCTAATTGGCGTGTCGATTGCTTGTCCTTTCCTGGTGGCCCAGTAAGTCCAATTTCCGTCATAAAGTGTTGCGTCGGGGCGTATTAGGGTGTGTCTGACAATTGGGGTCCAGATGTGTTTGAATAGATGTATCCCATCTTTGGTTTGGAATAGCCAATTTTCGTGTCTTTCTTTCCCATTGCTAAGTTTAATTGTTCCATGTCTGAAATAATTACTTAGCTTTTTGTAACTTGCCTTTCCGCATCTTGATACTGTCCATGCCCTTAACATTTGCCAGATTGTATTATCTAGCTTATTGAAGGTCTCTGTTGAGACTACTGCTGAGTAATAGTTTGCCCATCCTCTTATAATTGGGTTTAGTCTACTTATCAGGGCTGATTGAGGTGCTGTCTTATGTCGTTTAATTACACCTTTTATCACTTCTGTGTGGGCAACAACTGCTTTTTGGCTGGGTTTTATGTGGGTTTTATGTCCGATTAATCGACTCTTATATCCCCCTGTTTTTCCAGACTTGTATTTTCCTACTGGGTATTGCCTGATATTGAATCCGAGAAAATCAAACCCAGGTTCTTCTGTTTTGCCATTATACTCAATAGGTTTGAGTGTGTGACCAATTCGAGTCTTTTCGGGTTTAATCTCTAATCCTACCGGTTTTAACCATTTGGTGATAGCAGTTTGGCACTGTTCAATGATTCCTAGGTCTTTGGAGATGACCACAAAATCATCGGCATATCTTATAAGGTTCACCTGAGTGGCTGTGCCTTTATTTGGATACATTCCTTTAACTAGCCTTTCTACTCCCAGCAGTGCGATGTTGGCGAGTATTGGACTTATTACCCCTCCCTGGGGTGTCCCTGCTTCTGTATCCTCAAATACACCGTTATCTAGCACGCCTGCTTTGAGCCATTGTTTCAGGTCTCTTTTTAGGCAGCTTGGACAATGAATTTTGGACAGTAGATAATCATGGTTCACGGTAAGAGCATTTCGCTATATCTGCATCAAGTACATAGTATTGTCCTTGATTTATGGCAGTGTAAATTCTACCAATTGCGTCCTGGGCTGACCGTCCGGGACGGAACCCATAGCTAGTGCCCTCAAATCTTGACTCCCATTCGGGCTCAAGTGCCGACTTAACCAAGGCTTGCCTGGCTCTATCTTGGATTGTGGGAATTCCTATTCCAGCTTTTTTCATCCCTACCAGGTTTTGGAATCCACACCCTTCGCAGTGGTTTTGCTTTGAGGTTTCCTTTGATTTTCTCGGTCATTTCTAGCCTTTGTTTAGGGGATATTGCTATCACACCATCTACTCCAACCGTCTTTTTGCCTTGACCCGCTTGGGGGGCGGGTTTATTAAGCTGACTGTTGGGAAGCATGGCTGACCGTGGAACCCGCCCCTACAGTCGCACTGCTAAGAGTCGGGCATAATATGATTTCACCAATAGACGTTGCAGCCTTCTTACCTTTGCGTCCTGTCCCGATTTAGCTGCTTGAAATATACTCTTTTGGAGCTTGAAAACTTTCCGTTGAACCTTAGTCCATGGGATGGCCTTCCATGCGTTGTTCGTAGTCTTGATTGGTTTGGGCTTGCCAAATCCTTTCTTTAAACTCGCTATCGCCATTTGTACACCTACTAGACTCTATTCTTACAATCAAACCGTGACCTGTTAGCATATCCCTACCATTACAGTCGGGCATTGGCTTCTGGTCACATCTCACCCCCTAATGGGCTTGCGCTTACACTTTCACTACTGACTCTCTCGACCAGATTGTCAGAGCCCAAGAGGGGTTAAAACGTTCCGTTTATATGGGCATTCCATCTTTAGATTTGTCCTTTCCACCGGGGTACTTTTAAAGGTCTGTGTAGTTATGACATTGAAGTTCCTACTTTTCCCTTTGCTCTTTTGAGCGCAGCGTATCAACCTGTTTCGCTGCCCAATCATTACGATGGTTCAAGCCGGACATTCGGTTTCCCTAATCATGGATGGTTGGCAGTGGTCTCGATTCTGGTGTTGGGTTACACCTTGGAGCCTTCCGTTCCCCGCTTCAATCCTGGGGTTGTGATTCCCAAAACTGGGGGTGGCTATCGCCGTTACCCTGACTCTCTAACTTCTACTTATCTATTTGTAGAATTTATATAAGTAATTTGTATGAGTTAGTTTGTTTTGACCTTGGGTTCCCTGCCTTGATTTGTATCGTGGGATACTAATCGTTGGGACATATAAACAGTTATGAGGATGGTCAGGAGAGATCTCCTTATATTCAACCAAGGGGTTTAAGTCCCCACCAGGCGGTTATTTCAGGTATTTCAACCTTATTTTATGCCTGAACGTCTCGCACCAATTGCTTGGTTGTAGCAATACCGACAAGCGGCCAGCCATTTACGCCAGACTTGATTTAGCTCTGGGCTGGGGTAAATCCGGATCTTCTTTGACCTGAGTTTTGTATTTACTCCGTCCGTATAATCGGGAACTGAAGCAGTGGAGGATGGCGAGGATGTCCTCAACCATTTCTGGTTCTCGACTGAGACTTGTCTCGTTGAGAACCATGAGTGAGCACCCGTTTTGCTCACAGAGCCATCGAAACAAGTCCCATCCAAATCTGGCCAATCGGTCTGGGTGGGCAACGACAACCATGCGGACATCTCCTGACAAGACTTGTCCCAGTCAGGCCAGCATTTTCTTTCCCTTGAAGTTGAGCCCGCCTCCGATTTCGGAGACGACTTCTGCTTCGGGGTAGAGGTTGGACAGTGCGGCCACCTGTCGGTTGAGGTCGGACTGCTGGGCGCGGCTACTAACTCTGGCATAGATAACGACTTTGCGTTTGTCACTGCGTGATGGCATCAGAATATGACTCAACGTTGTATCGTCGTTGCCCAGCGGGGGTTCTGATGGTCTCGATTGAGCCATTTTCGTCCCATCTGCGGAGTGTTCTTTCATGGACTCCAAGGATTTAGGCCGCTTCCTTGGGTTTGACATATCTGGCAATAGGTTTATCCTCAACGTTATGGTCGAAAGGGAAGTCACCTTCCCCAACTCCAATTCCAAACCGTACTTGAGACTTTCACCTCATACGGCTCCTGATGTAGATACCCCTTTTGACATCGGGAACAGGGCAACAACTCCCTGCTTTGTGACTTCAACTTTTGGAGCTAAATACAACATCGTAGTCTTTAAACTCGCTCTCGTCATAAACACTCTTATTTGTCGCAGTCTCTATATCCACACCGTGACTAGTGGGCATATCCTAACCATTACAGTTAGGCATTAGCTTTCAGTCACATCCTTTCCCCTTAAAGGCATACGCTTACACTTTTCACTACTGTGCAGTTACATCCTGCTGAGAACCTATGAGGGGTTTAAACGTTCCGTTTATACGGGCATTCCATCTTTAGACTTGTCCTGTCCACCGGGGTAATTTTAAAGGTCTGTGTAGGTAGTGGATGAAAACTCCTACTTTTCCCCTTGCTCTTTTGAGCGCAGCGTATCAACCTATTTCGCTACTTAATAATTACGATGGTTCAAGCCGGAACATTCAGATTTCCTTAGTCATGGATGGTTGGCAGTGGTCGGATTATTGGGAATAGGTTTCCCTCACGCCTTCCGTTCCCCGCTTCAATCTGACGGGTTGTGATTCCTCAAACTGGGGGTGGCTATCGCCGTTACTCTCAACGCCCTGATTTCTCAGTTGGTTTATGACCTTGAGTCCCCTGCCTTGCTTAGATTTCTCCAAGCGTCGGGACATATAAACAGTTATGGGATGGTCAGGGGTGCGAATCCCTTATATTCCACCAAGGGGTGGAAGTCCCACTAGGAGGTTATTTCAGGCATTGCAGCCTTATTTGACTCCTAAACGTCTCGCACTTATCGCTTATTATACCATATTGCCCTAAAATATTAACCTAATTTGAGATTAAATCATGCTCTCTACTGAAATGGGTCACGACTCCACTCAGCAAATTGTTTTGTGACCTTGAGCTCCCTGCCTTGCTTGGAAGGTCATGTCCAAGCGTTGGGACATATAAACAGTTATGAGGATGGCCATCAGCTCGCTTCTTATATCCAACCAAGGGGTTGGAGTCCCCACTAGGCAGTTATTTCGGGCATTGCAGCCCTATTTGATGCCTAAACGTCTCGCACTGAGATCATGATCACAATTAGCCTTTCACCTGCTACTACTTTGATGGCTGGCTAATTGGAACTGCGAGGGTAAAGCTGCATCAACTTCTGCACCTGTTCAGCATGGTAGGAACTACGAGTCAGGGGAGAAGCGACAATTTGTAAGAACCCTAGAGACTCCCCGTAGGCTTTCCAAGTCGCAAATTGTTCCGGGGGAATAAAATCAGCTACAGCCAGATGCTTAGAACTCGGTTGCAGGTATTGTCCTAGGGTCAGGATATCGCAGTCAACCTCTCGCAGATCTACCATGGCTTGGCGGATTTCTGCATCGGTTTCACCTAATCCTACCATTAACCCAGATTTGGTATATAACCACGGGGCGATTTGTCGCGATCGCCTTAATAATTCTAAACTACGGTGATAGTCACCCTGGGGACGAACCCGCCGATATAATCGTTGGACAGTTTCAGTATTATGGTTGAGGACTTCTGGTTTAGCCTGTAGAATGGTCTCTAGGGCTTCCCAATTGCCACACAGGTCTGGGATTAATACCTCTATGGTAGTTTTGGGAGATAGCGATCGTACCGATTCAATACAGCGGACAAATTGAGATGCTCCCCCATCAGGTAAATCATCCCGGTTCACCGACGTAATCACCAGATGATTTAACTGCATCCGTCGCACCGCCTCAGCCAATCTTTCCGGTTCTGTCCGATCAAGAGCCTGTGGTTTTTTCTCAAAGTCAATATCACAATAGGGACAGGCGCGGGTACAAGCCGGACCCATAATCAAAAATGTAGCCGTCCCCGCGTTGAAGCATTCCCCAATATTCGGACAGGAAGCCTCTTCACAGACAGTATTTAATCCCAGATCCCGCAGGATCCCTTTAACGTTCCCAACGCGCTCGAACTGGGGCGCTTTAACTCTCAACCAATCGGGTTTAGATACCATAGTAGCTCATGATATGTTTAGCTTGATTTTAGCCAATTAGTTCAATTAGTGGTCGAGATAGACCTCACGGTCTACCCCTCCCATTCAGAACCGTGCATGAAAGTTTTCCCTTCAGACGGCTCCTAGTTTGATTGCTTCTTTTGTTAAGAACACAGCTTTGCGTCATCTAATGCCGTCTTATTGTCGCGGGTGTGGCGGTGTAGCAGTTGAAGATTTTTGTATTCATCCTTTCCACCGTGGCTTCTAGGTACAATGTGGTCTACTTCAACTAAGTCTGATGGGGTAAAGTATTGCCCGCACCAGGTACACTTGCCTTTTTGCTTTTTGAGTAGTTTTGCTACCCTATTTGGTGTGTCAATTGCTTGTCCTTTTCTGGTTGCCCAGTAAGTCCAGTTTCCGTCATCAAGTGTTGCGTCTGGGCGTATTAGGGTGTGTCTGACAATCGGAGTCCAATTGTGTTTCCATAACTGAAATCCATCCTTGGTCTTGAATAACCAAGTTTCATACCTTTCTTTCCTATTGCTAAGTTTAACCGTTCCGTGACTGAAATAGTTTCTTAGCTTTTCATGTAGGTTTGCCCTTCCGCATCTTCAAACTGTCCATGCTCTTAACATTTCCCAGACTATATGGTCTAGTTTATTGAAGGCTTCTGTTGAAACTACCCCTGAATAGTAGTTTGACCAACCTCGTATTATTGGGTTTAGTCTGCTTATCAGGGCTGATTGAGGTGCTGTTTTATGCTTCCTGATTACACCTTTAATCACTTCTGTGTGAGCTTTAACTGCCTTATTGCTGGGTTTAATGTGGGTTTTGTGTCCGATTAATCGGCTCGCCGCTCCACCTGTTTTCCCGGATTGATATTTTCCTATAGGGTATTGCCTGATGTTGAATCCTAGAAAATCAAACCCTGGTTCCTCTGTTTTACCTTCGTACTCAATGGGATTGAGTGTATGGCATATTCGAGTCTTTTCGGGTTTAATTTTTAGTCCTACAGGTTTTAACCATTCGGAAATAGCAGTTTTGCACTGTTCAATGATTTCTAGGTCTTTGGATATGACCACAAAATCATCGGCATATCTTATTAGGTTGACCTGGGTGGTCGTCCCTTTATTAGGATACATTTCTTTTACTATTCTTTCCATTCCATCCAGGGCGATGTTGGCCAATAGTGGACTTATCGCTCCTCCTTGAGGTGTCCCTGTTTCTGTATCCTCGAATACACCGTTATCTAGCACACCCGCTTTGAGCCATTGTTTCAAGTCTCTTTTCAGGCTGCTTGGACAATGAATTTTGGAAAGTAGATAATCATGGTTCACGGTAAGAGCATTTCGCTATATGTTAGGGGTCGAGAATGGAGTCACCACCATCCCCTCCCATTCAGAACCATACGTGAAAGTTTCCCTTCATACGGCTCCTGGTGTGGATACCCTGTTTTGTCCAAGGAGCAGAATCAACAGACCTGCTTTTTACTTCGATGTTCAGAGCTATATGCAGCACGTAGTCTTTAAACTCGTCCTCGCCATTATACTCTTACTGACCGCAGTATCTATATCCACACCGTGACAATTGGGCATATCCCAACCATGACAATTGGGCTTTAGCTTCTGGTCACATCCTTCACCCTCTAAGCATGCGCTTACATTTTTCACTACTGCCTTGTGAATTGCATTACTCACTTGTTTATGGGCAGAGCATTAGAGGGGTTACAACGTTCCGATTATATGGGCATTCCATCGTTAGATTTGTCCTATCGACCGGGGTACTTCTAAAGGTCTGTGTGGGTAGAATGCAGAATCCCCCACTTTTCCCCTTGCCCTTTTGGGCGCAGCGTGTCAACCTATTTCGCTGCTCGTGCTTTACGATGGTTCAAGTCGGACATTCGGTCTTCCTAATCATAGATGGTTGGCAGTGGTCGCGTCTTGGTGGTAGGTTCTACCTCACGCCTTCCGTTCCCCGCTTCTATCCTGGAGTTATGATTTCCAAAACTGGGGGTGGCTATCGCCGTTACTCTCTACTCCCTGATTTCTCAGTTCGTTTATGACCTTGAGTTCCCTGCCTTGCTTAGTTACCTAAGCGTCGGGACATATAATCAGTTATGAGGATGCTCAGGAGAGGTCTCCTTATATCCAGATTCGGAGCTGGAATCCTCACCGGGTAGTTATTTCGGGCATTTCAGCCCTATTTCATACCCGAACGTCTCGCACCCGCATCAAGTACATATAGCACCAGACAGGAAAGTTAGGACGTATAATGGAGAGGACGAGATGACTAAGAAGACCAAAAATGCCAGCCCCCTATAGTTACGACCTCAGACAAAAAGTTATTGATGCAATTGAACTAGACGGTATGCCCAAAACAGAAGCCAGTCAAGTTTTCCATGTCAGCCGGAACACCATTAATCTCTGGCTGCAAAGAAAAGCACAGACCGGAGACTTCCTCCCTAAACCTAATCACCGACCTGGCAATAACCACAAAATTACCGACTGGCATAAATTCAAGGCTTTTGCCCAAGAGCATGGCCACAAAACCTCCGCTCAAATGGCTCAACTTTGGGATGACGACATCTCTCCTCGCACCATATCCAGAGCCTTGAAGAAAATTGGCTTCACCAGAAAAAAAAACTTACGGCTACCAAGAACGTGATCAGCAACAGCGAGAGGAGTTTATTGCTCAGATTGAACATATGGAGCCACAAGAAGTGGTCTACCTCGATAAAGCCGGCATGAATAGTCAGGACTCGGATTACCCTTATGGTTACTGCGAGGAAGGAAAACGCTTCGATGCCCTCAAATCAGGGAAGAGGCAGGGCAGGGTGAGCTATATGGCCGCATGGTGTCATCAACAACTCTTAGCCCCCGATCGCTTTGAGGGTTGTTGTAATCGGACAGTGTTTGAGTTGTGGTTGGAGTTCATCTTAATTCCAACACTGAAGCCAGGTCAGACTCTAGTGCTAGACAATGCAACGTTTCATAAAGGGGGACGGATTCCTGAGCTAGTGGAGGCGGCTCAATGCCGTTTGCTCTATCTACCACCTTATTCGCCAGACCTCAACAAGATAGAGAAATGTTGGTCGTGGTTGAAAGCCCGCATTCGCCATTGCACGTGAGCAGTTTGATTCTCTCGATGATGCCATGGATTCCGTTCTCAAGGCTGCGTCCTAACCACCTTGACTAATGCTATAGTAGTTTCCTTTATTTATGGCAGTATAGATTCTACCAATTGCATCTTGGGCAGACCGACCAGGTCGAAACCCATAGCTAGTGCCTTCAAATCTCAATTCCCATTCAGGTTCGAGAGCCGATTTAACCAAGGCTTGCCTCGCTCTATCTTGGATAGTGGGTATTCCCAGCGGGCGTTTCTCATCCCTACCAGGTTTTGGAATCCACACCCTACGCAGTGGTTTTGCTTTGATATTTCCTTTGATTTTCTCGGCTAAGTCTAACCTTTGCTTAGGGGATATTGCTATCACTCCATCCACTCCGGCTGTTTTCTTTCCTTGATTGTCTTGGGTCACTCGCCGTACTGCTAAGAGTCGGGCATAAGATGACTTCACCAATAGACGTTGCCACCTTCTTACCTTTGCATCCGGCCCCGATTTAGCTGCTTGAAATATCCTCTTTTGGAGCTTGAAAACTTTCCGCTGAACCTTAGCCCAAGGAATAGCTTTCCATGCGTTATTCGTAGTCTTGATTGGTTTGGACTTGCCAAAGCCTTTCTTTAAACTCGCTTGCGTCATTTAAACACCTACTAGACTCTATTCTTACAATCAAACCGTGACCTGTTAGCATATCCCGTCCATTACAGCCGGGCGTTGGCTTTTGGTCACATCTCACATCCTCTAGGACTTGCGGTTACACTTATCCCTACTAACTACCTCGACCAGATAGTCAGAGTCCAGGAGGACTTAAAACGTTCCGTTTATATGGGCATTCCATCTTTAGATTTGTCCTTTCCACCGGGGTACTTTAAAGATCTGTGTAAGTAGTATTAATAGCCTCCTACTTTTCCCCTTGCTCTTTTGAACGCAGCGTATCAACCTATTTCGCTGCTCAGTATTGACGATGGTTCAAGCCGGACATTCGGTTTCCCTAATCATGGATGGTTGGCAGTGGTCTCATTTCTGGTATTAGGTTACACCTCGAAGCCTTCCGTTCCCTGCTTTAGTCCCAAGGTTGTGAATCCTGAAACTAGGGGTGGCTATCGCAGTTACCCTCACCTTTGCCGTAACTATTCCGTTATGTTAAGAATTATTACGTTGTGTTGCAAAGTGTGTTGACCTTGGGTTCCCTGCCTTGATTTGGTATCGTATGATACCAATTTTCGGGACATATAAACAGTTATGGGAATGGTCAGAAGTGCGCTTCTTGTATTCAACCAATAGGTTGAATTCCCCACCAGGCGGTTATTTCAGGTATCTAAACCCTATTTCATGCCTGAACGTCTCGCACATTAAAGATATAATGTGCTATCATAGCTAAATGTGAGATAAAACTCCGGGATGTAGCGCAGCTTGGTAGCGCACCTCGTTCGGGACGAGGGAGTCGCAGGTTCAAATCCTGTCATCCCGATTTAACTTAAACCCTTATCCTGACTACTATCGCGGGAATTGCTTTAACCCGATAGTCGTACCTAATTACTCAGATATTACTCACAATCTAGTCCTAGCACAGGAAAATAATTCTGTCAATAGGATGATTACTCAGTCAATAAGCACAACTTAATCAATCTGTCAAATACCCATACCACCCCCCAACCAAACACCGATAGGGTAACTCCCTTGTGATACCCGTCAATAGCAAGCCTATCGGTTCGTTCCTCACCATTGACTGCTATCACGTCGGTCGCACCCCCAAGAGTGTTTGTTCCGGTTGGGGGGGAGGATATGTTTCAAAATCAACCACGACAACAGCAGAAGATAATTCCCCAAGCTATCAAAGATACACCTATCAATGTACAAAGATATCAGACCGCCTTTCAGTATCAGATTATGAAAGTATGGTGGCGATCGCTCGCAAGGTTATCTATGGGTCTGATTCATAATCTCCGGTGAGGGGAAACTATGAACTATCATCTACCGGAACCAACCCGATACCCCTAAACAACTTTTCAACTGGTGACAATTACCGAGCAGAAACCGATACCAACATAATCAGTTCACCCCCAAAATCTTAGCCGTAGGTTGTAGGTAAAGCTATCTGTTGGGGGTAACTTAGTTCTGGGTAATATCTGGACATGATAGGGTAGGCATTCATATTTTAGAAGTTACATAATGTATTTACATTATGTAAATGAAAAAATACATAGACACCCCCTGCAGTTAGAAACCATAGGGGGCCATTTAAGTTATTGGGTTAGCTGTTAGCTGTTAGCTGTTAGGGTTTACGCTTGTTTAGGGTTACACCGATAAAACATAGCTATAGCAGCTTGTTGAATCTTTTCGTTGGTAGTCTGGTCAGATTTTCCGATATAGATGTGATGGTTGATTTTACCGTCCCAGCCCTTCAGGTTCCAGTACGCGAAATTGTTGATAGATGTTTTTTTGCAAGCCGTAAACCTTTTGCCGTTTAACTCAACAGAGAATGACTTGTTTTTTCTCAGGTAGTCAAACCATTCGGGTGTATCTAGTTCTACACAAGTTCCACCGGGGCCCTGTAGAAAATTGCTGAAATTTCCAGTATGTAGGCTGATTACTGGTAATAACTTAGGCATTGAAGTCACCCCCCATAAAGATATCGCTACTGTAACCATTGCCACTAAAGTCGGACATAAATGATACTGGTTGAATAACTGTCTCTTGAGACGATACCCATTTTTTCTGTACCGTCATAAAATCAACAGCGGCGTTATGAGCTATTTCGGCTAATTTCATCCTGGTATCTTGGTTAGCGTAGGGGATATATCGTGACATCATTTGAGCGTAAATATCACGTGCTAATTCCGCGATAACCATTAACCTTGCTTGTTCTTCATTCATGGTTTTGTCTCCTATTGATTGCATTGCAGTAACTGATTAATTGAACTCATGATAATCATTGTCAGGGTGATTTTGACTATTGTTGTGTTCTGTAATTTTTGCATTAAGCAAGGCTTCAATGCCTTTGAGTAACTCGATTTCCGCGTTTAAAAAATGCCTGTGGATTTGGATAAATTCGATAATTTCATCAAATTGTTCAGGCGTGATAGCAAGTTCTACTAAGTCAAGCAATCCCACAACGTTAGGGTTGACTCGATTGCTCATATAGCTATATTCTACTACGTTTAATCCGGGTGTACTTGATTTGATTGACATAGTTTTATCCTTTGATGATGGTTAAGCTGTGATAGTTTAAACCCGTCCGAGACGACGTTAAACTATTCGATTTTGGTCAGTAAATGCTTGATATAATTAAGCTGTTTAAGCAATAATTGTTTTTTTGCTTCTGCTACAGATAACTCAATCTCGCAATCATCCATAATACTGATTAACGTATCTCTAGCGTCTTCTCTGTTGGCGTTGTAGATTGTAATATCTACCATTTATTTAAATGTTTTAAACCTTATTTTTGCAATAGCATTTATATTGTTTTGGGTCATTTTTGGGTCTCATAAATTATTTGTTCCCAAACATTTTTGCCGTTCTGATTAATCATATTATATCCTCTATTTTTCATTAGATTATTTAATTCATGCACAGTAACTATTGAATCTAAATAACCATCATTTTTGGCTCTCTCAATGGTTTCTTTCAGAGTCTTGGGGTCAATATCAGTTACAACCTAGATTAATTCTGGACACCCCGCGTTAATAGCTTGTTGATTTTGATTTGTTTTGGCTTCTATACTTTGAGCGATAAAACTATCCAAAAATTGCTCAGTACCTGATGATATAGTCAAGATTTTTTTAATAAAAAAATCCCAGTAATCATTGAAGCGTTTAATTGATTCATTGATAGATAATTGATAAATCAATGAATGGGTGACAATGATTTCACTTGATAACCTAGCGTTAATGATATCTTTTTTGTGTTTCTGTAGTTGTTTTTTGACCTTGCTGTATTGATTGCAGTTATCGATATCTCTCCAGAAAATTTCTAATTGAGATGATAATGAGATGATAATTTATCAAGCGTAATATCTTCTACATCGTTTAAATCGCTTAATTCGTAACTATTCCCCCTATATTCTTCTGATGTCATTGTATCTCGTTTTTTAAACCATATAGGAAACATTCGTATTTTGAGTTCGTTTAATTTCCAAAATGTCCACAATGGATGTATTGAATTAATCACCTTGAAAGCGAAAGCATCAAATACCATGTTAGTTCCCGGTATTTGACTACTGATGGTTATTCGGCTATTTTTGCGGTTTAACACCTTGAAAAGCGATAACATATTCTCATTTTCAATTAATAAGCTAGGGGTGATATCTTCCCATACCAATATAAAATTTTTCTCAAATTCACATTGAAGGGGGTCATAAAAGCGTTCGTGTTGTATCTTGTTTCTCAGTGAAGCAAATGTGCTGTTAGCTAACACTGTGTCGGTGCGATACAGTGAAGCCGCAATAGTAGCTATCTGTGACTTTCCAGTACCACTAGACCCCCAAAGGAACAGGATTCCTGCTGTACTCATAAGGGTTACTGGAGACGCTATAAACGAGGTTACAATAGGGAATTGGATATCAGGATATGGCAGAACACAGACAGCCCTACACACCGATTCTATCTGTTTACCTAAATTGCCATCCGTGATTATTTCGTCAAGTTCAGATGACATTTGGCTTCTGATTAGCCTATAATCGATATAGTCGTCGGACATGGTACACTCCTATCGCTCTTGTATTGCTGACATGGTATGGTGGTTATCCCCCCTAAAATTTTAGGGGGGATTATTTGTGACTACATTAATCGCAGTAACTCAATTAAAGCTATCAAGACATCAGAATCAAGTTTTTTAACCTTGTTATAAAGGCTCTCAAAGCTAGGGTCACAATCCAAAACCTTAGCCCCTTCTGTTAGCCTTTCTTCAAAGGTTTTGTATTTCGGTTTACCACCAAAGCCACCATTTTTTGGGTTTTGGATTCAATGAAAGCGTCAATATCAGCGATAGAGTAATTAGCTACCCGTTCATCAAATTCTTCTATATCCTCAATATAGAAGATATTAGAAATGTCAGAGTTGAAATTATCATCTCCGATATTTCCTTCTAATATCCTGTTAGAAGGTATGACTGATGATTGCCCTAAGTTTATTGTTGCTGTAAACATCACAGAACCGTCTGTAAGCATTGCGTCACTTTCTATTATTTTAAGCAATGCAAGTTCTAGCATTGTAGGGGTGTATTATCGTTTTTTCCCGTTATATTCAGTCTCGTATTTTTCAATAAAAAACCTGACAGCTAATAATTCTTCATCACCTTTGGAATAACTCCAATCCCTATCATTGAAGTTAGCAAAATCACCTGATACACCTTTACCGAATATCCATAGGTGAGGTAAATTAATTCGGAATTGTGCTTGACTAATCACTAGGAATGTGCCTGATTCTCCAGATTTAACTGCACTACAAAACGCGAATTTATCGTCATCTCTTTTACCGTAATATCCAATACTCATGATTACTCTTCCTTAGTTAATTGTTGATTGTTGATTGTGTTAGGTGATTTGATTCTGGCTGCAATTTGGCGACAACCATACCAAAACATTGGATTACCTTACCGGATAGCTGAACTCTAAACTGTGATTGTTTAGTTAGCTTAATAATTGCAGAGCCTTGATAATCACCACGTGGTCTGTAACTACCCATTACCTGATAGGTAATATTCTTGACTTCAGGTGTTTTGTGTTCCTCAATATGTGTCAAGACTTGATAAGCCACAATGATTGTATTTTGGTCAAATTTATGGGGGTTATAATGGCTTTGCACAAGTTCACCATTGAGGCTAAATATGCCTTTATAGTGTAGATTTATCACGGTTGCTGTTCTCCTATTAACTTAAATTATTGTGCTTTCAGATGTCGTTGGAACTCATCGATATTCATTAAATAAATACCTGGCCAACGATAAGACCTGTTCCGAGTGACAAACCAAATATCTTCAATCATTCCGGGATTAAGGTAATTAAGCAATTGCATCTTGAGTTTAAACTCGGTTGTTAGCGTTCCCTTTACTTCGATGTATTGGTTGAAAACTGGACTATAAAAGTCTGGCTTCCATGTAATTGACTTCCAATCATTACAGTGATCAACCAAAGTTAATCGGGGGTGTATTGATAGGTTGTCATCATACTTTTTGAGTAGGTGATACACCTTGCTCTCTAGCGTTGATGCAAAGTAATGCCCCTCATCATATTGTCCTTTGGCGTGATACTTGTTAATCATCATTATTTACCTCCTCTTTATCGCCACCAGATTCAGCTTGATAAATCCTCCATTCTTCCCGGCAATATTCAAGTGCTTTATTGAGAATTTCCTCAATTTTATCTGGGCGTAATGGGATTAATTTTTTTCATGATTTTTCCCACATAATAAGCCAGAAATTCATGGTAAAATTTAACGGCTGTTAATTGCCATTGAAGTTTTCCTCTTCCTGCATAGTTAGGAACCTTTATAGCAAACGACATTCCCATATACATCAACGGGTCAAGTTTAATATTCCTGAGATTTAACCGCACTTCTTTCCAGTGCTTTGATATCATGGTGATAGTCCTCGATGTTTGGTGTATTGGCTACCTTTTTACGGGTAGCCTTTTCTATTTCCCAATTAGACTGCTGTAATTAGACTGTTAGGGATTAACCCTGAAGCCAGACTGAAAATGGGTCAGGGTCGGTTGATAACTCAGGGATATCCGGGCCAACATGATTATCGGAGAGATTAAAAAAGTGACCCTCCAAGGCAGCGATATCGTCAGCAATAGCACCAGAAACTTTACGTGGCATCTTGACACCACCACCAAGTTTAATCAGAGTTAGAATAGCTTTAATGCTATTCTTTAACGCGATAATCTCAGAGTAGGTTAATTCCAGATTAAAGTCCTTTTCGTCCGTTACAGATGCAAACACTAACTTTTCTTTTAATGTGTAGATAGGTGATGTTTTGGGATATGGCAGATAAGGAACTACCTGGTCAAGAAATCCGGCAAAGTTGCTGAACCTTTTTAAGATTGCCAGATATTCACTAGGTGAGAGTCCATGTGTATCCTTGGTTTTTACGCTGTCTTTGTCAATCTGGTAAATAGCGGTATTTTGGTCTACTAATGTATTTTGGTTTTTACGCATCTGTCAGTTATTTTCAACTCATTGACAAAATCATTTTTAAAAAATACGATTGAGTTATTGAGTTGGAAATCACTGTTTTTGATATTTTTGGTTGTTTATGATTATTATTTTTAACCTAATTAATACTTATAAATAAATCAGAAATATATAAGCCCAAAAAATAAAAGAATTATTGACTTTATACCATAATTGTGAAATGTTTAAATTATCGCCACATACAACTCAAACAAAAGACCACTATTTTTTTATATAGTGGTCAATTCTCTTTGTCTACTTTTTGGCGGTTTATTTTTTCTTACTCTTACTGCCAGGTGACTTAACAGGAGCATTAGCAGGAAGATCACCCTGTACTTGGTTTGGTGCTTCACTTCTCTCAACAGTTAATTCACCCAGGTTAGCTAGGGCCAGCCCATCGCTGCTAGGAATTCTGAACATACTGTTATAGGTTCTTAATGATGCTGGCTTGATAGTAAAATAGTGAGCAAATACATATAACAAGCCACTAACAGAAACGATAGGAGGTGCTTTAATACTGATAAATCTCAGTATTTTTTCGCCTACCCGTGTTTGGGTGTATTTACGCCAATAGCCAGGATTAACCGGGGCCTCAACAAAGAAACGAGTGTATTCAGCCTTCTTGTATGCTCTTACCCGACTGCCTTTTATGATATTACGTCTGTTAGTATTAGGCGTGGAAGTATTCCTAACAGGTGGTGTCCAAATGGTTAAGTTCCTGACGGCCGTTGGTTCATTAGATACTGACCCTCCACTTAAAACGTGGAGTCAAAGCATAGGCATAGGTACGCCTATTTTTGAAGTTGCATCTACTGGAACTTCAACTACTAGACTACGACCTAAATGTGAGCCTTTGGCTGTGGCTAACTTTTCTACCCAGTCTTCTTTGTCTCTGTTAAATGCGTCGCTTAAAGGCATAATAACTCTCTTGTTCTACATGATTTAAGTCAGGGTAGGTAAAACGATGATATTAGTGCCTACCCGATATCTATTAATCAACAAATAGCTCTGTAGCTATTACATCAATACTGCCGTCAGTAGGGTCTAAAACATCGTCTGTTGGAATTGACAATGAAACAGTTACGAGACCTGTAGCCATATTTCGGGTATAAGCAGTGACTACGGTTGCACCATCAGGATTATTACTTGCAGTCGATTGCATTCGTTGGGTTGGCTCAATAATTTCAAGTAATTGGTTTTCCAGTGTCGCAGCACCTAGCGTTTTCTTAGTAGCTATAATCTCACCTTGATTTTATTCAATACCTAGACTATAGCAGTGTATTTGCTGATTGTGGCTGCTATGGTTCTTTCAACAGAAGCTACATATATGTAGCAGCTTTTGAGTTAAACGCGACGGTACGCTACCAATACCAACATTACGCTAACTACCAGTTTAACCATGTCTAAGTATGTTCGTAATCTCTTTCATCGTGGATGATAGTTAGTGACTGATATGACTCAATGATTAGGTTGTAGTTGGGGGTTGATTTCCAGTTTTTAACTCTAACGATGTCCTCGTAGCTTTCCGTATGGCATTATCAACCCAACTAGGTTTTCTCTGGAAATGTAGAGGAATTTTGACTTGGGTTTTTCTAGGGTCTTGATACATCGCCAAGGCACTACTTTCACCTAAGTCGATTTTAGCTTGTTCAAATTTATCAATTAATTCCCAGTTAAGTATTTTCACTTCACTGATATACATTTTGCTCTCTTTGATTCTTTTCGCATTTTCCCTACCGCCAAAACCTTTCCTTTCCTCGAAGGTAATAGGATACACGATTTTAGCGTCAGTTAAATCAACTAATTGTTTACAGATATTTTCTGCCTCATTTTTACTAAATTCATTAATAAAAAACGCAAACTTTCTACCATTATTTATAGTGCAATTAACTTTAATATTTTCTTTAGTAAATGCTGACTGGGTTGAGTAAATATCCTTTGTAACCTATCCCATGTAATTTTATCCCTACTAACCGACGGTAACTCTATTTGAGTTTTTTGCAGTGTTGACTGCCTATTTTTAGTCCAATATGGAGGTTTTTCGTAGTTGTACAAAACCAAAGTTAACTGTATTTTAAGATTAGCTGACGTACTGATTTCCGGAAAATCACCTGACCCTACAAATTGCCCTATATCTCTATTTCCTAGTATTTCAGTTTGAGCCCAAGCATTAGTTACGTTTTCCGGTAAATTACGCAGGCTTGACACTAGTCTAAATCTTTATCCATTGTTTTCTATAACCGCGTTAACTAATTGTTGTTGTCTATTTTCTTCTATTCTTTGTAATGCCATATATTCATCTAAACCTTGAGCGACTAACACAATAGCCTCTTTACAGTTCTCGCTAAACTCATCCCCGAATTCCTCGGAACTGTCTTGGTTCCAAATAGTGTTAATATTTCCGTCATAGCTTTCTGGTAATTTCTCCCTAGCTTCCCTTCTCTGTTTCCCGAAACTCCATTCTTCACCTTTTTCGTCACCCCACTTTTCAATCGTTCCTTTACCAGCAGTAACCATTGAAACAATAGCCGTTGCAAGTGTTGAAGGACTTTTATCTAAAAACATTTTAACAACCCGTCTACCGTGTTTAAATAACGTCCATGCTATTGCTTTCATAGCCATGTTAAATGACTGTTTAACGTATGAACCGACAGCTGTAGATACTTCCATAAGCATTTCATGCCCCTTGCTTAATGCTACATGCATAGCGGCCGCTTTATTGAGAAATGCAAGACCTGCTACTGGTAAAACACCACATACTAATTTCCCAGCCATATTACCTAAAAACCCAGCCGTGGTGGTTATAAATTGTCCGGCAATATTTTGGATGTTTCTATCAATATCACTATCGCTAATATTCCAATTAAAATTCCAAAAGCTGTCCCAATTAGAGGTAATAAATGTCGCTACTTTCTCAAAGCTAAAGTTAGATAAAAACTTAGTAATTCCTTCCCATAGCCAACCTCCAAAACTTTTGCCCATAATGTGCCAAACCAACCCGTAGATGTTCTCTGGGCTAAATTAACTTGTCTAACGCCATTCCTACCTATACTGCTACGGGTTTGACGGCTAGACAAGCTACGAGTACTCCTTAGCATTCTTGCACTTCTGGCAACCATTACAAAGTCCCTCTTAGTGGGTTATCGCCGTCAATCAATTCGGTTTCTATCTTGATATCAGGAAAGTCTTTTTTCAATAATTCTTGTACTTTTTTGGTTTCCTGTTCTCTGATATCGTCTTGTTTTTTCATTGAATCATATAACCGCGTTAAATCGGCTAATATGTCTTTGGCTGGGTCATTACTGTTCACCTGTAAAGTACCTTGAGCACGTAAGCAAATATTTCTTTAATTTGATTTAATGTTGTTTGTCATGTTTCTTTCGCATCCTTCTGGTTGGTAATCTTAACCTGGCTTTTATTGGGTTCTAGTAGTTCCTCAAAATTATCAGCTTCTGGAGTAAAGGCTGTTTTAATTTTTGCGTATTTTTTCTCAGTAGCAAATTCTAAATAATCAATTATTTTAGATACTTCACTACCAGCTTTAAAGGCTGCCGCGTGAGCCAAACCTGCTTCATATAACGCCGTTAAAACAGCGTTTTCTGTAACCTGATGAGAGATAGAAATTTCCATTACCATACCAAATATTTCAGCAATTGATTCAGCTAAGTTAGGTAATTTTATTTCGGCTTTTTCTTCTGCTTTTATCATTAGATTGACATCATCAATCTCTACTTTAACTTCAAATTCACCCCATCTTTCATCATCGATGTCAAATCTGTACATTAGCCATTCTGGTAATGTGTTTATTCGTTGAATTATGTTCTCTGGATTATTAGCATTAACCGTTATTTTTTCAGGCATTTCAGCCGGAAAGGATTCAGGGTCTAGCAACTCGTAAATCCTTCTAATCATTCCGCAACAACATTCTTCGTTCATATCTGGTATTGTTATCGTTCGTATATTTTCAGGTTCTTTTTTATTTTCAGGTTCTCCTCCTCCGATGCCTGGCGGGATATCTTTTGTGCTCGCGGAAAAGTTGGGAATTACATAATCAAATTCTGTGCATTCCATCCACGAATCACAAAATGCACCTACACTTTCATACATTAAATCAGGGTCGCCGTATGCCCACTCAGACTCCCACCGTCCTTGCCTATAAAAAACCTCTCACTTCCTGTTGGTTGAGGAGTTTCCCCCCACCTCGGATTCCCACCCATGTGACTAACAAAAGTGATGCTACTTCTACTTGGTGGAGGATTACAGCATCCCCCGCTACCCATTTGTCTGTCGAACTCTTCAACGCTGTACTTTTCATCAGCTTTTATGGTACAACCGATATTGCCATTTCCGCCATTTCCATTGTCTGAATCATCATCTGAATCATCATCTGAACTATCGCCTGGTCGCCTTCCTTTATCATCATCAATTTTGTCACCTGAATTAGGACCCCCAAAACTTCTCCCGCTACCACCACCGCCACTTCTGCCGCCGCGTGGTTTTTTACCTCCCTTTGGTTCATCTCTCTTTGGTGGTTCCTCGTCTACTCGCCGCGCATCATCTTCCCTTTTCCACCTACCATGGTCTTCTGGGTTAATTCCACGCGGCACTCTGGTGATTGGGTCCCAAGGATTTACTAATCCGGGAACACCTCCTCTATCTCTTTCCCTTGCATACGGTAAACCCCTACCAAAGTCCATTGTTGAAGATGTTTGGTCGCCTAAATCTCCTGCTAAACCTGAACTTACTCCTCCTGACCTACCAATATTCCTGGGTGTGCTTGACCTAATAGTATCTTTAATTTTTAGAGTGTCTCTAATTTTTAGAGTGTCTCTAACCATGCTGAATAATTATTGAAGGCTATTAATAAATTAGAAATATTATATAATATTACAAAATAATTGAGGACTATCCATGAGGGGAATTAAAAATATGGCTACGGAAATTAATGCCAGCAATTGGCATAACGCCGTAGAGTTATTTAATGGCGCGATTTTAGAAGGCTTGATAACTGACAGATGTCGTTATGATATTACCGCTTACGCTTATGTCTCTAGCTTGAATGCTAGGTGCTATATCCCTAGTCTCAATCAATCAAAAATACCCAAAATTTATCCAGAATATAGTTATTATCAAAGATGGGAAAAGAAACAAGATGTGTGACAAGGTTCTATCAGCTTACCGGTATTTTATGGGAACCTAGCAACAGAAAACAGGTTAAATCTAGGTATCGTAAAACTCCCTTATTCTGGGGGGATTCACACAGAAAACCTATTGATTGAGTTGATTACCAATCAGACAGAAGGATTAGCTATAGATTCACATTCTGTATGAAAAGCTAGATGTTTAAATCAATTGCACAATAATGATTAAATTAATATTTTTGGTATGGCAGAATACCAACTTGATACCTTACCAAAAACACCATCATTAACTCAACCCGAAATTTTGGTATTTCCGTAGGTAATACCCCTACACTTATCCGCGCCGCCAATACTTACAGATATCGCTTACACTTGCAGAATACGGGTAGCGTTGGGGTTTGGTTTAGTCATGGACACATCAGCAATTGCATACCAGGTCAATGTTTATGGCTACCCCCTAATACTGCATAGGATGACGAGTTAAAATCTACTGCCAGCATCTATGGAATGACAGAGGATAGTGTTTCGCAGATTGTCGGGTTAGAGCAGACAATCACTTACTAACCGACTACAATAGAATTATTTAAGAGGTAGGTGATTATGAGTTTCTCAGTTTATAGCAGTGTTTTAAATTTAGACACTCTCAATATTACTGCTAAGATACCAGGTACTCCCGTTACAAGCACTATTAGTTTAACGGCTAATACAGTTGCCGAATGAGTAGCAGAAAATGCTAACACAAACTGGCGTAATGTATTTATCAAAAACCCGTCTAATATACCCGTTCATTTGATTTTAGACCCTACCGGCGATAGCGTGTCAGACGCTGCATTTTCGGTTAAACCAGGTGATACAGTTATGCTAACAATTGGTGGTAGCGATTTACAAGCTATCGCGGAATCTAGCGCTAACGTATCAATAACTTTAATTGAATTTGTTACTGTAGGTTAATAATAATTAGGGGGAATCCCCCCTAAGATGAATATAGAGGCAGTTATGACTAATTTCAACATTTACTCTAGTAAATTTGGGCAATCAACCGATGACTTGCCAGAAGGTGAAGTTAATCTGTATTTAACTAATGAACGGATACAAGCAGTTATTGACTCCAATACTAATTTAGTCAAATTAACTCAGTTAACTTGGAATAATATTACTAATAAACCTGGCACTTTCCCCACATCTACTCATTCCCATAGCTGGACTGAAATAACGTCCAAACCGTCTACGTTCGCGCCATCCGGTCACGGTCATCTATGGGGCGACATCAGTAGTGCGCCTGCTACCGCAACACGGTTACCTACTTGGTCTGAAGTTACAAGTAAACCGACAACGTTTACTCCATCAGAACATACACATACTATTGCAAATGTTACAGGACTTCAAGGTGCATTAGACGGTAAAGAGCCTACTTTTACCAAAAATACAGCATTTCATAAAAACTTCGGAACAACTACTGGAACTGTAACCGAAGGTAACGATGTCAGATTATCAAATGCTAGAACGCCAACTAGCCATACACACGGTAACATTAGCAATACCGGAACTATAGGTTCTACGGCTAATTTACCGTTAATTACCACCACATTAGGCGCTGTTACTACCGGTACTTTCGGTAGCACGGCAAATACATTTTGTCGTGGTGATGATAGCCGCCTTTCCACCAACCTAAGCTACACTACCGGGGCAGCCCAAGGGACGGTAACAAGCAGTACCGGAACTAACGCTACTATTCCAGCAGCTACGACGAGCATCGCCGGTTTATTAACTTCTGCTGATAAATATAAATTGAATGGAATAGCCGCAGGCGCACAAGTAAATGTAGCAACTAATTTAGGAGTAACAGCAGGAACAACAGCAGGTCCTGTAGTTACATCATCAACAGGAACTAATGTTACTTTACCTACAGCTAGTGCAACTAATTCAGGGATAATTACAACTGGGAATCAGACATGGACAGGAGTTAAAACATTTAATTCATTAATTACCGGGTCAATAAGTGGAAACGCCGGAACAGCAACAGCACTTCAAACAGCAAGAACAATCAATGGAACAAGTTTTAATGGAACAGCAAATATTACTACTGTAAACTGGGGAACTGCTCGGACTTTAACAATTGGTTCTACAGGCAAATCAGTAAACGGCTCTGGAAATGTAAGTTGGAGTTTAGCAGAAATTGGTGCTTTACCAAATCTTTCAATAACTGTAACAGGAGATTGGAATGATGTGTTAACAACAGGTTTTGCTCAAGGGAGTTCTCTTTTAAATCAAAGTCCGGGAAGTTCATGGCGTTTTTGTACTGTACAAAGACATAAGAATTCTGCGATTTCTCAAACAATGATACCTTTTGGAGGAGAAGATATTTATCAAAGAAATCGTGTAAATGCAGTCTGGAGTAGCTGGCAACAATTAGCTTTTACAAGCTCTAATATTACAGGTAATGCAGCAACTGCAACCACGCTTCAAACTGCTAGAACAATTAATGGGACTTCGTTTAATGGTAGTGCCAATATAACAATAACTGCCAATACTCCTAATACATTAACAAATGGTACGGGATTAACTGGAAATAATTTTAATGGGAGTGCTGCAACAACATGGGCAGTTGCTTACGGCAAGCAGGCACAGCCTGTCAAGGTAATGATAGTAGATTATCTGACGCTAGGACTCCCACAACGCACACACATTCAAATATTACATTAACAGCAGGAGATGGTTGATCAGGAGGAGGAACTTTAGCAGCTAATAGAACAATTAATGTAGATTCAACTGTAGTTAGAACTACAGGTAATCAAACTTTAACAGGAATTAAAACATTTAACATAACAAATAATCCAGTAACTTTTGCAACTAATGAAAGTTTTCCTGATGGAAATATGCTTATTGATTTTAATGTTTGGAGGGGGTTTGACATCCGCCGGATAGGAGATAATCCAATTACGGCTTTAGTACTAAATAGTAGAGTTGGAGCAAATAGCTGGGCGTTTTCTCATCAAGGGAATTATTCTATAGAATTAGAAGCAGATGCTAATCCTAGAGTATTTATATATCATGGTATTAATTTTCATCAAAGCGATGTTTGGCGAACTGCTCCTAGCGATAGATATTCAATACAATTATATAACGGGCAGACATATTTTATAAAGAGCTCAACTCTTTCATCATCTGGAGTACATACTAGATTTAGAGTAGAACACACAAACGTATCTTTGATTAACGATAGTGGAGATTATGTTAAAGGTTCTTCGTATATTAGACTTAAAACAGTTTGTGCTCAGAGTATTAATGGCTTAAATTTACTTAAAAAATTAAATGTAATTGAATTTCAATATAATGAGTTGGCAGCCATGGATTTTCTACACAATAAACAAAAATAGGTTTAATCGCACAAGAGGTTCAACAGTCTTATCCTGATGCAGTTTAATTGGTTAAAGATGACCACACATATAGCCCTGAAGTTGACGACAAAAACATAGATTATCTGACGATTCTTTATGAAACATTAGTTCCTTTATTAGTGGCAGGGATTCAATAATTATCCCCAAAATTAGAGGCACTAAGTAAATCAACAGCATCTACAAATGTTAATATCAGTAATTTACCGACAAGCCCTACAGGTTTAAGTGTAGGTGATTTATGGTGTGACACGGATAACGATAATGTAATCAAGCAGGTGAGATAATGTCTAACAAATATGATATATCTGAAACTAATTGGTTTTTAGCTTACAACCAATACTTTATCAAAGAGGATGATACCCCACACGGAAGTAAACAATTGCCAGATATATCAGGTAGTAAATTTGTGAGGATATTATTTGATGCAGACCAGGTTTCTATTTATTTGAAAATGGCAGGATGGTTAAAATTTTACACATACAATGATGTGAAGCAGAATATGATGGTTAAACGTGAAACTATTTGGCTAAATGAATATCAAATAATTGAATCACCACCATATAGTAATTTTTACTCAATATTTGAACCCTGGGAGAGGATTAAATGGTTTACCCTTTATTTTTGGAGATTAATGCAATGAGTATAATAATACTAGAGGTTCTGTTATTGATCACTGTTATTGTTTATTTGGGCATTGATTCATTGATAGGCAATAAAATAATTGAGTCTAAACTAGATTTAAACAATAAAAAGTTAGACATATTATTTGAGTTTTTGAAAAATTAGTTAGTTCAGATAGTTGGTAAAAAACAGTTAGAAGATAAAAAGCAATCACCCCATCTCCCAATCAACAGAGATGATATTGATGATGATGGTTGGCGTAAACCCTAACACCTAACAGCTAACACCTAACAGCTACCCCAATAACTTAAATGGTCCCCTATGGTTTCTGACTATGGGGGTGTCTATTTATTTTTTGGCTAACGGACTGTTGCAACGGACTGTTAAAAATTTATATGAATGCTTACCCTATCATGTCCAGATAATACCCAGAACTACTTTACCCCTAACAGATAGCTTTACCTACAACCTACGGCTAAGATTTTGGGGGTGAACTGATTATGTTGGTATCGGTTTCCGCACGGGGTGATTGCCAACAAAGATTGGAAACTTGCTGAGGATTATGTGGGTATCGAGTCCCATCCCGGTAATTGTCACCAGTTGAAAAGTTGTTTGGGGGTATCGGGTTGGTTCCGGTAGATGATAGTTCATAGTTTCCCCTCACCGGAGATTATGAATCAGACCCATAGATAACCTTGCGAGCGATCGCCACCATACTTTCATAATCTGATACTGAAAGGCGGTCTGATATCTTTGTACATTGATAGGTGTATCTTTGATAGCTTGGGGAATTATCTTCTGCTGTTGTCGTGGTTGATTTTGAAACATATCCTCCCCCCCAACCGGAACAAACACTCTTGGGGGTGCGACCGACGTGATAGCAGTCAATGGTGAGGAACGAACCGATAGGCTTGCTATTGACGGGTATCACAAGGGAGTTACCCTATCGGTGTTTGGTTGGGGGGTGGTATGGGTATTTGACAGATTGATTAAGTTGTGCTTATTGACTGAGTAATCATCCTATTGACAGAATTATTTTCCTGTGCTAGGACTAGATTGTGAGTAATATCTGAGTAATTAGGTACGACTATCGGGTTAAAGCAATTCCCGCGATAGTAGTCAGGATAAGGGTTTAAGTTAAATCGGGATGACAGGATTTGAACCTGCGACATCCTGCTCCCAAAGCAGGCGCGCTACCAAGCTGCGCTACATCCCGTTGTACTCAAACCTCTCCATTATAGATCAGCTGACACCTATATGTCAATAGGCATTGGATGATATCAGCAATTCTCATTTGAGAAAAAAGCGACTCAAGGACGGAAAATGGGGTACTGTAAGGACATCCAAGAGCCAATAGGGTCAGAGCCGTTGGAAAAACATGAGTTGTTTGACACAATCGTCAGTTCTTTTCGCCAGCGTTTGTCCTCGTTACCGGACAAGCCTACTGGTAAGAATAGCCACTATGGGATGGAAGACGCAGCCAATCGCGCGTTTAGTGTGTTCTTCACTCAAACCCCATCATTCCTTGCCTATCAACGCACGATGGAAGGCAACAAAGGCAAGAGCAATGCTCAAAGCTTGTTTGGGGTTCATCAAATTCCCGGCGACAACCACATCCGGGATTTTTGGGCGACAGTGTCACCAGACCACATCTTTCCGGTCTTTGAGGATATCTTGCCGGTGCTCGAAGTCCAGGGGCAGTTGGTAAAATTCCGTTCTATTGCCAACAGTCTGTTAGTGGCGTTGGATGGGACTGAATATTTGAGTTCGGAGAAAATCCACTGCCCCCAGTGCTCGACACGCACCTATAAGTCTGGGGCAACCCATTACTTCCATGGGGTGGTGACTGCGGTCATCGTTTGTCCAGGACAAAAGCATCTGATTCCCTTGGTTCCTGAATTTATCGTGCCCCAAGATGGTCATGACAAGCAGGACTGTGAGACGGCGGCAGCCAAACGGTGATTATCGCGGCAAGGGGAACGTATCAGTAGATGGAACGTTACGGTCTTAGGGGATGACCTGTATTGTCACCAACCCTTGTGTGAGCAATTTCTAAAGCACCAACTCAACTTCATCCTCGTCTGTCGTCAGGAGTCCCACACCACCCTCCATGAACACCTTGATGGCATTGAGCTACCCACAGTCACAACCCTTGGTTGGACCGGGAAAGTCGAGGAAACCTATACCTACCGCTATCTCAACGCCGTGCCCCTCAGAGACAGTGATGATGCCCTGTTGGTCAACTGGTGCGAACTCACCGTCACCACTGCCGATGGCCAGGTGAGCTATCACAATGCCTTTGCTACGAATTATCCCCTCAGTGAGGAAAATGTCGCAGAAGTCGTGCTGGCAGGGCGAACCCGGTGGAAGGTGGAAAATGAAAACCACAACACCCTCAAGACCAAGGGCTACAATCTGGAACACAATTTCGGCCATGGTAAGCAGCATCTTTCCTCTTTACTGGCAACCCTTAATATCCTCTCTCTGCTCTTCCATACCTTCCTCGAACTGAGTAGGGGTCGAGAGAGATGTCGCCATCTCCCCCTCCCATACAAAACCGTACGTGAGACTTTCACCTCATACGGCTCCTAGCCTGACTGTGTTATGGTCGAAAGAGAAGTCACCTTCCCCAACTCCAATTGAAAACCGTGCTTGCGAGTTTCCCAGCACACGGATCCTGATGTAGATACCCTATTTGTCAGTAGGAACAGGGCTACGACCCCCCGCTTTGTAACCTCAACTTTAGGAGCTATATACAACCTCGTAGTCTTTAAACTCGCACTCGTCATAAAACTCTTAATTGTCGCGGTCTCTATATCCACACCGTGGCTAGTGGGCATATCCTAACCATTACAGTTAGGCATTAGCTTTCAGCCACATCCTTTCCCCTTAAAGGTATACGCTTACACTTTTCACTACTGTGCAGGTACATCCTGCCGAGAGCCTAAAAGGGGTTTAAACGTTCCGTTTATACGGGCATTCCATCTTTAGACTTGTCCTGTCCACCGGGGTAATTTTAAAGGTCTGTGTAGGTAGTAAAGAGAAACCCCTACTTTTCCCCTTGCTCTTTTGAGCGCAGCGTGTCAACCTGTTTCGCTACCTTCTTATGACGGTGGTTCAAGTCGGAACATTCAGATTTCCTTAGTCATGGATGGTTGGCAGTGGTCGCATATGGTAGTAGGTTCTACTTCAGGCCTTCCGTTCCCCGCTTCAATCCTGGGGTTATGATTCCCAAAACTGGGGGTGGCTATCGCCGTTACTCTCAACTTCATGCTATACTAGGTGGGTCACAACTCCCACCGTTCAAGCGTTCTGTCTTGACCTTGAGTCCCCTGCCTTGCTTAGATTTCTCTAAGCGTCGGGACATATAAACAGTTATGGGATGGTCAGGGAAGCGACTCCCTATATTCCACCAAGGGGTGGAAGTCCCACCGGGCAGTTATTTCGGGTATTGCAACCCTATGCGCGTGCCTGAACGTTTCGCACCTCCTTGTTAAGAGTACAGCAACCTCTCTTCATCAAGAGCTGTTTTATCATCGTGGCAGTGGCGGTGTAGTAGTTGAAGATTCTTGTATTCATCCTTTCCACCTTGGTTTCGAGGTACAATGTGGTCTACTTCAATTAAATCCGATGGGGTAAAGAATTGCCCACACCAGGTACACTTGCCTTTTTGCTTCTTGAGTAGTTTTGCTACCCTATTTGGTGTGTCGATTGCTTGTCCTTTCCTGGTTGCCCAGTAAGTCCAGTTTCCGTCGTATGGTGTTGGTTCCGGGCGTACTAGGATATGTCTGACAACCGGATTCCAATTATGTTGCCATAATGTTAATTCATCCTTGGTCTGGAATAACCAAGTTACGTGCCTTTCTTTCCCGTTGCTAAGTTTAACCGTTCCATGTCTGAAATAGTTTCTTAGCTTTTCGTTACTTGCCTTTCCGCATCTTGATATTGTCCATGCCCTTAAGATTAACCAGATTATATAATCTAGCTTAACGAAGGTCTTTCCAGAGACTACCCCTGAATAGTAATTTGACCATCCCCTTCTGATTGGGTTTAGTTTGCTAATCAGGACTGATTGAGGTGCTGTCATATGTTGTTTGATTACACCTTTTATCACTTCTGTATGGGCTTTAACTGCTTTTTGGCTGGGTTGGATGTGAGTTTTGTGACCGATTAAACGACTCGCTGCTCCACCAGTTTTTCCAGACTTATATTTTCCTACAAGGTATTGTTTAATGTTGAATCCTAGAAAATCAAACCAGGGTTCTTCAGTCTTGCCATTATACTCAATGGGATTGAGAGTATGACAAATTCTGGTCTTTTCAGGTTTTATTTCCAAGCCAACAGGTTTTAACCATTCGGAGATAGCAATTTTGCACTGTTCAATAATCTCTAGTGATGGTGATATCACTACAAAATCATCGGCATATCTTATTAAGGTGGCTTTAACTTTAACCCCTTTTACTTTAGGATACATTGTTTCAATTAACCTAACCATGCCATCCAGTCCGATGTTGGCTAGGAGTGGGCTGATCACCTCTCCTTGGGGTGTCCCTGTTTCTGTATCCTCGAATACGCCGTTATCTAGCACACCCGCTTTGAGCCATTGTTTCAGGTCTCTCTTCAGGCTGCTTGGACAATGAATTTTGGACAGTAGGTATTCATGGTTCACGGTAAGAGCATTTGGCTATATGTTAGGGGTCGAGAATGGAGTCACCACCATCCCCTCCCATTCAGAACCATACGTGAAAGTTTCCCTTCATACGGCTCCTGGTGTGGATACCCTGTTTTGTCAAAGGAGCAGAATCAACAGACCTGCTTTCTACTTCGATGTTCAGAGCTATATGCAGCACGTAGTCTTTAAACTCGTCCTCGCCATTATACTCTTACTGACCGCAGTATCTATATCCACACCGTGACAATTGGGCATATCCCAACCATGACAATTGGGCTTTAGCTTCTGGTCACATCCTTCACCCTCTAAGCATGCGCTTACATTTTTCACTACTGCCTTGTGAATAGCATTACTCACTTGTTTATAGGCAGAGCATTAGAGGGGTTACAACGTTCCGATTATATGGGCATTCCATCGTTAGATTTGTCCTATCGACCGGGGTACTTCTAAAGGTCTGTGTGGGTAGAATGCAGAATCCCCCACTTTTCCCCTTGCCCTTTTGGCCGCAGCGTGTCAACCTATTTCGCTGCTCGTGCTTTACGATGGTTCAAGTCGGACATTCGGTCTTCCTAATCATAGATGGTTGGCAGTGGTCGCGTCTTGGTGGTAGGTTCTACCTCACGCCTTCCGTTCCCCGCTTCTATCCTGGAGTTATGATTTCCAAAACTGGGGGTGGCTATCGCCGTTACTCTCTACTCCCTGATTTCTCAGTTCGTTTATGACCTTGAGTTCCCTGCCTTACTTAGTTACCTAAGCGTCGGGACATATAATCAGTTATGAGGATGCTCAGGAGAGGTCTCCTTATATCCAGATTCGGAGCTGGAATCCTCACCGGGTAGTTATTTCGGGCATTTCAGCCCTATTTCATACCCGAACGTCTCGCACCCGCGTCAAGCACGTAGTATTTACCTTTGTTGATACTCAGGTAAATTCTGGCTATTGCGTCTTGGGTTGACCGTCCTGGACGGAACCCGTAGCTTGTATCTTCAAATCTCGATTCCCATTCAGGTTCGAGTGCCGACTTAACCAAGGCTTGCCTTGCTCTATCTTGGATTGTAGGAATTCCTATTCCAGCTTTTTTCATCCCTACCAGGTTTTGGTATCCATACTCTCCTAAGTGCTTTTGCTTTAAGATTTCCTTTGATTTTCTCGGTCAGTTCAAACCTTTGCTTAGGAGAAATTGTAATAACTCCATCTACTCCAGCTGTTCTCTTTCCTTGATTGTCTTGGGTCACTCGCCGCACTGCTAAGAGTCGGGCATAATATGATTTCACCAATAGACGTTGCCACCTTCTGACCTTTGCATCCTGTCCCGATTTAGCTGCTTGAAATATCCTCTTTTGGAGTTTGAAAACTTTCCGTTGAACTTTCGCCCATGGGATTGCCTTACATGCGTTTTTCGTAGTCTTGATTGGTCTGGGTTTACCAAAGCCTTTCTTTAAACTCGCTTGCGCCATATAAGCTCCTACTAAACTCTATTCTTACAATCAAACCGTGACCCGTTAGCATATCCCTACCATTACAGTCGGGCGTTGGCTTCTGGTCACATCTTACCCCCTCAAAGAGTTAGGGGTCGAGAGTGAAGTCACCTTCCCGAACTCCCATTCAGAACCGTGCTTGATAGTTTCCCATCACACGGCTCCTGGTGTGGATACCCTATTTGTCAAAGGAGCAGAATCAACAGACCTGCTTTCTACTTCGATGTTCAGAGCTATATGCACCACGTAGTCTTTAAACTCGTCCTCGCCATTATACTCTTACTGACCGCAGTATCTATATCCACACCGTGACAATTGGGCATATCCCAACCATGACAATTGGGCTTTAGCTTCTGGTCACATCCTTCACCCTCTAAGCATGCGCTTACATTTTTCACTACTGCCTTGTGAATAGCATTACTCACTTGTTTATAGGCAGAGCATTAGAGGGGTTACAACGTTCCGATTATATGGGCATTCCATCGTTAGATTTGTCCTCAGAACCGGGGTACTTTTAAAGGTCTGTGTAGGTAGTCGGACGAACCCCCTACTTTTCCCCTTGCCCTTTTGATCGCAGCGTGTCAACCTATTTCGCTGCTAGTGTATTACGATGGTTCAAGTCGGACATTCGGTCTTCCTAATCATAGATGGTTGGCAGTGGTCGCGTCTTGGTAGTAGGTTCTACCTCACGCCTTCCGTTCCCCGCTTCTATCCTGGAGTTATGATTTCCAAAACTGGGGGTGGCTATCGCCGTTACTCTCTACTCCCTGATTTCTCAGTTCGTTTATGACCTTGAGTTTCCTGCCTTGCTTAGTTCCCTAAGCGTCGGGACATATAACCAGTTATGAGGATGGTCAGGAGAGGTCTCCTTATATCCAGATTCGGAGCTGGAATCCTCACCGGGTAGTTATAGCACTAGTCAATACGGTTAGGACGCAGCCTTGAGAACAGAATCCATGGCATCATCGAGAGAATCAAACTGCTCACGTGCAATGGCGAATGCGGGCTTTCAACCACGACCAACATTTCTCTATCTTGTTGAGGTCTGGCGAATAAGGCCGAAGATAGAGTAAACGGCATTGAGCTGCCTCCACCAGTTCAGCAATCCGCCCCCCTTTATGAAACGTTGCATTGTCCAATACTAGAGTCTGACCTGGCTTCAATGTTGGAATTATAGCATGAGTCAAGGTGGTTAGGACGCAGTGTTGAGAACGGAATCCATGGCATCATCGAGAGAATCAAACTGCTCACGTGCAATGGCGAATGCGGGCTTTCAACCACGACCAACATTTCTCTATCTTGTTGAGGTCTGGCGAATAAGGTGGTAGATAGAGCAAACGGCATTGAGCCGCCTCCACTAGCTCAGGAATCCGTCCCCCTTTATGAAACGTTGCATTGTCTAGCACTAGAGTCTGACCTGGCTTCAGTGTTGGAATTAAGATGAACTCCAACCACAACTCAAACACTGTCTGATTACAACAACCCTCAAAGCGATCGGGGGCTAAGAGTTGTTGATGACACCATGCGGCTATATAGCTCACCCTGCCCTGCCTCTTCCCGGATTTGAGGACATCGAAGCGTTGTCCTTGCTCACAGTAACCATAAGGATAATCCGAGTCCTGACTATTCATGCCGGCTTCATCGAGGTAGACCACTTCTTGTGGCTCCATCTGTTCAATCTGAGCAATAAACTCCTCTCGCTGTTGCTGATCAGGTTCTTGGTAGCCGTAAGTTTTTTTTCTGGTGAAGCCAATTTTCTTCAAGGCTCTGGATATGGTGCGAGGAGAGATGTCGTCATCCCAAAGTTGAGCCATTTGAGCGGAGGTTTTGTCGCCATGCTCTTGGGCAAAAGCCTGGAATTTGTGCCAGTCGGTAATTTGGTGGCTATGACCAGGTGGGCGATTAGGTTTAGGGAGGAAGTCGCCGGTGTGTTCTTTTCTTTGCAGCCAGAGATTGATAGTGTTCCTGCTGACATGGAAAACTTGACTGGCTTCGGTTTTGGGCATACCGTCTAGTTCAATTGCATCAATAACTTTTTGTCTGAGGTCGTAACTATAGGGGGCTGGCATTTTTGGTCTTCTTAGTCATCTCGTCCTCTCCATTATACGTCCTAACTTTCCTGTCTGGTGCTATAAGATAAACTCCAACCACAACTCAAACACTGTCCGATTACAACAACCCTCAAAGGTAAAGGGAGCTAAGAGTTGTTGATAACACCATGCCGCCATATAGCTCACCCTGCCCTGCCTCTTCCCGGATTTGAGGGCATCGAAGCGTTGTCCTTCCTGGCAGTAACCATAAGGATAATCCGAGTCTTGACTATTCATGCCAGCTTCATCGAGGTAAACCAACTCTTCCGGCTCCATATGTTGAATCTGAGCAATAAACGCCTCTCGCTGTTGCTCATCACCTTCTTGGTAGCCGTAAGTTTTTTTTCTGGTGAAGCCAATTTTCTTCAAGGCTCTGGATATGGTGCGAGGAGAGATGTCGTCATCCCAAAGTTGAGCCATTTGAGCGGAGGTTTGATCGCCATGCTCTTGGGCAAAAGCCTTGAATTTGTGCCAGTCGGTAATTTGGTGGCTATGACCAGGTGGGCGATTAGGTTTAGGGAGGAAGTCGCGGGTGTGTTCTTTTCTTTGCAGCCAGAGATTGATAGTGTTCCTGCTGACATGGAAAACTTGACTGGCTTCGGTTTTGGGTATACCGTCTAGTTCAATTGCATTAATAACTTTTTGTCTAAGGTCGTAACTGTAGGGGGCTGGCATTTTGGGTCTTCTGTAGATATCCTTGCCATTATACGTCCTAAATGTTCTGTCTTGTGCTATACTATTCATGGGGGTGCGAAACGTTCAGGCATGAAATAGGGTTGAAATACCTGAAATAACCGCCTGGTGGGGACTTCAACCCCTTGGCTGAATATAAGGAACGCACTCCTGACCATCCTCATAACTGTTTAACTGTTTATATGTCCCAACGTTCGGTATAGAGATATACCAAACAAGGCAGGGAACCCAAGGTCAAAACGAACTAACCCATACAAATTCCTTATAGGAATCCCAAAAATGGATAAGTAAAAGTTAGGAAATTAGGGTAACGGCGATAGCCACCCCCAGTTTTGGGAATCACAACCCCAGGATTGAAGCGGGGAACGGAAGGCTCCGAGATGTAACCTAACATCAGAAGCGAGACCACTGCCAACCATCCATGATTAGGGAAACCGAATGTCCGGCTTGAACCATCGTAACTAGAAAGTAGCGAAACAGGTTGACACGCTGCACTCAAAAGAGTAAGGGGAAAAGTAGGAATTTCTTCATAATACCTACACAGACCTTTAAAAGTACCCCGGTGGAAAGGACAAATCTAAAAGATGGAATGCCCATATAAACGGAACGTTTTAAGCCCTCATGGACTCTGAGAGTATGGTCGATACCTCAGTAGGGAAAAGTGTAACCGCAAGTCCTAGAGGGTGTGAGATGTGACCAAAAGCCAACGCCCTACTGTAATGGCAGGGATATGCTAACAGGTCACGGTTTGATTGTCAAGAAATAGAGTCTAGTAGGTGTACAAATGGCGATAGCGAGTTTAAAGAAAGGGTTTGGGAAACCAAAACCAATCAAGACTACGAACAACGCATGGAAAGCAATCCCATGGACTAAGGTTCAACGGAAAGTTTTCAAGCTCCAAAAGAGTATATTTCAAGCAGCTAAATCGGGACAAAATGCTAAGGCACGAAGGTGGCAACGTCTATTGGTGAAATCATACTATGCCCGGCTCTTAGCAGTGCGGCGAGTGACCCAAGATAATCAAGGCAAGAAGACAGCCGGAGTAGATGGAGTAAGAGTAATCTCTTCAAGACAAAGGTTTGAACTGGTCAAGAACATTAAGGGAAACCTCAAAGCAAAACCACTGCGACGGGTTTGGATTCCAAAACCTGGTAGGGATGAAAAAAGCTGGAATAGGAATACCCACAATCCAAGATAGAGCAAGGCAAGCCTTGGTTAAGTCGGCTCTCGAACCTGAATGGGAATCGAGATTTGAAAGCACAAGCTACGGGTTCCGTCCAGGACGGTCAGCCCATGACGCAATTAGCAGGATTTATACTGCCATAAACAAGGGACAATATTATGTTCTTGATGCTGATATAGCAAAATGCTCTTACCGTGAACCATGATTACCTACTGTCCAAAATTCATTGTCCAAGCAGCCTAAAAAGAGACCTGAAACAATGGATCAAAGCGGGAGTGCTAGATAACGGTGTATTCGAGGAAACAGAAACAGGGACACCCCAAGGAGGGGTAATAAGTCCAATACTCGCCAACATCGCACTGTTGGGAATGGAAAGGTTAATCAAGAGTCTGTATCCAAACAAAGGAACAGTCACTCAAGCCAACCTAATACGATACGCCGATGATTTCGTGATTATCTCAAAAGACCTAGGAATCATTGAACAGTGCAAAACTGCTATCACCAAATGGTTAAAACCTGTAGGATTAGAGATTAAACCCGAAAAGACTCGAATTTGTCACACACTCAAACCTATTGAGTATAATGGCAAAACAGAAGAACCTGGGTTTGATTTTATCGGATTCAATATCAGGCAATATCCAGTAGGAAAATATAAAACTGGGAAAACAGGCGGGGCAGCAAGCCGATTAATCGGACATAAAACCCACATAAAACCCAGCCACAAAGCAATTAAAGCCCACACAGAAGCGATAAAAGGTGTAATTAAACAACATAAAACTGCACCTCAATCAGCCCTGATTAATCATCTAAACCCAATTATTCGGGGATGGTCAAACTATTATTCAGCGGTAGTCTCAACAGAGACCTTCAATAAGCTAGACTACATAATCTGGCAAATGTTAAGGGCATGGACAGTATCGAGATGCGGAAAGGCAAGTCACGAAAAGCTAAGAAATTATTTCAGACATGGAACAATTAAACTTAGCAATGGGAAAGAAAGGCACGAAAATTGGCTGTTCCAAACCAAAGATGGGTGACATCTGTTCAATCACAATTGGACTCCAATTACCAGACATACCCTAATACGCCCTGACGCAACACCATACGACGGAAATTGGACTTACTGGGCAACCAGGAGAGGACAAGCAATCGACACGCCAATCAGGGTAGCAAAACTACTCAAAAAACCAAAAGGTAGATGTACCTGGTGTGGGCAATTCTTTACCCCATCAGATTTAATTGAAGTAGACCACATTGTACCTAGAAGCCATGGCGGAAAGGATGAATACAAAAACCTTCAACTATTACATCGCCATTGTCACGATGATAAAACAGCTCTTGATGAAGAGATAATGCTGTACTCTTAACAAGGAGACGGTCAAACTAGGAGCCGTATGAGGTGAAAGTCTCAAGTACGGTTTTAAATGGGAGGGGTAGACCGTGAGGTCTATCTCGACCCCTAATTGCGAGACGTTCAGGCATCAAATAGGGCTGCAATGCCCGAAATAACTGCCTGGTGAGGATTTCTACCCCTTGGTTGAATATAAGGAGCGCACTCCTGACCATCCTCATAACTGTTTATATGTCCCGACGTTTGGAAAAATCCAAACAAGGCAGGGAACTCAAGGTCATAAACAAACTGAGAAATCAGGGAGTAGAGAGTAACGGCGATAGCCACCCCCAGTTTCAGGATACACAACCCGTCAGATTGAAGCGGGGAACGGAAGGCGTGAAGTAGAACTTACTACCAGATGCGACCACTGCCAATCATCCAGGATTAGGGAAACCAAATGTCTGGCTTGAACCATCGTAATTAGTAAGCAGCGAAATAGGTTGATACGCTGCGCTCAAAAGAGTAAGGGGAAAAGTAGGATAATCTTATCAATACCTACACAGACCTTTAAAAGTACCCCGGTGGAGAGGACAAATCTAAAGATGAAATGCCCATATAAACGGAACGTTGTAATCCCTCTTAGGCTCTGAGAGTATGGTCGATACCTCAGTAGTGACAAGTGTAAGCGGATGGTGCGAGACGTTCGGGTATTAAATAGGGCTGAAATGCCCGAAATATAGCACCAGACAGGAAAGTTAGGACGTATAATGGAGAGGACGAGATGACTAAGAAGACCAAAAATGCCAGATCCCTATAGTTACGGCCTCAGACAAAAAGTTATTGATGCAATTGAACTAGACGGTATGCCCAAAACAGAAGCCAGTCAAGTTTTCCATGTCAGCCGGAACACCATTAATCTCTAGCTGCAAAGAAAAGCACAGACCGGAGACTTCCTCCCTAAACCTAATCACCGACCTGGCAATAACCACAAAATTACCGACTGGCAAAAATTCAAGGCTTTTGCCCAAGAGCATGGCGATCAAACCTCCGCTCCAATGGCTGAACTTTGGGATGACGACATCTCTCCTCGCACCATATCCAGAGCCTTGAAGAAAATTGGCTTCACCAGAAAAAAAACTTACGGCTACCAAGAACGTGATCAGCAACAGCGAGAGGAGTTTATTGCTCAGATTGAACATATGGAGCCACAAGAAGTGGTCTACCTCGATGAAGCCGGCATGAATAGTCAGGACTCGGATTACCCTTATGGTTACTGCGAGGAAGGAAAACGCTTCGATGCCCTCAAATCCGGGAAGAGGCAGGGCAGGGTGAGCATGATAGCCCCATGGTGTCATTAACAACTCTTAGCCCCCGATCGCTTTGAGGGTTGTTGTAATCGGACAGTGTTTGAGTTGTGGTTGGAGTTCATCTTAATTCCAACACTGAAGCCAGGTCAGACTCTAGTGCTAGACAATGCAACGTTTCATAAAGGGGGACGGATTCCTGAGCTAGTGGAGGCGGCTCAATGCCGTTTGCTCTATCTACCACCTTATTCGCCAGACCTCAACAAGATAGAGAAATGTTGGTCGTGGTTGAAAGCCCGCATTCGCCATTGCACGTGAGCAGTTTGATTCTCTCGATGATGCCATGGATTCCGTTCTCCCAGCTGCGTCCTAACCACCTTGACTAATGCTATAACATCGTGACGCTGTGTCCTGTCGAGCCAAAAGGATGACTAAGACCCCACCGATCCTTGACCCCCACCTGCCTGTGGGGACGTGAACCGAGTGCGTCGCTCTTTTTGTTCAAAAACGCTGACCCATCAACCTTTGTCGGATACCCTCAGCAATTTTCTGACCCAAATATTCTGGGATCAAGCTCTCATTTGGGCCAAGAAGATACAGAATCAGACGAGTGCGACCCCGCCAGACCAGCAAGTTAGCATTGACCACCAACAGGTCTTCCTGCCAGATGGCATACATCACCTTATAGAATAATCCCGGCTGGTTATCTGCTTCAATTAACAAAGCTGGTAGGTGGAACACCGGGTCAACATAAAACTCCGTAGCTACATCCTCTAAACCCGCATCCAGGTTAAACTCGACGGCCAGCATTTCTTCTACCTCAAAATGCCCCGCCAATGCTTCTCTAATCGCACGACAAACGTTATCTGACGTTTTTTCTGTGAGTGCCTTACCACCCCTCGATACCACCAGCTTAATGAATACCAGCATCGGCGGGTAGATTTGTCCATACAAACTAAGATTATGGATGGTTAACCCATAGGCAGCCAGAACTCCAAAAATATCGCTCAACAAAAATGATTGATTGCGATAGGCGAAGTGTAGGGCGCTTCTGCTCCCTTCTGGCTTAATCTCAATCACCGCTTGTGTAGTTTTATAAACATTGTAGGCCAATTTGAGATTTTGCAATTGAATCTCACTGCTAACAAATTGCTCATAAAACTGCGGAAACGCCCGATTGAAGCGCTTTAGAAGTTCTAACGTTGATGATTTTAAACCCGGAGCCATAATTGAGGATCAGGTACGGGAGATATACTATCTAGTAAAGACATCATCTATTACCTTAACCACGCCTGCATGGGTTTTTGGAAAAATTTCTTTAGCGGTTCTGATTCTACCTCAATGTCCAAAACGGCGGAACAAGAGGAATGCTCTATCGAGAACCAATCCTCTTGGTCCCAGGTAACTCGGCAACCAAACTCTCGGAATTCTCGGATTTTTTTCAGCACGGATCGGGACATTGATCTATATGAGCTAGAAGAACTCTGTAATGCTGTCGGTTGGTCCCGTCGCCCTCTCAGGAAGGTCAAAAAGGCTATTCAGCATAGCTTTTTGGTCGTTTCCATGTGGCAAATGCGGGGCAACCAACGACGGCTAATCGGTTTTGCTCGCGCTACTTCCGATCATGCCTTTAATGCTACCCTTTGGGATGTCGTGGTTCACCCAGACTTCCAAAACAAAGGTTTAGGCAAGGCTTTGATGCGTTTTATCATCAAAAAGCTTCGCAGCGATGATATTAGCAATATCACGTTGTTTGCAGACCCCCATGTGGTTGAATTTTATCGAAACCTAGGGTTTATCTCAGATCCCGAAGGGATCAAGGGGATGTTCTGGTATCCAGACTAGCCCATTTTTGACCCCCAAAATGGGCTTCAAGCCTCGCCCTTTTAGGGCGAGTATTGAGAGAATCCTACACCGACTCCCATGGTCAGACGGAACCTAACCCCAGATTTTTTCCTTGAGGAGATAAGCGCCTTAAGAGAATCAGGAGGGGCGGAAAGTTTTTCCCCCCTTTGGTGGGTAAAATCCCGTCGGGTATGGGAAATTTTACCATGAATCTGAACCCCCTTCAAAAGGGTAGGTCAGACAAGCTATAGCACAAAACAGAAAAGTTAGGACGTATAATGGCAAGGATATCTACAGAAGACCCAAAATGCCAGCCCCCTACAGTTACGACCTTAGACAAAAAGTTATTAATGCAATTGAACTAGACGGTATGCCCAAAACCGAAGCCAGTCAAGTTTTCCATGTCAGCCGGAACACTATCAATCTCTGGCTGCAAAGAAAAGAACACACCGGCGACTTCCTCCCTAAACCTAATCGCCCACCTGGTCATAGCCACCAAATTACCGACTGGCAAAAATTCAAGGCTTTTGCCCAAGAGCATGGCCACAAAACCTCCGCTCAAATGGCTCAACTTTGGGATGACGACATCTCTCCTCGCACCATATCCAGAGCCTTGAAGAAAATTGGCTTCACCAGAAAAAAAAACTTACGGCTACCAAGAACGTGATCAGCAACAGCGAGAGGAGTTTATTGCTCAGATTGAACAGATGGAGCCGGAAGGGTTGGTTTACCTCGATGAAGCTGGCATGAATAGTCAAGACTCGGATTACCCTTATGGTTACTGCGAGGAAGGAAAACGCTTCGATGCCCTCAAATCAGGGAAGAGGCAGGGCAGGGTGAGCTATATGGCGGCATGGTGTTATCAACAACTCTTAGCCCCCGATCGCTTTGAGGGTTGTTGTAATCGGACAGTGTTTGAGTTGTGGTTGGAGTTCATCTTAATTCCAACACTGAAGCCAGGTCAGACTCTAGTGCTAGACAATGCAACGTTTCATAAAGGGGGACGGATTCCTGAGCTAGTGGAGGCGGCTCAATGCCGTTTGCTCTATCTACCACCTTATTCGCCAGACCTCAACAAGATAGAGAAATGTTGGTCGTGGTTGAAAGCCTGCATTCGCCATTGCACGTGAGCAGTTTGATTCTCTCGATGATGCCATGGATTCCGTTCTCAAGGCTGCGTCCTAACCACCTTGACTAATGCTATAGAGTCTGACCTGGCTTCAATGTTGGAATTAAGATGAACTCCAACCACAACTCAAACACTGTCCGATTACAACAACCCTCAAAGCGATCGGGGGCTAAGAGTTGTTGATAACACCATGCCGCCATATAGCTCACCCTGCCCTGCCTCTTCCCTGATTTGAGGGCATCGAAGCGTTTTCCTTCCTCGCAGTAACCATAAGGGTAATCCGAGTCTTGACTATTCATGCCAGCTTCATCGAGGTAAACCAACCCTTCCGGCTCCATCTGTTCAATCTGAGCAATAAACTCCTCTCGCTGTTGCTGATCACGTTCTTGGTAGCCGTAAGTTTTTTTTTCTGGTGAAGCCAATTTTCTTCAAGGCTCTGGATATGGTGCGAGGAGAGATGTCGTCATCCCAAAGTTGAGCCATTTGAGCGGAGGTTTTGTGGCCATGCTCTTGGGCAAAAGCCTTGAATTTTTGCCAGTCGGTAATTTGGTGGCTATGACCAGGTGGGCGATTAGGTTTAGGGAGGAAGTCGCCGGTGTGTTCTTTTCTTTGCAGCCAGAGATTGATAGTGTTCCGGCTGACATGGAAAACTTGACTGGCTTCGGTTTTGGGCATACCGTCTAGTTCAATTGCATTAATAACTTTTTGTCTAAGGTCGTAACTGTAGGGGGCTGGCATTTTGGGTCTTCTGTAGATATCCTTGCCATTATACGTCCTAACTTTTCTGTTTTGTGCTATAACTACCTACACAGACCTTTAAAAGTACCCCGGTGGATAGGACAAATCTAAAGATGGAATGCCCGCATAGATGGAACGTTTAAACCCCTCATTGGCTCTGCTAATAAATAAGTGAGTGTGCGAGATGTTTAGGAATGAAATAGGGCTGAGATGCTCGAAATAACCTCCTAGTGGGGACTTCAACCCCTTGGTTGAATACAAGAAACTCGTATCTCGTTTCTGAGCATCCCCATAACTGTTTATATGTCCCGACGTTTGGGGGAATCCAAACAAGGCAGGGAACTCAAGGTCAAGACTGAACGCTGGTGTTATGTACAGCAGGAAGTTGAGAGTAAAGGCGATAGCCACCCCCAGTTTCAGGACTCACAACCCGTCAGATTGAAGCGGGGAACGGAAGGCGTGAGGGAAACCTGTTCCCAATAACCCGACCACTGCCAATCATCTATGATTAGGGAAACCGAATGTCCGGCTTGAACCATCGTCAATTTATAGTAGCGAAACAGGTTGAAACGCTGCGCTCAAAAGAGCAAGGGGAAAAGTAGGAGTTTACTTACACTACCTACACAGACCTTGAAAATACCCCGGTGGATAGGACAAATCTAAAGATGGAATGCCCATATAAACGGAACGTTTAAACCCCTCTTAGGCTCTGCTAATAAACAAGTGAGCAATATTACTCGCAAGCAGAGCGTGAAAAGTGTAAGCGTATGCCTCCTAGGGGAAAGGATGTGACTGAAAGCTAATGCCTAACTGTAATGGTTAGGATATGCCCACTAGTCACGGTGTGGATATAGAGACCGCGACAACTAAGAGTGTTTATGACCAGAGCGAGTTAATGACTACGTGGTTGTATATAGCTCCGAAAGTTGAGGTCATAAAGCAGGGGGTTGTAGCCCTGTTCCCAATGACAAAGGGGTATCCACATCAGGAGCCGTATGAGGTGAAAGTCTCAAGTACGGTTTGGAATTGGAGTTGGGGAAGGCGACTTCCCTTTCGACCATAACAAAATGCTCTTACCGTGAACCATGATTACCTACTGTCCAAAATTCATTGTCCAAGCAGCCTGAAAAGAGACTTGAAACAATGGTTAAAAGCGGGTGTGCTAGATAACGGCGTATTCGAGGATACAGAAGCTAGGACTCCACTTGGAGGGGTAATAAGTCCAATACTCGCCAACATCGCACTGTTGGGTATGGGTAGGTTAATTGAAACAATGTATCCTAAGAAAAAGAACGTGGTACAAGCCACAGTAGTGAGATACGCCGATGATTTTGTAGTGATATCACCATCACTAGATATCATTGAACAGTGCAAAACTGCTATTTCCGAATGGCTAAAACCTGTAGGATTAGAAATAAAACCTGAAAAGACCAGAGTGTGTCATACACTTAACCCCATACAATGTGAGGGTAAAACAGAAGAGCCAGGCTTTGATTTTTTAGGATTCAACATCAGACAATACCCGGTAGGAAAATACAAAACTGGAAAAACAGGTGGGACAGCAAGCCGATTAATCGGACACAAAACCCACATAAAACCCAGCAACAAAGCAGTTCAAGCTCATACAGAAGTGATTAAGGGTGTAATCAAACAACATAAAACTGCACCCCAGTCAGCCCTGATAAGCAGACTAAACCCAATAATACGGGGATGGTCAAATTACTACTCAGGAGTCGTCTCAGTCGAAACCTTCAACAAGCTAGACCATACAATCTGGAAGATGTTACGGGCATGGACAGTATCAAGATGCGGAAAGGCAAGTCATGAAAAACTGAGGAATTACTTTAGACCCGGAACGGTCAAGCTCAGTAATGGGAAAGAAAGGCATGAAACTTGGTTATTCCAAACCGAGGACGGTCATCAGTTGTGGAAACATAACTACACGCCGATTGTCAGACATACCCTAGTGCGCCCCGAAGCAACACTTTATGACGGAAATTGGACTTACTGGGCAACCAGAAAAGGACAAGCAATCGACACGCCAGCAAAGGTAGCCAAACTACTCAAAAAGCAAAAAGGCAGGTGTACCTGGTGTGGGCAATACTTTACCCCATCAGACCTAGTTGAAGTAGACCACATTGTAGCTCGAAGCCACGGTGGAAAGGATGAATACAAGAATCTTCAGCTACTGCACCGCCACTGCCACGATGATAAGACGGCGTTAGATAACGCCAACGCTGTGTCCATAACAATGGAACAATCAGACTAGGAGCCGTATGAGGGGAAACTCTCACGTACGGTTCTGAATGGGAGGGGGAGATGGTGACATCTCTCTCGACCCCTAATTATGTCAATTATAGGGGAATCATCTGCTTAGTACGCAAGTTTTTAGCTGGTGACGGATTCAGAGTAGGATGTTATCTATGGCAACTATTAAAATCCACAGCGTTGGACACGCCTATGATCTGACGGCTCCAATAGATGGGTCCGATGTTGTTGTATTTATTCATGGCTGGCTGCTGAGTCGTCGGTATTGGCAACCTGTAATCGATCGCCTAAAACCTCAGTATCAGTGCTTATGCTATGACTTGCGAGGGTTTGGCGATTCTCAGTTAGCCAGTCGCCATCCATATTCTTGTGACTATGCTCCGGCTTCTTATGCTCAGGATTTAGGGATATTACTCGAGGAGTTAAATATCTCTAAGGCTTGGCTTGTGGGACATTCTTTAGGGGGGACGATCGCACTATTAGCGGCACAGCAATTGAGCGATCGCATTGCGGGGGTGGTTTGCGTGAATGCTGGTGGTGGTATTTACCTAAAAGAGGAATTTGAGCGTTTCCGAGTCACAGGGGAACAAATTGTCAAGTTTCGTCCGCGATGGCTTTGTTGCCTACCTCTAATTGATTTGCTGTTTACCAGGGCGCAAGTCGCTAGTCCGGTTTCTAGGGAATGGGGCCGCCAGCGATTAATTGATTTTGTGATGGCGGACCCAGAGGCGGCCTTAGGTGCTTTATTGGATTCGACTACGGAGACAGAAGTGCATCGCCTCCCCCAAGTGGTGGCTCAATTACAGCAGCCTGTGTATTTTTTGGCAGGAATGTGCGATCAGATCATGGAACCTCAATATGTTCGCCACCTGGCTAGTTTTCATCATCTGTTTCGCAGTGGCTATCAAAATGTGATTGAACTTGCTAATTGTGGACATTTAGCCATGATCGAACAGCCTGAGCAAGTGGTTGGTCACTTACGGGATATTCTGGCTCAACATGGCTCAACACAAGTGCAGCCCCATAATCACTAAATCCCGTTTGACTCCATCAATGACAGCTATCTGTGGGAGATAACCCCATTGTTGAAAGCCAAAACTGTCAAAGAGTTTCAGGCTGGGTTGGTTATGGGCAAAAATTAGAGCCAGTAGAGTTTCACAGCCAAACTTTGGCCCTTCTTCTATGGCTTGATGGAGTAGTTTTTTGCCAATTCCCTGTCCCTGATAGTCAGTATGGATGTATATACTCAGTTCGGCAGTAGCATCATAGGCGGCTCGCTTCTTGAACGCCTGAAAACTCAACCATCCAATTATGCGATCGCCAATTTCCACGACCCATAGGGGGCGTTGGGCTGACTGACATTCCCGATACCAGCCTAACCGACTCTCAACGGAAATTGGCTCTAGGTCAGCCGTGGCGATTTTTTGGGGAACGGCTAAATTGTAAATTTCGATAATTTGGGGTAAATCGTTTTCGAGTGCATCACGAATTTTCAAGTTATTCTCCATAAACTCCCGTACACAGTTTATTGGCAGTTGCTCACTCAGGCTTTGACCACATATTCTGAGTGTGAATATTTGATTCACAGCCTAAATATAAACTTGAAACAATCATCAGATATGCCTTTGGCTAGTTTATGGTGTGGTTAGTGCTTTGGTCAGTAATCTTGAGAGCGCGGAAAGGATTTGGGGCTGCCAGTGGTGGTTTCATAATGCGATCGCCTTCTAATATTAGGGCTAACTGTCGATAAATCGGTATTTTAGACTACCAATTTTTGAAAATTCTAGGGCGGAACCTGTGTCCTTGGGAAATACTGCATTTTCCGGGAGTTCAAAGTTGTTTATAGAATTCCAGCTGTTGCTTGGCTAGGGCATGGTTAGTGTAGCAGGAGAGGGCTCGCTCATATCCCCGTTGACCTAGTTCTTGGGTCAAGTCTGGGTTACTGATTAACTTTTCTAGGCAGTCGGCTAGGGCTTCGGGGTTCCCTTCCGGGAAGACTAACCCAGCTTGGTCAATTACATAGGGAATTTCCCCAGAGTCCGAACCAATTAGGGCAACTTGGCAAGCCATAGCTTCGATGAGAACGTGGCCGAATTGCTCTTTCCAGCCGACGGAGGTTAGGGTTTTAAATTTGTAGGTGGTTTCCGAGGGTAAAACTAGGGTATTCATGACGTTGATATATTGCCAAACCCGGTCATGGGCGACACTCTCGACTATAATTAGCCGGTCTTGAATCCCTAATTCTTGAGCTAGGTCTAAAAGTGGCGATCGCAGCTCTCCCCGCCCTAGTAGTAACCATTTCCAAGGGTGATGTTTGACCTTAGCTAATGCTTTAGCTAGGGTGATTAGTCCTTTTTCTTCCACAAACCGACCAACGAAGCCTACCACAAAGGTATCCGGTTCTATGCCTAATTCCGCCCTTAATTCCGGTTGTGGTTCCGGTTTAAATAGGGTTTCATCGACTCCTAATTGAGGCATCACCTCCATCGGTCCTTGATATCCATGGTCGCGCAAAATTTCCGCCCCGTCCTGGTTTCCTACAATAATACCATCAGTGTTACCTAGGTTATATTGTTCCAGTAGCGACACGGGAAATTTGAGAGTATATGGTAAATTCCACCAGGTAAAAAACACATTTTTCGCGCCTATACCTAGGAGTTTATTTAGGGTAATAAATTCAGCATAGGTTAAGGCTTTTGCCCCTTGCTCGATTTGGATAATATCAGGTTTAAACGATTGTAACAGAGGAATTAAATCCAGACCAAAAGTCAGCAAACCTTGGTTATTTTGACTAAGGTTAGATATAGGAACCACCTTAAAATTTCCCTCATCCACAGGTTCGGATTTAACCTGCTCACTTTGGACACCGCCAGGGTTCCAAAGACGGGGTACAATCACTATAACCTCAATACCCGGTTCAAGGTTAGCTAAAATCCGCAGTTTCTCCCGGTTGAGATCAACAATATAAGTGTGACTAGCGACAATAATTTTCATAGCTATCAATTGCCTGTTGTTTGCTAATTAGGTCGAGGGGAAGGGTGGATGATTGAAATTAAATATTCCCACTGGTTATCTAAGCCGTAGTTAATCAACAGCTAACCCATGCTAGACCATAAATATAGTTTATCCTAACTCTGTCAAAAAAGCGAATTTGGGGACGAAGAGACACCTAACTAGACCGCCACATAGTCGGGGGATAATGATGGCTATGTTCGCGGGCATTTATTAGTCATGGTTGCCAGTTTTTGACAAGTTATTGCATAAGGAGATTTTGAGATATTATATTTCATCTTCATCTAATTCTCCTTCTTCTATGAGTCGTTTAATTTCTTGCTTATCAATTTCCGGTAATTTATAGATAACCCCGGCAAAGTACCAATAATAAACCGCTACCGGGTCAACATCGAGGGGATAATAATAGGTGTTGTAACTAATCACCAAAACAAACACCCAGAAAGAAGCCCCAAAACTGCGGAGGCTTTTTTCTTTAACGGAACGGTAAGTTTTAAAAGCTGTGAAAGTAATCACAGTTACAAAAAATAGAAAAGCGATCGTCCCTAGGGGTCCAATTTCATAAATCAGCTTGGGATAGTAAGTTTCAATCAATCGAGTTCTGCCAAAAACACGAGCGGAGTTAGTCGCTCGTCCGAGACCATTACCAAGGATTCCCCGTTGTGCGCCACTGCTTTGATCAAACTGCCCGGAAATAAAGTCAGTGGGAGGGGAAGCATTCCACCGATCCACAAAACTATCAACTCGTTCCTGAACCATTTCTGGGTTAGCAATCATGACTATACCCAAAAGTAATCCGAGACCCCCACCAATAGGAATAAAGCGCTTGAGATTAGCAATTTGTCCAGTGAGAACCAGTAGAATAATTGTCACTACCGGCACTAATGCTAAGGCAATACGCTGTCCAGAAATCACAGCATTTACAAATACTAATGCCATGCCAATTAATCCGGCTATACGCCATTTTCCTGATGGATCACTAAAGGCGGTAGCAAAGGTAAAAAAGGCGTTAGCAATTAAAAACCAAGCCCACTGCCAAGGAGCGACAAAGGTTCCCGGAAGTCGGATCATATTTTGGGAGGGGCTAAAAACTAAAGATCCGCCTACGAAACACTTATACTCGATGGTTGCTTGAAACAGATCGTCTCCTGTCAGATGGTCAGTTCCTTGACAGCGACCACTGGCGAGAAATTGATATTGTACCATGCCCAAAAGGCAACATATAATTGCCAGTATTAGGGTCATGCGAGTTAGAAACAGCAAATCTTTTTTGTCTCTGATATGGTAGTAGGCACAGGTAATTAGGGGAACATAGCCCATAAATACCTTTAACCCCAAAATTCCCATAGCTATGGGTTTCTCGCCCGGTCTGGGGTCAAGTTGTTGCAAGCCATTGACGCAAATGATGGTGAGAATACAAAAACCCAGAAGAATTAGCAGAGGTTGTTTAAGAGCCTTGGGAATAATGATAGGGAGTCCTTTGCTTTTCCAGTCTTTATACATAGAAGCTAAGGCTGGAAAATAAAAGCCATCTTTGGCAAGCTGAAATATGACATTTCCGCCCCCAATCCAGTAAGTAATAGTTCCAGAGAAGGGCATATAGATTAGGAAACCCCAGAGACCATGACGGGGGTATTTATAGCAAAGAACCAAGACTAATATGCCACCACCACCAGCAATGGCGAGTCTTTCATCTTTGACGAAAAACAGAGCCACCCCAACGATCGCACCAACAATTAGAGTGGGAATTACAGTGCCTAGAACAGCTTTAACGTCTTTAGCAAACTGGCGCTGTTTAGCTTTAAGTTGGGCTTTAGTTAGGGTCGGCTTTTTCTGCTGTTGTTTGGACTTTTTTTTCCGGGACTTCTTTTTTTTGGATTTAGTCTTAGATGCCATTTTGGGTTCAATTCTAAGTTGGGCAGTAACTAGGCATTTGTAACTTGCTCCCCGACTAAAAACCGCCTTGGTTGGTCACGCTAATCGAAATTATATACCAACAATTAGGGGACTGCCCAATCTGATCCGCCCTGTTATGCCCATCATTAGGGGAGATTAGGCAATTAAGTATTGTTGCACCACTCCCACTAAGCGATCGCACCAATATTGCACCAGGTTAGGGTTAGCCGCTTCTACCATAACTCTGATCAGCGGTTCAGTACCAGAAGCGCGCACCAGTATGCGACCTTGATCCCCCATATCAGCTTCAGCACTAGCGATCGCATTTTGTAGAGGTTCGCAGTTTTTCCAATTACGGCGGCTGTCCGGGTTTTCCACTCTGACATTTCGTAACAGTTGAGGATAGGTGAGGAAACTATCATCCACCAGTTGGTTGAGCGATTTTTGCGATCGCTTCACTAAAGCTGCTAGGTGTAATGCCGTCAGTAGACCATCTCCTGTGATGCTGTAGTGATGACAGAGGATATGGCCCGACTGTTCACCCCCCAACATAGATCCCGTCCGCTTCATTTCGCTGTGGACGTGCTGATCTCCCACCGGGGTGCGGATCATTTTTCCTCCCTGTTTTTCCCAGGCTCTCTCAAATCCCAAGTTTGCCATAACCGTAGAAATAATCAAATCCTCGGGCAGTTGCTGCGCGTTTCTGAGGGTCTGCCCCCAGAAGTACAGGATATAGTCGCCGTCAACGGTACGACCCCTGCTATCGACCGCTAACACCCGATCTGCGTCTCCATCAAAAGCAAATCCTAAATGGGCTTGATGTTCTATAACAGCTTCGCGGAGTAGGTCCAGGTGCGTAGACCCACAGTTAACATTAATTTGATGACCGTTGGGAGACTCATGTAAACAAATCACTTCGGCTCCCATTTCTCTAAATACTTGAGGCGCAATATTTACCGCCGCCCCCCAAGCCAGATCCAAAACCACCCGCATTCCCTGTAGGTTAGTAGTTGGTAGCAGGGGACGATACAGAGAGTCAGCATAATTCTGGACTAATTCCGGTCTGTAGTAATGTTGTCCACAGGAATCAGAATAAACCGGGAAGGCTTCCGCCCCCCGTAGGGCTGCTTCTATTTGCTTCTGGAGGTCGCTGGAGAGTTTTGTGCCGTCTGCGCCAAAAAATTTGATTCCGTTATCTTCTGGGGGGTTGTGGCTGGCGGATATCATCACCCCACCCATAGCTTTACAGGTTTGGGTGAGGTAGGCTACTCCCGGAGTAGGACAAACTCCTAAATTCCATACTTCTAGTCCCGCCGCCGTTAACCCCGACGATAGGGCCATCGCTAACATATTACCCGAAATCCGGGTATCTTGTGCCAGGATGACAGGGCCGAGATTTTCCTGTTGCTGGCGGAGAATTTGTCCAGCCCAAAAGCCTACCTGTAGCGCCAGCGGTGCGTTTAGAAGTTCTCCGACTCGCCCGCGAATGCCGTCTGTACCAAATAGGGGACTACTAGGAAGTTCCCCCCCAAAGACGGGACGGGTTTTGGCCGGGTTGACTGAATTTGTTACTGGGCGCGATAGTTTGACGTTCTGGGAAGGGACTGGTGTTGATACCATGTTATTCACTCCTCTCGATGTTCACACACTCACAAAGGAGGATAGCACGTCCGGAACTGAGGAACCTTGATCTACAATTCAAGTCTTGAGTTGATGTCTGGTAGCCTATGAGGATATTTTAAGTTTTGCGATCGCCTTTTCAACCACTCGGCTAATATACAGATGACCTAGTTTGACGTAGTTAGGCGTTATTTCGTTCCTAGGTTTAAGGTTGAACTGATAGGATGTTATGTTATTCTAACTCCCTGGACAGCCTCTGGCGTGGAGACTGATACTTAGGACATATTCAATTCATCATTGGGGAAAAAGTTAAGTTTAATGTTCAAAATTAATCAAGGGCGATCGCTCCTTATTTATCGGGCTATATTAATTGTCATTATCGCTCTGGCAGGTATAGTTTGTTATTATCCTATTATTAACTCATTTTTTCTGTCAGATGATTTAGTGTTAATTGCCATTTTTGAACAGGTCGGACCTTGGGGATTGTGGGTCAATCAACAACATGGTCAATCTTTGTTTTTTCGTCCGGTTCTGAGTTTAATCAGTTTCCTAGATTATCAAATTTGGGGTAATGAACCCCTCGGTTATCATTTAACTAATTTGGGATTTCATCTCAGCAATGCTTTAGCAGTAGGTTGGACTGCTAGTTTATTAGTTCGTAATTTTCCCATTGGTCGCCACTATAAAATAGTTTTACCCTATATTTCCGGGTTTGTATTTTTACTACTTCCTAGTCACACCGAAGCAGTTTCGTGGATTTCTGCGCGCACAGATGTCATCTCTAGCTTTTTTGGGTTTGTAGCTTTTATCGCTTATTTAATCGGCAGAAATTCCCGATATAAATATCCTTATATATTATCTCTACTGCTATTTTTTATGGCAGTGCTATCAAAGGAATCTCTCGTCACCTTTCCTGGGTTGATTATTTTGTTTGAAATTTACGACTATTTTACCAATAAAAAAAATGGCAAATCTTGGCAAAATAGACTAGGCTTAATTATTCCCTATGTGGCAGTTTTGGCAGTTTATTTTATCTGGAGAGTTATCAAAATTGGTACACTGGTAGGGGGATACGGTGAGGATATTCATTTAAGGTTTGATTGGGCTCATATTGCCCAAAATTTGATTATCTACCCAACTAGGACTTTTCTGCCCCCGATTTTTAACTCTAATTTTAGTCTGTGGTTATCGATTTTTTGGCTAATTGTTCTCCTGTCCTTAGCTTGTACTTCCTTACTGTTTAAAAGCCGCACTCCCGACCCAAGTATCCCCCCTTTACTGCTATTTTTAGCAGGTAGTTTTTTTGTAGCGGTTTTACCTGCCATTAATGTATTTGTGTCAATTACAGACACCCAAGGGGAAAGATACCTCTATTTCGGTTCTGGGTTTGCGTCAATTTATCTAGCAGTAGTCCTCGCGTGTTTGTGTATGAATATCCGGCTGATTTTGGTCGTCTCCTCAATTTTACTGTTGATTTTTGGGTTGACTGTTCAATCTTTGAACCAAAATTGGCAGGTGGCTGGTTCAATTTCTCAAAATATTCTTTTGGGGATGTTACAAGATAACCCTAATACCCCCGCTATTATTACTGCTATTCCTGATAATTACCGGGGTGCTTATATTTATCGGACCGGTTTAATACAGGGTTTGTATCTATTTGGGGGGGGTGAAAAATATGCGATCGCATTTAGTCGCGAACCCGGTGACGGACCCTTTGAAAGGGTACAATTTACCACCAATAGCATTCAGACAGTCATGCACCATAATTTACGCGAATTGGACGATACAATTTTAATTAGACAAGATACCCCAGAGATTTATCAATTCAACTTGTCTAACCCCGAAACTTCCTTTTTACCCTGGCCGAAAAACTCCTTAAAAACTCTTGACTACGAAGTGATTAAGTTTGCGCCCACCCAATATCAACTACTCTTAAAAAATCCAGATTTGGCTGATCATCTTATTTTCTATTCCGACGGAAGGTTAACAGCTTCCCCCTATTAACTGATAGGTCGCCAGATAACAGAACATCCATAATTGACCCAGTAGAGACAAGACCAACCTTGTCCCTACTATTTACTAGGTGATAGATGACTGTTTACAGTTTCGTGCCACACTCAGGACAGAAATTGTTACTGGCGACATTTTTCGCCCCACAATTACTGCAATAGATTAACTCAACAGCTTTTTCTAACTGCCGGCGTTCAGGTAATCCTATCATCTGAGCATTGCTCTTTCCTGGTGCTACCATAGGATAACAATTTTCATCCTTAGTAACATGAACATCCATCAGCACAGGACCCTCATAAGCCAACATTTCCGCTAGTGCTTGGTGTAATTCGTCACGACTCTTAACGACCATGCCTTTTACCCCATAGGAACGTGCTAACATTTCAAAATCTGGCATTCCGATTTCCATGTTAGAAGCCGAATAGCGCTCACCATAAAAGGCTTGTTGCCACTGGCGGACCATACCCTGCCAACCGTTATTAATAATTACAGTCTTGACATTTATGCCATATTGTGCTATAGTAGCCAGCTCCTGGATGTTCATTTGCACACTGGCATCCCCAGCAATACAAATCACCTCGCGATCGCTCAAAGCCACTTTAGCTCCCATAGCCGACGGGATACCATAGCCCATAGTTCCTAACCCAGCGCTAGATATCCACTGACGGGGGCCATTTTTCAAAAATTGAGCCGCCCACATTTGGTGCTGACCCACATCCGTGGTATAGTACGCATCCGGTGCCATTTTTCCTAATTCTGCGATCACCTCTTGGGGAGAGAGACTATCAGAATAAGAGGGAACCACCAGGGGATAATCTTCCCGCCAACGGTTAATCCGCTCTAACCAGGATTGAGTTTGATTATCGTTGCCGACATCTCCAATTTCCCGGCAGCGGCGCAACAGGTCTATCAACACCTGGCGAACATCTCCGACAATTGGCACTTCCGGCGTGCGGTTTTTACCAACTTCCGCCGGGTCAATGTCAATATGAATCACCTTCGCCCTAGAGGCAAATTCATCAAGTTTCCCCGTAACGCGATCGTCAAATCGCGCCCCCACAGCTATTAACAAATCACATTCACTAACAGCAAAGTTAGCATAGGCTGTTCCGTGCATTCCCAACATTCCCACAGACAGGGGATGCTTTTCATCAAAAGAACCTTTCCCCATTAATGTGGTAGTTACAGGAATCTGAAAAAGCTCTGCTAATTCCGAAATTTCTGCATGGGCTCCGGCGGAAATTGCCCCACCACCGACATACATCAGGGGACGTTCTGCTTCTTCTATAAGTTTAATAGCTTGGTTGATTTGGCGAACATTGCCTTTAACAGTAGGACGATAGCCAGGTAAAGAAACCTCTCCTGGATTAACCGGAATATAATCAAATTCCTCTAAACCTACATCTTTGGGAACGTCTATGAGTACCGGACCCCGACGGCCTGTGCTGGCAATATGGAAGGCTTCCGCCACAATGCGAGCCATATCACCCGGTTCACGAACCACATAGGAATGTTTGACTATTGGTAGGGTAATGCCGAAAATATCTGTTTCCTGGAAAGCATCTGTACCAATGGCGGGGCGGGCTACCTGTCCGGTAATGATTACCATTGGTATCGAGTCCATGTGAGCCGTAGCAATGCCAGTAACTAGGTTAGTCGCTCCTGGTCCTGATGTACCAAAGCACACTCCCACTCGTCCGGTAGCTCTGGCATACCCATCAGCAGCGTGGGATGCCCCCTGTTCATGGCGAACTAGGATATGCTGTATACCGCCCTCAGCTTCGGCTCGATACAGTTCATCATAAATGGGGAGAATAGCTCCACCAGGATAGCCGAAAATGTGCTGTACGCCATGACGTTTAAGACTATCAATGAGCGCAAACGCACCTGTTGCACGCCCCGCAGCAATTTTAGTTTGAAGTTGCACGATCGCTCCTCTAATTTAACTATATTGTTGAGTTAAAACCTCTATTTTAGTAAGGAATTTGTTTAAGGGGACTGGGCGGTTAGGGTTTTAACAAGATTTTACATTGTTAAGCCGCCACTATCAGGCCTAACGGTTGGTTCCGATAGGGTTAGGGGGTTGAGGCTTTCCTGCAATTGTATCACGATTTACCAATTGCGGGGCTTTGATAGTGATATCAAATGGTTTGGGCTATGTATGGCTGAATAAATCGGAGTCGAATGTCTACCCCCTGGGGAGATTTGCATCGAACTGGTAGTATCTTAGATAGCTGGTGAGCTGATCTTAAAGAAAGTTCGACCGATTCCCTGGAAGACCTGATCAGCAGGCACTAAACCCAACTGCCAAGTGTAGGATTGTCAAACAGTAAGCGTTAGGAGTGAAAACCTTGAAAAAGATAGAAGCCATTATTCGGCCATTTAAACTTGATGAAGTCAAGATTGCCCTGGTCAATGCTGGCATTGTTGGAATGACGGTTTCGGAAGTTCGCGGGTTTGGCCGCCAGAAAGGTCAGACTGAGCGTTATCGGGGTTCGGAATATACAGTTGAGTTCCTACAAAAACTCAAGGTTGAGATTGTGGTCGAAGATGAGCACGTTGATATGGTTGTAGAGAAAATCGTATCGGCTTCTCGTACCGGTGAAATTGGAGACGGTAAAATATTTGTCTCTCCAGTTGAGCAAATTATTCGTATCCGCACAGGAGAAAAGAACCTAGAAGCAATTTAAACGCTTTCGGCGATTATTCCCCGCCATGAAGCCTCTCCCACCTGGGGAAGTAGTGGTGGGAGTTTCTTATCCACGCCTTGAGACGATCGCACGATCAATAAGTGATCTGGTTTCCTACCCATTGAGAAGGGTACTCAGTTGGGGAAGTAATAGGTCAAAGGCTTTTCCTCGGTGGGAGATTTTTCGCTTGAGTTCTGGAGACATTTGGGCAAAGGTCATTTGCTGCTCAGGAACATAAAAAATGGGGTCGTAGCCAAAACCTCCTTGACCTTGGGGGGTTTGGGCAATCACTCCTGGACATATTCCTTGGACTTGTTGGACAATAGAACCATCAGGACGACATATGGCGATCGCACAAATAAATTGGGCGCTACGGTCGGCGGCGGTTTCCAGTTCTTTGAGTAATTTACTAATGCGATCGCTATCGGTGGACGCATACCGGGCTGAATATACTCCTGGCATTCCCCCTAGGGCATCTACGGCTAGTCCTGAATCATCTGCGATCGCCCATTCTCCCGTCGCCTTTGCCACTTCACTGGCTTTTAGGCAGGCATTCTCCAAAAATGTGTTTCCGGTCTCTTCAACGTCCAAATTATCGGGCTTAAGCTGCAATTTCACATCGATACCACCCAGATAAGCCTGCATTTCATTTAACTTACCAGGGTTTCCGGTTGCCACTACTAATAGTTTGGTCATATCATTTACCTGTGGGAATGGAACATTCAACAACTATAACTACTGTTATCTGTCCGGGATTTCACCCGCCCCATTTTACAGATCAGTTTTTGGATAGACTGGGAGTAGACTGGGGAGATAATGGGCTTTTGGTGTTTCCGGCTGATCTATCTTCCCCTCTCTCACCGATCGCCTTGGGGGAGTTTTTACAGGATAATCTTGGCGATCGCCTTCTGACACCATTGATATTTATTGGCTTTAGTGCCGGTGTGGTGGCTGCTATGGTAGGTGCTTACAGATGGCAACAATCAGGGGGTCAGGTGAGGGGATTAATTGCCGTTGATGGTTGGGGAGTTGGTCGGGTCGGGAATTTTCCCTTTTACCGTATCAGTCACGATCGCTTTACTCACTGGAGTTCTGGGCTATTAGGTGCCGGTGATGGTGGTTTCTATGCTGACCCGCCTGTAGAACATTTGGACTTGTGGCGATTTCCTCACCAGACCTGGGGCTGGTGGCTGGAAACTGGGTTAATTGGCTTAAAAACAGCTTCTCCTATGACTGCATCTGAGGCAATATTTGCTATATTAAAAAAACTTGGCAAATTACCAAATTGATAGCTTGATGATTAGTTTAACTCAGCAGCCCGATAGTTCTTATATTACTATTAATGGCGTAGAACACTATTATCAATGGGTGGGAACTCCCTACCATTTAGAAAGTTCTAAGCCGGTTATGGTGTTTATTCATGGTTGGGGTGGGTCGGGTCGCTATTGGGAAAGTACCGCTATGGCTTTGGGCGATCGCTTTCATTGTTTACTTTATGATATGCGGGGTTTTGGTCGGTCTAATCGACCTGCTTTAAATGATGGCGATCGAAGTTATGAATTAACCGAATATGCTCAGGATTTAGCCGCCCTTTTACAGGCTTTAAATATTCCACAAGTCTATATTAACGCTCACTCTATGGGCGCTTCCGTTGCTGCCATTTTTATGAATCTTTATCCGTCCATGGTAGTTCGGGCTATCTTAACCTGTAGTGGTATTTTTGAATATGATGAAAAATCATTTACAACTTTCCATAAATTTAGTCGCTATGTGGTCATGTTTCGCCCAAAATGGATGGCAAAAATGCCTTTAATTCATCAAATATTTATGGCGAGATTTCTGCATCGTCCCTTACCTAGTCAGGTCAGCCGAGAGTTTTTAGAGGATTTCTTATTAGCAGATTTTGCCGCCGCCTATGGTACTGTCTTAACATCCGTCAGCAAAGAAGCTACCCAATGGTTTCCTCAAGAATTTAAAAAATTAACAGTCCCTACCCTCTTGGTAGCTGGGGAATATGACCAAATTATCCCTATGGAAATGGCTAAACAAGCGGCTACTCTCAATCCTAACGTTCAGCTTACTATTTTGCCAAATACTGCTCATTTTCCCATGTTAGAAGACCCTAAAAATTACCTGAAAATTATTCAAGAATTTTTAATTGACAATTAATAATGGTAGGGGCGGGTTCTGCTGTCAATGAAATTTCCCCACCGGAATATCAATAAACCCGCCCCACCCGGTCATTAATTGATAATTGATAATGGTAGGGGCGGGTTCTGCTGTCAATGACATTTCCCCACCGGAATATCAATAAACCCGCCCCACCCGGTCATTAATTGATAATGGTAGGGGCGGGTTCTGCTGTCAATGAAATTTCCCCACCGGAATATCAATAAACCCGCCCCACCCGGTCATTAATTGATAATGGTAGGGGCGGGTTCTGCTGTCAATGAAATTTCCCCACCGGAATATCAATAAACCCGCCCCACCCGGTCATTAATTGATAATGGTAGGGGCGGGTTATGGTGTCAATGACATTTCCCCACCGGAATATCAATAAACCCGCCCTTTCTTTCCCTGTCGCTGGGGGTTATGGTGTCAATGAAATTTCCCCACCGGAATATCAATAAACCCGCCCTTTCTTTCCCCGCCGCTGGGGGTTATGGTGTCAATGACATTTCCCCACCGGAATATCAATAAACCCGCCCCACCCGGTCATTAATTGATAATTACATTAAACCCGCCTTGTGGGGAAAATAGGGTATATGCACATAATGGCGTTTTTGTCAAGAGGTGGAAAAAAGACGATCGCTTTTCGGGGAAAAACTCGTGCATCGCCAGCTTCAACTTTTGGGGAGAGAATAATTTTTATCGCCATATAATCGGGGTTGTAGCCTCTGTTTTTGCGGATAGACATAGTGAACCCTTGGGTGCGATTTCTTCTAGGGTATCATAACCCCCATTCTCTCGTCAACTTTTTGCCAGCTATTTTCAATAAATTTGTAACAATTCTTAACAATCTTTTGAAGATAAAATTTATTTGGCTGTATAAATTAGCAAAACTTATGGTTAGCTGGGGGGGTGAGAGGGTGAGAGGGTAGCCTAGGCTAGGCTGGTGTGTATTAGGTTTTCTCAGATTGGAAATAGTAATCAAATCGCTTTTCGAGTTGTTCAACCGTGAGATTTTGGGTCCAATATTCAACTAAAGCGTGTCCGAAAGCCCAAGCATTATGGTCAGGTGGATCGGGGTTATTTAAAAGTAGCGGCCAGAGGGCGAGAAGGTCAAAATTAGGGGATTTAGTGCGATCGCTGCTGAGGAGACAAAACAAATCATAACCCATCTGCAATTTACCGATCGCCACCGGAAGCTGTTCTATGGGTATTTGTTCAGCCAACAGATAGGCGAGGGTAGGGTTTCCGGTGGTGAGGGTAGAGATAAATTTGAGGACAGGACTTTTTAATAAAGCTGTTAATCCTTGGGTAGTTGCCATTTGGCGGGTATAGCGGTCAATAATTTTAGCTGCGGCGAGAGTTCGGGATTTTTGATCTCGTAAAAATCGGGCTAGTCTTAGTTGTTTGGTCGGTCCGACTGCTTCTACTAAATGGTTGGATAAAATCTCAGCATTCCAAGGATTTCTCTGAGTTGGGGAATCACTCGTAACTAGGGGTAAAACCAGATCGCAAAATTCTCCTAACTGTTGGCGGCGATATTCTGTCGCCTCCCGAATAGCTTTTTCTTTCGGTCTATTTCCAGTTTCCCAATTATAGGGAGGTTGCCATTCTCTGACCGGACGCAGACGGTCAACTTGGGTGACAATAGCGATCGCTTTCAGGTCAGGAACTTCTACACGCATATCCCGCAAAAAATCCCGATCCATTTGTAGGGCTGGGTCTAGGGCTGGTGTGACTAATAATAGCAAATCTGCTGTTTTGGCTTCACTAACTACCAACTCCCGCAGGTCTTCTCGGTTCACTTGTTCATAACCCGGAGTATCCCACAAATTTAGGGATTCTCCTGTCGGTGTACTCCAGTGATAATTTTTAATGCGATCCGTACTGGGAAGAACATCAACTTCCGCGAGGTTAGCCTGAAATAGGGTGTTAATTAAACTGCTTTTTCCTGACCCAGTGCGTCCTACCAACAGAATACTAATCGGTTTTTGTGCCACCTTTTCGGGAGGGTCAGCCTGGGCGATAATCTCCTGTAAAGTTTGGGTTTTCGCCTGGGGTAAATTGTCCTCGGTAACAGTTAACGCCGTCAGAGGAAGTTGTTCGCCACCATAAAGAGCGATCGCTTGTCGGGAGAGGTTTTGTAGGGCTACCTCTCGCATCATTTGACCTAAATTAACTAATAGTTCTTGATTCGCTTTACTGCTATATTTCTGACTCGCTAACCTCGCCGCCGCCGACACAGGATTAAGTATCCATGAAGCCCAACTCCAGACCTGCCATAATTTCCGGGCTGATGGTTCTAATTTCTGATAAACTTCATAGGCTTGATAGGCTTGTCCTACTGTTACTTTATTTAGCACTGGGGAGAGTTCTTGCATCCACCTATCTAAATCATCTACTGTTCCCCTAATTAATCCATAAGCCTGGGGTACATAAATATCAAGTAGGGGATATTTTACCTCTGGATGATAGATATTAGCAATCACAACTACTAACTCTTTACAGCGTTCCCCAAATTGCCCCCAGTCTAACCAAAATGGCGGATCATTTCGCGATTGTATCAGGATTTCTTGTACCGCTTTTTCTACCTGTGCGATCGCTTCACTTCCTCCCGTCGCTGCTGCCATTTCTTCCGTTAATTGAAACTTCGCAGCCGCCTCGTCTATCGCCGCTTCTACCTGGGCAATATCTGGCTTTGTCCACTTCACTAATAACCACCGCCACCCTAATAATAGCAGCGTGAAAATTCCCCAGATCCAGTTAATGCCCCAGCTATGAATTTGCCACCCCGCTGAGATTAGTAAAAATCCAACTATGATGGCGATCGGACTGACTATAATTGCCCATTTCCAAGGCTTTAAGTTTAGCATTTATCGATTTTCCTAGTCTTCACAAGGTCATATTTCTGCCTATTATCTGGATCTGGTTGGGGATGGTATGCACAAAATGTCTATTTTGTCAAGATGCCTATTTTGGGAGGCCCATTTTTTTGGGAAAATTGGTGCATCGCCAGAGGCAAGTTTTGGTCGGGTAATTGTGCTAATTCCTTATATGACAAGGGTTGTAGACCCTGTTTTTGGCATTTAGACACTAGAAGCCCTTGGGTAACATTAATTACAGTCTAGCAGAACCCCTATAAACTCGTCAATGGTTTGAGAATAATTAGCAATAAATTCTTATTAATTCTTAATGTCGTTTTAAATAACAAAACTCTCTAGCCGTATATATTAGCAAAACTTAACTATTTGGGAAGGGTAGCGCCAACTCTTGGGTGAGGGTATATGTAGGCTTGGGAATTAATCCCAAGCCAATTTGGGGGTATTATGTACGAGTGAGACTGTCGTGCAATTGAGTTAGCATTTCCGCCTCATCTTGGGCGGGTTTTTTGCATTTGAGACCCTGACAAACGAGGGCGATCGCACCGGTAGGCAAATTTTGATCAAGTTTAAAAACAGCAGTAGGTAGATACTGCTTGTTTAACTTAGCAATTTGCTCATAATTAGTGCGAACCAAAGTATTATTACAATACCAATCAAAAGCCACAAACAGACTCGGACAGGCTTGTGGAGACTGGCGCATAATACTAGCAAAGGCTTCCAAAGCCTGCCCAGCGCGATCTAAATAGTTCAGGTCTTCTGTTAACAAAAATAGCCGCACCAAATTAGCGATCGCCACCCCATTCGCCGCCGGAGTAGCATTATCCATATAACTACGTTCACGAATTAGCAAAGTTTCAGCATCATCAAGGGCTGTATTAAAATAGCCCCCCAATTCCATACTCCAGAGATATTCGTCCAACTCACTCTGAACATTCACAGCATTTGTCAGCCAAAACTCTGCCAATTCCGGCTGTTGTAAACTAGCTTGATGTAGATCAATTAATGCTTTGACAAATAAAGCATAATCTTCCGCCTGTGATAAGACCGCCACCTGACCATCATAATTAACCCGGTGAAAACGGTCATCAACCCACTGATGTTTGAGGATAAATTTTGCCGCCGTAGTAGCCAATTCCAAATATTCAGAATTATCAAAAACCCGCGCCGCTTTCGCCAACCCAGAAATCATCAGAGCATTCCATGCTACAATCATCTTAGTATCAGTAACCGCCGGAATACGACCCGGCCAGTCCCTTTGTTTAGCCCCTTGATTATTCTCAGCCACCGGGAAAGTTTTAACCTCCTCTGGGGGCGCACCATAACGGACTGCAAACAGTTTAGCCAAAGCCGTTTCTATTAAGGGGTCTAACTCGTCACAATTCCAGCGCTGCAATACTGTTTTACCTTCAAAATTACCCGATTTTGTCACCGTAAATTGTGCTTGTAATTCCCCAAATTCTTCCGAAGTTAGGAAAGTTTCTAACTCTTGATTAGTCCACACATAAAACGCCCCTTCTTCCGGTTCTTTATCCTGAGAGGTGACAAAACTATCAGCATCTTGTGCCGCGTAAAAATAGCCCTGTGGCGCAGTCATTTCCCGTTTCAACCATTCCACCGTACCATTTATTGACCGTTGAAAAGCAGGTTGTTTCTCACCCTCAGACCATAGATCCGCCAAAAACTCAAGAATTTGACCGTTATCATAAAGCATTTTCTCGAAGTGAGGAACAGTCCAGGTCGGGTCAACCGTGTAACGATGAAAGCCTCCCGCCACATGGTCATAAATGCCTCCGGTCACTAAGTCTTTTCCTCGTTGCAAACAGGCAGCTTTACCATCTACTTTAGATGAGGAAATTAAGCGACTTCCCCGCCAAGCCATATCTGCATAAGGAATCATCGGAAACCGAGGACCGCCGTAGTTATTCCGACCAACTACTCCCGTGTTAGTTTCTAGTCCTTGTTTCAGTAAATCTTCGGTTAATTCCGAGGGTGGTAAAATCACAGACTGTCGCAGTTGGGTAAGAATTTCCTCCGTGACAGTTTCCAGTTTATTTTTGTCAGTATGGTAAAAGTTGTGAATGGCTTTCAATAAATCCAAAAAGCCAGGCCTTCCGTAGCGGGGTTCAATGGGAAAATAGGTGCCACCATAAAAGGGGATCCGATCGCCTGGGGTGAGAAATACATTTAGCGGCCAGCCCCCTTGACCAGTCATCATTTGTAGGGCTTGCATATAGATGCTATCAATTTCTGGACGTTCTTCGCGATCGACTTTGATGGGGATAAAATTAGCGTTCATATATTCAGCGATCGCCGCATCAGAAAACGCTTCCCCCTCCATAACTGTACACCAGTGACAACTTGAGTAGCCAATAGACAGAAATATGGGCTTATCTTCAGTTCGAGATTTTTCTAAGGCTTCATCGCACCAAGGCCACCAGTCAATGGGATTATCTGCGTGTTTACGGAGATAAAGGCTTGATGATTGGGCTAGACGATTGCTCATAATATTAGATAAGTTCTAGTGCTATTGACTATGTTGGGAATTAGTTTAAGTATAGCGTTTTAATTTACTCGGCGGTATTCTCAGCTAACAAACCCTTAGCCGCCTCGATCATATCCTGCTGTAAACCCTTTAAATGGTCGTGGCTATCCAAATAGGTTTTTAGGGCTTCTAAGGGGTCGATCGCACTTCCCGCCGCCAATTGAGGCAAACGAGGGCGGGCCAGTTGACTAATTAATTCCGGTTGGATAGTATAACTATGGGCGCTGCTGAGAGCTGCGTGCAGTTTCGGCATATCGATCGCATTTAATTGATCTGGTCGCAACTGATACAGTAGTCGCACCACAGCCTGATCAATGTTTTTCTTAGCGATCGCCCCCAGCAACGCCGCTAGGGGGTCATCTTGCTGGGAAATATCCACCCTAATTGTACAAAATGGGCGCACTGGTAAAGGGCAAAATTCCCAAGTCGTTTGATTTTTCGCCAAATTCACCAACACAAACCCCTTATCTTCTTTTTCCTCCGAAAAATCCACCCTTTCAATACTTCCTGGGTACACCACCGGAGGGTTATTAGTAGGATTAAGATTTTGATGTTTGTGAACATGACCCAAAGCCACATAATCAAACTGAGGACGAGTCAACAACCCCAAAGGAAGATTAAAACCTTTCCCCACCGCCAGAAACCTCTCAGCCCCGAAACTAGCGCGATCGACCATTAAATGTCCTAACAATACCGTGGGAATATCCGCATCAAGCCGTCGAATTTCGCCCTCTAAGGCTACCATTAGGCGATCGATGAGTAATTTATTAACCGCCTCCAAAGACAGCCCCTCAGTGTCCGGTCGAGTCAGTAGAGTTGAACGGGTCAACCAGGGGATAGTAATCACCTGAACTAAACCCTGGCGAGTTTGAATGCGATGGGTTTCTAAGCGATCGCCCACCACAAACCCCGGAACCCCCAGAGTCCGATAAATCCCCAAACTCGCCCCTCCCTGTCCTTGGGAATGTTGGTCATGATTCCCCACCAGTAACACCGTGGGAATTTCCGCATCTACCAGGCGGCGAAATTCCTGAGCGAAAGCCTGCTTAACAAATGGTGGCGGCGTAGAATCAGGGAAAGCATCCCCCCCAAACAAAACCAAATCCACAGGTTCTGCGATCGCCCGATCTATACATCGCCCCAAAGTTCTCGTAAAATCTTCCAGACGAGTATTTAAGCCAGTTTCCGGGTTGATCCGTCCTTGGGAAAAACCACTACCTAAATGGATATCCGAAAGATGCAGGACTTTAATCATCAAATTCTCGCCATAGGTATCAATAGCAGGTTACTGTTACCTAAGTAGTTTACCAAAGGTTGGGGTTGAAAGCCTTGTCGTTTTCCAGACACTTTGTGATATTGTAGGTTTCTGAGAACGGTTGCATATTCCCTTGCCAGACCTTGCCATGCTAAATCCGAATTTGGATGAAATCCAGTTACAGCCAGACGAATACGAACGCTATTCCCGTCACCTGATTTTACCAGAAGTCGGGTTAGACGGTCAAAAGCGTCTGAAAGCGGCCAGCGTCCTCTGCATTGGTACAGGTGGACTCGGTTCACCTCTGCTATTATACCTAACCGCAGCAGGGATTGGTCGCATTGGGATTGTCGATTTTGATATTGTAGACAATTCCAATCTCCAACGCCAAATCATTCACGGGACCTCCTGGGTGGGAAAACCTAAAATAGAATCTGCCAAAAATCGGATTCTCGAAATTAATCCTAACTGCCAGGTAGAGTTATACAATATTCGCCTCAGTTCCGAAAATGCCCTGGATATTATTAAATCCTATGATGTGGTGGTAGACGGAACCGATAATTTCCCCACCCGTTATCTGGTCAATGATGCTTGTGTTTTGTTAAATAAACCCAACGTCTACGGGTCTATCTTCCGATTTGAGGGTCAGGCTACCGTTTTCAACTATGAAGGCGGACCTAACTACCGCGACCTATATCCTGAACCCCCACCCCCTGGGATGGTTCCTTCCTGCGCCGAAGGTGGAGTTTTAGGGATTTTACCAGGCATGATTGGCGTTATTCAAGCCACTGAAACCATTAAAATCATTTTGGGACAGGGACGGACTCTTAGCGGTCGCTTACTCCTTTACAATTCCCTAGATATGAGTTTCCGGGAATTGAAATTACGGCCTAATCCTGAACGTCCGGTGATTGAAAAACTCATCGACTATGAACAATTCTGCGGCATTCCCCAAGCTAAACAGCAGGAAGCAGAAGAAGCCGGATCTCTGGCGGAAATGACGGTAACGGAATTAAAATCCCTGATTGACAGTGGTGCCGATGATTTTGTATTGATTGATGTTCGGAACCCTAATGAGTACGAAATCGCCAAAATTCCCGGTTCTGTTTTAATTCCTCTACCCGATATTGAACAGGGGAAAGGAGTTGAACAGGTTAAAGAAATGCTCAATGGTAATCGTCTAATTGCACATTGTAAAATGGGAGGGCGATCGGCTAAGGCTTTAGGCATTCTCAAGGAAGCTGGTATTGAGGGGATTAATGTTAAAGGCGGAATTACCGCCTGGAGTAAAGAGGTTGATCCTTCCGTTCCACAATACTAACCTATAGGGTGTAAAATGGTGCGTCAGTATGATTAACTGGTCTGACGCACCCTACTATTATTTAAATGGTGCGTCAGTATGATTAACTGGTCTGACGCACCCTACTATTCTTTAAATGGTGCGTCAGTATGATTAACTGGTCTGACGCACCCTACTATTCTTTAAATGGTGCGTCAGTGGGATGATTCTCTATTATTCATGATGATCAATCGGTCTGACGCACCCTACTATTCTTTAAATGGTGCGTCAGTGGGATGATTCTCTATTATTCATGATGATCAATCGGTCTGACGCACCCTACTGGGGTTTGGTTAAATCAATTAGAATATCATAGCGAAAATCATTAGCTAACTGGCTCAGATAATCAGCTAGGGGTTTATATTCACCAGGAATTTTAGCGATAGTGTCAGCAATTAACCGACCGTTTAGTTTAGTGGCAGCTTGATGTAATTCTTTTAGCCAAAATTCCGGCATTACAGAAAGATTTATTTCCGTTTTATCAACAGATGTGTTATAATTAGGATTGGCTGACTTTTGGGATTCGGAAATAGCGAGATTTTCGGCTAATTGCGATTTATTTTGTTCATAGATAAAACGGACTCCGAGATGTTTAACGATAGTTTGTAATAGCTGGTCTACCCGGAAAGGTTTGCGGACAAAATCATCACACCCAGCCGATAAAACAATGGATTTTTCTTGTTGGAGGGCGCTGGCGGTTAGGGCAATAATTACAGTAGCTTGACCCTTGAGGTGGCGTTTAATTAGCTGGGTAGCTTCATAGCCATCCATAACCGGCATTCGCATATCCATAAAAATGAGATGGGGTTCCCATTTCTCCCAAATAGCGATCGCCTCTTGACCATTTTCTGCCTCTCGGACATGGAAACCCAAGGGGTTCAATAATTTGACAACTAATTTGCGGTTAGTCCAGTTATCGTCAACCACCAAAATCCGATATTCCGGCTGATTTTCTGCTAAAGCGATCGCCCTCCCTGGGGATTTTTCCGAGTTTCTAGTCACCGCCTCAGCCATACTGACTTGAATATCAAACCGAAAAATTGTGCCTTTTCCTCTCTCGCTACTGACTTGAATTTCCCCACCCATTAAACCAATAAACTTTTGAGTTATCGACAGTCCCAAACCCGTCCCCTGCTGAGAATTACGACCAGTTTCTGTTTGCGAAAATGGTTCAAAAAGCAAATCCATTTCCGACGCATCAATACCCGGTCCGGTATCCTGAACCTCAAAGCATAGTTGCCCCAAATCATGGTTAAATTTACCCAATTTTACCCGCAAAATTACCCCACCTTGCAAAGTGAATTTAATAGCATTTCCCAGCAAATTAGTTAAGCATTGACGCAGTTTTTGTTCATCAGCATAAATATAAGTTGGGATATTATCATCAATGGCAAAATCTAGGGTTAATTTTTTCGAGGAGGCTGGCAATTCTAGCATTTCTCGCAGAGAATTAAGTAACGAGATTAAATTAAAATTAGTGGGATTTAGAGAAACTCTACCCGCCTCAATTTTCGACATCTCCAAAACATCATTAATCAACTCTAAAAGATGTTCACCACTGCGACCGATAATTTCTAAATGTTCTTTATGGTCAGATAGAGGAATATTAGGACTATGATATAATTCCCTTTCCATTAATTGAGTAAATCCCAGAATAGCATTAAGTGGTGTGCGTAATTCATGACTCATGCGGGCGAGAAATTCACTTTTAGCCCGACTAGCGGTTTCGGCGGCTTCCTTGGCTTGTTGAAGGGCTATTTCAGTTTGTTTGCGATCGCGAATATCTCGGACTACAGCGCAGCCATATTCCCGGTGATTATATTCTAAATAACTCAGGGTAATTTCCACAGCGATCGCCTGACCAGTTTTAGTATAATGACTTGATTCAAAAGTAAATGAACCTTGGTCTCGCAAATCATCCCAAGCAATTGACCAACCACCAGGAGAGGCGAGCGGGTCGATATCTTCCACTTCCATGGTCAGTAATTCTTCTTGAGAATATCCCAGAATTTTACAAGCAGCTTCATTCACATAAAAAAACCTGCCATTAATATCACTAAATAAGACATAATCCCTAGATTTATCAATCGAAAATTGAGTTAAACGCAGCTTTTCGTCAATTTCTTTACGTTCGGTAATATCTTCTAAAACTCCCAAAATTCCCAACACATTACCCTGAGAATCTAACATAGGAATTCTGCTAACATCTAGCCAAATTCGCCGCCCTCCCGGTCCCAGCTTTTGTTTAGGTGCTACTACATTCATTTCCGGGGTGCGAGACTCTAAAACCTGTCTATCTTTTTCTCGGTAAAACTCCGCAATATCAGCATCTGCAAATAAATCAAAATCCGTCTTTCCAACTACTGATTCTGAACCATCAAGTCCGGCGGCTTCCGCCCAATTTCGGTTACAACCTCGAAATACTAAATTAGTATCTTTCCAAAATACTTGTTGGGGGATATTATCCAGAAGTAGACGTAAATACTCCTCTTTTTCGCGAATTTCTTGCTCGGAACGTTTGCGTTCGGTAATGTCAATAATTTGAGCGATCGCACAGAGAGGATTTCCCATGACATCCAAACGCAGATAACAAGTAAGAATCCCATAAACCCAGTGTCCGTCTCGATGACGGTAGCGTTTTTCTAGGGTATATTTATCAATTTCTCTGTTGATTAATTGCCCAAATTTTTCCCGGCAAATATCCCCATCTTCCGGGTGAGTAATAGCATTAAAATTTAAGTTAATTAAATCCGCTTGGGAGTAGCCGACCCACCGACAAAAAGCTCTATTGACTGCCAAAAAATAGCCCTCAGTTGAGATTTCCGCAATCCCAATGGGGGCTAAATGAAATAAATCTCGCAGGCGATTTTCACTCTCAGCTAGGGCTGTTTCTAGCTGTTGTAATCGATGTGGTAATTTATGGTTATTCTGATTCATATCTCGGTAAAGTAAAGTAGAAACTGGTCCCCACATCCAGATCAGACTCTACCCAAATTTCCCCACGATGGCGATCAATAATTTTCCGACAAATGGCTAAACCGATACCATTTCCTGGGTATTCTTGATGGGTATGTAGTCGTTGGAAAATCTGAAAAATGCGCTGGGTTTTATCCGCCGGAATACCAATCCCATTATCATGGATACCAAATTGCCAATTTTGATTTTTTGGCATTACAGAAACCGTGATTTTTGGCGGTATACCAGGACGGTGATATTTAACTGCATTAGCAATCAAATTTTGAAATAGCTGTCCTAACTGAAGGCGATCGCCAAATACAATTGGCAGTTTCTCGGAGGTAATAGTCGCCCCACTTTCCTGAATCGCTAAACTTAAGTTACTCAAAGTTTCCCCTAAGACAATATTACAGTCAGTCGCCTCAAAAGCAGCTTGTTTCGTTCCCACCCGGCTATAGTGTAGCAGATTTTTAATTAATTCCTGTAGTCGCATTCCCTCATCTAAAATCGGAAGCACATACTCTTCTGCTTCTTCCTCCAGGTTAATTTGTGATTTCAGGGTCAGCATCAATTCCGCAAATCCCGTAATTGTCTGAAGCGGTTGTTGTAGGTCGTGGGAAACAATATAAGCAAATTGTTCAAGTTCTCGGTTAGAACGTTTGAGATCCTCATTCAACTGCTGTAGGCGCAAGTTTTGATTTTGTAATTGTTTCTGTAGTCTTCTAATCGTCAGTTGATGTTCAACTCGCGCCAACACTTCCTCAACTTGAAAGGGTTTAGTAATATAGTCAACTCCCCCCACCGCAAAGGCTTTCACCTTATCGATAACATCATCTAAAGCACTCAGAAAAATTACAGGTATATCAGCCGTTTTCTGTTGAGATTTTAAGGCTTCACAGACCTGATAACCGTCCATTTCCGGCATTTTGATATCTAGCAACACGAGATCCGGCGGTTGATTAGCAACTGCCATTAGTGCTAATTGTCCATTAATCGCACATTGTACATCATAATCGCGATCGCCAAGAGTTGCAGACAATACCCGCAAATTATCAGGTGTATCGTCAACTATTAAAATGCTACCCTTTTCCGGCTCTAAACTGTTCACAAAATCTGATGAATATAATAGGGAATTTTCCAGAAATCATCTGGTCAATGTTGCTGGTCAGTTGGGTACTGCCACAATAATACCACATATAACAATAAACTCTCCCCTATGGAAGGGAAGAGTTAAACCGGGAGCCAAATTCTCCCACCACTATCAACTTTTAACTAAGATAGCAGTTGTGTGACTACTTGTCTGTATCTTTGATCATTCATCCCTCCGCTTTGTCCTGCTAATTGTGGATCAATATGCCGTCTCATGGCTTCAATGCGATCGCGGGTAGCGGGGTGAGTGCTTAAAAATGTGGGAGGAGAACTGCTACTTAGAAGTTTTGCCATAAAGTCTAGAGCTGCTTCTTGAGCATATCCAGCCCTACCCAAATTAATGATTCCCAGTTCATCTGCTTCAAATTCTGCACTGCGACTATTCGGCCGTCTTAGGGCTAATTCTACCCCAATTTGTACCGCCCTATTAGTATCAAGTCCAGCCGCCGAAGCCACACCTTGAGCGATCGCCATTTCTCGCATTTGTTGAATAGAATGACGACCGACAATATGCCCAATTTCATGAGCAATTACACTAGCGAGTTGTGCTTCATTATCGGCGGCGTTAATTAAACCTGTGTGGATATAAACAAATCCCCCCATAGTCGCAAAAGCATTAATCCGAGAATCATCAACTACTTGGAAAGTATAGGGAATATTAGGGCGATCGCTAGTTTGTACCAGTCGCTGACCAATTTGGTTAACATACATAGCTAAATCGCGGTTACGATGCAAACGAAACTCGCGACCTACCATCTGATCATTGATCTGTTTACCAATATTGACTTCTTGGCGATCGGAAATAGTAGAAAGCTGGATAACTTGAATTCCTCTAAAAATCAACTCCGGGATAGAAATGGCTTGGGTAGCGGGGATAGAACTTAATAAAATCCCACATACCACCGTTACTGATAGCAGTGGATACAGCAAGCGACGGGTATTTTTTCGGAGTTGAGGCAGGTAATTTTTAAACATAATTAAACAGTTGTTAGGGTGGAAAAAAGCTAGGCTAGAACATTACGAGGAATCCCAAAGGCTGGAAGGGTATGGTTGCACTATTTAATAGTTCGGGCGATCGCCCACAATTCAGGAAAAAAATATGTGATCCTCCTTAATGTTAATGTTCCCATCTTTATCCTTGGCTTTCTCCCTGGTTTGGTGGTCAATCATCTAATTGACGCGCTTAGGTGCATAGCTACTGTTGAAGACAGCGATCGCCCCTACTACACAGGGTGTGATACCATAACTATATTCTACCCGTATTTGAGACTGACAATCACTGAAAAAAGTTGCCATTCCCAAAGTTCACCCCAAAAATTGGGCGGTTAGAGGGTGAGGTTGAGTCAGATAATATCCCTGAGCATAATCTATTTCCAGGTCTCGGAGGGTTTCAAAGGCTTGGGAAGTTTCTACCCCGTTGGCTATGGTCTGAATAGCTAAAGACTGCGCCACCAACTGAATTATTTGGACAATAGAGCGATCGCCTAAGTCCTGGACAATATCTTTCACCAAATCATCGGCTATTTTCAGATAGTCAACGCAGACATAGTTCAGATAGTCCAATGGGGAATGCTGACTACCGACTTGATCCACTGTAACATAATAGCCCTGGGTTTGCAGGTCAGCGATCGCATCGGCCGCCTTTTGAGGGTTAGCCAGAATAATTGATTCCGCAATTTCCCAGCAGAATAGATCCGGTGTCAGGTCTCGTTTAAGCATTTCTTGCTCTAATTTTTGCCACTGTCGGTCATTATATAGAGTCCGACTCGATACGTTAATAGCCCAACGATACTTTTCCCGATTTTCCGGGCTAGTTTCCGATAACAAATCTAATACTGTTTTAATCACCCAGCGGTCTATTTTTTCAGATAATCTTCTATAGCCTGGGGTTATTTTTGGTAAAAACCCGGAACTTGGAACCCCTTGACCTGTCTCATCAATAAGTCTGATTAAGATCTCACAGTATCCCTTTGACTCCCCGTTGTTTAGGGAGATAGCTTCTTGAGTATACAGACCCAACCGCTGTTCTGACCAAGCCTTTTTAAGCAGCTTAATCTGGTGGAGGCGATCGCCATAGTTATCAGCATCGCAACCAGGTAAACAAATAAATTTCGACTGACTACTTAAATCAGTTTTTAATGCCGCAGACCTTCTCATAAAACTTGACCCCCAACTTAGCTCAGACAGGTGAGCAGATATTATTCCCTATTTCTACGATAACTAGCCTAGGTAAAATAACGATGAAGATTTGATGAGATTTTTCTTAGGTTAGTTGTGGCGAGCCAAGTCTGACGGTCTGTGGAGACCCTGAAACATTACCGGAAACTCTACAGGTGTCAATCCAAATCTAGAAACTGAGATGTGAAAACTTCCACTGTCTCTGTATTGGGGGTGATACTCAATAACCCGAATCGGTGATCAAAAGTCCATTTCCACCCTAAATGTAGGTGTAGTGATAAGGTAATAAGTGCAGCTAGTATTAATTTTTCTAACATAGCCAATCGCTCCTTTATCAAATAAACATTAACCGCACCCTTTGTGAACCTAGGATCGATTATAAACAATTAGTCAGATGATGACCATGATTTGATGCAGTTATAACCATGATCTTCTGCACTCAATTGTTGTGATTTCAGTCACATTATCAAAATCACTAGATAGCTTCTGTATTTTTTATTACGCTTGACGCACCAGAGAGCCAATGGTAGGGTGCGTCAGAAGCAGCCACCCCATTAATCACCCGAAAATCGAAAACTGACGCACCAGAGAGCGAATATGGTAGGGTGCGTCAGAAGCAGCCACCCCATTCATCACCCGAAAATCGAAAACTGACGCACCAGAGAGCGAATATGGTAGGGTGCGTCAGAAGCGGCCACCCAATGAATCACCCGAAAATCGAAAACTGACGCACCAGAGAGCGAATATGGTAGGGTGCGTCAGAAGCGGCCACCCAATGAATCACCCGAAAATCGAAAACTGACGCACCAGAGAGCGAATATGGTAGGGTGCGTCAGAAGCAGCCACCCCATTAATCACCCGAAAATCGAAAACTGACGCACCAGAGAGCGAATATGGTAGGGTGCGTCAGAAGCGGCCACCCAATGAATCACCCGAAAATCGAAAACTGACGCACCAGAGAGCGAATATGGTAGGGTGCGTCAGAAGCAGCCACCCAATGAATCACCCGAAAATCGAAAACTGACGCACCAGAGAGCGAATATGGTAGGGTGCGTCAGAAGCAGCCCACCCAATGAATCACCCGAAAATCGAAAACTGACGCACCAGAGAGCGAATATGGTAGGGTGCGTCAGAAGCAGCCACCCAATGAATCACCCGAAAATCGAAAACTGACGCACCAGAGAGCGAATATGGTAGGGTGCGTCAGAAGCGGCCACCCCATTAATCACCCGAAAATCGAAAACTGACGCACCAGAGAGCGAATATGGTAGGGTGCGTCAGAAGCAGCCCACCCAATGAATCACCCGAAAATCGAAAACTGACGCACCAGAGAGCGAATATGGTAGGGTGCGTCAGAAGCAGCCACCCAATGAATCACCCGAAAATCGAAAACTGACGCACCAGAGAGCGAATATGGTAGGGTGCGTCAGAAGCAGCCACCCAATGAATCACCCGAAAATCGAAAACTGACGCACCAGAGAGCGAATATGGTAGGGTGCGTCAGAAGCAGCCACCCCATTAATCACCCGAAAATCGAAAACTGACGCACCAGAGAGCGAATATGGTAGGGTGCGTCAGAAGCGGCCACCCAATGAATCACCCGAAAATCGAAAACTGACGCACCAGAGAGCGAATATGGTAGGGTGCGTCAGAAGCGGCCACCCAATGAATCACCCGAAAATCGAAAACTGACGCACCAGAGAGCGAATATGGTAGGGTGCGTCAGAAGCGGCCACCCAATGAATCACCCGAAAATCGAAAACTGACGCACCAGGATAAGCCATTATTAATTATCGATTACTCAGTTAGGTCGCGCTGAGATGTACAATGTCGGCAGTAGAGATTTGTGGAGCTAAAGATGCTGGCATACATCCTAGCGATCGCAGTTGGCTTAGGGAGCTTTACCCTATACATGGCTGCTTTCTTCTTTCCAGAGGTTCATCGCAAAAGTGACTTTATCTGGAGTGGTGTGGGTTTATTCTATGCCCTAATTCTATGGGTGTGTGTGGCACGCTTCACCGGGGCAATTTTGTTGGGCCAAACTGCTAGTGTCGCCCTGTTGGGTTGGTTAGGTTGGCAGACCCTCTTATTGCGTCGGGAAGTGACACCAGCTCATTTACAAACCCCCCTCCCAACCCCTGTCAAACAGAAGGTCTCAGGCTTATTTAGCAGCCGTAGCGTTAAAAAATCTACCACCCCTAAACCATCATCTAAAAAGGCTAAAAAGGCTTCTGAACCCCCAACCCCCGCCGCCACTCCGGTTACACCAGAAGAAGTAAAACCCTTAACTGAACCTGTGGCGGAACCTGTGGCGGAACCTGTGGCGGAACCTGTGGCGGAACCTGTGGCGGAACCTGTGGCGGAACCTGTGGCGGAACCTGTAGCTACTACAGAAGAAGCAGAAGCGCCAGCAGAACCATCCCCTGTGGTGGCGGAGACTGAAGCGGTTGCGCCAGTAGTTGAACCAGAAACTATCACCGAGGAACCAGAATTAGCAGTTTCTGAGCTAGAAGTGGCCGAAGTTGCACCCGAACCCACCACAACAGCGGAAGCGGAAACCCCCACGGCTGAGGAAGTATCCGAGACAGTATCCGAGACAGTATCGGAGGAAGTATCGAAGGCGGAGGAAACCCCAACAGAGGAGGTGACAGAAACTCCAGAGGTAACCAAACCTGAGCCGGTAGAATCTGCTAAAGTGCCGGAAGATCAACCTAGTGAACCTAAGAAATCCAAAGGATTAGGTGGCTTGTTGGCTGGTTTAAAAGGCATATTTGGCGATCGCAAAAAGAAAGAACCCGCCAAAACTAAAGCCCCCGATACTTCTAAGGACAACCCGAAAGCTCCAGAAACACAAGGGGATGCTTCTGATTGGGATGACAATGATGAGAGTTGGGAAACCGACACTGATAATGCTTCTCCCTCTGAGGCGGAAAAAACTAACTCCCCCGATACACCAGAAGCTGGTCAAGTTTCAACCCCAGATATAGAATCTGATCATAGTGGTGCTACTGCTGACCCAGTGTCAACGGTGGAACCTATAGATGAGGAACCTACAGATGAGGAGCATCAAGATAGTAATGTCAAAGCTGATGCTACTAATGTTGAGACTGTCCCCAGCGTAGAACCTACAGATGGGGAGCATCAAGATGGTAATATCAAAGCTGAGGCGGAACCTACGGCGACAGATACACCAGAAACCGAGGCTGAAACTGTCGTTTCTCCAGTAGCGGACTCTGAGGAGGTCAGAACAGATTCTGCTGAAAAGTCTCCCTCAGAGACAATCATAGGGACTCCAGAACCTGAAGCCTCAGACAGTCCTGAAACCTCAGAGAGTTTAGAATCTGAGAAGTCGTCAACAGAGACAGAGGAGGAAAAGGGGACTCAATCTGAATCTGATTCTGATTCTGGTGTTGCGGAAGACGAGGACGACGAAGACGACGACGAAGACGAGGACGACAAAACACCCCGCGCCTTGAAACGTCCCAGAAAGCCTAAACGCAAGAGATAATCAAGGTAAAATATAGATCCAATTGATTATTTGGGAGAAAAAGTGGCAACCTGGCTTTGTGTTAAAGAGTGTGGCGCTTGCTGTCATCTTGACCCGACAGAACGCCCGGAATTAGACGAATATCTGGGGGCTGAGGAACTACAATTGTATCTCAGCTTGGTGGGTTCTGATGGTTGGTGCATTCATTTTAATCATGATACCCGCGAATGTAGTATCTACAGCGATCGCCCTCGGTTTTGTCGAGTCCAAGCTGATGTCTTTGAAGACCTCTATGGTATTGAACCAGACCAGTTAAATGATTTTGCGATTGATTGCTGTCAGCAACAGATTATCGGGGTTTATGGGGAGGACTCCCCAGAAATGGAGCGGTTTAACCAGGCTGTGGGTTGGGGTGAGTAGCCTTGCATCTTCGAGCAGATTAGGTTAAATTGGATTTCATAATTGTTTCATAAAATGTCAGTGACACTAATTTCCGATCCTGTGGATTCTTCCCCAAATCAGTCTAATAGCCTTCCTGTGAGTCCTAACTGTCAGGAACAACCGTTAAATGAAACTACCATCATTGACCCCGATCGCCTCCAGGTTGACTCTTCCACACAACCAGATATGGTTTCTGGTGCTGCGGGAACTATCAAAATTTGGGCGATTTTTACTTCGACATTTTTCACCATATTTCTGGCGGAAATGGGGGATAAAACCCAGATTACTACTTTATTAATTACGGCGGAATCTCATAATCCTTGGGTGGTGTTTTTGGGAGCGGGAAGCGCTTTGATTACTACCAGTTTATTGGGGGTTTTGCTAGGTCAATGGTTGGCGCGTCATATTCAACCCCAAACCTTAGAACGGGCGGCGGGCTTGACTTTGTTATTGATTTCTGCTATCATATTCTGGGAGGTTTTGCATTAGTTGATGGGCTGGTAAAATTAAGTATTAAATATCAATGGATTTACAACTGTTAGGACTGAGTTTTATTACGGTCTTTTTATCGGAGTTGGGAGATAAAAGCCAAGTAGCAGCGATCGCCCTAAGTGGTACGACGAAATCCCCGAAAGCCATCTTTTTTGGGACAGCATCAGCCCTCGTCTTGGCTAGTCTGATCGGGGTGTTGGTAGGTCAGGGTGTGGCGGAAATTTTACCGACTCAATGGGTGAAAATGGCGGCGGCGATGGGATTTGCAATTATGGGAACTCGCCTATTATGGAATAGTAGCAAACCCACGGAAGATTAACCTACTTTAACCCCTCATGGGGGGTTACATTTCATTTCACCCTTTTAATCAATTTCTCGGCGACCCACCACGCACCAACTGCACAAATAATACTCGCCACCAATGCTATAATGAAGGGATGCCTATACGGTAGCGAAAAGCGATCGCTATCAGGACGCTCCCAAGGTTCAGTCACTAACCCGGAAGTTGAAGCGACGATCGCACCCGCCGCAATTCCCACACCCACGGCTTGGATATGGTTTTGTAAGTCCTGGTTAGCGTCTTGTTGCTGTTGGTAATATTTCGCGTCGGCTTCTTGGCGTTGGCGATCGCACTGGGCTTGGTCAATTTCCACAATGGCGCGAATAGAGGCGATCGCCTGACTAATTAACCCCGTCCCCTGTTCAAAATAACTTAAATTGGCGGCAATTTGTCCCCGGAAGTACGGCCCCGTTTCTTCTCCGAAATACCGCCACAATGATAGTTCTTCCTTATCGATTCCTAGTTTAGCACAAATCTGCTCAATTGTGTCATTGTAATTGTTAAGATTTATGTGAATTGTTGTGCCCAAATCCTTCATTTTCCGCAGGAGGCGATCGTAAATCAGAGAATCAGCGGATAGTTGTTTTAACTGAGTTTTGAAATCCTGGAGATAGGTATTATCTTGGGGGTCAGGTTTGGCGCTATCAATTTGGGCTTGAATTTGGTCTAAGGTGGGGTCTAGGCTGAGATAATATTGTTTGAGTTGCTGGTAAATCTCCCGGCTATCTTGAAAAGCCTTGCTGACTTTATGGCGATAGAAAAACAGGTCAAAGATGGAAGAAAAGCATTGGTTTTTTTGCAGGGTTTGGTCGGCGAGTTCATCTCGGAATAGCCAGATGAGAACATGGGGGTATTTATCGGGTTCGCGGGGATTCCCATATTCAAAAATCGGACTCCCAAATAATTCCCGACTGCGAGAGGGGTCAGCCTTTTGATTGAATAAAGCCTGATAGCATTGATTGGCTAATTTGGTTAATTCCGAACCTTGCAAATCTTGATTTTCTGGGGTTAAATTTAGGGTTAATAGCAGAGTTTGTCCGAGAAAATATGGGCTTGGGGGAAAGGGTAAAATCTGGTTGGGGTTCAACTGTTCCAGAATGGGAATTTCCACAAGGTTGGTGGTGTCGCTATCATCATAGCCAATATTCAGAAATACCCCATAACTGTCTTCTTGAAGTTGTACAGGTTGGATAAAGCCTTCGATATCGTTGGAGTCGGTGAGGGTGAAGGAAATCTGCTTGTCGGGTGGGGGGAGGAGGATGCGATTTTCGCCCTCGTGAAGATGGGGTATCAGTCGGGTTTCGGTGAGGTGGGAGAGAAGGCGATCGCAATTTAACCACAGGGGGTGAGTCTCTCCCTCGGTGTCATCTTCCCGGAGATGGTAAGCGCATAAATAGAGATTGGGGGCGAAAATGTTCATTGTAATGGGTTATAATCTATGGGAGTGGCTTGTCCGGCGGCGCGTTGTTGTTTGGCTTGACGTGCGGCGGCGACTAAGGCAGATTGAGTCCGATTAAACGCCGTATTCCACCGTTGTTCATCTTGCAAATCGGCGATATAGTCCCGTAAATGTGCAATCACTTGGTTTTGAACCGTATCGGGTAAAGATTCAACCAGAGTCACTAATTCTTGAATCGCTGGGGATGACATGGGTTAAGCTCCTAAGTTTGTATTTTGTAGGTTGGGTGGAATGAAATGTAACCCAACATTTTAGCCGGATTTGTTGGGTTGCGCTGTCGCTTCACCCAACCTACGACTCCTGAGTTGGGATTTTGTAGGATTTTGTAGGTTGGGTGGAATGAAATGTAACCCAACATTTTAGCCGGATTTGTTGGGTTGCGCTGTCGCTTCACCCAACCTACGACTCCTGAGTTGGGATTTTGTAGGATTTTGTAGGTTGGGTGGAATGAAATGTAACCCAACATTTTAGCCGGATTTGTTGGGTTGCGCTGTCGCTTCACCCAACCTACGACTCCTGAGTTGAGATTTTGTAGGTTGGGTGGAATGAAATGTAACCCAACATTTTACCTGAATTTGTTGGGTTGCGCTGTCGCTTCACCCAACCTACGACTCCTGAGTTGGGATTTTGTAGGATTTTGTAGGTTGGGTGGAATGAAATGTAACCCAACATTTTAGCCGGATTTGTTGGGTTGCGCTGTCGCTTCACCCAACCTACGACTCTACGACTCATAGAACAATTCCTTCTTTATGAACATTCAAAAGAAATGGACTTTTTTCTTGAGTAAAACGCTGCTCAGAGACAAAAGCACGGGAGATAACCGTATCATATTTTAAGGATAACTCTTGAATAAACTCACTGGTTTTGTCGATTTCATCCGTATAATTAAATGCAGATTTCATCACAATCAGCAAGTCAATATCTGAATCAGGTTTAGCTTCCCCCCTAGCTTGAGAACCATATAAAATAATTTGAACAACCTGGTCAGAATAATGGATTTTAAACCAATTTTTAATAAATTCTATAATCTCCGGTAATTTTTGATGTTTCATCTTGTTGATTTGATGTGGCCGAAACTGGGTGGGTGGTTTACGCTTGAACTTGAATCAATTCTGACTTGAGGTCAATTTGCCAATTTTCATCAATAAATTCTAGGTTTTCATCATAGACCAACATCAGTTGCGCGATAGAAATGGGAGGAGTAGCGGTTTCGATATTTAGGGTAAATTTCAGTTGAATGCGGCGTTTATCTCCGTTGAAAATCAACCCACTGCTGATTAATTGGGGCGATAGAGGACGCGGTAGGAGGATGTTTTCATAAAAGCGATCGCTTTCATCCCAATAGCCAGATATTTGATAATCACATAATGCCAAATGCTCTAAAACTAAAGCATTAGCATCAATACCCTCAACAACCTCTGATAAATTTTCCCAAACGGTATGATTGTTTAAACTAATCATAGCCCCCATCAAGATTGATTCTCTTTTTTACCCATTTTCGGAGCGCGGTTTCGCAGAATTTCCGTAATTTTCGGATAGAGATTTTCATAAGCCGTGTTCCCTGTGTTGGGGGAATCATTATGCTCCCCTCTTAGCTTCTTTTCCCCCAAGACTTCTGCCATAATCTTTTCAGTCAGCGTTGGATAAGAGCGACACCACTTTTTCAACTCTTCAACTACATCGGCATCTGATTTGTCTTGACAGGCGATTAAACTATCGTTAAGTTTCTGTAATCCTTCGATGGCTTCTGAGGTTTCCCAAATATTGTCAGGATTAGTTTCCCAAATCTTTAGAAAAGCAGCAATAACTTTTTCGGGGTTCATGGTTGACCACTCCTGTTAAATAATTTGCAAGTTTTACTGTCCAATAGCGCAGAACGCCGCCCAATAGTAAGGAGATGAAAAGCGCTTAAAATCTGGGACATACCAGCCTGCTAGCGTACTTTTCATTTCCTCCCGCCGTTCTGGACTAATCACCGCACAGCCATCAACCCAGTCTAACAAATCCTGCACCGTTGCTGACCGCAACCAGGTCTGAGTCTGCCGCAACGCCAAAACCACCGACAGTTCAGGCTGTTGCTGGAGAGTTTGATAAAACTCAATCATAAAAATCGCCGTGGAGATATCCGCCACCGCCCAAAGGGTACTGACCACATTGGGAGAACCCGCCAAAATGAAGCCACTGGGTAAACCGACATATTCATCACTGGTGGAGGTGATGTCGGTGATACCCGTTTCGCAGGCGGAGAGGGTGACGAGACGGCAATTGGTCAGGTCAAGGCGGAGGATATCCTCTAAGGTGAGACATTTTTCTAAATCCAGCAGTTTGTTGTCTTTTGTGGGGAGATAGCGGCTGGGGTCATCGGTGGGCGGCGGGGGTGTAAATTCGCTTTTAGCCAGGATGAGGGCGGATTTGAGGGCATCTTCAAAGTTGAAGTAGCCATGACAGGAGAAGTGGGTACAGTGGGCGTTTTTCAGGGTTTCTTTATCAATGGCGGCTTTTTCCGCTTGGTCATGTTTGAGGACTTGGTGGGGGTTAAATAGGGATTGGATAGCTTCGACTTCCATATCCGTGAACTGGAGGTCTTGGGTGGGGTTTTGGATGGCGAAGAGGCGGTTAAAGTCTGGGCGTGAGCGGTTTTGGGCTTGTTGCAGGACTTGGCAGTTAGGGGCATAGCCCACGCCTTTGGGGAAGAGGTCTTGTAGGAATTTGCCCTCACCGTCTTCTGTAGCAACGGGTAAGGCGTGGAGGGGGAACAGGTGCAGGAATCGGTGAGGGATGAGGATGAGTTTTTGGCAGTTGGGGAAGTTTTGCCGCAGGTTAGCCTGGATTTCATCCAGGTGGAGGATTTGGGCGAGGGTTTCTAGGCGTTGGGGGAGGCTGTCTCGCCATTGGCTGTTGTTGTCATAGTCGTCCATATAGGCAACTGTCCAGTCGATAAGATTTTGTCGGTCTTCCTCGGAAGATGTCCAGAGGTTAAGGGTTTGGTTAGTCAGGGTGAAGGTGAGGAATTTGTCATCCAGGACATACCATTCCAGAATCACGGTTTCATCGTCAAGGAGAGATTGAATATCCGGGAATTTCAAAGGTTTATAGGGATAGTTTGCCTGGAATTCTTCCCGCAGTTGACTGATGTGGGTATAGTCGGGGTTGGGGTCTTGTTTAAGGCGGCGGTCTTCTTCCGAAATCGCTTGACGGAGTTGTTGTAAGCGTTGGCGGTCTTCGGCGGAAATTTCTCCGCCTGGGTATGCGTCACGGGTGGCGATCAGTTCGGTGAGGTTGCGGGCTTTACTGCGGTCTACATATTCAATGGCATCGGTGTATCTGCCTAACTCTAGGCACACTTCCACGATAAGAACATAGAGTCCCATCCATTCTTCATTCAATTTCCGTTTAGCTTCATCCCCAGAGGTAATTTCTCCTCGCAAGTATTCAACGGCATCTAGTGCCTGTTCAAGAACTATGTAGGCGTTTTGGAGAGCCGTTCGTTTTTTAATTGGGTCGTTGCTGTAGTAGTGGGATTGGGCTTGGTAGGCAAGTCCTAGAATACCTAACGTTTTTGTGTGTTCTTGAGGAAAAGCAGTGCGTGTATAAATTTCTAAAGCAGCTTCAGAACAGACGATAGCCCTGTCCAGATTCTCCGCTCGCTCTCCTCGGATGCGCTCACGGTAGACATTTGTCAAGTTCATTTGAGTATTCGCCCATTCGTAAGAAAAAGCTTCACGAGTATAGACTTGTAAACCCGCTTCTAAGAAAGTGATAGCTCTTTCCAAATTTTCCGCTCGCTCCCCCCGAATGCGGGTACGATAGGTTTCCCCCAAGTTCATTTGAGTCCTTGCCCATTCGTAAGGAAAGCCTTCACGAGTATAGACTTGTAAACTGGCTTCTAAGTGGGAGATCGCCCTCTCTAGATTCTCCACCCGCTCTCCCCGGATGCGAGTTTGATAAGTAGCCCCCAAGTTATTTTGAGTCTTTGCCCAATCTTCAGGAAAAGCTTCACAGGTATAGACTTGTAAACTGGCTTCTAAGTGGGAGATCGCCCTCTCTAGATTCTCCACTCGCTCTCCCCGGATGCGAGTTTGATAAGCAGCCCCCAAGTTATTTTGAGTTTTTGCCCAACCTTCAGGAAAGGCTTCACGGGTATAGACTTGTAAACTGGCTTTTAAATAGAAGATTGCCCTCTCCAGGTTTTCCGCTCGTTCCCCCTGAATGCGGGATATGTAGACAGCCCCCAAATTCGTTTGAGTCCTTGTCCACTCGTAAGGAAATGCTTCACGAGTATAGACTTGTAAACTGGTTTCCAAAAAGGCGATCGCTCTTTCCAAGTTTTCCGCTCGCTCTCCCCGAATGCGATTACGGTAGGTTTCACCCAGGTTATTTTGAGTCCTTGCCCAATCTTCAGGAAATGCTTCACGAGTATAGACTTGTAAACTAGCCTTCAAGAAGACAATCGCCCTCTCTAGGTTCTGTACTCGTTCTCCATGAATTCGAGTTGGATAAACAGCCCCCAAGTTATTTTGAGTCCTTGCCCATTCGTAAGGAAAAGCTTCACGAGTATAGACTTGTAAACTGGTTTCCAAAAAGGCGATCGCTCTTTCCAAGTTTTCCGCTCGCTCTCCCCGGATGCGTGACAGATAAGTAGTCCCCAAGTTCATTTGAGTCCTTGCCCAATCTTCAGGAAATGCTTCACGAGTATAGACTTGTAAACTGGTTTCTAAGTAGGAGATCGCTCTTTCCAAGTTTTCCGCTCGCTCTCCCCGGATGCGTGACAGATAAGTAGTCCCCAAGCTCATTTGAGTCCTTGCCCATTCGTAAAGAAAAGCTTCCTGAGTATAAACTTGTAAACTGGTTTCCAAAAAAGCGATCGCCCTTTCCAAGTTCTCTGCTCGCTCTCCCCGGATGCGAGTTTGGTAGGCGTTACCTAAGTTCACTTGAGTCCTTGCCCATTCGTAAGGAAAAGCTTCCTGGGTATAAACTTGTAATGTGGCTTTATAGTGAGCTATTGCAGATTCCAAATTTTCAGCCCGGTCTCCCCGAATGCGTTGACAGTAACTTGCACCCAAATTATTTTGAGTCAACGCCCAATCTTGAGGAAAACTTTCACGAGTAAAGACTTCCAAAATAGCTTGATAGGTCGCAATTGTGATTTCTATATTATCTGCACGCTCACCACAAATACGACAATTGTAAGCATTAGCTAGATTACCTTTACTTTTTGCCCATTCGTAAGGAAAAGCTTCCTGGGTATAAACTTGTAAAGAGGCTTGGGAATAAGCAATCGCCTGTTCTAGGTTTTGCGATCGCTCTCCCAAAATACGTTCAAAGTAAGTCGCTCCCAGATTACTTTGAGTTCTTGCCCATTCGTAAGGAAAAGCTTCGCGAGTATAAATTTCTAAAGACCATTGATAATAAATAATAGCAATTTCTATATTCTTACTTCTTTCTCCACGGATGCGTCTACGATAGGATTCACCCAAGTTATTTTGAGTTCTTGCCCACTCGTAAGGAAAGGCTTCACGAGTATAGACTTCTAAACTGGGTTCCAAGAAGCAGATCGCCATCTCCAGGTTTTCCGCTTGTTCCCCCTGAATGCGGAATAGATAGACCGCCCCCAAATTATTTTGAGTGACAGCCCAATCTTGGGGATAGACTTCACGAGTAAAGACTTTTAATACAGACTCATAAGATGCGATCGCAATTTCCAGATTATCAGCCCGATTCCCTAATGGAAACTGTTGAATTAAATTACCAAATAAAAAAATAACCCCTGCAATTCCATAGGCTTGACTTGATTCAACTTGCCCAAAAACCTGACTCGCCAGATCTGGCAGGGTCTCAGCCAAAGTCAAATCTAGCTTATCTAGGTTCTGTTGCAGCAGAGGATAAACCACCTGGGGATTACCTTGACTCTGTTCGATCGCCCCCAATACCTCTATCAAAAAATTGAGATAGTCTTGCTCTGTCCCCTGAAATTGACCCTCACCCGTGGCTACCGCAGAGGTTTGACTGTTGAGATATTGTCCCACCTCTTGCACCACATCCCGCAAAAACTGCGCCTGGTTGTCTTGTCCCTCCTCCTGCAACTGTGCCGCTACCAACTGACACACCTGCACAAACCCCTCATCCAGCAACTCCAGATGACCGTTAAGGATTTGCAGTTCCTCCCCTCCCGGACATTCGAGGAGTTTTTCAATCAGGGAGAGATAAGCCTGCACTCGTTGTTCATCCATAGCCGCGCACCGGGTAGGGGATAGACCCCGATTTTACCCCATTCCCAAACCTCAGAAACCGGGTTTCTTTGTTAAATCTTTGTGAAGTAATCGAGATGCGGCTAGAAAGCCCTTTTCTTTTCCGGCGGTTACAGTCCCTTAAAATAGATTCAATCCATTGAATTTGAGAAGCTGTAAAATCAAGGGTTCATGTTGAACATCGAAAAACTCACCGTTTCACTCGTTGAGATCGGCTCAGGAATCGGTTGACCATTCATTTGTAAATCTTCAAGATGAAATTGAATCGCCTCTTGAATCAATTGCAAGGCTTCTTCTTTCGTTTCTCCAACTGCAACACATCCAGGCAAGTCTGGCACATACACCCCGTAACTAGAGGTTCCCCTTTCGAGGATAATCGTGTAGTGTAATTGTTGATTATTCATGGTTAGACTCCTTTACTTTAATCCGGCTTGCTTGAAGACGCTGTTTAAGGTTCCGGGGGGCATATCAACGTTTAATTGTCCCGAAACGGTAACTGTACCGGGCTTAGTGGCATGATGAAATTGTCGATGACTCCCCCGTGTCCGGACTTAGTACCATCCATCATTCTCTAGGATTTTGATGATATCTCTTACTTTCATTATTTAGGATTTCCCCTCCAGATGACCGTTAAGGATTTGCGGTTCCTCCCCACCCGTACATTCCAGGAGTTCTTGAATCAGGGAGAGATAGGCGGCGATGCGTTGTTCGTTCATGGCTAGGGATAGAGTAGGGGGATAGTGGGTATTGTAACTGATGCCTGGAAGCGGAACACAAAAGACACTGAGGGGTTTTGTGTTCACCTCTAGTCCCAAATCCTCTGGATTGGATAAGCATAGAAAGCCATATCTTTGCTTAAAATTGGGATGTTTTCTTGCATGGCTTGGGCGATTAAAAGTCTGTCAAATGGGTCTTTATGGTAAAATGGAAGTGATGACAATATCCTTAAATGGTTGAGTTGAATTGGCAATAATTCAAAATCATCTAATCTGATTTTCTCCTCTATGTAATCTGACGCAGTTTTTTCCAGGGTTAACTTATTCTGACTCTGTTTGATGGACATCTCCCAAACCGTAGCAACACTAATCAGCTTATGATTATGACCGTCTTCGACCAAATCACGCACCTTGTCGCTCAACCGAGAATTTCCCATAAAAAACCACAGGACCGTATGAGTATCAAGGAGTAACCGCATTAAATATAGTCCTGAAAATCATCCAAGGGTTCATCAAAATCATCCCTGAGAGCAATCCGGTCTTTATCGCACCCAAATAAAGGGGGGCGCGGCTGAGGCGATAAAACTGGAGTGATTTTAATGGTTTGCTGATTATTTTTACTAATGATAATTTCTTCTCCGGCAAAAGCCATTTCTATCAGTTCCATAATTTGCGGTAAGGCTTGGTTAATATCAATAATTTTCATCGCTTATCCTTCCTCGTTTATCTATAACCTAGCACCCGGTAGGGGACTATGACCCCGATTTTACCCGATTCCCAAACCTCAGAAATCGGGTTTCTTGCTTAAATCTTTGTGAAAGAATCGCGATGCTGCTAGAAGCCCGGTTTCTTTCCTGACCAGATGAGTTATAATCATCCAACAGACTCCAATCATCTGAAAACTCAACCCTGACCATGAACCGGCAACCTACTGAAAATCAACCCCAGGCGATCGAAGCACGAGTCACCAGCTTGGAAATCGAACTCACTCAAATTAAACAAGTCTTAGCCACCGTCACCTCCCCACAACAGCCCTGGTGGGAACGCATTGCTGGAAGTCACGCCAATGACTCCACCTTTGAATCGGTGATTCAACTCGGACAAGAATGGCGCAAAACTGCCGAATAAAGTCAGCAAAATCCGATGTATATTCTCGATACTGATCATCTGAGTCTCATTCAACGCAATGGTGAACCCGGTCAACGGATTTTGGCAAAAATAGCAACCGTTGAGAAGATTCAAATTGCCGTCACCGTCATCACTTATGAAGAACAAATCAGAGGAAGACTCAATTTTCTGTCCCAAGCGAAAACAGTTGAGCAACAAATCATCGCTTATGAAGGACTGCAAAAAACGGCAAAGGACTATTGTTTTATCCCCATTTTACCCTTCGATTATCCTGCCGCAGTCGAGCATCAACGCCTCCGCAAAACCTACCCTCGTTTAGGCAATATGGACTTGAAAATTGCTGCCATTTCTCTGGTTCAAAATGCCACCCTCCTCACGTGCAACGAGTCTGATTTTGGCATTATCCAAGAACTCTCCATCGAAAACTGGTCAATCAACGGTTCTTGAATCAGGGATAAATAAGCCTGCACTCTTTGTTCATCCCTAACCTATGTACCGGGTAGGGGATAGCATTCCGATTTTACCACATTCCAGAGACTCAGAAACCCGGTTTCTTTGTTAAATTTTTGTGAAGCAACAGCAGATGCTGCTAGAAACCGGTTTCTTTGACCCCTGTTTCTTCCCACTGACTAACTCACCCCCAAACCTGTATATTTTCGCAACTCAGGCGGCTGTAGCCCCAAAATAATATCTTCCCTCTCCACACCCTGACTTAACAACTCATCGGTCAAAGAACAGTCCGTTTGATTGCGCTGAATCCAGATTTTTCCGGAACGAATTTCCAGATGAATCAAGCAATTATAAATCCTCCGGGTTTCATTCCATCCTAAATCAACCACCAAATAGCGATCGGCTTTGACATCGAAAACCGTTTCTGATTCAATCTCTCCCCCCAACGGAGAACCCGTCGAATATTCCGTCAATAGTTCCTGAATAATCTCTCTATACTTGGCTACTCTATCCATTGCAAAATTACCTCATCGTTCGGTTCATAAGTTATCAATTTTATACGATAAGTTTGGATGGAAAGTTGCGGCAATTGTCGATAAAAAAATGATTGATACGCAGTTATGGGGATGGCCAAATAAAGAGTTCGCTCCGGCTCAAGTCTTTGGAGAACTAAACGGTAATTTAAGAACTGACCCAATGCCAAATGAAAGTCTAACATAGCGGAGTCATTCAAAAAACTCTTGATTTCCACTGCTATTTTCTCTCCGGTTCGCTGCGCCCCTAAGAGTTGCTGCGCCCCTAAATCAATCTCTACACGGTCATCCGGTCCTAACTCTAAACGTAAGGGATCGTGGGTAATCTGCCATTCTTGTTTTTCTAAACCCCGTCTGACAGCATAGTGGAATTTATCTCTAGCCATTGTATCCACCCTAACACTTTTCAGCGCCTAATTGACGACCATTCTCCATTGTTCCCTGAGTCGCTGCATATCCTCCCTACCCGTAGCGGCAAGGAATTCTTGAATTAGGGAGAGATAGGCTTGAACTCGTTGTTCATCCATAGCGGCACATCTGGTAGGGGATAGCACCCCGATTTTACCCCATTCCCAACCCTCAGAAACCGGGTTTCTTTGTTAAATCTTTGTGAAGGAATCGCGATGCTGCTAGAAACCCGATTTCTTGACCCCGCCGTTTTACGGATTTAGCCTCCACAATTAGGCTCTAGTACGTTAAAATATATCCTATAAATCCATTGAATTACCCCCTTATGGCACTGACCCGAATCACTGCTACCGGAACCGCCACCATTCCCCCAGAAATTATCGACTGGCTGCACTTAAAACCGGGCGACCAAATTAATATCGCCATTTCCCCTGATGGCAAAGTCTATTTAGAACCCGCCCCAAAAGCGGCTCAAATTGATGTCCGTACCTTATCGGGTTGTCTCTACGACCCTGACAGAAAAACCGTTTCTCTAGCGGAAATGGAACAAGCCATTGTTGAAGGTGCGGTAGAATCGATGTGAAAGGTTTGGATACCAATGTAATCGTCCGCTTTCTAGTCCGAGACGATGAATCACAATGGCAGCAAGCGGATCAATACATCAATCAAGCCCTAGAAAATCATCAACCCTGCTTGATTAATAATATTGTCCTCTGTGAAGTGGTTTGGGTATTACGCAGTCAGTATAAAATTAGTCGAGACCAACTCATCACTATCCTAGAAAATCTCTTAAATACCAATATTTTTATATTTGAAAATTCCGATGATATCGCTTGGGCAATTCATCAAATGAAGTTGGGAAATGCTGATTTTTCTGATTATTTGATTGTTCGCATCAATCAACAGGCTGGCTGTGATGAAACCGCATCTTTTGATGTCAAGCTAGGGCAATTATCCCAGGTTAACCGGCTGGGTTCATAATTCCCCTCACCCAAGGCTGCAACTGTGCCGCTACCAACTCGCACACCTGCACAAACCCCCCATCCACTAACCCCTGATGACTGCCGAGGATTTGTTCTCCCCACCCGGACATTCCAGGAGTTCTTGAATCAGGGAGAGATAACCCGACGATCGCTCTTCATCCATAGCGGCGCACCGGGTAGGGAATAGCACTCCCATTTTACCCCATTCCAGAGACTCAGAAATCGGGTTAATTTCTTAAATCTTGGTGATGCGATCGCTATCCTACCAGAAACCCGGTTTCTTGTCTTTAAAAAATCTATGTGCTAAACTGAAATAGCATTGAAAAAAAATGAGAGCCATATTTATGCAAATCCGAGGCATTAAACGCGGTAAAACTATTGAGCTAACCGAAAATATTGCGGTCCCTGATGGCTCTGAAATTATCCTGGAAATTAGCCCCCCCCTCCCCCGGACACCAGAAGAACATTGGCAGCAATTCTGTCAACTATTTGGTGCTTGGTCAAACCAACCCGATTTAGATGCTACCTTTACAGCGATCGCTCAAAAACGCCATCAAAACCACGGTCGAGAATTATTTAATTTTGATTGATTTATGTATTTGCTAGATACTAACATCTGTATCGCTTTACTCAAAAATCATCCCAATGCTGTACCCAAATTTGCCCAGCATTTTCAATCCTCTTATTTGAGTTCTATTGTGGTTTACGAACTCTACAAAGGTGTTTATTGCTCATAAATAATAGAACAGAATTTGGCTACATTACAACAGTTTATTAGTCTACTACATCTGGTAGATTTTGATTTGCTTGCTGCTCGTGAATTTGGTCAAATTCAAGGAGAACTCAGACGCATCGGTAAGCCCACAGGAGAATTAGATGCCATGATTGCAGCCGTAGCAAGATCGCGAGATTTTATTTTAGTTACAGATAATTTAAAGCATTTCCAAAATATTGTTAACTTAAAAATTGAAAACTGGCTGATCAATGAATAGGTGATGGGTTGTTAACGCGATCGCCACACAAATAGAGATAGCACCCCTATTGTCCCCCGAAACCGGGTTAATTTCTTAAATATTTATGAAGCGATCGCGAGGACATCGGAATGCGACGTATCCCTATCCTACCAGAAACCCGCTTTCTTTGTGAAATGTTGACTAATTCAGGATTAGTCACAATCAATTACCTCGGATATTTGGGATAGGGTGAATCGGCTGTAAAAAGGTTTCTGGAAGCCTCCCCAATTATTCAACCGAGAAGGGGTGAGGAAATAGATAAACTTATACCAACCCCCTTGGTTAACTTGCGCCTAACAGCAGAGTCCCTAGGTGGCGTGAGAGGCTTGGGTTGAACTAAGCTACTGGAAGGCAAAAATTGCGGGAATTTGTTAACATCAGAAAAATGTTAGTTGAGCAACCCGAGTCCCATGGTGTTAAAAAGCGATCGCATTGTCATTGTGGGCGCTGGATTTGGTGGTTTAACAGCAACCCGCCTCCTAGCCAAGGCGGGCGCGAATGTGTTGCTAATCGATCGCAACTGCTACCATACTTTTATACCCCTACTGTATCAAGTAGCCACCGGCTTACTCTATCCCCACCAAATCGTTTATCCCCTCCAGTCAGCATTCAAAAAATATCCTAATGTCGAATTTATCCAGACTAACGTTGAGGGGATTAATGATCAATATCAATGGATAGATACAGATCACGGACAAATCAGGTATGATATCCTCGTCATCGCCACCGGAAGCCGTCCCCAATTAGATCACATCCCTGGGGCGGCTCAATATAGCTTAACTTTAAATACCCTACAAGATGCGGCGGTTGTGCGCCATCATATCGTCGATCGCATTCGCCGGGCTATTTTAGAACCTGAACCCATTGATCGCGCGCGGTTATTGACATTTGTGATCGTTGGTGGCGGTCCGACCGGGATAGAATTGGCGGGAGGTTTAATCGACCAACTCCGCGCTTTGTTAGGTTGGCGGCGGTTATTCCCCCTGGCGAAGGTGATTTTAGTACATTCGGGCGATCGCCTACTTCCCAACTTTTCCCAGCGGTTTAGCGCCTATTGTGAACGTCATTTACGCCAATTGGGGGTATCTGTCTGGTTAAATCGTCGAGTTTTGCGCGTGAACTCCCAGGGGGTAGAATTAGACACAGGAGAAGCGATCGCCGCCCCAACTATCATCTGGACAGCCGGGGTACAAGCAGACCATCCCAGCCAGCTTGACCAAATCTCTACCGCCGCCAAGGGTAAAATCATTGTCGAACCCATTTTACAAGTTCGCGATCATCCTAAAGTATATGCGATCGGAGATGTAGCTTTTCTCTGGCCTGAGCATGGCCTTAGCGGTATCGCCCCGGAAGCTATCCAACAGGGGGAAGCCGTCGCGACCAATATTTTGCATCAGTTACGGGGAACATATCCCCAACCTTTTCGTTATATTGATAAAGGCAAGGCTGCTATTATTAGTCGCTATGCTGGGATTTTGTCATGCGATCGCCTCAATAGCACCGGATTTTGGGGTTGGCTAACTTGGTTAGTGATTCATCTGTGTTATCTACCCGGATGGCGCAATCGGTTAACAGTGGGCTATAACTGGTTCTGGGATTGTGTTTTAGGACTGAGACTGCTAAAACCGATTCTCCCTCCTTACCGGGAAATTGCCTTTTTAAATAGTCCTGATCCGGCTATGGAGTTTTTTAAGGATAAATCCCAAAGAAAGCGATCGCATTTGTTGTCTCAAGATAATTGGATTATGAATTATATTCCCCTAATTGGACGAGCATTTTTAGCCACCATTTTTATCAATTCATCCGTTAGCAAAATCTTGGATTTCGCCGCCACCGAGGAAATGATAGCATTGCGGGGATTGCCGCATCCCAATTTAATGCTATTAGGAAATATTGTGTTTCAATTAGTGGGTGCTTTTTCTTTAATTCTAGGTTATAAAACCCGTTGGGGGGCGATTATTTTGATTTTATTTTTAATCCCCACCACCCTAGTTTTCCACAATTTCCTAGATGATCCTGGTCAGAAAACGGCATTTTTAAAGAACTTAGCCCTAATTGGTTCTTTAATGATGGTTTCCTACTTCGGCCCAGGACCCGTCAGCTTAGATGAGAGAGTATAAGCCAAGGACCCAGCAATCATCGCGATTATAAACAATACCGGGTTAAGAATACCTAAAACTAGGGCGGTAATCGCCGGACCCGGACAGTAGCCACCAATACCCCAGCCAATGCCAAAAATAGCCGCCCCCATGATTAAAGTGGGGTCGATATCTTGGCGTGTAGGTAGATAAAATTTGTTTGAAAATAGGGGGTGAGGAAGACGGAGGACAAACCGAAAAGCGATCGCTGTCACCCCCACAGCGCCGCCCAGGACAAAGATTAAAGTAGGGTCCCAAACTCCCACAACATCTAAAAATCTCAAAACGCGATCGCGATCCATCATTTGGGATAAACCCAGTCCTAAACCAAATAAAATCCCAGAAACCAAGACAATTAAATTTTCTTTGAGGTTCATAAATTACAGCACCAAAACATGACGCATTATAAATACAGTAATAAAAGCAGTGGTCATAAATGAGAGAACTGCTATAAGCGATCGCATGGAAAAGCGACCCAAGCCACAAACACCATGACCACTGGTGCAACCGTTACCCATACGAGTACCAAACCCCACCAGAAAACCACCAATAATCATTAGCACAGGCACAAAATTTGACGGGGGAGTTGGCGACGTTGGCAATCCATATTCATAAATAGCAGCACCAACTATTAAACCCAGAATAAACAGCCATCGCCAAGCCTCCTGGGATTTAAAAGTAATCGCCCCATTAACCATGCCACTAATGCCAGCAATCCGACCATTAAAAGCTAATAATAGGGTAGCACTCAGACCAATTAAAATCCCGCCCATTAAGGCACTTATCCAGTCAAAATCAGCCATATTACCTCTAAAATCATCAGTATAGTGAGAGTTGGTCAGATGTTGAACCATCAACAACGTCTAATATTGAAACAGCACCAGTCCTGTCGCTTCCAGAGAGTCGCGACGATCCAGCCATGTTGTTCTAATAAATCAGCGATCGGTTTAGCCTGTTCTAGCAAAATACCACTGAGAACCCCCCAGCTATTAGGTTGAGTGAGGGAGTCCAACTGAGGAATGATATCCATAATCACCTCAGCCAAAATATTGCATAAAATCCCATCAACAGGTCTTTGAACCCGCTTAATCAACTCCTGAACACTCCCCACGTCACTAATCATCTGTTCTGGTGATATATGGTTGAGGTCGCGGTTTTCATTAGCCGATCGCACCGCTAAGGGGTCAGTATCGACACCATAAACCTGAGTCGCCCCCAATAGGATCGCACCAATACCCAAAATTCCCGATCCACAACCGATATCAGCAATAGTGATCGGATTTTCTCCTAATATTCCCAAACGCATTTCTAGGGACTCCAAGCAAAGCTGAGTAGTAGCATGGGCTCCCGTACCAAAAGCCACCCCAGGGTCAAGACGTAAAATCAAGCGATCGCTATTTTCCGGGGGAGTTAGCCAAGCCGGATAAATCAAAAAGCGATCGCCAATTTCCGTTGGTTTCCAATGATCCTTCCAACTACTAGACCAGTCTTCCTCATCAATGAGATCCCATTGCACAATAGGGATAGACATTTCCATGCACAAAGCATCCTGGCGCAGCAAAATAGATAAAGCCGCCAGATCCAAAAGATGAGCTTGTTCCTCTGGTAAATAGGCACAAATCAAACAAGACTGATGTTTAGTTTGACTGGCTGTTCCCCGAAAGCCAAAATTGTCGAGTCTCCAGAAGACAGTTTCTTCTAGGTTCAAATCACAGACTACTCGAATTTCCCACCAGCTATGTGCCATATCAGTTACTTTTGGGGCCGGACAATATGCGAGCATTTAACTCACCAGAAGTATTAAGAGAATGTATCTCACCCTAACGTAGTGTGAGCATCTGATTCTCCACTTTCTACCCCCAGTTTAGTCTGCCGGGAGCCATTAAGTCCAGCACCCCAATTTCGTTGAATTTAGAGAGTTACCGTATAGGCATCCCGGATACCTGCTACTTTCATGATCTCACTCAACAGTCCGTCCGGCAATGGGTCATCTAAACTTAAAACCATCACCGCCTCTCCCCGTACAATTTTACGACCGACCTGCATACTAGCAATATTTACATTAAAGCTACCGAGGAGCGACCCAATTTTACCGATAATTCCCGGCATATCTCGGTGGAGAGTAAATAACATATAACGAGTCGGCGGTACGTTAATGGGGAAATCATCAATATTTGTCACCCGAATTTCGCGATCGCCCAATAGAGCCCCCGTCACCGAATGAGTACCTAAAGATCCCTTCGCTTCCAAATGCAGAGAGCCGGTATAGTCACACACCGAAGCATCCCTAGTTTCAATCACCCGAATACCGCGCTCTTTGGCTTCAATGGTAGCATTAACATAATTAACCCGCTCCCGCAGAGCCTGAGATAACAAACCTTTCAGAGCCGCCACCACCACAGGTTTACTATCGCGATTAGCCAAATCCCCTTGTAAGCGGATATCCAAGAAATCTACCCTACCTCCTACCAGTTGGCTGACCAAATTTCCCAAGGTTTCCGCCAGTTGTAGATAAGGCTTGAGTTGTTCGAGAGCATCGGGATATAATCCCGGAATATTGACCGCTGAACGAGCTGGTAATCCTAACAATACATCTCTAATTTGTTCAGCTACATCAATGGCTACATTAACTTGAGCTTCTTCTGTGGATGCTCCCAAGTGGGGAGTGAGGATCACCTTTTGACCCAACTCCCGCAGGGGGGAATTTTCCTCTAGGGGTTCGTTTTCATAAACATCTACCGCCGCCCCAGCAATTTGATCACTTTTCAGAGCTTCTGCTAAAGCTACCTCATCCACAATACCCCCACGAGCGCAGTTAATTATACGAGCTGTGGGTTTCATTTGAGCGAGAGCCTCTGCGTTAATTAAATGATAGGTCTCCTCAGTTTTCGGCATATGCAGACTGATATAGTCTGACTCGCGGATGAGTAAATCTAAGTCTACTAACCGACAGCCTAACTGTTCTGCGCGATCTTGGGAAATAAATGGATCATAAGCCAGTAATTTCATCCCCATAGCTTTAGCTGCGGCTGCTACATGGGAACCAATTTTACCAAGACCGACAATCCCCAGGGTTTTTTTGTAAACTTCTACCCCAATAAACTGTTTGCGATTCCACTGGCCGTTTTTTACGGATACATTGGCTTCGGGAATATGGCGCGATAGGGCTAACATCATCGCTATAGCGTGTTCGGCGGCGGCGATCGTGTTACCTTGGGGGGAGTTCACTACGACAATTCCTTGGCGGGTGGCGGCGGGAACATCCACGTTGTCCACCCCCACACCAGCCCGACCAATAATTTTCAGATGAGTACCCGCTTCTATTATTTCTTTGGTGACACGAGTACCAGAACGGATCATCAGGGCATCATATTCGGGAATAATCTTTACCAGTTCCTCAGCAGGTAGTCCGGTTTTGACATCAACCTGAGCCACCTGAGAGAGAATGTCAAGTCCAACTTGATCAATCGGATCAGATACAAGAACCTTAGGCATGGTTAGGCCAATAAATTGCAACGGTAGGGGATTCACCACAACTTCCTTGATTGGAGGATTCGTGGTAAATTGAGAGAGTCTGTTGATGCAGATCTCGATCGCGGCTAAAAATACCGCAGTGAACTATTCTAGCGTTAAGGGGGACGAGCTACCAAAAATTGTTCACAAAAATTTAGTAAATTCAGTTGTGATTGTCCCCGGCATCAGGCCCATTGATGATTAACCACAGCATTATGGTGCATTTCCCAACATTAACAGGGGATCATGAAACCTAGTGACTAACAGAATTGCGGCCGTATATCCAATAATCTAATCATCATATATGAACTACCTAATTGCTGTTTTACCCGATCGCATTCAAGCTGAGGCTGCCTATTTAGCTTTAGAAAAAGACGAAATCCCTATCAGTCAAGTAAGTATTTTAGGCAGAGGATACAAAAGCGCTGATGAGTTTGGCTTGATTGACCCCTATGATCCTGCCCGCAAACAGGTTAAACTGATGGCTAGTTGGTTGATTCCTTTTGGGTTTGTGGCGGGCTACACTTTCAGCTTAATCACCGGGCTTAATACCTTTGCTTGGGCGGGGGAAATTGGCGATCATTTCATCGGTGGTATTCTGGGCGGTATTTCTGGGGGACTCGGTAGCATTCTCGCTGGCGGCGGGGTAGGCTTGATTATTGGGGGTGGAGATGCTGTACCCTATCGGAATCGCCTTAATGCTGGGAAATATCTAGTGGTGGTTCAAGGTTCGGAAACTTTAGTCCGTAAAGCTACCCGCACCCTCAAACAATTTAACCCGGAAAATATCCAAGGTTATACTACCTGAAAAAAAACAGGATGCTACAGCTTGCCTAGCTTGCACAGCCAGCTAATCTTAACCTGTGCAAGCTGTTATTTTGGCAATTAGACGACAGTTTTATCCTTATATATTGGGTATGCTTGACGGCAAATATTGACAAATTGCTTGCGTCCTCGGTAAGCACACCAGGCAAAAATAACGAGAGTTTGCCCACTTAGTAAAATGGATAATTTCCCAGTTCCTAGGGCGACAGAAATTATCAGAAATGTAAACAAAAAGCAGCGGAAAAGTTCTCCCGGAAAATCTATCCATTCGGAGTGTTTACCGACTCGATAAACAATATAGGCGATCCAGCGGGCTAAAACTTGAGAAGCAAATAACATAATACCTATGCTATTTGTGGTAGTTACCATCAAAAATCCAAAACATTTACTTGCTTGCAACCCGAAATATAGCCAAATTCTGGTTTGTTTATCAAGGCGGTTATAACTCCAAAAAAGACCAAATACCAAGCCCAGAAAGGTTAGCCATAGGATACCATCTAAAGCCATAGATCTGAGTAGGGATAAATTGAGAGTTGCTGAGGTTAATTGAAGTTTGATCACCTCCAATAAGAAAAGTCCAGGGGTTGCCAAAATTATCGCCCATAACCAAACCTGCGAGAGGTGGACACGATTTTTGTATTTTTGATAGGTGGGGGTGAGAGTAGGTTTTTGCTCAAAAGTTTCGGCGATGATATCATTATCTACATAGCCATACTCGTAGATACACCAAAAAGATAAAAGCAAAAACAGCATCATGATTGATTGTAAAGCTGGATAAGGACTTATCCAAGCGATCGCCAAAATCAAGACTAACCAATCATCTGCGATAATGTTCTTGATAAAATATTTTTGGCCGGGGCGCTTACCACGTTCGAGATACAAAAATGGAATATAAGCATCAGCCATAGCGGGGACATATTGAGCATCGAGCCACTGCACGAGATAGGGTGATGCCACTGCATCCAATAATACCTGATCATCTGTGGAATCTGTAATCACGGCGGCATTGGCGATTTCTTCGTCAGTTAATACTGCTTTAACTAACTCATACTTTCCCCGTTGACGATCAACTCCTCCCTGCCAAAACCGACAACTAATGACAGCATCAGGACAAAATTGGAAATTCTTAATAATGGGATTGATAATTAGATCAAAACCGAGGGTAGCAATGACTATTTTTGATGGGAATTGTTCCAGGAATTTTAGTATCAGTTCCTGGTTGATATAATCATGAGCAAGTTTCTTGGCTTTGTGTTGCCAAAAAATTAAAGTCCATGGAAAAATTAGGGTGGAAATAATTACACGACACCAATCCCTTGATTGGTTTCCTTTGAGATGTCCGGGTAACCAATTCCAAGGCTTGAGAATATCTAGGGCAATTAATAAAACAGCCCCCAAAATTTGAGGCTGCAAAGAATTGAGATATTCTTCTGTTGAGTTTCGCAAAAGAAGCGTTTCGTCCAAATCTACAATTACAAGTTTTCCTTGTAGTTCCATGGACATTGGGTCCGGCTCTATTGTTTCCATAAGTTTTGATAATTGATCAAGAAAATTAGATTTACGGTGGAGTAAGCATTTGAGGTATTCGGATGGACTTGGATGAAATTACGGATGTTACCATAATCAAATATATACGATCATGGACTTGGTGGCCATGGCAGTCAAGAATAATTTACGATCGCCTTTATATGGAGATATCCTGCCCCTAGCTAGGGAAAAGGGCAGGTTGCTAATATTGACTGGTTATGTTTGACAACGGGCTTCTAGGGGCTGCTAGTATTGGGGTTAATTATACTTAATTGTGCGATCGCTGTTGGTGGAGGTAATCAAATACACTTTTATCGCCAATATCAGAAGGAATGGCTTGGAAACACTTGCGGAGGGCAAAAATCCCAAATTGAATAGCCCAGAAAAATAACAAAAATTTCTGATTGATCACTGTCCACACTCCCGCCATATATCCCAACAGTAATAGGGGGACTAGGGGAGTTAGCAGCTTGGTTTCCATGCGATTAAAACAAAAAGCCTCCTTAAAGTAAATTCCTGTTAGGGCTACAAATGTAAAACCGACACCAAATAAGCTATATGGCTGATTATAAACGGTGACGGCTAAGGGTTCAGGATCTGCGATCGCCACTACTAGGGTAGCAATACCCCCCATGAGCCAACAAAACTGAAGGAATCTGTGTAAAATAATCAGATAGATATGAATTGTGAACAGGCTAACCCCTAAAGCTAACCAGAACACAAGATAAATAGGGGTCAGCAGTTGCAGGACTATGGGGTTGTGTGAGTCCCATATTACTAAAGCAGTCCCTATACCAAAGCAGAGGGCGGCGATCGCCAAACTAACTCTATATACTAGGACTCCCTGGCGATCGCCATCAGTGATGGTATACTCACCAAACTGTCCTTGGTATATCTGTGGCTGAGATGTTGATACGGTTTGAGTCACAATTTTAGTCTCCTGTTGATTATTAGGATCTATCCAGAACAAATTAAAGTAACTTCTGTTGTTCACTAACCCAAATATTATGACAAAATTTCAGAAAAACTTAAAATCGGCCTCGACTCATCTCGATCCGTCTCACCTGGAGGGGATTCAAATTGATGAGACGATTACTTTTAATATCCGTAGTGGTAACAGTAGAGACCGATTCGAGCTAACAGAAGATCCCCGTTTATTGATGTTTGAACACATCAAACACTTGAATCTAAGTGATATTGAAGGTCTCGAAGGTCTTGATGACTTATACATGGATTATGTTACCGATGATGACCTAGAAAAGGCGGTAGCCAAGACTAACAAAAAGTTGGGTTTCAAGGCTTCTTATAGTTTGACAAAAAAACTTAAACTATATCTGCAATACCTGAAAAAAGAAATCAAGTTACCTTGTTATGTGACCGGAAGCGATGAATTTGATTGGGAAGAAGAATATTTATTTTCTTCGGGTCGCAAAAAGGAATATCAGAAACAAAAAATCAACAATCCTTCCTATCAAGATACTTTTGAAATTTTGAGTTTTGTTGATAAATTTGATGCAGAAGATGGCTTGAAAGTGGAAGTCCGACGGGTTAGCGATGAGAAATTATTTACCCTAGTCCTAGCGGATTTAGAATGCACAGACGAAGAGTCTGATAATTATGAATTAATCGAAGATTATTCGATCTGGTTTTTAAGTAGCGCGGGAGATTTTGATTAGAGTACAGCCCCAACTGTCATCTGGTGGGCGGATAATTCCGACTGCCAAAGATAGAGACGAACTGTGGGGCTGTAAACATTTTCTAAGAGTGATAAATCCGGGAAGTATTGACAGTGGCTAATGCTTCCACCAGACTACGAACGGCTGCAATCATTGCTAATTCATTATCCAGGCGGTTGATAGCGGAACCGACACCGACACCAGCCGCCCCAGCAGCGATCGCCAAAGGTGCTGTTACACTAGAAATTCCCGAAGCGCATAATACTGGAACCGATACGGCGCGGGAAATTTCGCGGGCAGCGGCTAGGGTAGGGGCAGCTTTTTCAATCAATCCTAAAGTTCCGGGATGCACGGGGTTAGCGCTAGTTCCCCCTTCAGTTTGGATAATATCCGCCCCAGCTTCCACTAAGTCTATAGCTAATTGGACTTGTTGATCAAGTTCCAAAATATGGGGAACTGTTACCGATAGGGTAATCTCAGGAAGTAGCGATCGAGTTTGACGGGTCAATTCCAAAACTTCGGGAGCTTCAAAGCGCCGTCCTTGGGCGTAGAAAGCATCAAAATTGCCAATTTCAATCAAATCAGCCCCAGCTTGGACACAGGGGAGAAACTTTTCTGGTTCTACGGCTGAGACACAAATAGGTAAATGGGTCAAATTCCGGGCGATCGCCACCAATTCGGGGTCGGCGGCAATATCTACAAAGGTCGCGCCGCCTTGAGTGGCTGCTTTGACTACCGCCATGACATTGGCGCGATTGAAATTCATTAAACCGCTAATTACTTTCAGCCCTTGGCCTCGGTTAAAGGCTTGCTGTAGGGTGGAGTTGATCATTGTATTACTTAGACTCTATTTCCGATATCGATTTATTTTGACACAGAGCGGAAACACTGGGGCTGCTGAAATTTATAAATATCTGCGATCGCCTTTACCCAACTGTCTACCACCGACTCGAGTAGGCGCGTCCCCTTATCTTCTGTGGCGGCGGTTGCATCTCCCAAAACACCACTAGCGCTTAGATCCCGCGTTACCCAAGCAAAGGGCAATTTTCCCTCCATACTCAGTAAACTGTCCGAGGGTAAGCCGTGGGGAAACTCTCGCACCACCTTTTCCCGGCGTACCACATCAGGCAAAATTGATAACATCACGCTGGTTTCTATGTCTCCGGCGTGAATCCCTAATTCCAATTCTTCGGGGGAAAATAGTTCTTTGGCTATGTGGGGAACCCGCCACACAAACAGGGGAAAGACCATGAAATCTTCATGCTGTTGATGCAAGTCTCGCGCTACCATCTCTAAAATCTGGGGTTGTCCACCGTGGGCGTTCACAAATACTAATTTGCGGAACCCCGCCCGATATATACTTTCTCCTACTTCCATTAATACTGACATTAGGGTTTCAGAGGTTAAGGTGATGGTTCCCGGAAAGTGCCAATGTTCGTTAGATTTGCCATAATATAAGGTAGACAGGGCATAGGCGGGAATAGTGCGATCGAGTTTTTCTAGGGCTTTCCCGGTCACAGCCGTAGCAATGGCAGCATCGACAATTAACGGTAAATGGGGGCCGTGTTGTTCTATAGCCCCAATAGGTTGGATAATTACCGTATTTTCTCGATCGGGCATTTCCGCAATTTCTGTCCAAGTTAGGTAAGGGAAAAACCGATGAGGGGGGATAAAATTGTGCATGGTTTTCGAGGTAATTTTCACCAAAAATTTAGAATATTTTTTAATCTCAGGAAACTAGATCTTGAGCATGGTGTGCATACCTACCTAGGGACGGGGGGCATGGTGCAATCAGACTGGGTTCACAGTGGTTATGATTGATATAGACCATAGCCAAAATTTTATGCCAAAATTGACACAAGAAACTCAATGGTGAGTTCTCAATCCATAGGAAAATCAGTTAATCCATAGGAAAACCGATTGCATTTGTTATCTCCTCCATTTTATATCAAACTGTAACATATTATGAACTTAGACGATCGCTCTAAACCCCATTCCTCGAACTCCCATAGAAGTTTCAAACCTCAACGCCAGATGGAAATCATTGGTCAACTCCTAGATGGAAGGTATCGAATTGTACAAATTTTGAGTTCGGGAGCATTTGGCCAGACCTATCTAGCGGCAGATACCCGCCGCCCAGGTCATCCTCAATGTGTGGTTAAACAACTGCGTCCCCCCAGTAATAATTCCAAAATCCTGAAAACAGCCCTACGCCTATTTCGACAGGAAGCAGAAATCTTAGAAAAACTTGGAAGAAACGATCGCATTCCCCTATTATTAGCCTATTTTGAGGACAATAATCACTTCTATCTAGTGGAAGAATTTATCGAAGGACATCCCCTTCATAAAGAACTAATTCCCGGTCATCCGTGGAAAGAAGATATAGTTATCGAAGTATTAGAAGAAATCCTCAATATTTTAGTATTTGTTCACCACAACGGCGTAATTCATCGAGATGTTAACCCCTCGAATTTAATTCGCCGCAAATCAGACCAAGCCTTAGTCTTAATCGATTTCGGTTCCGTCAAAGCCGTGACTAGCCAACTGGCTGAGGAAAATAATCAACCCATGCGAACCATAGCCACGGGTACACCTTCCTATATGCCGATTGAACAATTCCAGGGAAACCCCCAATTTAATAGCGATCTATATGCTGTGGGAATGATTGCTATTCAGGCTTTAACTGGTTTAGAAGCCTCAGATTTGCCGAAACTTCAAGATCCTAGCCTATCTATATCTGGAGAAATTGCCTGGCGACAGCGGGCGCGAGTTAGTAACAGCCTAGCTAGTATTATAGATAAAATGGTGCATCATTACTATGGCAAGCGATATAAATCGGCTATTGATGCGATCGCCGAATTAAATCAACTCACCGGAAAAACTGGGTTAGTTAACCAAACTTCCCCAAATCACCCCCCTTATAAAGCACACAAACCGCGACGACGGGAAATCTCCTTAAATCGCCTATGGACTGTAGTAGGAATAGCCGCGACTGGATTAGTGGGTTTAATGGTGATATTTGGCTTATTTCAAGTGTTAAACCGTCCCGATCCCGTGAAATCAGAAGCCGCCTTAAAAAGAGGGGTAGAACGTCTGGAAGCGGGAGATCCGGAAGCGGCAATTAAGGCTTTTAATCGCTCAATCCAGCTATTTCCTGATAATAGTGAAGCCTTCCGTAAACGGGCTAATGCTTACTATGACCTCCAGAAATATGAACAGGCGATCGCTGATTACACCCAAGCCATTAAACTTGATCCTACTAATCCTGACATCTATTTTAACCGCAGTTTAGCATACCATCAAATGGGAGATTTTGGTAATGCTATTAATGACCTAAATCAAGTTATCCGTCTGAACCCAGAAGATACAGACGCTTTCTATCAAAGGGGGCTCGCCCATTATACCCAAGAAAACTACGAAGCCGCCATATTAGATTATACCGAAGTAATTAGGCGACAGCCCGACCATAGTGAGGCTTATCGTGCTAGAGGAAGCGCTCACGTTAAAGCTGGTAATTTACAAGCCGGAATGGCTGATTATACAGAAGCAATTAGACTCAATCCCCAGTCGGCTGCTGCTTATTATAATCGGGGTCGCGCTCGGTTTCATTTAGGAGATTATCAAGGTGCTTTAGCAGACTATAATCAAGTGATTAGTTGGGAACCAGATAATGCTGAAGCATACGGGAATCGTTGCAGTACCTACATCAATTTAGGGAATTATGAGGCGGCGATAGAAAGTTGTAGTAGATCCATTCAATTAAACCCCACAGCTATGGATTATAATAATCGCTGTATTGCTTATCTGAATGTGCAAAATTATGATGCAGCTATTGGAGATTGTACTAAGGCGATTGAGTTAGAACCTAATAATTCTAAGGCTCACAGTAATCGGGGGTTAGTTCACTCTTTGGCTGAGGATTATGAGGCGGCGATCGCAGACTATAGCCAAGCCATTAGTCTTAATCCTAATGATGCGGAATCATACAGTAACCGGGCTCAGGCTCATGCTGAACTTGGTAATTACTCTCAGGCGATCGCAGACTACGCCCAAGCTATTCGCATCAGGCCTAATTTAGCTGGTGCTTTTTATGGTCGCGGAATGGTGCGAGCATCTTTAGGCGATCGCCGAGGTGCCATCAGTGATTTTGAACAGGCTGGAAAACTGTTTTTAGAGCAAGGTTTGACCGGGGGATTTCGGGATTCTCAATATCAAATTCAGCGATTACAGTAACCTGGTTTTGATATAGAATTATCCCAGATATTGGTTTGTAATTTTGTGGGACATTGGCCAAATTCTCTAACTCTATCTATAACCTAGCCATGACTAATCAATACCCTCAACCCTCTTTAAATATCAGTGATGTGATCATTGCCGGATTTCGCATCTATCGAGACCATTTTAAACAATACTTTACTATGGCGTTGGTCGGCTGTTTATGGCTGATTGTTCCCGTTTATGGTTGGGCTAAATTTCTCGCCACTTTAGGAGCGATCGCTCGTTTAGCCTTTTTTGAAGTGAGCGAACGCCCAGAAGCCCCATCAGATGCTAAACGCTACACTAACAAACGCCAATGGAGTTTTTTCGGACAATTACTCCTCGTCGGATTAATTCTCATTGGTATTGTCATCGGTTTTAGTATGATTCTTGGTGCAGCCATATTCATATTTATGAAACTGAATTTTGAGAGTTTTTGGTTATCATGGTTAATTTTTTTATTGGCAGTATTTGGGTTTATCATCTTATACCTGGGGTTTATATGGATATCAGCCCGTCTGTATATATGTGACGTGATTCTCGCATTAGAAGACCAGACAAACGCCAAAAAATCGGTTAGAAAAAGCTGGGAAATCACCGAAGAATCAGAGTTTCAAATTATGGGGATTTTGATAGTCGCATTTTTAGCAACTTTACCCTTCCCCATAGCTACTCGGTTCATTTTATTAATCAGCCGATTACTTATCAATTCCCTAGTCACGGCTGAGGTAGCAGTTTGGCTGAATTTATTAGTTGTATCCGCTGTGTTAATTTCTATGGGGGCGCTGACTCTCCCCTTTTTCAAATCCATTAAAGCCGTGATTTACTACGACCTCATCAACCAGCATAATCAGGATGAACAGAATTTAGTCACAGATAACCCAAAAATATTAGAAATCTGAAGGTGTTTGTGAAATTTTGTTTAAGAAAATCGCCCGAATTACCTAATTGCTGTACAATCCCCACCATAGGAATTTTCGGGCTGGTCAATTAAAAGCAGATTCCTGGCTTCCCCCCCCTAGGTAACGACGAGCAGCATTTTTTACTTTGGTGAAACCAAGGAGACCAAGAATCTGTAATTTTGGAGACAGTCAAAAATCCTATAGCTGCATCTCTAAATTGAGTCATGACTAATAAATATGCTCACAAATCCCTAAACTTGGCTGATGTCATTAGTGCCGGATTTCGCATCTATCGAGACCATTTTAAACAATACTTTACTATGGCGCGGGTCGCCTTGTTATGGCTGATTGTTCCCGTTTATGGTTGGGCTAAATTTGCCGCTACTGTAGGAGCGATCGCTCGTTTAGCCTTTTTTGAAGTTAGCGAACGCCCAGAACCAGGAGCAGATGCTAAACGCTATACCGACAAGCGAAAATGGAGTTTTTTAGGGCAATCAATTCTGGTACTATTGATTCTTATTGGGGCTTTTATAGGTTTAAGCATAGCTATGGGAATAGCCGGATTCTTGGTATCTATGCTGCTGAATCCAGAAAATTGGGTGTCATTATTACTAGGATTTTTATTAGGAGTAGTGGCATTTGTCATGTTTTATATAGGCTTGATGTGGATATCAGCCCGCCTGTATATATGTGACGTTATTCTAGCCGTAGAAAACCCGATGACCGCCACCGGAGCCATTAGTAAGAGCTGGAAAATTACCCAAGAATCAGCATTAAAAATTATCGGGATTATGATAGTCGCACGTCTAGCCACCTTCCCGGTCAGGATTGGGGGTCAGTTGATTATGACAATCAGCCGAGCAGTTATCAGTTCAATTTTCCCGTATGACTTAGCAGCTTCGATAAATTTCTTCATTATGTTGGATGTGTTAATTGCTATGAATGCGCTGATTATGCCGTTTTTCCAAGCCATTACAGCCGTTATTTACTACGATATAATCAGCCGTAATGGTAAAAAACAGAATCTAGTGACAGATAGCCCCAAAAGCCAATAAATCTAGGGCTTACGGTCAGAAATCGAAAGGCTATAAGGATGTTGAGACTGTTGGCGATCGCCAATAAAAATCCGATAAGTTCCCCGAGTACCATAACCAGAAAACTGTAACATAGACCCAGAGGGACTCTCCGGGAGTACACAATAGCGACCAGCCGGACCATCAATCAGTAAAGTAGGAGCCCCAGCCGTCTGTACAGTAATACTCCAATATGGTAGATCCTGAGTCACATCAAGAACATGATTAGGACTCTCAGCGATCCAACCACAGTCTCGGCTATTAGAACTTCCCCCCGAAGTTCCCGATAAAGTGACAGCCACCCCAGGGGAAACCGATCGCCTGTCAGCCAAAACCGACTGCGCCGACCCCAGAAACAGGGAAACCCCCAGCAGTCCCGCTGTTAAAACTTGACCCAAGTTAATATTAGTCATAACCCACCCTCTTAATCTCCTTGTACAATGGTAAAGCCTTGTTTTATATCCCCGGAGGAGAAACCCCTTGAACTACCAAGACGACCCGAAAATCAATCGTCGCCTCGAGCAACTCGAAGCCGAAGTTAACCCCAATGCACCCGTAAATCCCACCCCCTCCGACTTAAACAGCAGCCTAAAAACCCTATATGGTCAGTTGATGGCGCGGTTCAAGAGATTACCCAAAGCCGGACAGATCGCCATAGCCAGTGTGGGAGTCATCGCCGGGTTAGCCCTATTAAAAACCCTTGTCGAATTAATTTCCTTAGCCATAAGTCTTGCGGTAGTCGGGGTGATAGTGTACATAGGTTATCAAGTATTCAAATCATCCCAAAAACCCAAGATTTAAAGAAGTTCCGTAACCCATCATCAAAGATTCAGACAAAGGCAATTATTAATTATGGCTAGTCCGACTGCAAACCGACCCAGCATCGACCAACCAACCCCCACCTGGCAAAAACAAGCCAAACAACTCCCGTTTTGGGTGCGTCGCTGCAGTGCTTGGGCGGTGGAGATGTCCCTAGTAATCGTGGGGGGATTAGCCCCATTTACCATTGGTGCAATTTCCAATCGTGGTCCCGTGTCAGTCCCCCTCAACCCAGTAGTCAGAGGAACAGCCGAAACAGTGGCTGCTACCTTGGGACTACCAATGCGCGATCGCCAGCCCAGTGTATCTCCATTGACGAATTTATTTTGGTCTGGTGCCTTAGTTTTGCCAATAGCGATCGCCTCCTGGCAGCTTTATCTATTGTCCACCACCGGACAAACCCTTCCCAAGCGCTGGTTTGGGGTTCGTGTAGTCAACTCCAGACAACTCCCCCCCGGATTTTCACGGATTATCGCTAGGGAAACCATCGGGCGTTGGGGCATTCCCGTCGGTATAGCATATATAGTTTGGCAAGCCACAGGCGCATTCCCCAATCTCCTGGTAATGATGGGATTATCGGGAATTATGATCGCAGCCGACGGACTAATGGGGCGGCGCTTCCACAGTCGCACCGGACACGATTTGCTGGCTGGTACTTATGTACAACCGGCCGCCACTTCCTTCTTTACCAATCCATTCACCTCCTACGACTGGGAAGAAGAAAACCAATCGGTCAAGGCGATCGTCTTAATCTCTAAGCCAAAACTCCCAGAGTGGAATTTATGGCAATGGATGCGACAATATCCTGGCTTAACCCTAATTATCGTCGGTAGTGCCAGCATGGCAGCCGTTTTGGGAACCTTTATCGGCACTCAAGTCTATATTCAAAATCAAGCCAACCTTCGCGCCTCCCAAAATCAAGATAACGAAGTATTTCTCGCCCTGGTGGGTCGCCTTTCTCCCGCCGCCAACACCGACCCCGCACAACGGCGGGGAGCAATTTTAGCTTTAGGAACCCTACAAGACCCCCGCGCTGTTCCCCTACTGGTGGATTTACTCGGTCAAGAAGATGACCCCATATTGCTAGAGGTGATTCAACAGGCTTTGGTGAGTACAGGTCCGGTGGCTTTACCAAATATCCGCAAACTTAATCAAGCCTTGAGAAATGACCTCGATTCGATGAGGTTTGGGGCGGACCAACGGCAAAAACGTATTGTTTCCCAACGACAGCAGGCTACTCAAAGGGCGATCGCCAAAATTCTCAAAGTCTATGGCGGTTTTATCCAACAAGCCGATCTTAGTCGTGTTCATCTCGGTCAAACTACCACCCCTCCCGCTCAGTTTACCCTCGTACTAGACCAAACTGACCTATCTGGCATCAGTTTCCGCAGTGCCATCATGACCCATGCCAATTTCCGCAATAGTCGCTTTGCTTCACCTGGACCTGATGGACGTTTTAACACCTTTGACGACTTGATATCAGACCTCAGCGGCGCTGATTTGACCTCTGTTGACCTGACAGGCGCTTTTATGAGTCCCGTCATCATGCGACGCACTAACCTGTTAAACGGCACCCTAGACCGCGCTAATTTATCCAATGCTGATTTGAATGGCAGCAATTTTAGCAGTGCTAGTCTGATTGGCACTAACCTAGAAAATGCTAACCTAAAAGAAGCTAGTTTGACCGGAGCAGATATCACTAACGCTAATCTGTCACGCTCAGACCTCAAATTAGCCCGCATGAGTCAGATTAACGCCCAGGGAACCCAATTTATGTTTGCTGACCTCCGGGAAGCAGATTTACAAAGGGGTTCCTTATCGGGCGCTGATTTCCAAGGTGCTAATCTTCAGAATGCTAACCTCAGTCAAGCTCAACTCACTGGCACTAATTTTAGAAACGCTAGGCTACAAAATGCTAACCTGAGTAATGCTGACCTGAGTTTAGTTAACCTACAGGGTGCTAGACTACATGGCGCAAATTTTGAGGGGGTGACTTTTGTGGTTAATCGGGAAACTCGCACTGATGAGTTTATCGAAGAAACCGCTCAGGGTACCACCTCAAACCGAATGCAGGGGGCCGATTTTTCCCGTGTGCAAAACTTGAGTGATGCTCAAATTACCTATATCTGCAATCAAGGCGCAATTCATCCTAATTGTGAGTCCTGAAAGGGCTAAATAATTGTCGGGGTGGGTTTGGCGGTTTGGGGGTGGCGGATTCAGATCACTTCTGAACCCCCCCCAAACTTAGGCAGTATTTTGGTTAAATTTATCGGCTAACTTAACCGTCGAAATAGACACCCAAATTGTTCCATATTGGCTAAAATTATGACCAATTCTATAGCACCTATTCCCTTTGTTGATTTATCGTTTCAATATCAGGAACTTACCGATGAGATTGAAAAAGCAATTCATGCAGTAATTGGACGCGGAGATTTTATCCTGGGACGCGCCCTACAAGAATTTGAGGCAGATTTTGCGACAGCCTGTGGTGCTAAATATGGCGTGGGTGTCGCCTGTGGAACTGATGCGATCGCCATAGGTTTACAAGCCTGTGGCGTTAAACCAGGGGACGAAGTTTTGGTGCCAGCTAATACCTTTATTGCAACTATTATTGGTATTTTGCAAGCCAGAGCCAAACCCGTTTTGGTAGACTGTGAATTAAGCACAGCTTTAATTGATATAGCCGCCGCTGAAAGAGCCGTGACCGCCAAAACTAAGGCGATTTTACCAGTGCATCTATACGGTCAAATTGTCACCCCTAGCCAACTGCTCGACCTAGCCCTAAGTCATAACTTAATTGTATTTGAAGATGCGGCACAAGCTCATCTGGCTACCTGCGAAAACTATCGAGCCGGTTCTATCGGTCGCGCCGCCGCCTTTAGTTTCTACCCTAGTAAAAATTTAGGGGCTTTTGGTAGTGGGGGTATGGTGGTTACTTCCGATGAAACGGTCGCTAAACAGGCGCGAATTCTGAGGAATTATGGCGCACCGGAAAAATATGTGCATACGGAACAGGGGACTAACAGCCGCTTAGATACTATACAAGCAGCGGTTCTTAACGTCAAATTGCGTCATTTACCAGGGTGGAACCGCGATCGCAATTTAGCAGCCGAACAGTATGATGTTCAATTAATGGTGCTAAAAGAACATGGTATTATCCCCATTTACAACTACAGCGAAGGGGGTCATGTTTATCACCTGTATGTAATTCGTGTTACCGAGGAATGTTCCCTCACTCGCGATCAGCTACAGGCTAAACTAAATGAATTAGGGGTGCAAACAGGCATTCACTATCCCATCCCCTGTCACCTACAACCCGGTTATACTGATCTGGGATACAAAGCTGGAGACTTTCCCAAAACTGAAACCCTCAGCCAGCAGATTCTATCTTTACCCATGTATCCTGGGATTACCAGTGATCAGATTAATCAGGTAGTTGCAGCTATTCGCACCGCCTTGGGTCTTAAAAAAGATTAGGTGCGAGATGTTCGCGATTAAATAGGGATCATTAAATCAGTGGGAATGTTGCTCGATTACACAATTAAGGCTTATGGAAACTCAACCTAAAATTCCTGTGGCGATAGAGCGAAATCTATTTATCGGATTGGCGATCGCCTTGTTGGTGTTATTATACGCCCCTTTGCTCCTGCATTGGTACGATGGCTGGCTCAACAAAAGCATTAGCATCGAACATGAATATTTTAGCCACGGCGTAATTGGTCTACCCTTCGCGGCTTATATCGCTTGGAATAACCGCCAACAGTGGAACAAACTACCCAATCAACTGCACCCCTTGGGGGGAGTATTATTAGGACTCGGTGGCGTTCTCTACCTCAGTAGCATCTCCGATTTAGTCAATCTGTCCTTTCCGATAATTTTAGCCGGACTCTGCCTGTGGCTAAAAGGAATACCTGGGTTAAAATTACAGGGGATAGCCTTATTGTTTGTGCTACTGGCAACCCCTAACTATATCCCCTATCTGATAGAGCCTTTAGCCCTGCCTCTACAAACCTTTATCGCCAATATGGCGGGATTTGTTCTAATTCAGTTTAACGTCCCGGTGACGGTAGATCAAATCTATCTCTATGTAAATGGACAAATTGTTGAGGTTGCGCCACACTGTGCGGGACTGAAAATGCTATTTACGAGTCTGTATGTCGGTTTAATGTTATTGTACTGGACGGGTGCGATCGCTTCGAGAACCAAAACCATCCTATTTTTAGTGGCAGCCGCTTTAACCAGTGTTGTCGCTAATATCATCCGCAATACCCTGTTAACCCTGTTTTTCGGAACAGGTAATCAAGAACTTTTTGATTGGCTTCATGAAGGGTGGGGAGGAGACCTATACTCTGCTTCCATGTTGGGTCTATTGGTTATTCTGATGAAACTAATGCAGTATTATTTCCCCGATCAACAGGAATCCGAAGATAATGGACAAATCAGCCCCGAATCTTGAACCCACCAGCCAGGACACCCCCAAACTACAGCTAAAACCCTCTCAATGGGTACTGTTGGGATTTCTGCTACTCCTATTTTTGGTAGGGACTCTTCCCGGTTTCTTTCGGGGTAGCTGGTCTTGGTCAGATATGCCCGATATTCAAGCCCTCCCTCAACTGCAAACCATTCGCCGTGAGGGTTTGACTGTACCCGGGTGGGAAACTACCAGTCACGATACCATTCAAGTGGGGGCGAGGAGATGGTCTTTACAGACCCTCCAACAAAATGATACCGAAGTCCTGGTATTGCTGTTTCCCCAAAACTACTATAAAGACCAGCCCCAAGTCGAATGGATGGATTTGCAAGGGTTACAGAGCCTCAGAACTGACTCCTATCGTGCCCTGCAATTGAGCCTAGACTCCCCCCAACCTGTGACAGTTAACGCGAGATTTTTTCGGGCTTGGAACCCCCGCCAAACCTATGCCCTTGTACAATGGTACGCTTGGCATAATGGCGGATCTCCTGCACCCAGCCAGTGGTTTTTTGCCGATCGCCAAGCTCAACTAAGAGGCGATCGCGCCCCCTGGGTAGCTGTCAGTATTATGATTCCTATAGAACCTTTAGGTGACATAGAAACAGTGGCAACTATAGCTCAATCCCTCGGTCAGGATATCCAAAAACAATTGATGACCACGATTTTTCAGCCACAATAAACAGTTATCCAAAGTTGTGATATGGGCGCTAACCTCAACCCGATTAAATCCCTATTCCTCACCGGTCTCTACTCAGTGGCGAGTATTATTCCTTTAGCCATCATCACCAGTGGCGGCAAGTCGATGGCTCAAAGGATACCTGATCGGTGCATCTTACCCCGCTCCTTTGTGAATCAACCCCTACCGAGAGGCGGCGGACAACCCGCACCAGTACAACCAGACTGGCCTACACTATTAGAGCTTTTCCGCAATGCGGATGCTCCCATTCAGACCAGACCCTCTGGTATTCCGGTGTCACCTTCTGTGTTTGAAGGTCCTATTGGCGATCGCATGAAAAGTTATGAGCTAGGACCGGGAGATCAGATTTTTATAGATGTGTTTATCAATGGTCAGCGTTCCCAAGAATTAACTATTCCCAATGCCACCATTGGTCCTCAAGGCTCCCTGGCTATGCCTTTAATTGGTCTGGTGGAATTGGAAGGATTAACCTTAGAACAGGTGCGCCAGAATATCCAACCCCGCCTAGCTCAATTTGTCAGAAACCCTGAAGTTGTCGTATCTCTGGTAAATCAGCGACCTGTACAAGTCACCGTGACCGGAAAAATTGCCAGACCAGGTTTTTATCCCCTGTCATCACCACAACTAATTGTCGCCTTGACTACGGCGGGGGGAACTAGACCAGGGGCCGATTTACGACGGATTACTGTGCGCCGGACTTTACCCACCGGACAAACTCTAGAAACGGAAATAGACCTATTTACCCCCCTGTTATTGGGTTTGGAACCGCCTAATATTCGCCTAAGCGATCGCGATGTGATTACAGTCCCCACTCAGGAAGTTAGCCCCTCAGAAGGCGTAGAGCGAGATCTATTAGAAAATTATAGTCTGGCTGCTGCACCAGTTCCCGCCCAAGTAACCGTCGTTGGGGAAGTTGTGCAACCAGGCTTCTATACCCTCCCCGCTGGGGGTTCTCGTGTCTCTACGGCGCTGTTAGCGGCCGGAGGTGCCACATTAACTGCTGACTTGCGAACCGTCCTAGTTTGTCGCACTACCGTTGATGGTCGAGTTTTAGAAGATATCATAGATCTATATACACCCTTAGCAGAAGCTACTGCTCTCCCGGATGTTTCTCTATCTAATGGTGATTCGGTGATTGTACTACCACTAGATCCTGATGTTGATGAGAGAGACTACGATCGCAAATTAGTGGCTAGTTCAACTTTAGTTAACCAGCAAATTACGGTCAGAATTCTTAGTTATGCCGGAAATGCGATCGGTGCGGTAGCCTTACCCAATGGTAGCACCTTTATTGATATCCTCGCCAATGTACCTTTACAAACTGGAGACCTCGATAAAATTGCCCTGATTCGATATGACCGACAATCTCGACAAACAACTACTCAGATTCTGAATGGTAAAAATGTACTTAGAGGAGACCAAACCGACAATATTCTACTACAAGATGAGGATGTGATTGTGATTAATCGTAATCTGATTACTCAAGTTACTGTGTTTCTCAATAACTTTACCCAACCCTTTCGGGATGTCCTCGGCTTTACTCTCTTCTTTCAACAACTCATTAATTCGGCGGAAAGATTATTTGGACCCGACCAACAACAGGGTAATTAAAGGTATACAGCTTGTTCAGAAATTGTGCTAAACATTACCATCACCCTAAATACCTCTACCAGGGAGTGAGAGGGACTTTGACAGCCTATGGCATGATTACTGAAAAGGCTGTAAATACCAAATTGCTATTACCAAAAATTCTGATATTGCCATGACTTTACCAATTGTTAAACGCTATTTAATCGCCTTTGAAAACTACAAATTTGCGGGACTAGCCGCCTTTGTGGTAGCCCTGGGAATTTCTGGGGGTGTGGGTATGATTTTGGAAGCGCCGCCAAGACCGCCCTACGAAGCCAGAGGAATTTTAACCTATAAAAATCCCCCCGTTTTGTTCTCCCAAACAGGTCAGAATATTCGACAGCAAGGACAACAACTGACAGACCGGATGTTACTACAACCCCGTGTGATTGAGACGGTGTTAAATGAAACGATGATTACCCCTAGAGATTTTCGTAATGCTAGGGTTCAAATCAGACCGGGAGAGGGTGGTCAACCGGGTACAATTCAAGTCACCTTTAAAGATTATAATCGCGATCGCTCTGTGGAAGTGGTCAATGTATTAATGCGGGAGATGATCGAACAGAGCCGTTTAATTAATACGGAACAACTCCGCAATATTATGGACACAATTCAAGATCGCATGGGACCAGCGAGAGCGGAATTGAGAGAGGCTCAAAATACTCTGGAAGAGTATGATAGACGAGAAGGCGCTACTTTATTGGCGATCGAAAGTGGTTCTTTACCTCAGTCGATTATTTCCAATAGAAATCATGTAGAACAGCTTGAATTGAGACTAGATTCTATTAATGCTCAAATCGCTAGTTTGGAAGGTAGACTAGGATTGAATGTCGATCAGGCCTATGTTTCCCAAGCGCTGACGGCTGACCCAATTATTGCTCAATTGCGAGTACAACTTTATCAAATTGAGTCTCAGTTAGAGTTTCTGCGTAAGGATTTTACTGATGCTCATCCCCTGGTAGCAGATTTAATTAAACAACAACAGGCAAGCGAACAGCAATTACAAGCGAGAGCTTCTGAGGTTCTCGGTGGTCATGGGGTGGCGGCTCCCCTGCGACAGGTTGACCAAATTCGGGTTGATTCGTCTTTAGACCCCTCCCGACAGCAAATTGCTCAAAATTTAATTAACCTGCAAACTCAGCAAGAAACTCTACTCCAAGAAATTGCTACTAGCCGTGAGGTGGGACGCAGATTAGAACGGGAATATGCGACTATTCCTAATAAGCAAATGGAGAAAATGCGGTTAGAGCAACAGGTGGGTTATAGACAGACACTCTACGATAAAATGCAGGCGCAATTGGCTGATGCTCAGGCGGCGGAAGCGGAAACGGTGAGTAGTTTACAGGTGGCTCAGGAGGCGGCGGCTCCTGATGTGGAAGATCCACCACCACCACCTAGTTTAATCCTGGTCATGGCTGCGGGTGGCTTTGGTGGGGTGATAGTTGGTGCGGTGCTGATTTTTGCGTTGGGTATACTTAGCGGTAAATTCTACACCTGGGAGGAGATTCAGGGGGCTTTGAAAGAACGAGAAATTCCGATTCTGGGAGTGCTTCCCAATGTTTTGGATGACCATGCGGATTGGGATATGCCTTTACTACTACATCACAATTCTCGGTATTTGGAACCCTATGAGCAGGTGCGTAGTAATTTGTTCAGTAACGGCCAAAAACCTCCGAAAGTGGTGTTGATGACTAGCACTAAAGGACCGGAAGGTAAGACTCTGACGGCTTATAATTTGGCGATCGCCTCCGCGAGAGCCGGAAAACGGACTTTGATAATTGAGGCGGATTTGCGATCGCCAAGTCAAGTTGAGAGAATGCGATTGGCTATTGATTCTCAGGACCGTTGGGAACCTTTGCGCTATTACGGAGATTTGAATAATTGTATCCGCATGGTTCCAGATGTGGAAAATCTCTATGTGATTCCCTCTCCTGGTCCGTTAAAACAAGTAACGGCGGTGCTAGAGTCTAGTGAGATGCGACGTTTGCTTAAAGAGGTGCGCCATCGCTTTGATGTGGTGATTGTGGATGTACCTGCTTGGAGTGACCATAATGATGCTTTGACTCTGGAACCTTTAACTGATGGCATGGTTTTGGTGGCTAGACCTACTTGTACTATGTCGGCTCAGATGAATCAATTGGCTGATCAGTTGACGGAAACTGATGAGGAGCAAACTGGACCGAAAAAATATCGGCCGAGGTTACTTGGTGCTATTATTAATGGGGCTGAACTCGATCTTCTGCCTGAAGATGATGGGGAGTTGATTGATATTCAGAGTGTTGATTCTTTGGATCGTCCGGCTTTACCTAGGGATTATGAGCCGATTCCTCAATTGCCTTCTGGCGCTAGGCGTTAAATGTTTCAACGGGTTGATATTACCCCGTTTGGGGATGATGCGATCGCTCCTCATGTTGAGGTTTGGCAGGCTGATTTGGATTTGCATTTAAGTCAAATTGCTGGTCTGGAAAGACTCCTAAGTGCTGAGGAAAGACAAAGGGCGGCCGCGTTTCGTCGGGAGAGCGATCGCCTCCATTTTACCGCCGCTCGTGGGATTCTCCGCCAAATTTTAGCCTCTTATGTAGGGGTGGCTCCCCCAGGGTTGGAATTTGCCTATAGTCAACGGGGAAAACCGGGTTTAATTACTGGAAATTCTCAGGGTGAAATACAGTTCAATCTTTCCCACTCCCACGGTAAGGCTTTATATGCGATCGCCTTTAACCGCAGAGTTGGTATTGACTTAGAAAAAATCCGCTCCTTGGATGGATTAACTTTAGCCAAACGCTTTTTTTGTGAGGGGGAATATTCCCAACTTTCTAACCATCCAAAAGCCGCACAAAATCGCGCATTCTTTCAGCTTTGGACGGCGAAAGAAGCCTTACTAAAAGCCACTGGTACGGGATTAATTGGCTTAAAAGATGTGGAGATTTTACCCAATAATGATGGTCAACTTTTCCTGGCTAAAATAGTTGGAAATTACCCACATAATTGGTATTTAAAAACCTGGGAAATTGACAATTGGGCGGCAGCTATAGCAGTAGAGACCCTGAAATAAGCACCTAGCAACACTCCCACCAGTAACTTGATGTTAAAAATCATCGACTAAAGAACTCAGACGCTCCAGGAGGGGGTCAGTTTTTTGGGGGGGGACGGGTTCTGGTGGTGGGGGAGGCGGCGCGTTTGACCGAGAGGGTTCTGGTGGTGCAGCAGGTGATGTAATTTGGGGCAATTTACTAGGTATTTGAGCGATCGCCTCATTGGTAGTATCCAATTTCAATGCGATCGTCGCCTGAAATTGAGCAAGCTGCTGGGTTAACTGATTAACCTGACTCTCAAGTTGTTGGGTTTTATTTTCCGGTTTTTGGGCTTGTAGCTGTCGCTCCAAAGCCCCTAATTGTCTCTGGAGACTCAATAAACCCTCTTCAATAGGTTTTAGATTAGGAGAGGGGTTTAAAGGTCTTTCCGAGGTAATTTCCGGGCGGTAATCATTGTTGTTAATCACAGGGGTCTGTGTAGTGGGAGAACTCAACAAAAACTGCCACAAAGCCTGTTTACAGAGATTGCTAAAAGTTTGATATTTAGTGAGAGATAGCTCCTTTTCGATCGCCTCTAACAGAGTTTGATCAGCAGCATCCTCAGTAAAAGTAACCGACTGCGTAAGTTTTTTATTAGCCCAGAGCATAGTTAGGTAGGACGTATGGGCAGACCTGCCAATGAGGACTAACCCAGTTTAGCAGCAATTAGATCTAATTTCACCCCCAAACAGGCTATCCCGTTGAGGAAGTACCCAACGGGATGAAAAACCAATTAATTAGCGTTTCGCCAGTTGAGCCTCCCCATAAACATATTGTCCTAGGGAGTTAGCCTTACGAGCCGGTTGAGTCAGATGAGCCCTTAACTGAGCCTCTTTGAGTAGGGGTTGTAGATCTTGCCAGAAAAACTCACCACCGCCGCCAGTAATCACTACATCTGTGACCCTTTCTGGCAACCATTTTACCACGCGATCGCAAAGATCCCGCGCAAAAATCTTACGCAACTCAGGTACAATTTCATCTAGGTTAGCAGGTTTAGTCGCCCCTCTGGGACGATAAAAACGTTGTCCTTGGGGTTTATGTACTGCCTCTAGCAAGAATAGGGATTGAGCATCGGCTCCCTCAATCTTAGCGGCGACTTCCTCATAAAATTTACTCATCGCAAAGACTTCACTCTGAGAAACCCCACGAGCAAACCGGAAGCGATCGACAGTCAAGAAATCCGTAGTTTGATGTCCCACATCAACAATAGCTACAGAAAGATCCGCAAAGTTAGGCATATCTTTACTGCCCTGGGCTTCACACCAAATCAGGCTACCATAGCCCTCTGGCATTACCCGAACACTCTGGATATCAACCACGACTTGCTCACCCCTAAAGACCAAGGTATTGGGTCCACTGAGGAGACTCATAATTTGTTCTTTCTCTCGCTCAAACTGTTCTTGGGAGTAGAATGGTAGACCCAGCACCACATCAAGATCGCCTTTGAGGTTGAAATACCCCACACAAGCGAAGATCTTAATTAGGGCATCGTTGACCTTAGAGGGGTTAGCGGCGGGATCTACGCCAAACAGACTCGCTCCAAAATCAGCAGCCAGTTGACCGACGGCAAAACCATTTCCCTGATATTCCAGCCATAGATCTAACAGAGGATCGGTGTTTTTCGACTCAAAGCCGCCGCCACGGGCTTTTTCTACACTTAGTTGGGCAACATTAGAGGGGATAAAAACCACATCTGCGGGGTTGCGACTAATACAGGATTTAGTTGCGGTTCTCCCCAAGTCAACACTGAGAATCGTTGAGCGGCCGACTACAGTAGTAGTGGTCGGTTTGGTTGTGGTAGCTTTAGCTAACGGTGACTGTGACTGTGACTGTCCGGGCTGTTTGTTACTCTGCATCTGAAAAATCCGTTACTTCACGAAGACTCAAAAATTGTGACACTCAGAGGGACTAAGTCCGTGAGATTCTTCTTTCGGCCATCAGACTTGCCATCGGGAACTAAAGTTCTCAACACTCAAGCTGATACAAGAAGCATTTGGGTTGCCTCACAACCCAGTTGACCAGTACATCAGGGTACTTAAATCTCATGCTTTCGATGTTAATTGCCAGATTGCAGCCCCATTCTCACAACTTGAATTCAGAAATATGAGTTTGAGTCTCTAGCAACCTTCTGACAATTCTCCCATAGTTATAACTTTCCTGAGATTTAGATGTAGGCAATCCAACAACGGTAACTTTACCCTACTTCGATCGCGAAATAATCATCTCTAACTACAATTCCTAGGATTATAGCCTACTGTCCCCCATTGCCAGATTATATTCCACTGATGTTTTTCCGTATCAGGACTTTTCCCCCTCATCAACTGTAGCCGGCCATTAAACTCCCCGGCCTGGTTGCCTGATCACAGACTGTTACGTTACATTTAGTTAAGATTATGAATATCTTTAATCTTAGCCATTGACTGGGCTGAGTTTTAAGAAATTTCTGATGTATTAGCACATAGAGGCAACGGAATTTATGAAAACATCTTGGAGAACCATTCTGCTATGGACGATCCCGGCCCTGGTGATCGGGTTCTTCCTGTGGCAGGGTGCTTTTGCGGCTTCCCCGACGGATATAGCTCAAAATAATACAGCCAGCACTCGCATGACTTATGGCCGATTCTTAGATTACCTCGATGCCGGGCGGGTTACCAGTGTGGATCTATATGAAGGGGGACGGACGGCGATCGTTGAGGCGATCGATCCTCAATTGGATAATGGAGTGCAGCGCCTACGGGTGGATTTGCCTAATAATGCCCCGGAACTAATTTCTCGCCTGCGTGCTGCTAATATTAGCTTTGATTCTCACCCTCCCCGTAATGATGGGGCGATTTGGGGACTTTTAGGAAATTTGGTTTTCCCGATTTTGTTGATTGTGGGCCTATTTTTCCTGTTCCGCCGTTCTAATAATGTGCCGGGTGGCCCTGGTCAAGCGATGAACTTCGGTAAGTCTAAGGCTCGTTTCTCTATGGAAGCCAAAACCGGGGTTTTGTTTGATGATGTCGCTGGCGTTGAGGAAGCTAAAGAAGAACTCCAAGAGGTGGTTACCTTCCTGAAAAAGCCGGAACGCTTTACCGCTGTTGGGGCGAGAATTCCTAAAGGTGTTTTGTTGGTTGGCCCTCCGGGAACTGGTAAAACTCTCCTGGCTAAGGCGATCGCCGGTGAGGCTGGGGTTCCCTTCTTTAGCATCTCTGGTTCGGAATTTGTGGAGATGTTTGTTGGGGTTGGCGCTTCCAGGGTCCGCGATTTGTTTAAGAAGGCTAAGGAAACTGCCCCCTGTATCGTCTTTATTGATGAAATTGATGCGGTCGGTCGCCAGCGTGGTGCTGGTATTGGCGGCGGTAATGATGAACGAGAACAGACCCTTAACCAGTTATTAACTGAAATGGATGGTTTTGAGGGTAACACGGGCATTATTATTATTGCTGCTACTAACCGCCCAGACGTTCTCGATTCGGCTTTGCTGCGCCCCGGAAGGTTCGATCGCCAAATCATAGTCGATGCTCCTGATATTAAGGGCCGTCTGTCGGTTTTGGAAGTTCACGCCCGCAATAAAAAACTTGCCGATAAGGTGTCTCTCGAGGCGATCGCTCGTCGGACTCCCGGATTTACTGGGGCTGACCTCGCCAACCTACTTAATGAAGCCGCTATCCTCACCGCCCGCCGCCGCAAGGATGCCATTACTATGGCCGAAATTGACGATGCCGTTGATCGGGTTGTCGCTGGTATGGAAGGAACCCCCCTCCTTGATGGTAAAACTAAGCGCCTGATTGCCTATCATGAGGTCGGACACGCGATCGTTGGTACTCTGATTAAAGATCATGATCCCGTTCAAAAAGTTACCCTAGTTCCCCGTGGACAGGCTCGCGGTTTGACCTGGTTTATGCCTGATGAGGATCAGGGTTTGATTTCCCGGTCTCAAATTCTCGCCCGTATTACCGGCGCTTTGGGCGGTCGCGCCGCCGAAGATATCATCTTTGGTGATGCCGAAGTTACCACCGGCGCTGGTGGAGACCTGCAACAGGTGGCGGGAATGGCTCGTCAAATGGTGACTCGTTATGGTATGTCTGACTTGGGACCCCTTTCTCTGGAATCTTCCCAGGGTGAGGTCTTCCTAGGTCGCGATTTTGCTACCCGCACTGAGTATTCTAATCAAATTGCGGACCGCATTGATTCTCAAATTAAGGCGATCGCCGAACATTGTTATCAGGATGCTTGTCAAATCATTCGCGATAACCGGGAAGTTATTGATCGCCTAGTTGATTTACTCATCGAAAAAGAAACCATTGATGGAGACGAATTTCGGCAAATTGTAGCTGAATATACTGAAGTTCCCGAAAAAGAACGGTTTGCTCCAGTATTATAATCTCTCTAACTGAGAAATTGCTCTTAAATTTCCGCCCAGTTTCTTATTCAAGAGACTGGGTTTTTTAATCTAATCTTAATCTAATCATCCTGTTGACCTCTTTATACTCAAGTTACCAATTACTGACCCAGGGGTGGCACTAATTGTTCTAAAGATGAGATCCAATTAAATTATCATGGGCACACTAACTAAATGCTAAGACTAAGTTATATGATCAAAAATGACCATCTTAATCAGGACAACTTAACCAATGACCACACCAGTAGAATATCAACAGCGTCGGGAACAGTTAATGGCTAAAATTGGTGGCGGTACTGCCATTTTTAGCAGTGCGCCCACAGCAGTCATGCACAACGACGTTGAATATTCTTACCGCCAAGATAGCGACTTTTTCTATCTCACTGGCTTTAATGAACCTAACGCCGTCGCCGTGTTCGCACCCCACCACCAAGAACATCAATTTATTCTATTTGTACAACCCAAAGACCCCGACAAAGAAACCTGGACCGGATATAGAGTTGGGATTGATAATGCTAAAACTATTTATGGTGCAGACCAGGCTTATCCAATTCATGAATTAGACGAAAAATTACCCCAATACCTACAAAAAGCCGATCGCATTTATTACCGACTAGGACGCGATCAACAATTTAACCAGATAATTCTCAATCATTGGCAAAATTTAATCCGGGTTTATCCTAAACATGGCACAGGTCCTATTGCTATTCAAGATGCTGGTACAATTCTCCATCCTCAAAGGCTAATTAAAAGCCCCAAAGAATTGGAATTGATGCGAAAAGCCGCCGAAATTTCCGTAGCCGCTCACCAGAGAGCGCGAGAATTTGCTCAACCCGGAAAGTATGAATATCAGGTACAAGCTGAAATTGAATATTTCTTTAATCAACATGGTGCTACTCCCGCCTATCCTTCCATTGTCGCCTCTGGTGAAAATGCTTGTATTTTGCATTACATTGAGAATAATCGCCAAATGCAAGACCAGGATTTATTGTTGATTGATGCCGGTTGTGCTTATCAATATTATAATGCCGATATTACCCGCACTTTTCCCGTTAATGGTAAGTTTACACCAGAGCAAAAAATTATTTATGAGTTGGTTTTGCGCGCACAAATCGCCGCCATTGAACAAGTTAAACCCGGAAATCCTTATAACCAGTTACATGATACGGCGGTGCGGGTTTTGGTAGAAGGTTTGCTAGATTTGGGATTGCTCAAAGGCGATATTGATGAGATTATTAAAGAGGGCAAATATAAGCCTTTTTATATGCACAGAACCGGACATTGGTTGGGCTTAGATGTTCATGATGTCGGCGTTTATCAGTGGGGTGAAGAACCGCAATTATTGCAGCCAGGACAAGTGTTAACTGTGGAACCGGGGATTTATATTAAACGGGATATTAAACCCGTGGAAGGACAACCAGAGGTCGATGAGCGATGGCTGGGAATAGGGGTGAGAATTGAGGATGATGTTTTGGTGACAACAGATGGTTATGAGGTTCTGACGGCTGGGGTTCCTAAGTCGGTGTCAGCTATGGAAAGTTAGGCTGATTTTCGGGGTGGAGTTGATGTTAATTTCTACCCCGGTTTTAACTTACCTAAGAAGGTTATGTTTGGGGTGAATATTTAATTAATTGTGATTATAACTGTTCCTTTTGGTCTTGAGATTATGGCAAAGATTAAGTTTTTGTAAAGAAACAGCCGTCAATCCTAGTCCAGTATGATATAATATAAAATTGTCATATATCGGGCAATGATGCAGATGAAACCTTGGCATTATGTTTTGATTCCGATGACGATCGCCTCCGCTACGGGTTGGGTAACAGCAGCGATCGCATTTACTGATTTTGACTCTGTTAAACCGTCTCAGGAATTACAACTTGCTCAAACTCCCGTAGGCGCTTGTACTGTCGATGACCCTACCGGAACCCCCTTAAATGTACGAGCTACTCCTGCTGGTAAAATTGTTGGTAGTTTACCCAATGGAACTCGGGTAATTTTAGGAATAACAGACGGTAGAGAAGGACCGAACTGGACTCGCATTATCGGACCCATAGAAGGTTATGTTTGGAGTCCATATTTAACTAATTGCGCTTACCAATAAACCATGAATATATATAGTTCATAGGACTACAACTCCTCTGCAATTATTGAACTTTCCACAGGTCTGGGATATCCAGAACTTGCTCAAGGTCGCCATAATTTTGCTGTAGCAACTCTTGTAATTCCTGAGAAGGTCTAAATACAAAAATGGTGGAATTTTCAGGAATTAATTGTAATGATGGTTGATTACTCATCAGAATAAGTTTAACCTCATTATTATCTAATAGATAACTGAGGGAGATTAAATCTCCTGTATTAGTACCATTTCCCGCATCAGAAATTACCACAGACGAGTTGGCTTGATTAATTTCTGTAGCCACTTGATGATTAAAATAGCTTAAACCTTTATCCCACCAAGTTGATGAAACTGTACTTAAACCCAAGGAGATAATACTAGAACTTAGTAATATGGCTAATACCCACAGCCACAACTTTTCACCATCCAATAATGATTGACGACCAGTATTAAGGTGGGTTACTAATAAAAAGGCGATCGCCATTTGAATAGCTGGAAAACAAGCGATCAGATACCGAGTGACAGAGGAACGCTGTCCCCCCCATAAGAAATCTGGTAAAACCAACAGGATAAACGGTATCAAAATCGCAGTTAAAATAAATAATCCGGTTTGACTATCATTGGTTTCACTTACATAATACAGAGCATAAATAATTAGCAGTAAAAACGGCAGCCTAAATAAATACGTCCAGAAGCTGTTAAAGCCAAAGTCAATATCAACTAAAACCGAGGTAAAACTTAGCATCCAAAACTTAGATAAATCCAGTAAACTCATGGATTGATGAGTCCAACTGGTCAAGTCTTGAGCCTGTTCCCAATTATGGATAATCACAGTTATCCAGGGTAGATAAAGAACCACAATTAAACATATAGATATTGCCAACTGAATGAAAAACAAAGACGGACGTGGTTTATAATTCCGTCTCGGTTCCGACCCAAAAATCAAGATTCCCCAACCGATATGACTGGCTATAACTAATCCAAAAAATAAATGGGTATATAATCCTAAAGTGCAGGTAATTACATAACCCAACCACCACAGCCAATTGTTGGTGCGACTCCCTTTGAGTAACATCAGACTAGATGCGATAATTAAAGCCGTCATTAAGCTGTATTGACGAGCAGTTTGCGCTAATAATATATCCACCGGAGAAACAGCCAATAAAGCCGTAGACATAAGGGAAATTAGCGGAGATTGAAATAATTCCCAAGCTAAGGCATAAATAAGCGGTAAGGATATTAAACTAATGACGGCGGGTAAAAGACGGGAAGCTAAAATCGAACTGCCAAAGCCTCGCATCCAACCCCTAGCTATGAGATAATATAGGGGGGGATGATGGGGGTTTCTATGCAGAGAGGCGAGAGTATCGGCGGCGGTGCTATCGGGTTTGAGGCGTTGATATTCTAGGAGTTCTGAAGGGGTAAAAATGCGATCGCTGAACAATTGCTGATCTACCTGTTCGCGCGTAAAACCAGCCGATCGCAAGTTGGTAAAAACTTCATCATGGGAATATAATTTGCGATCGAGACTCGCAAAACGGAACAACACCCCCAGGACAATCACAATCATTAACAGAATAACCAGGCGACGGGGTGAACCACCTGTAAACACCTTTGGTTGGTAGAGCATTCCTGTGGTTAAGGTTTTTTATCGATTTCACCCAGATCATAAAGGCAGGGAGTCACCCCTGCCTCAAAATTTTGGAAATTGGCGGTTAGCCTAATCCTAGATTAAATTTTAGCGGGTGATTTAGTACAGTGAGCCAGTGGGACGGTGAACGATAAAGCTGAGAACTTGGCACTGCTTCACGTTATCAAAACCCATAACCCGGATAAAGCACTTAGGATATTCGCGACGGCATTCGTCGATTTCCGCCATAACTTCGCGAACGGTAGTTGCATTAAACAGAGGCAACTTCCACAGAGTCCAGTAGTGCTGTTCAGGCGCAGAGGATTCGCTGAATTCTACCCCAGCAATAAAGCCTTGCTCAAGAATGTACTGAAGCTGTTTCTGGGTCTGAGCATCAGTCAGAGGGGGTAAATAGGACAGAGTTTCGTAACGGCGCTCTTTTGGTAGTGTTTGCATTGTGATTTTCCAGGGTAGTTGTTGAAATTAATTATTTAGACTCCGACCTTAGTCGGGAGGGTTAGTCTCGGAAGTAGTTAGTTGCGTCATTCGTTCCAGGTACTGGCGGCGATGTGCCATATTTCCCTGCTGAATCCCCAGCCGAACCATCTCCGGTAGATAATCCGCCACCTCTTGGGTGAGATGATCTCGGACGGTCATCACCCGGAAAGCCAGTTCTTGATTTTCCTGTAGTAGTTCCTCAAGATAAGCCTCACCATCCTGGATTTTCCCCCGAGAGGAAAAATCACTCAGCCAGATGGCTAAACCAGGGTTAGTCTCTGTCAATTGGTTGGTGATGATGATTACAGCTTGATAGGTTAGGTAACTGGTCAGTACCTTGGTCGTGTCTTTAGCAACTTTTTTGATATCCATGTTCTGACACCAACCCTCTGTTAAGACTTCAAGTTTGAGATATTGGATTGAGTTGTATCCGTAGCTCTCCAAAATTGTCAAGTCAGGGGAATTTGCCCAATCCAAAATCACTTCTCGAAATCTCAGGAAACCTACAGGGTATCCATAGCCTCGAACTCGAATTTGATTTCTTTCCAAAGTTCGCAAGCCACAGCCAGTTCAGGACTCCACTTGCAAGCCTCACGAATCACGTCGCCGCCTTCACGGAACAGGTTACGGCCTTCGTTACGAGCTTGGATGCAGGCTTCGAGAGCCACACGGTTAGCAGTTGCACCAGGAGCATTACCCCATGGGTGTCCCAAAGTACCACCACCGAACTGTAAGCAGGAATCATCACCGAAGATTTCTACCAAAGCTGGCATATGCCAAACGTGAATACCACCGGAAGCAACAGGCATTACACCAGGCATAGAAGCCCAATCTTGGGTAAAGAAGATACCACGAGAACGATCTTCTTCGATGTGGTCTTCCCGCATCAGGTCTACAAACCCCATGGTGATACCTTTTTCACCTTCGAGTTTACCTACAACTGTACCAGAGTGCAGGTGGTCACCACCGGACATCCGTAGACACTTGGCGAGAACCCGGAAGTGGATACCGTGGTTACGTTGACGGTCAACCACGGCGTGCATAGCGCGGTGAATGTGCAGCAACAGACCATTATCACGACACCAACGAGCCAGGGTGGTGTTGGCGGTAAAACCAGCGGTGAAGAAGTCGTGCATGATGATGGGGGTGCCGATTTCTTTGGCAAATTCCGCCCGTTTCATCATTTCTTCGCAGGTGGGGGCTGTTACGTTTAGGTAGTGACCCTTAATTTCGTTGGTTTCAGCCTGGGCTTTTTCGATCGCCTCTTGTACAAATAGGAAGCGATCGCGCCAGCGCATGAATGGTTGAGAGTTGATGTTTTCGTCGTCTTTGGTGAAGTCTAAACCACCACGCAGACACTCATAAACCGCCCGACCGTAGTTTTTAGCCGACAGACCCAGTTTAGGTTTGATTGTGCAACCCAACAGGGGACGACCGTATTTGTTCAATTTGTCCCGCTCAACGGTGATACCGTGGGGAGGGCCTTGGAAGGTTTTGAGGTAAGCAATTGGAATCCGCATATCTTCCAGGCGCAAGCCCCGCAGTGCCTTAAATCCAAATACGTTACCCACGATGGAGGTTAACATATTGGTAACAGAACCTTCTTCAAACAGATCCAAGGGATAGGCAACAAAGCAGAAAAACTGATTGTCTTCGCCGGGTACTGGTTCGATGTGGTAGCAACGACCTTTGTAGCGATCGAGGTCTGTTAACAGGTCAGTCCATACAGTTGTCCAAGTTCCGGTTGAAGATTCTGCTGCTACTGCTGCTCCCGCTTCTTCCGGGGGAACTCCTGGTTGAGGTGAAACACGGAACGCTGCCAGAATATCTGTATCTTTGGGTGTGTAATCCGGCGTGTAATACGTCAGCTTATAGTCTTTTACACCAGCCTGATATCCGGCTTTCGATTTGGTTTGAGTTTGAGAGTAAGACATAACTCCTTTATATCTCCCTTCTGAGGAATCGCTCTTTAAATTTCCGGCTATTTGCCGATTGATTAAAATACTATCAATAAATGGCTTCAGTCAACCTTTAATATTGTTAATATTTCCATTACATTTGTTTATATTTCTTTGCAAAACCACACATTTGGTCCAAAAAAAACATATATATCACTAAATGACTAAAAATAATATTAAGTATTGTAAATATTAGCGGCCAGATCATGAATAATCCCGATCCCGCCACTCTAGGAAGTGGGCGCAACTGGTTAAAGCCGAGAGATCACCAATAGCTTTAGGGGTCGCTGCGCCCCATTCATTTAGGTCTACGGACTGCTATAACCGAGATGGGTAATTATGGGAGTGGCAATCTATTGTATATTATCTATATTTTGATAGACTTAAATCAATAGTACAATCATCATTTCCCATTACTTGGAGGACAAAGCTGGTGATTCAGACCACACTGCATCAGTTAAAGGTTTTTGAAGCCGTAGCGCGTCACGGTAGCTTCACTCGCGCAGCAGAAGAGTTATTGATCACCCAACCCACTGTCTCAAGTCAAGTCAAACATCTATCGCAAGCGGTGGGACTACCACTATTTGAGCAAATTGGCAAACAACTTTATCTGACTGATGCGGGTCAGGAGTTACAAGCGACCTGTCACGATATTTTTCAGCGCCTGGAACATTTCGAGATGACCATTGCTGACCTGAAAGGCGCTAAACAAGGGCGATTAAGTTTATCAGTAGTCACTACAGCCAAATACGTTATTCCCAGACTGTTAGGGTCTTTTTGTCAAAACTACCCAGCCATTGATATTGCCCTACAGGTGATCAATCACCAACAGATTACCCAACGGATGCTGGAAAATAAAGATGATCTATATATACTAAGTCAACCCCCTGAAGATATAGACCTTTGTACGAAACCCTTTTTAGATAATCCCCTAGTGGTGGTAGCCCCCTCTAACCATCCCCTAGTCGGTAAAACCCAAATTCCCATTGAAGCGCTGAACAATGAACCATTTATCATGCGAGAATCTGGGTCAGGGACTCGTAGGGCAGTGCAGAAATTATTTGACAAGAGTAAGGTATCAGTGCGGGTACGCCTAGAATTAGGTAGCAACGAAGCTATCAAACAAGCGATCGCCGGAGGCCTAGGAATTTCCGTTTTATCCAAACATACATTAAACTCGTATGGCGATCAACGAGAGTTAACCACCTTAGATGTGGTAGGATTCCCTATCCAACGTTGTTGGTATGCAGCCTATCTCAACGGGAAACAATTATCAGTTGTCGCCCAGACCTTCTTGGAGTATCTTCTCGAGTGCGGTAAGTCTCATTGACCTGGGTTTAAACATAGCGTGACATGAAACTACCCTTTTTGCCATCTCAACCACCATCAGAACCCACCCCAACTTCCCAAACCGGAGCCGGTTTAGGCACCTTTGGTGGAGTCTTCACCCCCTCAGTTTTAACCATCCTGGGGGTGATTATGTACCTGCGATTTGGATGGGTAGTCGGTCAGGTGGGACTGTGGGGAACCTTAGCTATCGTCACCCTATCAACTTCTATCACCTTTCTGACCTCTCTTTCCATTTGTGCGATCGCCACAGATCAAGTAGTCAGAGCCGGCGGAGCCTATTATATGATTAGTCGCTCCCTGGGTATTGAATCCGGCGGAGCCATTGGGATACCCTTATATTTTGCCCAAGCCATCTCCGTTGCTCTCTATACTATCGGTTTCGCCGAAAGTCTAGTCATCACCTTTCCTCAACTCAATATTAAAGTTGTCGCCACCATCACCACCATCATGGTGGCTATAATTGCCATTAAGTCCGCAAAATTAGCGATTAAAGCCCAATACTTCATCATGGCAGCGATCGCCCTGTCCCTCATCTCCTTATTATTCGGCAGTCCGGTTGAAGCCAGTACACAAGACATAGAAATCGCCACCAACCTCCCCAAAGTAGGATTTTGGCAAGTGTTCGCCGTCTTTTTCCCCGCTGTTACCGGAATTATGGCAGGGGTCAATATGTCAGGAGACCTGCAAAACCCCACCAAAGCCATCCCCACAGGAACCCTCGCCGCCGTCGGCACAGGTTATGTAATATATATGTTGCTACCCGTCCTATTATGGATGCAAGGGGATACAGAAAGCCTCCTAGCCGATGCGCTAATCATGAAACGGATAGCTTTCTGGGGACCATCTATCCTGCTGGGAGTCTGGGGAGCCACCCTATCGAGTGCCCTAGGTAGTATATTAGGAGCCCCAAGAGTCCTGCAAGCCTTAGCCAAAGATGGCATTTTACCCAACTCGTTAAAATTCCTAGGAACCGGATCGGGACCCGATAATGAACCCCGTATCGCCACAGTTGTTACCCTAGGATTTGTATTAATTGCCGTTGCTGTCGGCGACCTCAACCTGATCGCCCCAGTGCTGAGTATGTTCTTTCTGACCACCTATTTGGTACTCAACCTAGCAGCAGGTATCGAGACCTTTTTAGAAAGTCCCTCCTTTCGTCCCACCTTCAAAGTTCACTGGCTATTATCTCTGTTAGGAGTCGTCGGCTGTTTAGGGGTAATGTTCCTCATTGATGCGATCGCCACCATTATCGCCGCCATCATTGTCTTTAGTATCTATATTTGGTTAGAGCGACGAGAACTAGAAAGCGCCTGGGGAGATATCCGTCAGGGAGTTTGGATGGCCCTAGTGCGTCGAGGTTTATTTCAACTGAGTTACACCCCAGACACCAAAAACTGGCGACCCCATATCCTCACCTTTTCCGGTGCGCCCAATAAACGTTGGTCTTTAGTGGAATTAGCAGCTAATTTTAGTCATAACGTCAGCCTGTTTACTGTTTGCACCATCTTACCCACAGGCTCCCGTAGTCCGACCCAAAGAAATGAAATAGAAGCGATTTTGCGCGATTATTTAGAAAAACGAGCCATAGCAGGCTTAGTCAGGGTAATTATGGCTGATGATCCCTTCACTGGCTCCCGTCAACTCGTAGAATCCTACGGAATTGGTCCCTTAGTACCCAATACAATTTTATTAGGAGATTCCCAATCCCCTGAACGTCGAAAATCATATTGTGAAACCCTAGTACATTTTCACAAAACCGCTCGTAGTGTACTCATATTAAGGGATGAATCAGATCAGGGATTTAGCGATCGACAGAAGATTGATATCTGGTGGGGGGGTCTTAATACTAATGGAGGCTTGATGCTAATTCTGGCTTATTTGTTGCGGACCAGTCTGGAGTGGCGCGGAGCCGAAATTAATTTAAACTTAGTTGTACCCGACCAAACAGCAGCCGTAGCAGCCCAGACTAATTTGGCTAAAGTTGTTACACAGTTACGCATTGGGGCTAAACCCCAGGTGATTGTGTCTCAAGGACAACCTTTCCCGGAAATTCTACGGTCTTCCTCTCAGGATGCCGATTTGGTATTTTTGGGTATGGCTACCCCCAAAGAGGATTTAGAGTACAGTGAATATTACGAGCGCCTCCAGAAAATGGCTACAGGATTACCCGCTACAATTTTTGTGTTAGCTGCTCCTGATTTTGCCTTCTCTGAGGTGTTACAAAAAGATTAGGTTCACTTTTTTTTCAACAAGTAATCTGAGGTGTCATGGGGCTGAACTTTCAATGGTCTAGGTTAAAGTTAGCTGTACTTTCGGCGATCGCATTGGGGACTCATATTGCGATCGCTACCCCAGTGAAGGCAGCAGAAACAATTATAGTTCGCCAAGGGATTATGTCCCTGTCCTTGGCGATCGAAGATTTAGAAATATTAGCCAACACCGGAAAAGCTCCCCCCGGACTCCGAGGTTATGAACTGTTTTTGTCTGCTCAACAAAAACAACAAGTCCTGGCCGCTTTCAATTCCCAAATAGGCATCCCACCCACCGCCGTCCGCAATTTACTGACAACCCAAATTGGCGAAAACATCCTTGACGAAATTGCCACCATTACCCGCACTCAGGACCCCCAAACCCGAGGCGCAGACATTAAAACCGCCCTATTAGAAGCCGCCGAAAGCGAGTCTGGGTTATCAATACTAGGGTTTTTACAAAGCTACCCTAACCCAGAATTGAGAATTGATATCGATGTCGCCTTTGATGTGTTTAGTCGCCTCAACCGTTCCTTTTGGCGGACTCAGCAGTTTATGGTGGAAATAGTCCAACAATTAGGACCCACAGATGCTAATTTAACCCTCCCCCTAGACCCCACCCAACCAGGTCCTCACCAAGTGATCACCACTACCCATACCTTTGAGGATACAGCCAGAAACCGCACCATTGATGTAGATATTTATTGGTCAGAAGCCGTCACCAGCGATCGCCCTGTGGTACTGTTTACCCACGGTCGCGGTTCCGTTCGCAACGAATTACAATATGTAGCCCGCCACCTAGCATCCCACGGCTATGCTTTCGTCACCTTAGAACATCCCGGCAGTAACCAGACCTATATTAGCCAAAATCTGGCAATGCAACCACAGGAGTTGTTAGAACGTCCCCAGGATATTAGTTTTGTTCTCGATCAGTTAACTCAACTCACCCAAACCGGTGGAGTTATAGAACGTAGCCTTAATCCTAACCGGGTTTTAGTGATTGGTTATTCCCTCGGTGGTGGTACAGCTTTAACTATAGCTGGGGGAGAGTTTCAACTCGACTCCCTACGCCAGCGCTGTCAGCAGGACGCAATTACTTTAAGTTCCGGACAAATTACCCAATGTATCGCCACTGAACTACCAGGCGATCGCTATAGGCTATATGATCCTCGCATCAAAGCAGCGATCGCCCTTAATCCTACCGCATCCTTAATCTTTGGTGAAACCGGACTAACTCAAATCCGAGTTCCCACCCTCATTTTTTCCACCTCCGCCGATAAACTCACCCCCGCCTTATCCGACCAAATCGCCATATTTCCCCAAATTCCCGCACCTAAATGGTTAGTTGGAGTTTTGGGGGGAACCCACCTCAGCGCCAAAGACCCCGATTTTGTCTTAGATCAATCCCGCGTTCCCAGTACACCCCTATCTGGTGATGAAGTAGCAGGTATCGCCGCCGCCGATATCCAAAACTATGTCAAAGCCTTTACCCTAGCCATGGCCGCACAGTTAACACCAGAAGCCGAAAAATATCAAATTTTTCTCACCCCAGAATACTTTGAGTTTATTTCTACCGATGCCTTTCCAGTGCGGCTAATCACCGAAATTCCCGAACCTATGCAGATCCTCGTTGATTCATTTCTCAAAGACCAGTTACCCTAAACTTTGCCAAAATGGTAGCTACTATGAGTTCCATTAGGATAAAGAAAAGTGCAAACCACAGATACATCAGGGTTATAAGCAATGAGCATCTCTTGCAATTTCATCTGTTTCCAATCCGAAAGCATAGAATCAAGACTACTCATAGGACGGTATTGGAATTGCCATTCTTCCAACTCCGTCGAGTTATTCTCCAACTGGCGCAACAGCACCACTGTTCCTTTTTCTCCACTGTTTTTGTAGCCGCGATCGCTCATTTCCGATATTTTCTCGGCATTGGCTTCAATCACAGCAATTTGTTGTTCGGGAGTTTCTAAAACATCAGCCATAGTAATTTACGATAAGCTCATCAGATAATCGAAGCCTTGCTCCTCCTAGGACTGGGGCTGGTAGGCGAAGTAAGCTAGGAGGTAGTTACACAGGTTAAGATAGAACTATCATCAGGGAACCAAAAACAGGGAACAGGCATTCCTGGCATCTACCGTCAGATATAGTAAATTGCTATATCTATAATCTATCAATATCAGTAACCCCAGTAAATCTTAACCCCAATCAGTTGATATGACTCCTAAAAAAATTCTAGGGCTGATAGTATTCGCCCTAATTGTTACCTTTATTACCTCTGCTGATGGTTTTACCTTCCTACCCGACCCAGTGCGGGGCGCTAGTAAAACCAGCCGCGAATTTTTAATTGGGCTGGTTCCCGACTGGCTAACCCCCCATAATTTCAACGAAGAACGGGAAAGGGATGTCGAACAGTTACAGAATACAACGCCAGAAAATAGCGGTAATTAAGGCAAAAAGTCAGCCTATAAGTTTACCGGGCTACTCTCTCCCCGTGGCTATCTTAGGCTTTCTTTTTCAGCCAGCTAAACATCGCCCGCAGGTCATGACCAACTTCCTCGATAGGATGTTCGGCTTCCTGGCGGCGCATGGCGGTAAACCCGGCTTTACCAGATTGATTTTCTAACACAAACTCCCGCGCAAACTGACCTGTTTGGATCTCTTTGAGGATCTTACGCATTTCTGCGCGGGTAGCATCTGTAATTACACGGGGGCCGCGAGTATAATCTCCATATTCGGCCGTATTGGAGATACTATCGCGCATTTGAGCCAAACCACCCTCAACCACTAAATCTACAATCAGTTTGACTTCGTGGAGGCATTCAAAATAGGCTAATTCCGGCTGATATCCGGCCTCTACAAGGGTCTCAAATCCAGCTTTAATAAGGGCACTTAAACCACCACAGAGAACCGCCTGCTCGCCAAATAGGTCGGTTTCTGTCTCTTCCCGGAATGTGGTTTCCAAGATGCCACCACGAGTGCCACCAATACCTTTAGCATAGGCCATAGCGCGATCGCGTGCTTGTCCTGACGCATCCTGATAAACCGCAAACAGACAAGGAACCCCCTGTCCTTCTTGATATGTACGGCGCACCAGGTGTCCAGGACCTTTGGGCGCTACCATGATCACGTCTACATTCTCTGGGGGGACAACTTGACCAAAATGGATATTAAACCCGTGGGCAAATGCTAGGGTTTTGCCTTCGCTGAGATTGGGTTCGATTTCGTTTTTGTAGACGGTTTTCTGCACTTCATCCGGTAGGAGGATCATAATTAGATCGGCAATTTTAGCCGCTTCATCTACCGGATAAACTGTTAAGCCGGCATCTTTGGCTTTAGTGGCTGACTTACTCCCTGGATATAGCCCGACGATGACGTTCATGCCACTATCTTTAAGGTTCAGGGCATGGGCATGGCCTTGGGAGCCATAGCCGACAATTGCAATGGTTTTACCTGCCAATAGATCTAGGTTGGCATCGGCATCGTAGTACATACGGGCCATAATCCGGGTTCTCCTTCCTATTCAAGTTGTGTGTTAAGGGGTACTTGCAAAACTTAAATCATATCATGGGTAGAGACCTAGTGGCATATATGATCCTGGTCACGATTTTCGGTAATTGCTACTCAAATCGGGCACATGATAGCTTCGACCGAGTTTTGTAAATATCTTTTAAATATCGTTGCCAATATTGTTACAAAATCTCAACTGGGCGATCGCCTAAAAGTCTTGTCAACACTGACTTGGGGTTTTTTAGGCTCAAATTTTGGCCGGGATTTGTTATTAAGTCTTGTGTCAGGGTCCTGCTGTGACGGGAAATTTGAGTTTCAATTAGAACTATAACCAACCTAATGTGATGTCAATGGCATAGCGTGATATGAAACAACCTTCACAGTTAACACGGCTGATTTGGGATTTCTATCGAGAAAACGAAGCCGAATTGCAACAGCTTAGACCCTTGGGACAGTGTAAAGTCTATAGGCGGTGGGGTGTTTTGCATATTCAGTGCATGAACCAGGACATCGCAGACGCTGTAAAATCCTCCCCATCGCTAATTCAGGAACCTGTTGTTCTGATGCGACTGGCTCATCAAATTAAAATATCGGTTAAGAATACAACGGTGGCTGTGTTTGATGTTAATTGGGACACCATCATCGCCTAGAACCTTTTGGTACGTCATAGTCTGGTCCCTACGGTCGTCGGATTGTAGGGACTTTGTTATATTCACAATTTTTTCTCAAATTTCCCGGAGTGCTTCATCTCCGACAGGAATAGGAAAAAGTAGATGCACCCTGATGGTTTTCCCCCGGCTGAGGCTGGGGGATTTTTTTGCCCAATACTGGACAATTACAAATTTTAAGACGATCGCCACCTTAACCGAGCGATCGCCTTCATCAACATCTCAACTTATTAACAGCTTTCCATCTATTAAGCCGGAACAGGTGAGAAACCATTATTATCACCTATCGATTGAGAACTATTAGCCGCTTTTTTGCCATTGCGTAACTCTTTTTGAATCGAAATAGCTTTTCCTAAAGAAGCGATCGCCTCCTGATATTTTTTCAGTCGGGATAATAAAGCGCCCCTGTGTCGCCAACTTTCCGCATGATCTGGCTTCAAAGCAATCGCCGTATCAAAACAAGCGATCGCATCATCATGTCGTTCCAACTTCTCTAAACAGATTCCCCGTTGACACCAAGCCTGATAAGCATCTGGCTGTAAAGCAATCACCCGATCCCAATTAGCCAGCGCCTGTTCATACTGTTTTAAAGCCGTTAAAATCTCACCTCGCCCCATCCAAGCCTCATAGCTATCCGATTTCAGGCTAATCGCCCGATCATAACAAATCACAGCCTCTTCATGACGTGCTAATTTTACTAAAACTCCCCCCTGAGAAATCCAAAGTTCTGGCTCCTTAGAATTCAGAGATATCGCCTGTTCATAGCAAGATAGAGCCTCCGAATATTGATTAATATGACATAAAGCCATCCCTCGATTTGCCCAAATATCAAACTGACCTGGATTAATTTGAATCGCCCGATCATAAGATGATATAGCTTCCTGATAGCGTTTTAATTGACTTAAAACATTACCTCGATTATGCCAAGTTTCATAATGATTCGCTTCCAGCTTAATCGCCCGATCATAAGACTCTAAAGCCTGCTCATACTTCTGAAATTTACGCAGTAAAGCCCCCCGATTGTGCCAAGCCGCATAATCATTAGGCTGAATCTTTAACGCCTGATTATAGGCTGAAAGAGCCTGGGAATAACGTTTTAAACGCACCAAAACATTACCCCGATTATACCAAGCATCTGACCGCTTAGGCTGAATCTTTAACGTGCGATCATAACACTCCAAAGCCTCAGAATATTGTTTTAGCTGCACCAAAGCATTACCCTTTTGATACCAAGCCTCATCTAAATCAGGGTTAATTTCCAAAGCCCGATCGCAAGAAGCGATCGCTTGTTTATATTGACGTTCATTAATTAGAGCTTCCCCCTTTTTCAGGAAATCATCCGCAATTAAAGGCTGAGAAGTATGCGGATGCTTAGGAGGTAATCGTAATTCATGATTATCATGATTAGATGGAGATTTTGATATCGGCTTAGAGATAGGTGGCGCAGAAACTGGTAAGGCTGGCGTATTAACCTGTTCCATCGCCTGATTTTTATAATTTTGCAGCTCCACCATCATCTGTTGTACCTGTCTAAGATACTGTAACTTCAGATTTTCTAGTTCTTGAATCGATACCTGGGAAGCCTCAACCTCTTTCCTTAAAAAATGAATAGACTTTTGTGCTACTTTCAACTGCATTTCTAAATCTTTAACCAATTTTTTAGACTGATAATGAGATTTTTTTAGTTGTGATTCTAAACCATCCAATTTATCTAATCTTTTGTTAGTTTCACTCACCAACTCTCGAATCACTAAGCGCCGCACCAACCAGAAAAACATCAAAGTTAAAGTCGGTGATAAAGTAGAAATTAACAGCAAAGTATTGAGTAATATAATCGTGTAGCCAAATTCAGAATTAGCTACAGAAGGGCTAACCTGAGCCAGTGACAAAGATGGGGAAGCTGAGGCTATAAATACCACTTCATCTGTTGTTAATGATGAATCCTCAGCTAATTCTGGCCGGCTCCAAGTTTCCGGGGTGCCAACAGTGGGAGTCAGTTCAACTTGGCTAATTTCGATATCAATTTTATCAACCAAATTTTCCGTATCACCAACCGGATTAGAACCAGATGTTAACTTAGGGGCGGCAGTTGCCGGATTTAGGAATTCGTTAGCTGCAAGCGCAGTCAGAGTCAACAGTGTTAGGGTCGATAGCCTCATGGATATAACTCACTCTTGCTTGATGATTAGGGGGATGGATAACGGATAGCTAAATAGTGACTCCCCCCCGGTTTAATATCCTTTAAACTCAGGGGGAGTGTCTTAGCTAGTTCATAATTACGCCCCAATTTTTGCAGGTCAGGAAATTGATAGTTATAATCTAGGGAGTTGAGGATTGGTTAAGAGTCAATCCGGTTGAGCAACCATCATCAAAGTTTCTGGTCGCCATAGCATCCCCGACCCCCCAGGAAAAACTATCGATTTGGATTTGATAGCCACACCAAAAAAAGCAGGCAAAATACCTGCTTTTTACAGTAAAACATTAGACTAATTGATATCGGGCTTGATATCTCTTATGCACCTACTGCTACCGGTTCTCGATGGCTGGCTAGAGGAGTTTGATGTTCCGATGGTGTGCAGTAGACCTCACAGGAATTGTTAGGGCTTTCAATCAACTTGATTTTATGGAGATTGGCTCCTAATTCATCAATGGGATTTTGCAGCAATTCACGGATATAAACGGCAATATTTTCAGCGGTTGGTACGACCTTAGCAAAGTAGGGAATATCTTTGTTGAGGAAAGTATGATCGAAGGGTTCAACCACATAATCATCGATCGCCTTCTGCACAGCCCCTAAATCCGCAATCATACCCGTGCGGGGGTCAATTTGACCACGAATGGTAACTTCTAGGTGATAATTGTGTCCGTGACCGTGAGGACGGGCGCATTTGCCATAAATTTTCGAGTTATCCTCATCATTCAGGAGAGGGTGAGCTAGGCGATGAGCCGCGCTAAAGTGGGTGCTGATGGTTAGATATGCTTCCATGGCGTTTCCTTGATAATCTGCCCAAAGTTGGGGGTGTTCAAATAGTTGAATGTTGGTTAGGGGTAAATGGGGGGCTAAACGATGCCAAATTAAATAAGCCAGAAATTCAGTTGTGGGTAGGGTGTGCTGAAATTCCGGCCATGCTTCATTGAGGAATGAAAAATCTAGGGGTTCGGTAACTTCACTCCTAATGGTATGTTTGACGTTCGACAGGTTAAGTACCATGCCATATTCGTCTAGTTCCCCTACCATTGAAACATACAGGACATAATTATGGCCGTGACCGGGGGCGCGGGCTGTTTGTCCAAATTTGGCAAAATTTTCGGCTTCGCTTAGTTCTGGCAACCAGTAACGGTGACTGGCTGAAAACTGGGCGCGACGGGTAATCAGGCATTGCATAAATGCAGGTTAATTTTTGCTTGTTAAGTTCTGTTAACTAATGTAGTCGGTTTCCGAATTTTTTTCAACCTCGATCCCCATGGTATGATGCTCTGCTCAAGAAATTATGGCGATCGCTCTCTGGTTAAAGGAATTTATGGATTTGCTCTTGGGCTTCTTGACGTAAGCGATCGGCAATGCGGAAAAATTCATGGCCAGCGTGTAGATAGGATTCGTCATAGTTCAGCGTAAACATATTTAATTCTTCGATACCATCACCAATATGATTCAGACAGTAATAAAGATGCGCCGCCACTCCCGCAATATTCGCCGGGTTGGGAGTCGAGCGAAATCGAGTTTGGGTTTCCGCTAGGATATCTCTACAGGTTTCAATATAGGCTTGGAAATCTGCCATTAATTCATCATCAAAGGGGTCGCCCGATAAGTTATCGATTTCTTGTTTAAATGGTTGAAAAATCCGCTCAATATTTTGATTAACAGGCCTATAGACTTCCTGTAACCATTGGTCTAGGTCAAAATCTTTAGACCGCCCTTTGGGCTTCTGTTTACGGGGTCGGGTTGGGCTGCTTAGGCTCCGGTCATAATTTTCACGTTTTTGGGGATCGCTCAGAACTTCATAGGCTTGATTAATCCGAATAATTATATCGTGATTGGCTGTTTCTTCCTGACTGTCTGGATGGAATTTTTTGGCTAATCTCCGATAGGATTTTTTGATATCCGTTTGACTGGAATGGGGTGCAACCTCTAAGATTCTATAGTAATCATCAATTTGCATCATCTTTTAACAGTGATCATGATAGTTTAAAAAATGCTAAAATTCCCTAGTATTTAGCTATGAGATTAAGTGATGCAGCCCCGTAAATATCTGGTAGCAATCATCATCATTAACGACATTGCCATATTTAAACACCCAGAAATTATTAGATGTCTGAAATATTTTATACATAATAGCTAAATTTGATCATCTCTGGCCTTCCTTAACGCCACTGGCTCGGCAGGACTGAAGGCTCACTACAGCCATCTGGTTTGGGGTTAGGGGACTCAGTAATGGTCTCGTATCACCTATATTTATGCTGATGAGCCAAATTATCTGGGTTACTCAAATATTAGTTGCTCCCTGAATCCATCTCTGGTATATCATTTGGTGTTTTTTGTCAACCCCCTAAAGGGAGGAATATTATCATCTTTTTGCAGATTTTGCTATTAACAACAATCTGTTAAAATTCTAGCGGAGAGTGGAATATATCCCCAAGACTAAAACTCCCCAATTCGTCAATGAGGACAATATATGAGTAGACTTCGTAAAATTCTCGCTGGGGCTGGAATTGCTACCGTCGGTGCTATTGGTACTAAGATGGCGGTAGATTATTTCCGCAATCGCAATAAAGAAGAAGTGGTTGACGAAAGTGAAGGTGATGTCGAGGAAGAAGAACTTCCGGCTGAACAGGTGAGCTATGCTGTAGTTCAGGATGATTCACTTCAGGAATTCCTTGATGCGGCTTTTGGCGCTCCTGGTCGCTATGTTCCTACCCGTCCTTCTAAGGTTTTCTCCTATCACGGGGAAGAATATATGGTGGTTTGGACTTATGATAATGATAAGTCGAAAAATCAAATGTTGGCGTTTAAATACACTGATGCAGGACGGAAGATGATCGCTAGTGTTGGATACACCAGCGAGAAGACTGATTATAACTTGACTGGTTTGGGTGAAACCGAATTCGCGATCGAGGTTAATGGCGAAAAAATC